>JABBOG010000001.1:0-84820 GCA_019351975.1 Acidobacteriota bacterium
AACCACGCAAAAGCCGCTGCAAAGAATCAAGCTATATACCTTTGGCTAATCAGCTCTAATGTGCCGAAGCTTGTGCGATGTCCTGCGAGTGGTCCGGGTCATTCGGCGCGGGATGCGGGCCGAGGCCAAGCTTGATGAGTGCCCGGGAATCGGGAGTGATCTTGGTTTGCCAGCCGTTATCGCCTTGTAGCTTTTGCATTGCGGAGACTGTCTGTGCATCCCAGGTACCGGTGGGCGTACCCGTGAGATAGCCCTTCTGGATAAGCGCTGTCTGAATCTCTGTAGCGCGTTCGGCTGGCATGGCGGGAATGGACATCTCGTGGTGATGCGCGACGGTGGCTGACTTTGTGTGCCTAAGTTTGCCGGTGTGAGCTGCAACCGTTTTGGTGGTTGCGTGCGTGTGCTTTTTAGCAGCCACAGTTTTAGGAGCAGCCAGAGCGGCTACAGGCACGGAGAGGAGCAGAGCGCTCACGAACAACGATTTATGTGGAAGATGGACCACTCTGATTCCCTTCGGTGACGCAAATCGATACAAAATTGGTCGTGCCGTCTCGTCTTGCAAGGTTAAACAAATTGTTGGAATGGTGCAAGGCGGGAGCGGAGCGGATAGATGCCTGATGCAGTAAAAGAGGCGCAGACTGGGGGGTCTGCGCCTCTCTTGCAGAGCATTACTGCGGCAACGTTCCTCCGACGTAGGAGTCGCCGCCGTTCGGATTACGGGGATCGCGGACGACAAAGACGACATCGTCGCCGGGTTTGAGGGATGTGACGACAGAGCGGTAGCTTGCTTCGTCGGTGATGGGTCTACGGTTGATCTCGGTGATGACAGCGCCCTGGCCGAGGCCGATGTTGTCGGCGAAGGAGCCTGGCTTGACGCTGGTGACCGTGACGCCGCCGTTGATGTGAATGTGGCTGGCGGTGGCCTGGCTGGTCGGCTGGACGGTGATACCTAGCATATTCTGGCCAACATCCGATGGATTGGAGCTGTTGGACTGGTCGCTGCCGCCGTTCATGTTGGCGTAGAGCTTGGTTCTGTCCGTCACACCGACATCGAGTGTCAGATGCTGACCACCACGAATGATGCCGAGCTTGACGGTGGAACCGGGGCGCTTGGCGGAGACGATCTGGATGAGCTGGTCACCATTTTTGATGGGGTTACCGTCCACCGAGACGATGATGTCCTTGGGTTGGACGCCGGCTTTTGCAGCGGGGCCATTGGGTACGACCTCACTGACGATGACGCCGCCATTGGCGAAGCCATAGACGCGACCGACAGCGGAGGATTCTGCGGCCTGGAACTGGACGCCGATTGAGCCGCGAACGACCTTATGTTCTGGGCCAATGAGCTGGTTATAGACATTGATGATGGTGTTGGAGGGCATGGCGAATCCGATGCCTTCGCTACCGGCAGACTGGGTGAAGATGGCGGTGTTCATGCCGATGACCTGAGCGGCCATGTTGACGAGCGGGCCACCGGAGTTGCCGGGGTTGATGGCTGCGTCAGTCTGGATGAACTTCTGGAACTCGTTGACTGCGACGCCATTGGCATCGCCGCCCTCATCGATGGTGCGGTCTTTGGCCGAGATGATCCCAGCGGAGACCGTGTTGCGCTCACCGAAGGGGGTTCCGATGGCGAGAACCCAGTCGCCGACCTGAATGCTGTCGGAATTACCCATTTTTACTGTGGGCAGCGGCTCTTTGGAGTCGATCTTGATGACTGCGATGTCGGTGTCTTTGTCGGTGCCGATGAGGGTGGCGGGACGTCCCTGGCTGGAGGGGTCGTCAGGGTCGCTGGAGAGCTTTACATAGATGTGGTCGGCACCATCGACGACGTGGTTGTTGGTGATGATGTAACCGCGGGGGTCAACGATAAAGCCGGAGCCGAGAGCGCGGCGTGGGCCTGCTTCCTGACCACCCTGGCCACCAGGACCACCCTGGCCGCCGAAGAAGCGGTTGAAGAAGTCCTGCATGCCTTGATCGCCCTGACCCTGACCCTGGCCCTGGTCGTCGTCGCCGTTGGGATCCTGGGGCATCGCGCGGTGATTGCGGGCGGATGTTGGCTGCTTGGGAAGGGTCTCGACGTTGATATTCACGACAGCCGGGCCGACCTGTTTGACGATTGCGGAAAATCCGTTGGAGAGGGTGACGGGGTTGGGAATGGAAAGAGGCTGGGCATCGCTAGAGTTGACCTGCTTGGCACTTACCTTGCCGGTGAGCATGGAACCTGCGAGGACGCCGATGGAGAGGGTTGCAAGGACGGTAAAGGTGGTAGTCAAACTGCCATTGCGGACTCTGGTCCACAAGCCACGGCTGGAGCGATTGGGTGATTCCATGGGTGTCTTTTCCTCGTTCTTTGTACAGATGCTTGGAGTGACTGCGAAACGCATGATCCTTTAAGGCTTGCGCAGTTCGTTCGCCAAAGTGATAGACGTGATTCGCGTTGAAAGGTCGCAGTCAAGGTTTGTCATGTCTATGGAAGAGTGTCGTTAGTCTGTTTTTACGCAAGATGTTGGGAGATACTATGCGCCTGCCATAGGTAGGAGTTGTGACTTACCTCGGGAGGTTGGCCGAAGCTCTGCAAGAAGTATGCCGGTGAAGATGAGCCCGGCGCCGAGGAGAGAGCGGGGGCTGAGTTGTTCTCCGTAGAAGAGGAGGGCGGTGAGCCACGCGAAGACGGGCTCGAGGGTGAAGATGAGGGCGGTGTGCGAGGCAGGGAGGTGCTGCTGAGCCCAGCTTTGGATGGTGAAGGCGGCGGCGGTGGCGAAGACGGCGGTGATGAGAAGCGCGAGCCACAGGATGGTGCTGCTGTGGAAGTGAGGACGTCCGCCGAGAGGGAGTGTGGCCAGCATGAAGAGTGCGGCGAAGCCGATTTGAAGCGTGCCGAGTTTGCGGGCGGAGACCTTTGGTGCAGCGTGGGAGAGCGTGAGGAGGTGGGCGGCGAAGGCGATGGCGCAACCGAGACACAGCCACTCGCCGAGACCGATGCCGGAGAGCAGGGCGGAGCCAGAGCCGGGCGGGGTGGTGAGTAAGACCAGGCCGGCAAAGGCGAGTGCGGCTCCGATGCAGGTGTCGATGGAGGGTTTTTCGGAGGCGGAAGAGCGCGCGCCGGGGAGAGCGCTTAGCAGGGGAACGATGACGACGACCAAGCCTGTGATGAAGGCGGCTTTTGAGGGGGTCGTGTGGTTCAGGCCCGTGGTTTGGAGTTGATAGCCAAGGGCGAGGAAGATGCCAGCGGCCGCACCCAGCTTGAGTTCAGTTCGGGTGAGGTGTTTCAAGGCTGGCCAATTCGCGAGGACAAGCACGAACGATGCGAGGGTCATGCGGACGAGGTTGAAGACAAGGGGCGTGGTGTCGCGAAGGGCGGCTTTGACGAGCGAGAAGGTTGCGCCCCAGACGAGCACGACGGCGAGCAGCAGGAGATGCGCGATAAAGGCGCGCGAGGTGAGGGACGCCTTTGCCTGAGCCAGCGTCATGGCGCCTGATAGACGGTGGTTCCGCCGACGATGGTGCGCAGAACCTTGGTTCGGAGCAGGTCTTGCGGTGCGGCCCTGGTGATGTCGCGGTCGAGAACGACGATGTCGGCGAGGTATCCGGGTTCGAGGCGGCCTTTGAGGTGCTCGCGGAACTCGGCGAAGGCGGAGGCCTGGGTATAGGCGTAGATAGCCTGATTGATGGTGAGCTTCTCCTGCGGCTCGAAGGTCTGGGTTCCTTGGACGTTCTGCCGGGTGATGGCGGCATAGAGGCCGCGGAAGGGAGAGATGGACTCGACGGGGTAATCGGTTCCGAAGGCGACGACGACGCCGTGATCAAGGAAAGACTTCCAGGCGTAGGCGCGCCTGGAGCGATCGGGGCCAAGCCGTTCGGCGGCCCAGGTCATATCGGTGAGGAGGTGGGACGGCTGCATGCTGGCGATGACGCCGAGTTGAGCAAAGCGGTCGAAGGCACCGGGAGAGACGACCTGAGCGTGCTCGATGCGGAAGCGGAAGTCGGATGGCCTGGGGGTGATGGGTGACGCGGTGACGATGGCGGCGTTGGGATCGGTGGGCGGCGCAGGTTGATCTGCGGGACGGCCTACCTGCTCGGCGGCTTCGAAGGCGTTGAGGGCCATGTCGTTGGCGAGATCGCCGATGGCGTGGAAGCCGAGCTGGAAGCCGTCGGCGGCGCGGTCGGAGGACATCTGGTTGAGCTTGTCCTGATCGTAGCGCGGGAGGCCCATGTCACCGGGCTGGTCGGTGTAGGAGTCGTTCATGGCTGCGGTGCGCGAACCGAGGGAGCCGTCCATGAACGCCTTGAGCATGGCGAGATGGAGGAGCGGGTCGTTGGCGGGGTGGCTGGCGCGACGCTCGTTGAGGACCGCGAGCGGGAGGTTGAAGTCGATCCACTCGGAGATGCGAAGGGGGAGTTTGCCGGTGTGCTCGAGTTCTTCGAGGACGAGCCAGTCGTCCCAGGTGGAGTAGTCCTGGATGGAGGTGACGCCGTGGGAGAGAGCATCTTGGATAGAGAGTTCGAGGGCTTTGCGGCGGGTCTCGGTGGTGGGCGGAGGGATCTTCTGCTGAAGGAGGGCGAGGGCGGGAGCTTCGCGGATGATGCCTGTGGGGTCACCGTTGCTGTCGTGGTCGATCTGGCCGCCCATGGGATTTGGTGTGCCGACGTTGATGTTGGCGACAGCGAGTGCGGCGCTGTTGGCGACCGCGATGTGGCCGTCGGTGCGCTCGAGAAGTGCGGGATGGTCTCCGGTAACGGCGTCGAGATCCTGGCGTGTGGGGAGGGTCCTGGAGGCCCATTTGGTCTGGTCCCAACCGCCGCCGACGATCCATGCGCCGGGCGGGAGGGACGCTGCGTAGGAGCGAATCTTGGCGAGCATCGCGGAGAGAGAGGGTACGTTGTCGAGATCGACGGTAAGGCGTTGCTGGCCGGCAAAGGCGATGTGGGTGTGCGCGTCGTTGAAGCCGGGCATGGCGAAGGCGCCGTGGAGGTCGATGCTGGTGGTGTGGGTGTCTTTGAGCGCGAGGACCTGCTTATCGGAGCCGGCGGCGATGATCGTGCCGGATCGGATGGCGATAGCGGTTACGCGGGCGGGAGTTGTGGACGTGTCGCCGGCTTTGAGGCGCGTGCCGGTGAGGATGTCGCCGTGGAAGAAGATGGTGTCCGGCGCTTGTGCCGGGGCGCTGCGAACGCAGACGAGAGCGATGGCGAAGAGGCTGCGCGTGACGCAGCTACGAAAGTGTGGATGCACGCGATGAGTGTATCAAGCGGGCCTGGTTCTTTGCTGTGCCGCTGCGGAGGCGGTGAGGCTGCAGGCGTCGAGCAAGAGCAGGAGGATGCGGCGGAGGGCAAGCTCACGTCCGGTGGGGTCGTAGGACTCCTGCAGGGTGTGAATGCCTGAACCGGAGCCTCCGGCACCGATGGCGAGGGCGGGAATGCCGATGGAGAGGGGAAGGTTTGCGTCTGTGGAACCGATACGGGTTTCGGTGGTGAGGCCGAGGTGACGATCGACGGCGCGGAGGCTGGTGAAGAGCGGAGAGGTGGGCGGCAAGATGCCCGAAGCCCTGTTTCCGATGCGCTCGACGTGGAGTTTCAGCGGTGTGGCGGAGCGGCTTGTCTCTGCGTTGTTGAAGACGCGGGAGAGGGTGTTGAGGACGGCGAGTTCGAGGCGGTCAAGCTCGAGGGCGGAGGTGGAGCGGAGGTCGAGGTCCGCGCTGGCGCGTTCGGGGATGGAGTTGACGGAGCTGCCGCCGGAGATGATGCCGTAGTTGAGCGTGGTGCGGGGCTTTGCGGGGAGGGTAAGTCTGCCGAGTTCGACGAGGGCGGTTGCAAGGGCCATGATCGGGTTTGGACGGCCTGCGTCGGCCCAGGAATGTCCTCCGGGGCCGGTGATGCGCACGCGAAGTCTGCGGCTGCCGAGAGCTCGATCGACGACGGTTGTGTCTCCGGCACCTTCGAGCGCCAGGGCGCAGCGGATTCTGCCGGCGTAGGGTGATGCATTGGAGAAGAGGTAGCGCATGCCGCGGAGGTCGCCTTCGCCCTCTTCGCCGACGTTGGCGGAGAAGACGATGGTGGATACGGGTTTGATACGGGCTTGGACGAGGGCGGAGGCGATGGCAAGGAGCGCGGTGAGGCCCGCACCGTTGTCGCAGGCACCGGGGCAAAGGATGCGGGGGCCGTCTTCGCGGGGGCGACAATCGGTGCCGGCAGGAAAGACGGTGTCGAGGTGGGCGCTGAGGAGTACGAGATCTTCTGCGCCGGTGGAGCCGGGGGCTTGTAACTCCGCGATGGCATTACCTTCTGCGTCGATGTGGGCGTTTGCCAGCCCAAGCTGATGGAGTTGATCGCGGAACCATGCGGCGCGGTCGGCTTCCTGGAAGGGAGGTGCGGGGATGGCGAGGAAGTCCATCTGCCAGCGGCGCATCTGGGGCTCGTGAAGGTGCAGCCATCGGAAGGCCTGATGCACGGCGCGGTCGGCGGCGAGGGTGACGATGCGGTTGTGGTCGGCTGCGCTCAAAGCGTAACCCCTGACTTGTCGGATGGGAGATGCGGGTGCGCGGGGGAGGGGTATTCGACGGAGGCGAGAAAGAGGCCTTGTGGGGGAGCGGTTGGGCCGGCGGCGGAGCGATCTTTGGCGGCGAGGATGCGGTGCATCTCGGCTGGAGGGAGGCTGCCGCGGCCGACGTCAACGAGGGTGCCGACGATATTCCTGACCATGTGGTGGAGGAAGCCGGAGCCGGTGACGCGGTAGGTGATCCGAGAGGCGGTGCGCTCCAGGAGGGAGTCGTAGATGGTCTTCAGGGGATTGGGGCGGGAATCTTCGGATTCGCGCTGCGCAGCGTCGGGGTCGGCGGCAGCGAAGGAGGTGAAGTCGTGGGTGCCGCAGAGGATGGCGGCGGCGCGCTGCATGGGTTCGAGCGCAAGCCGCCAGCGGCAGTCCCATGTGTAGGGCGCGTCGAAGGGCGAGCAGACGTTTTCCGGCTGAGAGATCTGGGCGTGAGGCTCGGTGCTGCGCTGGAAGATGCGATATTCGTAGGTTTTGCGGATGGCGGAGTGGCGTGCGTGGAAGTGTGGGGCGGCGGTCTCGACGTGGAGCACGCGGATGCTGGGCGGAAGAGCGTGGTTGAGTGCTCGCAGAAGGTTTGGCAGGGGGATGGGAGTGGGGGATGCGAAGGATGCAACCTGGCCGAGGGCGTGCACACCGGCGTCGGTGCGGCCGGAGCCCTGGGGAAGGATGTGCTCGCCTGTGACGGAATGGATGGCGTCGGCGAGTGCGCCCTGGATGGTGGGGAGGCCGGGTTGAATCTGCCAACCGTGGAAGGTGGTGCCGTCGTAGCTGAGCGTGAGTTTCCAGAGTGTCATGGTGTGCGAGCCGCAACCTTGATTGTAGCGAGGTCAAATTGGGGCAAGTATTGGTTTTCGCACGCTTTAGGGAATATGCGGAGGGTGCGCGTGCAAATGTGGTGTTGAATCAGCAAGCGGGACACATATACTTAGGTGTCCCCTATCGTTTGGCTGGAACCAACTGGCCGATGCTGTCGTATCTAATCGCAACGGACAGCAATTGAAGTGCAAGCTGCACGCTGGAGAAGTGAACGTGAGATTAAGACATTGGCAGGCAAGCGTCTGCGTCGCCCTTACACTGATGAGTACGTTGCCTGAAGGCGTAGCGCAGCAGACGGTGCTTGCTGCCCAGCAGGTGAGTCCGACGGCTCCGGCTGTTCCGCAGCAGGTGCGAAACGATACGACGGGGACGCCTGGATTGCCGCAGGCACCGGCACCGCGGCTGACGCCACAGTTGCTGTTCCGACCGAACGAGGAGGACTACAGCCGGGGAAAGTCAGGGTTTCCTGACCCGTTTCGGTGGTATACGGCGACGGATTATCCTGCGCCGCGGCTGAGCAATACGCCGCGGATGGACGATCTGCTGCGCGACGGCAAGATCTATCTGAGCCTTTCGGATGCCGTGACGCTGGCGATCGAAAACAACTACGATATCGCGATTGCGCGGGTGGATCTGGATATCGCCGATACGGATCTTTTGCGCGCACGGGCTGGGGCGAGTTTGCACGGTGTGCCGACGGGCCTGGTGACGAATACGCTGGGAGGAACGAGTTCGACGATCACCGGCGGAGGTGGGCCTGGAGGGACGTCGAGCGGCACGGGCGGCGGCGGTGCGGGAACGTCGGGCCTGGTGTTGAGCACCAATGGCGGCGGACCTGCGCCAGAGGTGTTAGATCCAGTGATCACATCGCAGATTTCGTATGAGTCTGTGTCACAGCAACAGACGAATCTGTTCTTCAGTGCGGGTCTTCCGGTGATCTACAACAAGACCGAGACATATAACTTCGGCTATACGCAGGGCTTCAAGACGGGTACACAACTGGCTGTGATCTTCGATAACTCGCGTCAGGTGACCGACAACCCTTACTCCTCGTTCGATCCGGCGTTGGCAACGAACTTCCGCGCGACGCTCACGCAGCATCTGTTGCAGGGTTTTGGTACGGGGATCAATGCGCGCTTCATTGTGCAGGCGAAGAACGATCGCCGGATTACCGATTCCGCGTTCCGGCAGCAGTTGCTGTATACGGTCAACCAGGTGGAGAACATTTACTGGGGGCTGGTGAGTGCGTATGAGGATGAGCAGGCGAAGGAGCGCGCGGTGGCGCAATCGACGCAGCTGACGGAGGACAACCGCAAGCAGTTGCAGATAGGCACGCTGGCACCGCTGGATGTGGTGAACTCGGATGCGACGGTGGCAACGGACAAGCAGGCGTTGATTGCGGCGCAGACGAACCTGGAGTATCAGCAGTTGATTATGAAGCAGGCGATTGCGCGGAATCTGAATGACCCGCAGCTTTCGGCGGCTCCGGTGATTCCGACGGACCGTGTGGCTCTGGACCGTTTGCCGGAGGAAGATATGCCGGTGGAGGATCTGGTGCGAGAGGCGTACGAGAATAATCCGCAGATTGAGCAAGCTGTGCTGAATATGAAGAATAATCAGATCACGATCAAGGCGGAGAAGAATGGGCTGCTGCCGGTTGTGGATGCGTATGGATTCTATGGGGCGGCGGCTGCGGGAGGACTGGTGAGTCCGAGCTGCGCTGCTCAGGCTGGAGCCAGCGGGTATCCTGCGTCGTCGTGCCCGGTGTCGGCGAATTACCGGAGCGTTTTTTCGAGCACGCTGAATAATTCATTTCCTGATTATGGTGTGGGCGTGAATGTGACGATACCGCTGCGCAACCGGACGGCGCAGGCGGACCAGGCGCGATCGCAGATGGAGCTTCGGCAGTCGCAGATGCGGTTGCAGCAGCTATATACGCAGATTCGGATACAGGTGATCAATGGCCAGTATGCGCTGACCAATGATCGTGCACAGGTGGCTGCAGCGCAGGCGTCACACGATTATGCGGCGCAGAGTTATGCGGCAGAGCAGAAGAAGTACAAGCTGGGTGCGTCGACTACGGCCAACGTACTCCAGCAAGGGCGGAACCTTGCTTCTGCGGACAATACGTTGATCTCTGCGACGGCGGCCTATGCAAAAGACCGTGCGGCGCTGCTGCAATTGCTTTCGACGACGCTGGACCGTTATCACATCAGCATCCTGGATGCGGCGAATGGAAGTGTGGGAGAGGCGCCGATGGTTCCGGGGCTGACGGCTCCGAAGCCGCAGGCAGCACCTGCTCCGATCTCTGGAACGCCGCCACCGCCGCCTGGGATGTAGGCTCAGAATTTTTTGTAGGCGTTGTTGAAGGCTGGACGGGGCTGGGCATGGATGAATGCAGCTACGTCGTAGGCTTCCTGCGGCGAGAGGATTCCCATGCGATTCTGCGGCATGTTGTGCTGGACGAAAGCAGCCATTTTCTGGATGCTGTCCAGGCCAGCACCGTCGTTGAATGACATGGGACCCCAGACGGGCGGGAAGAGGGGAGCACGACCCTGGCCGTCGGTCCCGTGACAGCCGGCGCACTGCGTGGCGTAGATGTTCTGGCCGTGGGTGGGGTTGGGCGTGAGGAGAGGAAGAGAGATCAAGCCGCGGCCATGGTACGGCTGATGGTCTGGCTGAGGCGTGGATAGCCAGCCAATGTATGCGAGCAGATCCTGCATGGTGGCGCCTGAGTAGGGGATTGGCTGGCCGTTCTCGCTGCGGACGAAACACTCTTCGATGCGGTCCGGCAGGCTGATGACGCGGCCGGCGCGTGCGTTGAACATGGGAAAGAGCTTTGTCATGCCGACGACGGGAGAGGCGAAGGGCTGCATGCCGCCTCCGGCGTGGCAGCTGGAGCAGCTTATCTTCGAAGGTGTGTCTTTGGAGGCGTAGATGGGAGTTTCATCGAAGATGAGCGCGCCGCGGCGGATGCTGTCGCCGCGCGGCGTGGAAGGAATCGACATTGAAGAAGGCGGCTGCCACGCCCTTCCGGGGCTGCGAGATAGATCATCCTTGCCGGAGGATAGGTCGTTGACTGTGAGACCGACGACGATGGCGACGGTATAGAGTGCGAGAGTGAGGCCGCTGCATACGAGGATGGTCTTCGTGCGGTTCACTTGATCATAGTCCTCGAATTGTTTTGCGAGAAACACATGGATGGTGCCTTGACGGTAGCATGTTGATGGCGTGGGCAAGAGGATGTGGTCTGCGTGGCTGAGGACGAGAGCGGGCGCGGCGTGGGCGACCTTGCCATTGGCCGGTGCAGGATCGATGGGCCCGATGCGTGTGGTGTAGAGTCACGGTGAGTGCGCGTTTCTGTACAGCGATATCGTACAAGACCGTTTTGGGTGCATCGGCGGCATCTCGTCCTCGTTGAGGGCGCCGGTGGATGATGGCGAGGTCCAGGACAAGGAGCAGGTATGTACTTCAAGCAGTTTTATTTGGGATGTCTGGCTCATGCGTCGTATCTGATCGGATCGGATGGAGTTGCGGTGGTGGTGGATCCGCAGCGCGATGTGGAGCAGTATATCGAGGAGGCGGGGAAGCAGGGGCTGAAGATCTCGCATGTGCTGGAGACGCATCTGCACGCTGATTTTGTGAGTGGGCACAGGGAGCTGGCGGAGCGGACGGGAGCGGAGATCATCTTTGGGGAGAAGGCGCATGCGGCGTTCGCGCACCATGCTGTGAAGGACGGCGATGTGGTGAGGCTGGGTGGGATTTCACTGCATATTCTGGAGACGCCGGGGCATACGCCGGAGGGGATCTGCGTGCTGATCGAGGACCCGATAAACAGGGAGGCTCCGATGAAGCTGCTGACGGGCGATACGCTGTTTCTCGGTGATGTTGGGCGGCCGGACCTGGCGGGATCGAAGGGGTTTACGGCGGAAGAGATGGCGGGGATGCTGTACGACAGCCTGCACGAAAAGCTGATGCGGATGGCGGACAGTGTGGAGATCTATCCGGCGCATGGTGCGGGGTCGATGTGCGGAAGGAATATCTCGAAGGACAGCTCGTCGACGATGGGGTTGCAGCGGCGGTTTAATTATGCGCTGCAACCGATGTCGAAGGAGGCGTTTGTGGCGATGATGACGACGGACCTGCCGGAGGCGCCGGCGTACTTCTCGAAAGATGCGGAACTGAACCGGACGGGAGCGAAGGCGCTGGAGAAGGCGGAGCGACCGAAGGCGATGACGCCGGCGGAGGTGAAGGACGCTGCGGAGAAGGGAGCGTTTGTGCTGGATGTGAGGTCGGCGGCGCAGTTTGGGAATGGGCATGTGCCGGGGGCGCTGAATATCGGGTTGTCGGGGCAGTTTGCGTCGTGGGCAGGGAGTTTGCTGGATATGCAGACGCCGATTGTGGTGGTGGCCGAGGAGGAAGATGGGGTGGATGAGGCTGTGATGCGGCTGGCGCGGGTGGGTGTGGAGACGGTGGCGGGGTATCTGGAGGGTGGAATGTATGCGTGGGACAAGGCGGGGCTGGAGGTATCGACGATAGAGCAGATGCCGGTGGATGAGCTGCGTTCGTTGCTGCAGGAGCATGCGGAGGTGCAGTTGCTGGATGTGCGGCGACCGGGCGAGTATCAGGCCGGGCATGTGCCGGAGGCGAAGAGCGCGGAGTTGGCGCATCTGGCGGAGCGGGTGAGGGGTTTAGACAGGTCGCGGCCGATTGCGGTGATGTGCCAGAGCGGCTACAGGTTGGCGGCGGCGTGCAGTGTGCTGCGAAGGGAGGGGTTTGCGAAGGTGTCGAATGTGGTGGGAGGGATGAGTGCGTGGAGTGCGATGGAGGCGAAGTAAGGTCGTGGAGGTGGACCAGCGGCGCGGCATGGACGAAAGGAGGGGAGGGGTTCGTAGGGTGGGATCGGATCGAAAGATTATGGAATATTTGTAATAGGGGCGATTGACCGCACGGAAGGTACGTGAGAGGCTAAAGCGCAACAACTATGTGCCGATAACAATATTATGACACCGCCGATGCCCACTAACCGATGCCTTGCTTGCCGCGATGGAGTGGAGAAGCCTTTTCCATTCAGCATAGCGTTTCAACCGATCGTGGACGTGGTGGCGCGGGAGGTGTTTGCGTATGAGGCGCTGGTACGCGGGCCCCAGGGTGAACCGGCGTGTTCGGTCCTGAACCAGATTACGCAGGAGAATCGATACGCGTTCGATCAGAACTGCCGGGTTGCGGCGATCTCCACGGCGGTGAAGCTGGGTCTGGTCGAGACGGGTGCGCGGCTGTCGATCAATTTCATGCCTGGAGCGGTGTACAGCCCGAGCGCATGTATTCAATTGACTCTTGAGACGGCCCGACGCTATGACTTTCCCGTGGACCGCCTGATCTTTGAAATTACCGAGGGAGAAGAGATTGTCGACAAGGAGCATTTGCGGGGGATTGTAGAGGAGTACCGACGACGTGGCTTCAAGGTATCGCTTGATGACTTTGGGGCTGCCTATTCAGGGCTGACTCTGTTGTCGGAGATACCTGTCGATCATCTGAAGCTGGACATTGGGTTGGTGCGCGATCTAGGGCAACGGCCCACAGCCCTGATGATTGTTCAGGCGATTGTCGCGCTGGCGACGGCGCTGGGACAGAGCGTGGTGGCGGAGGGCGTGGAGACCATGGAGGAGTACCGCGCGGTGCGCAGTTGCGGCATCCGGCTGATACAAGGATATCTTTTGGCTAAGCCGGGATTTGAGCAGTTGCCAGAGGTCCACTGGCCGGAGGAGGAGACGTCTCTGGCGGCATCTGGAGTCGCGTAGTGGTGTGAGGTGTTGCGCGTTGCGCTGAGGGACTGGCTGCAGCGTGCCAGCGCTTCGCGGGGAGCGGCGGAGGTATTCTGGGTGAAGCAGTATGTGCTGGCAAGCACGAGACAGGGTGCGGTGGAGCGGAGCGAACCTGATTTGGTTCACGATATCCACTGGTTTTATCGGAATTGCATGTAAAGGTCTTGATTGGAGCGGGTTGCGCACGCATACTCGCAGCTAGAGCACGCCGCATGGTGCGGATGCAGATAAAGCTGAGAATGATGAGATGGACGCTGTGAGCCGATACTGCCGTGAAGACGTTCTGCGCATTCTGCGAGTGCCTGTTCGCCAGCTGGTTGCATGGGAGCGGGCGGGGCTGATTGGGTCGTCGGAGATGTACTCATTTGATGAGTTAGTGCAGCTGCGGAAGCTGCGGGACCTGACGGCGACGCGTATCTCGGTGAAGAGCATACGGCGGTCAGTGGACGCGATGCAGAAGGTTTCGGGAATGGTGAATCCGCTGCTGGAGTCGGTGGCGGTAGGGCATGGGACGCGGCTGCGGTTTCGGCAGTGGGGCGCGCTGGTGGACCCGATGACGCGGCAGATGGCATTCGATTTTGAGCTGGCGCATGGCGGAGGGATGGCGGTGGTGCGGCGGCGTGCGCAGGAGATCTCGGCGGGAATCGCTGAGGTGCAGGAGATGTTTCAGCGGGCGGTGCGGCTGGAGGAGATTCCGGGGCGTCTGGATGAAGCGAAGGTGGTGTACGAGACGATTCTGGAGATGCAGCCGGGACATGCAGCTGCGGCGATCAATCTGGGGACGATCCGGTATAACGAGCGGGATTTTGCGGGGGCGGAGAGGCTGTACCGGCGGGCTACGGTGAGTGATCCGGAGTATGCGCTGGCGTTTTTCGACCTGGGGAATGTGCTGGATGAGCAGCAGCGGATGGATGAAGCAGTGACGGCGTACCAGAGGGCGTTGGCGCTGGTGCCGCAGTATGCGGATGCGCACTACAATCTGGCGCTGGCGTATGAGCGGATGAAAGAGCCAAGGAAGGCGCTGCGGCACTGGACGATCTATATGCGGCTGGACCCGAGCGGGCCGTGGGCGAGCCATGCGCGCGGGCAGGCGAAGAAGATTCTGGGGAGCGAGCGGCTGGCGATTGTGACCCGGCATGGGCGGACGATGAGGATTGCGGGGTAGGGACGGGACGGGTTGTAGGTTGTTGGTTCCAGGTTGTTGGTGGGTGCGGGAGGTGCGGAAAACAGGCGTGGTGGGGCGCTGATACACTGCGATGCAATGTTGCGTTTGAATCTTTGTGGAATCGGAGACTGCTGCTGATGGCTGCACGGACGTCGTTTCGCCCTTTTGTTGCTGCGAATGAGAGCCGGAAGGAGCTTTCGGTACGAGCGCTGCTGCTGGGTGCGGTGTTTGGTGTCATCTTTGGCGCGGTGACGGTGTATGTGGGGCTGCGCGCGGGATTGACGGTGGCGGCGAGCATACCGATCTCGGTGCTGTCGATCTCGATCCTGCGGGCGTTTGGGCGGGCGTCGATCCTTGAGAACAACATTGTGCAGACGACGGGGAATGCGGGGCAGTCGATTGCCTCGGGCGTGATCTTTACGCTGCCTGCGTTGATCTTTCTGGGGTTCGATCTGGAGAGCACGAGGATCTTCGCGTTGGCGTTGTTCGGCGGATGGCTGGGCGTGCTGTTCATGATTCCGCTGCGGCGGCAATTAATTGTGGAGGAGCATGGAACGCTGACGTACCCGGAAGGAACGGCGTGCGCCGATGTGCTGCAGGCAGGGGAGCGCGGCGGGTCGTTTGCGAGCCGGGTGTTTCTGGGGCTGGGGCTGGGTGGGTTGTACACACTGTTCCAGAACGAGAACCTGCTGAGCTTGTTTCCTGCGACGCCGAACTGGGAACCGAACTTCGATCCGCATGGGCAGCAGATTTTGCGGGGGGCGGCGATTCGGGCGGATGTGACACCTGAGTACCTGGGGGTGGGGTACATCATTGGGGTGAAGGTGTCGGCGATTATGCTGGCGGGCGGGGTGTTCAGCTGGCTGGTGCTGATGCCGGCGATTGTGTTCTTTGGGAAACACCTGCCGGGGCCGCTGTATCCGGGGGTGGTGCCGATTGCGGCGATGAGCCCGAGCGAGCTGTGGTCGACGTATGTGCGGCCGATGGGAGCGGGAGCGGTGGCGGCGAGCGGGCTGATTACGCTGCTGCGGACGGCTCCGACGATTGTGAGCGCGCTGAGTGCGGGGTTCGCGAAGATGGGCGTGAAGAAGGGCGCGGCGGCCGAGCAGCCGTTGCGGACCGAGCACGATATCCCAATGAGTGTGGTGATTGCCGGGAGTGTGGTGCTGATCGGGTTGATGTTTCTGTTTCTGGAGTTTCAGCCGATACCGGGGGCGCAGGTGGGATGGCTGGCGAACCTGGCGGCGTCGCTGCTGGTGGTGGTGTTCGGGTTCCTGTTTGTGACGGTTTCGGCGCGGATTGTGGGGATCGTGGGGTCGAGCGCGAGCCCGGTGAGCGGGATGACGATTGCGACGCTGATGGCGGTTTCGGCGATCTTCCTGGTGAAGGGATGGACGTCTCCGGCGTTTGGGGCGCTGGCGATCACGATTGGCGGAATGGTGTGCATTGCGGCGTCGAATGCGGGGGATACTAGCCAGGATTTGAAGACGGGGTACCTGATTGGGGCGACGCCGTGGAAGCAACAGGTGGCGGTGATGGTGGGGGTGATCATCTCTGTGTTTTCGATTGGGGCGACGCTGAATGCGATGAATAAGGGGCTGGAGAGCTTTCAGCGGCTGCCGACGCCGCGGGCGATCTCGCTGGCGGCGCTGCCGGACGGGGTGACGAACCAGGGGAACTTCAAGCGGGATCATCTGGAGGTGACGGAGCGCAGGGCGGCGGGAAGTTCGGTTAAGGCAGAACATACGGAGCTGACGGATGCGAAGAAGTTTGTGGTGCTGAACTCGATTGGATCGGCGACGCTGGAGGATGGGAAGTATTTGTATGATCCGGCGACGGGGAAGATCGCCGTGCAATGGGTTCAAGGCATTGGCAGCGAGAAGGCCGCGGCACCGCAGGGACGGCTGATGGCGACGGTAATCAATGGCATTCTGAGCCGGAAGCTGCCGTGGAGCCTGGTGCTGCTGGGTGTGGCGCTGGTGATTGGGATTGAGCTGCTGGGAGTGCGGTCGCTGACGTTTGCGGTGGGGGCGTATCTGTCGATTGGGACGACGCTGGCGATCTTTGTGGGCGGGGTTGTGCGATGGATGGTGGACAGTGCGATGGCGAGGCATGGGACGGGGCCGAAGACAGAGGCGGAGACAGAGATTTCGTCGGGAAGTCTGTATGCATCGGGGCTGATTGCGGCGGGCGGTATTATGGGACTGGTGGGCGTTTGTGTGAAGCTGTATGAGGCGGCCACGGATAAAGTTGTGCCGACGTTTTCCGAGACCAATCCGCTGCACAGGGACTGGGTGAGTGTGTTGATGTTCGCGGCGCTGGCGTTCAGTTTGTATTATTTTGCGCGGAAGCCAATGGACTCGGAGCAGATTTTAGAGCAGGTAGAGAGTGAGGAGCAGTAGATGAAGCGATGGATTGCGGTTTTGGTGATGGTGGTGGCGGTGGCTCCGTGCGCGGCGCGTGCGGATGAGGCTACGAAGCAGGCGAAGGTGAAGGAACTATTTGCGGCGATGCACATGAATCATGTGCTGGATCCGATGCTGAAGGCGATCCAGCAGGAGATGCAGGGAATGATTCAGCAGGCGGCGGGAACGCAGCAGATGACGCCGCAGCAGAAGAAGTTGACGCAGGATTATCTGAACCAGTCGATGGCGGTGGTGAATCAGAGCCTGGGATGGAGTGCTCTGGAGCCGGAGTATGTGAAGTTGTATGCGGCGACGTATTCGGAGAGCGAGATTGATGGGATTCTGGCGTTTTACAAGTCGCCGGCAGGGCAGGCGATGCTGGCGAAGTCGCCGCAGTTGACGCAGGGAGCGATGCAGATTGTGCATGGGCGGATGGGAGCGTTTCAGCCGAAGGTGCAGGCGCTGGCGCAGGAGTATATGAAGCAGATGAAGGCGACGATGCCGGCGGGTGCGGCAAAGCCGGCAGGGAAGTAAGGGGAGGTGGGTGAGGCCGGATGGGAGCGAGGTGCTCGCATCCGGCTTTGCGGGAGGGGGTGGACGGCAGATGGGGGCGTCAGGGCTCTGAGGGTTTGAGGATGGGCGATTGAGGCTGCAACCGCGGAGGTATGTGGTAGAGTGGTTCTGCGTTTCGGCGCGATTTAGTTTGGAAGGTGGATCAAATCCTTGGCGTACGACGCTTTCGATCTCTCGGGATACTGTGCGGTAGTCGTAGGTGGGACCTCCGGGCTAGGGCGAGAGATTGCTCTGGGTCTAGCCCGGGCGGGCGCGGATGTGGTGGCGAGCTCGCGGCGGATGGAGCAGGTGGATGAGGTTTCGGATGCGATTGAAGGGATGGGACGGCGGACGCTGCGTGCGGCGTCGGATGTAACGGAGCGGGGGACGCTGGAGGCGCTGCACGCGAAGGTGATGGAGCGCTTTGGGGCGGTGGATGTGCTGGTGAATGCGGCAGGCGTTACGGCGCGGTTGCCGACGATGGAGTGCTCGGAAGAGCGGTGGCAAGGGATCTTCGATACGAACCTGACAGGGACGCTGCGGGCGTGCCAGATCTTTGGGCGGACGATGCTGGAGCGGGGCAGAGGAAGCGTGATCAACATCGCGTCGCTGGCGACTTTTGTGGCGTTTCATGAGGTGGCGGCGTATGGTGCGAGTAAGGCGGCGGTGGGAGCACTGACGAAGTCGCTGGCGGTGGAGTTTGCGCCGAGGAACGTGAGGGTGAATGCGATTGCTCCTGGGATCTTTCCGACGGCGCTGAATGAGAAGTTGTTGTTCAGCACCGAGCGCGGGAAAGAGGAGTTGATGCGAACGCCGATGGGGAGGTTTGGGCGTTTGGAAGAGGTGGCGGGAGCGGCTGTGTTTCTGGCTTCGAGGGCGTCGTCGTTTGTGACAGGGGAGATACTGACGGTTGATGGCGGGTATATGGCGAGCGGTGTGAATCAGTAGTTTGGGGTGGGGCGATGTTCCGGGTCGGCTAGAATTGTTGCCAAACATTGGTGCACGAGGTTTGCGTGGCGAAGCAAGAGCGGCAGTTCAGTGGAATCCGGCGAGTAGATCTGGCGTATGCGCAGTTGGCGTCGAGCGAAGTGGCGCGGGATATGAACAGGGATGTGGTGCTGGAGCTGATCCGGGCGCATCAGCCGGTTTCGCGGGCGGACCTGGCGCGGCTTTCGGGACTGCAGCGGAGCACGGTTTCGGAGATCGTTGAGGAACTGATTCAGGAGGAGTGGGTTCGCGAAGGAATGCTGGCAAAGCGGCCGCGGGGACGGCGGCCGACGATGCTTGGGTTGAATGAAGACCTGGTGATTTTGGCGGCGGATATTCATCCAAAACAGGCAATTGTTGCGGTGGTGGATTTGAATGGTCACTTTCTGTCGCGGGATGTGGTGACGATTGCGTCGGACCCGAAGCGGGCGATAGAGAATATCGTGCGGTCGATGCAGCATATGCGGGAGAAGCATGCAGGGAAGTCGTTTGAGGGGGTGGGGATTACGCTGCCGGGGAGGGTCGATCCTGAGACGCAGCGGCTGATCTTTGCGCCGAACCTGAAGTGGGTGAATTTCGATATCCAGGGGATGGTGGAGAAGGCGACGGGGCTGAAGGTGGAGCTGGATAATGCGGCAAACGCGTGGCTGCTGTCGGAGATGTGGTTTGGGAAGATGGATGGCGTGCGGAATGTGGTGCTGGTGACGATCTCGGAGGGAGTGGGGGCCGGCGTGATTGCGAATGGGCAGGCGGTGGTGGGGAAGAACGGGATGGCGGGAGAGTTTGGGCACCTGGTGCTGGACCCGTCGGGGCCGCAGTGCGCTTGCGGAGCGAAGGGGTGCTGGGAGACGTATGCGTCGTCGAGTGCGGCGGTGAAACTTTACGAGTTGAAGCGGGGCGATGGGCCTGCGGTGAGCATTGCGGATGTGCATGCGCTGGCAGAGGAGGGCGATGCGCACGCGGTGGCGGCGATGAAGGAGCAGGCGCGGAACATTGGGCGCGGGTTGAGGCTGATTACGGCGGCATTGTCGCCGGAGGTTATTTTTATCGCGGGGGATATTACGGTGGTGTGGGGGCTGATTGAGGCGGAGATGCGGGGGACGATGCTGGCGGGAGATGCGCCGCGGCTGGTGCCGTCGGAGGAAGGTGGATTGGCGAGGTTGAGGGGAGCTTCGGCGCTGGTGCTACAGCGGCACTCGGGGAAGCGGGAGGTGCGGGATGTGCCGGAGCACCCGTCGAAGTCGAAGGGTAAGAAGAAGGTGGCTTAGAGCTACCAGTTGTGGAGGGTGCCATCTTCGAGGCGGCAGACGGGGAGGTAGGCGCGCTTGTAGGGGTGTTTTGCGGCGAGGGTTTCGTCGATGTCGACACCGTGGCCGGGGGCTTCGCCGGGGTGCATGAGGCCGTTTGCGAAGGTGTAGGCGTGGGGGAATACTTCGTCGGTGAGGGCGGTGTGGGGCATGTGCTCCTGGATGCCGAAGTTGGGGATGCTGAGGTCGAAGTGGAGGGCGGCGCCCATGCAGATGGGAGAGAGATCGGTGGCGCCGTGGCTGCCGGTTTTGACGCCGTAAAGGTCAGCGAAGCTGGCGATGCGGCGCATGTGGGTGATGCCGCCGGCGTGGACGATGGTGGTGCGGATGTAGTCGATGAGCTGCTCGCTGATGAGCTTCTGGCAGTCGAAGATGGAGTTGAAGACTTCCCCGATGGCGAGGGGGGCGGTGGTGTGCTGGCGGATGAGGCGGAAGGCGTCCTGATTTTCCGCGGGGGTGAGGTCTTCGAGCCAGAAGGGCTGGAACTCTTCGAGGCTTTTGGCGAGGGAGGCGGCTTCGATGGGAGTCATGCGGTGGTGGCCATCGTGGAGGATGGCGAGGTCGAAGCCGAATTTGGAGCGGACGGCGTCCATGAGCCTGGGCATGAAGCGGAGGTACTTGGGGGTGTTCCAGACCTCTTCGCGGGGGATGGTTCCGTCGGCGGGCTCGTAGGGCTTGTCGCCGTGAGGGACACCGTAGGCGTCGGCGACACCGGGGACGGCGGCCTGCACGCGGATGGCTTTGTAGCCGAGCTCCTGATGCTGTGCGACGGATTCGAGGAGGTCGCTGATCTCGTGGCCGTTGGCGTGGGCGTAGACGGTGACGGACTCACGGCAGCGGCCGCCGAGGAGTTGGTAGAGCGGCATGTTGGCGCGCTTGGCTTTGATGTCCCAGAGCGCGACGTCGACGGCGGCGATAGCGGACATGGTGACGGGGCCGCGACGCCAGTAGGCACCGCGATAGAGATACTGCCAGGTGTCTTCGATGCGGTCGGCGTCGCGGCCGATGAGGCAGGGGATGATGTGCTCCTGGAGGTAAGCGGCGACGGCGAACTCGCGGCCGTTGAGGGTGGCGTCGCCGATGCCGTAGACGCCGTCGGTGGTGGTGATTTTGAGGGTGACGAAGTTGCGGCCGGGGCAGGTGATGATGACGCGGGCTTCAAGGATGGGGTTGGGCATGATGGATGTACCTGAGGCTGACAGCGGCTACGGCTGAGGGAGTTTTGCGGGGGTGATCTCGATGTAGTCGAGGGGGGCGGGCTCGGCGGCGTTGGGCTGGCCTGTGATCTGGATGATGTCGCCGTGGTGGACGGCGACGTTGTGGAGGAGGATGCGGGTGGAGGTGTGGCCGTTGGGTTTGTCGCTGGGGAGGGTGTCGTCTGCCACCCAACGGTCGACGGTATTGCCAGCGACGGAGAGGGTGAAGTGCGATTGGCCATGAAGGTAGTCGAAGTAGCGGACGCTGATGTCGTACCAGCCGTCGGGCTTGTCCCATGTGGTTTGAGCGGAGCATTGGGGTTGGTTGCAGATGACGGCTTTACCGTCGGATGCGGTCTCCCATGGGGTGACGTCGGTGATGGTGTAGCCGTCGAGCTGCATGGAGGTGGCGGGGATGCGGTCGGGGTAGTGGCCGACGCGACCGAGGGCGTCGGGGATGCCGGACTGCTTGGCGAACCAGCGGGTGATGGCGTCGCGCCAGACGATGGCGTGGCCGGCCTGGAATTCGAGTCGCTTAAGCTCTTCGTTGTAGGCGGCGTCGGGGATTTTGCCGTGGAGGGACTGCCACGCGGGGACCTGCGCGGCTGCGGCCTGTGCGCCCCAGTAGTGCGTGTTGTAGATGTACTGGATGACAGTCTGGCCGGAGTGGAGGCGGTAGGTGTAGGGGACATGATGCATGAAGAGGAGGAGGTTGTCGGGGCAGGTGGCGAGGGACTCGTAGGTGGCGGCGAGCGGTGGGGGGTACTGGCCGATGTAGCCGGTGCCGGTGGCGACGGTACGGTCCATGCCGATGCCGGTGGGGTCGGCGCGGAGCCACTGGCCCCAGCCGTTGCGCTCGGCGGATTGAGGATTGGGGCCGAAGTGGACACCGATGATGTCGGTGAGGGTGCCGAGGCCGAGGGGGCCGGTGTAGCTCTCGTAGATGTGCCAGGAGTTGAGTTCGAGGTTGTTGACGATGGAGCGGACCTGCGGGTCGTTGCCGTAGGTAAGACGGGTCCACTCGTCGCTGATGGTGGCGGCGGAGAGGTTGGGGTTCCAGGCGAGGCGGCCGAAGCTGTAGAGGTTGGTCATGGCGAGGGGAGCGCCGAGCCAGCCGTCGGTGCCGACGTTGGCGACGCCGACGAAGCCGCCGGAGGTGTGATGCTGGGTTGGAACGGGATGGCCGCTGATGAGGTCTTTGACGGGGAGCGGAGCGGCGGTGGTGGAGGCGCGCATGTCGGTGTCGAGGGAGGTCTTCCACATGGGGGCGAGGTAGACGAGGTGGCGCTGCTGGCCGGTGTACTCCTGGGTGATCTGGAGTTCGATGGCCTCGTTGGTGTGGGGGAGGGCGGCGAGGAGCGGGCTGACGGGCTCGCGGACCTGGAAGTCGATGGGGCCGTATTTGATCTGGACAATGACGTTAGCGTCGAATTTGCCGTCGAGGGCGTGGAAGTTGTCGTAGCCGGCGCGGGCGCGGTCGGCTTTGAGATCGTGCCAGTCGAGGTGGTTGTTGTAGACAAAACCGCGATATAAGACGACACCGCCGTGGGGTTTGAGGGCACGGGCGACGACGTTAGCGGCTTCTGCGGGCGTGCGGTGGTATTGGGAGGGTCCGACGCGGCCTTCGGAGTCGGCTTTGATGACGACACCGCCGAAGTCGGGGATGAGCTGGTAGATGGTGTCGATCTCGTGGTTCCACCAGGCGACGACCTGGGGATCGAGGGGGTCGAAGGTGTTGAGGCCGCCGATGACCTGGGGGCTGCTCATGTCGACGGAGAGGGAGAGGCGGACGCCGTAGGGGCGGAAGACGTCGGCGATGCGGGCGATGTCTTTGAGGTTGTCGGGTTTGAGGAGGCCGATGGCGGCGTTGACGTTGTTGATAGTGCAGCCGTCGATGCCGACGGAGCTGAGCAGGCGGGCGTAGGCGGCGGCACGGGAGAGGTCGGAGCGAACTTTGCCGTCGGCGAAGAAGATGGATGGGCCTGCGTAGCCGCGCTCGATGGTGCCGTCGGGGTTGTCCCACTCGTTGGTCCAGCGGATGGCGGCCCAGGGGGTGGATGTCGTGTCGAGGGTGGAGAGGGGTTGCTGCTGGGCGATGAGGCGAAGGAGCGCGAAGCTGCCGTAGAGGACGCCGCGAGCGTCGCCGCCTGCGACGATGAGGGTGCTGCCATCGCGGTAGAGGCGGTAGGCGTCGGGTGTGAGGGGCTCGGAGCGTGCGGCGGAGGGTCGCCAGACGTGGATCTCGGCCTGCGTGCCGAGGACGACGGCGTTGGTGAGCGGGCCGGTGGTGGTGGAGATGACGCGGGGTTCGTGGCGGAGCATGCCGCGCCAGCCGAGGGCGAGTTCGTGAGAGGCGGAGTCTTCAAGGACGCTGTGGCCGAGGACGGCGATGGTGTCGGGGACGCGGGTGGGGAAGACGGCGGTGGTGTTAATGGGACGGTAGTCCAGCCAGGCTTGCTCACCGGGGCCGAGAGGTGTTTGCGCAGCGACGCACAGGCCCATAAGAAAGGGCAAAAGGAGGAGGGTACGGTGCGCCGCTGTGCGAGGGGTCCAGCTCATTTGGGGAGCTCTTTGGTGCCGTGAATGGTGAAGGTCGCGGCGAGGGAGTTGGCGGGGTCGTCAGAGGGTTGGGAGCCGCCGAGGTGGAGGACGTAGGTGCCGGGTGTGATGGAGCGCGTGCCCTGCTCGTCAACGGTGCTGAGCGAGCGGGGATCGACGGCGATGTGGACGTGCTGGGTGGCGTGGGGTGCGAGGGTTGCGCGGTCGAAGCCAACGAGCGCGAGCAGGGGCGAGGTGGGAGCTGAGGGTGGCGTGAGGTAGAGTTCGCTGACGGCGTCGCCGGCGATGTTGCTGGTGTTCTGGATGTCGGCATCGATGGTGAGGGGATCACCGGCCTGCAGTGAGGTGGAGGAGAGCTTGAGGTTGGACCACTTGAAGCTGGAGTAGCTGAGGCCGTAACCGAAGCCGAAGAGGGGCGTGCCGCGGTAGTAGCGGTAGGTGCGGCCGGCCATGGAGTAGTCGTCGAAGGGTGGGAGGTCTTTGGTGCTGGCGTAGAAGGTGATGGGGAGGCGACCGGCGGGGTTGATCTCCCCGGTGAGGACCCTGGCGATGGCAGTGCCGCCCTGCTCGCCGGGGTACCAGGCTTCGACGATGGCGTTGGCGTGCTGTTTGGCCCAGTCGACGGCGAGGGCGCTGCCGTTCATGAGGACGACGACGAGGGGTTTGCCGGTGGCGGCGACGGCTTCGAGCATCTGCTCCTGCGCCGCGGGTAGTTCGATGCTGGTGCGATCGCCGCCGTCGAATCCGGTGACGTGGACGGGCATCTCTTCGCCTTCAAGCTCGGGCGAGAGGCCGACGAAGGCTACGACCACGTCGGCGTGTTTGGCGGCGACGACGGCGGCTTCGCGCTCGGCGTCGATGGAGGGCTTCCAGTTGAGGGTGATGCCGGCGCCGAAGAGCTTGGCCTTGTGGGTGTACTCGATGCGGATCTCGTGGGGTTTGTTGTCGGCGAAGTGGAGGGTGAAGGGCTTGAGGCTGCTGGCGCGGAATTCGCTCTCGGGGACGGGCTGGTCGGAGAGCGGCTTGTCGTCGAAGTAGAGCTTGACGGATTCGGCGTCGCCGCAGGGGTAGCAGTGGGCGAGGGTGAAGCTGAACTCGTAGTCGCCGGGTGTGGGAACCTGGATGGTGCCGGACCAGCGGACGCCGAAATGCTCGGCATCGACCGCGGGGACAGGGGCGGCGGCGTTCCAGTCGAACTGGACCTGCGGATCGATGCGGGCTACGGCGGGCGCGCCCTGAAAGTCTACGTTGTTGAAGTACTCGGCTTTGAGGCCGAACTGTCTGGAGTGGATGGCGGGACGGAAGGCGTTGGGAGGAACGGGAAGGGTGAGTTCGCTGACGTAGGGAGAGCCTTGCGCGTACTTGACGTGGGCCGTGCCGAAGAGCTGCTGCATGCCTTCGAGAGGAAGGACGGGGTTGGAGGGAACGGCGTTGTAGTTGCCTTCGATGGCGGCGAGGCTGGCGGCGTTGGGGCCGATGACGGCGATGGTGGCGGACTTTTTGAGGGGAAGAATGCCGTCGTTTTTGAGCAGGACGATGGACTTGCCGGCGGCTTCGAGGGCGAGCTGCTGGTGGGCCGGGGAGTTGTCCTCGGAGAAGGGAATCCGGGCGTATTTGACGTTGGAGGGATCGTCGAAGAGGCCGAGCTTGAAGCGGGCGGTGAAGAGGCGCTTGACGGCGGTGTCGATCTCGGACTCCTGGATGAGGCCGTCGTGTACGGCTTTGGTGAGGACGGCGTATTCCTTGCCGCAGGAGGTGTCGGTGCCGGCGCGAACGGCGGCAACGGCGGCGTGTTCGAGATCGGGGGAGTACTTGTGGCCTTCGGCGATGTCGGTGATGGCGGCGCAGTCGGAGGTGACGTAGCCGTTGAAGTTCCAGTCCTTGCGCAGGATGGTTTTGAGGAGCATGGTGTTGGCGCAGGCGGGTTCGCCGTCGATGGAGTTGTAGGCGCACATGATGCTGCCGGCTTTGGCCTCAGTGATGGTGGCGCGGAAGGCAGGCAGATAGGTGTCTTCGAGGTCGTGGGGCGAGGGATTGACGTTTGCGGTGTGGCGGGTGCTCTCGGGGCCGGAGTGGACGGCGTAGTGCTTGGGCGTGGCGATGGTCTCGTAGAAGGTTGGGTCGGTACCCTGAAGGCCTTCGACGAAGGTGACGCCGAGGCGGCTGGTGAGGAAGGGATCTTCGCCGTAGGTCTCCTGGCCGCGGCCCCAGCGGGGGTCGCGGAAGATGTTGATGTTCGGCGACCAGATGTCGAGGCCGAAGTAGATGTTGTGGTTGTCGTGGCGGAGGGCTTCGCTGTTCTTGGCGCGGGCTTCGGTGCTGATGGTCTGGGCGACCTGGTGCATGAAGGGGACGTCCCACATGGCGGCGAGGCCGATGGCCTGGGGGAAGACGGTGGCGTAGCCGGAGCGCGCGATGCCGTGGAGGCCTTCGCTCCACCAATCGTAGGCCGGGACGTCGAGGCGAGGGATGGCGGCGGCGTGGTTCTGCATCTGCGAGACCTTCTCTTCGAGGGTCATCTTGCTGACGAGATCGGCGACGCGCTTCTGGGTTTCTGGCGTGGGAGCGTGCGAAGGGACCTGTGCGGCGAGCGATGCAGCGAGGGAGGCGGCGAGCATGGGAGCGGCGCAGAGGGTAAAGAGGGATGCGCGGGTGGAGCGGCGCTGGAAGAGAGCAACGGAGAGGTGTTTCGGGGTCATTCGTGATCCTGCCTCGGTGGAGGTTTGCGAAGAACACCAATTTATCTTGCCGATGCAAACAAAAGCAAATGCAGGGGGGAGGCTGTGATTTGAGGCTTGCTGGTGAGAGGGAGCGGGTCAGGAGACGCTCTTTTGCAGGAGGGGGCTTCGATTCGTTTGCATCGAAAACTAATTTTGGTACGAGTGAAGATACGAGCGCAGAAAGGTACAGGGAGGGTTTTGGGTGTCAGTGGATCCAAGCTGGATTTGCTGTCGGGCGTACGGAGAATCCTTCGCTTGCGGCGAAGGAATGTGCTGCGCAATGATGAGGTGTGGTGAGGCGGCAGGCCGCGTATTACTTCTTTGCGGGGGTGGATTGGGTGGGGAGGTTCGAGAGGACGGAGCGGCTGCTACTGGAGCGCGACATGACGACGGTGAGCGCGATGGAGGTGATCATGAAGATGATGGCGGACCATGTGGTGAGGCGGGTGAGCAGATTGGAGGCGCCGCGCGGGCCAAATGCGGTCTGCGAACCTTGTCCGCCGAAGGCGCCGGCGAGGTCTGCGGATTTTCCTTGTTGAACGAGAACGACTCCGACGAGGAAGAGGCAGACGATGACGTGCAGGATGACGAGCAGAATGAGCATGATAGAGCGTTGCCTTAAAGAGCCGCAGAGCGGAGAGATCGTGGATGGAGGCTGGCCACGTGGCGAGTGCCATCCGCTATTGAGTGTACCATCGCGGCGGTCGAGGTGTTGCGGTCGACGGTGTTGAGGGCGTTCAGGGGATGTTTACGGTGAGTGGAGCGGCATCGTGGGCGAGGTTAATGGTCAGGGCGGCGGCTTTTTTGGATTGCCAATCCTTGGCCGCGACCTGCGGGAAGAGGAGGACGACGGTGTCGGTCTGGGTTGCGCCGGGTGCGATGGCGGCGTCTGCGGGGAGGGCCGGTGGGGCGGCGGCGACCAGGGGGGTGAGCTGCGGGAACATGGTTTCGAGGCGGGAGAGAACCTGCGGGGAGACGATGGTGGCCTGCAGGGTGGATCCGTCGGCGGTCGTCATGGTGGCGGAGGTGCTGTCGAGGAAGATGGGGAGGCGGAGCTTGTTGTCGATGCTGAAGGTGGTGACGGCGTAGAGGTCGTCTTCGGTGGAGGCTTGCTCGCCGATAACTTTGTTTGCGCCGCCGGGGGTGGCTGCGAACTCGGTGTGCGGGGAGAAGGTTTGCACCTTCTGGATGGAGAGCACGGCGGTGCGGTGGGGGTTGAGCAGGAAGACGGCGACGGCGACGATGGCCATGATGACGCCGGCGGTCAGAATCTTGGGCAGAAGGCGGTTCTGGTCGGCGGGGGGCGCTATCTGTAGGAGTGTGCTGGGCATGGTATGGGTGCGTTCGTCTCTTTGATTTTCGGTGCGTATCGGTTAGATGCGGCGGAGGGCATGAAGGAGTTGTTCGACCGGAAGAGTATTGAGGAGGTCAGGGGCGGTGAGCCAGGCGCGGCGAAGCTGGACGATGCCGTCATCGATCTGGTCGAGCTCGACGGTGCTGTGGGCGTCGGTGTTGACGACGATCTTGCAGCCTTGTTCTTTGGCGTGGCGGAGGTGGAGGTCGCTGAGGTCGGAGCGGGCGGGGGCGGCGTTGTGCTCGACGGCGACGCCGAGGCGGGCGGCGGCGGGTAAAAGTTGGGCGAGGTCGATCCTGTAGGGCTCGCGCTTGAGGACCTTGCGGCCGGTGGGGTGGCCGAGGATATGGACGTGGGGGTTCTCGGCGGCGCGGAGGACGCGCGCGGTGACCTCTTCGGCGGTCTGGTTGAAGCCGGAGTGGACGCTGGCGACGACGATGTCGAGCTGGGCGAGGGTGCTGTCGTCGAGGTCGAGGGTGCCGTCGAGGAGGATATCGACTTCGATGCCGGCGAGGATGCGGAAGGGGAGGGTGGGGTGGTGGGTGTTGGGCTCGTTGGCGCGAAGGCGGGCTTCGTGGCGGTCCCACTTGGGGCCGCGGCGGGCGGCGAAGTCTTCGGCGAGTTCGGAGGAGACCTGGCGGATGCGAAGGGCGTGGGCGAGGGTGCGGACGTCGTCCATGCCGTTGGTCATGGCGAGGTTCTTGGAGTGGTCGGTGATGGCGATGTAGTCGAGGCCGCGGTGGATGGCGGCTTCGGCCATCTCGCGGATGGAGTTGACGCCGTCGGACTCGGTGGTATGCATGTGGAGGTCGCCGCGGATGTCGCTGCGTGTGATGAGGGTGGGGAGGGCGTGTTTGGCGGCGGCTTCGAGCTCGCCGCAGTTCTCGCGGAGCTCGGGCGGGATGTACTGGAGATCGAGGGCGTTGTAGATCTCTTCTTCGGAAGCGGCTGCGATGACGGTGTTGTCTTCGAGGCGGAGGAGGGCGTACTCGCTGAGGGTGAGGCCGCGCTTGATGGCGCGCTGGCGGAGGGCGACGTTGTGGTGCTTGGAGCCGGTGAAGTACTGGAGGGCGGCGCCGTAGCTGGCGCGGGGAAGAAGGCGAACGTCAATCTGGAGGTTGTTGCGGAGGGTGAAGGAGACTTTGTTCTGGCCTTTGGCGAGGAGCTTGTCGATGAGCGGAAGTGTGGCGACGTGCTCGACTGCGGCTGCGACGACATCAGGCTCGCAGGCGGGGCCGGTGACGAGGAGGTCGATGTCGCCGATGCTCTCGCGGCCACGGCGGAGGGAGCCGGCGGGGGTGATGGTGTCGATGCCGGGGAACTGGCGGATGAGTTCGATGACGCGCTCGGCGTGGGAGCGGGCGATATCGATGCGGAAGCGGGAGGAGTTTTTGCGGTGGTCTTCGATGCCTTTGAGGAGCTTGTCGGTGAACTTTTTGCCGAGGCGCGGGAGGGGGAGGAGATCGCCGCGTTTGGCGGCTTCTTCGAGGGCATCGATGTCGGCGATGCCGAGGGCGGAGTAGAGCATGGCGACGGTTTTGGGGCCCATGCCGGGGAGACGGAGGAGCTCGAGCATGGAGGGTTTGTAGCGCTGGAGGAGCTCGTCGCGGAGGGGCATGGAGCCGGTGGCGACGAGGTCGCGGATGTTGGCGGCCATGCCCTTGCCGATGCCTGGGATGGCTAGGAGAGCTTTGGGGTCGGCGTCGGGTGTGGCGAGGGTGGCGAGCTGGGTGGTTTGCTGCTCGACGGCCTCGGCGGCGCGGCGGTAGGAGCGGATGCGAAAGGGATCGGCGGCGTCGATTTCGAGGAGGGCGGCGGTTTCGTCGAGGAGGCGAGCGAGGGTGATGTTGTCCATAGAGAAGCGAAGGCCCGGGGGCGACTCTGATTGTAGAGCGCGAACCTCCGGGCCGAAATAATTAAGAGGTCAGGCAGATTTGGTGCGGGTTACCTGGTCTGCTTGCGGACCTTTGGATCCCTGAATGACGTCGTATTCGACTTCGTCGCCTTCCTTGAGACTTTTGTAGCCATCGAGCTGGATGGAGCTGTAATGTACGAAGACGTCGGGGCCATCTTCGCGTCCGAGGAAACCGTAACCTTTTGCGTTGTTGAACCATTTTACCGTGCCTTTGTACTGTGCCATGGGTCCCTTTACCGTGCTCTTAAATTACCTCCCGCGTGGCCGGGAGATGGATACGTACTTTGACGCAGGAGAGAGCAAAGTTGGCGGCATGATTGGGCATAAAGGGGGGTGTAGCGGCGGGAAAATGACGCGATCGCGAAAGTAGTTGTTGTGGCGTGGTAAAACCGCTTGATTTGGTGCAAGTGCTGGATTATGAGGCGTTGTGTTTGCGGATGGAGTCGTAGAGGAGGACGCCGATGAGGGTTTTGCCGTCCTGGATTTTGCCGGTGTGGATGAGGCGGAGGACTTCGGAGAGGGGGGGCATGTGGATCTCGATTTTTTCATCTTCCTCGGGGGCGGCCTGGCCGAGGGTGAGACCTTCGGCGAGGAGGATGGTCATGGTTTCGGTGAGGAAGCCGGGGCTGGCGTAGTAGTTGACGTGTTTGGACCAGCGTTTGGCGCGGTAGCCGGTTTCTTCGATGAGCTCGCGCTTGCCGGCGGGGATGAGCTTTTCGCCGGGCTCGATGCGGCCGGCGGGGAGTTCGAGGAGGAGCTTGCCGGCGGCGTGGCGGTATTGTCGGATGAGGAGGATGCCGGGATCGGAGGGATTGGTTTCGGTGTCGACGGCGAGGATGACGACGGAGCCGTTGTGGCGGATGACGTCGCGGGTGGCCTTGACGCCGCCGGGCTCGACGACCTGATCTTTGGTGACCCAGAAGACGTTGCCCTGGTATACGGTTTTGGAGGAGAGGGTTTTGCCGCTGCCGGTGAGCTTGAGGGGCTTGGCTGGGGCGGTTGTTTCGGAGGGTGCTGGAGGTTTGGTGGTGGCTTTGGCGGGTGTTTTGGCGGGTGTTTTGAGCGTGCGGGATTTGGAGAGAGCCATGCACGTACGGTACACGATGGGGAGCGGGGATTGGGTGAAAAATCCGGCAGAAGGAATTGGCTGCATCGGCGGCGGGTGTGGTGCATCCAAATAGCTTCAGATGAGAGACGAAGACTGCATGGACTGTGAGTGCTATCCGATATCGACGTTGCCGGGCGTGAGTGCGCTTTTTCGGGATTTCTCGGAGCGGAAGACGGCTGCGGAGGGAGAGCGGTTGCGGCGGTGGTATCCGGCGGACCCGTTTGCGATGGAGTGGGCCGACGGCGGGCCGGTGCTGGATGAAGGGCACCGGGCGCTGTTGCGGGACCTGCTGCTGCGGCAGGCGGATGGGTTCGATGCCGGCGGAGCTGTGCTGGCGAATATTGAGCGGCTGCGGCATGGGGCGGCGGCGGTGGTGACGGGCCAGCAGGTGGGACTGTTTGGCGGGCCGCTGCTGACGCTGCTGAAGGCTGCGACGGCGATACGGAAGGCACAGGATGCGACGCGGGTGAGCGGGCGGGAGCATGTGCCGGTGTTCTGGCTGGCGAGTGAGGATCATGACCTGGCGGAGGTGGACCAGGTGGCGCTGCTGAGCAAGGCGGCGGTGGAGACGCTGCGGCTGGGGTTGCGTACGGAGCGTGCGGTGCCGGTGGGCGGGATGCGCGTGGATGGCGGGGATGAGGCGGGGCGCGAGCATCTGGAGGAGGATCTGGAGCGGGCAAGTGAGCTGCTGGGATGGGCTCCGATATGCCAGCTGCTGCGGGAGTGTTATGCGCCGGATGCGAAGCTGGCGGGGGCGTTTGGGCGGCTGCTGACGAAGGTGTTTGCGGCGCAGGGGCTGGTGGTGATGGACGCTGCGACGAGGGAGTTTCATGCGCTTGGAGCGGGAGTTCTGCGGGCGGCGATCGAGCGCGCGGAGGAGTTCGAGGCGGCGCTGCTGGAGCGGTCTGGAGAGCTGGAAGCGGCTGGATATCATGCGCAGGTGCTGGTGGCGAAAGGGCATTCGCTGCTGTTTTTGATCGATGCGGAGACGGGAGCGCGGCAGGCGCTGCACCGCACGGGAGATGGAGCGTGGAAGGCGGGTGCGCGGAGCTATACGACGGCGGCGCTGCTGGAGATTCTGGATGCGAAGCCAGAGCGGATGAGCCCGAATGCGCTGTTGAGGCCGGTGTTTCAGGATGCGATTCTGCCGACGGCGGCGTATGTGGGCGGGCCGGCGGAGGTGGCGTACTTTGCGCAGACGGCAGTGCTGTACGAGCGCGTGCTGGGAAGGATCACGCCGGTGCTGCCGCGGCTTTCGGCGACGTTGGTTGAGCCGGCGATTGCGGCGGTGATGAAGGCGCATGAGGTGGAGTTTGCGCAGGTAATGGAGGCGAAGACGGTGGAGGCGCTGGCGCTGCGGATGGGCGCGCGGGCGATGCCGATGGAGGGTAAGCGGAAGATTGCGGCGGTGGGGAACGCGATGGATGCGGAGCTGACGGCGCTGACGGAGTATATGACGGCGATGAGTGCGGAGCTGGGGCGGGCGGCGGGGGTTTCGGCGAGCAAGATGCGGTACCAGATGAACCGGCTGCGGAGGATGGCGGCGCGGTTTGAGGTGCAGAAGGAGGCGTCGCTGGAGAAGCATGCGAGGGCGGTGATGCTGAGTTTGTATCCGGAGGGGCATATGCAGGAGCGGCTGCTGGGAGGGGTGTGGTTTCTGGCGAAATATGGGGAGGGGCTGCCAGAGCTGCTGGTGGAGCGCGCGGGGATGGAGCGCGACGGGTGCAAGGGTGGGCACCAGGTGCTGTACCTGTAGAAAATGGGTGTACAGGTAGGGGCAGGTGCGCGATACTGCGTGCATGGCCTTTCTGCTTGGACTACCGGTGTTGGTGCTGGTTCTGATCGCTATTGCGGCGTTTGTGATTCATTTTCTGCCGGTCTTTGTGGCGTGGCGGCGGCATGTGGCGAGCTTCTGGTGGATCTTTCTGCTGAATTTTTTCTTTGGGTGGACGTTGATTGGGTGGGTGATTGCGCTGGTGTGGGCGCTGCAGGGACGGCAGAAGTTTGGGTACGGGTATGTGCAGCCGTACAATCGCTAACTGAGGAATATTGTTATGGGATTGAGCGACCAGCCGTTTGAGGTGATGTGCCCGGATTGCGGGGGGATGTTGAAGGTGGATCCGGTGACGCGGTCGGTGATTGGGCATACGGCTGCGCCGAGGAAGAAGACGTTCGAGGATTTTGGGGCGGCGGCGAAGGCGTTGAAGGAGCAGGATGCGCGGCGGGAGTCGATCTTTGCGCAGTCGGTGCAGGCGGAAAAGAACAAGGACGATCTGATGTCGAAGAAGTTTGCGGAGGCGGTGAAGAAGGCGAAGGAGTCGCCGCTGACGGGCAAGCCGCTACGGGATTTTGATCTGGACTGAGGAAATGCGCGAGAAGCTAGTAGACTAGAGGCATGCCGCCTATTTTGAATGCTCAGGGCGTGTCGAAACGCTTTGGGGCGACGCCACTCTTCGAAAAAATATCATTTGCTGTCAATGAAGGCGACCGGATCGGGCTGATTGGGCCGAACGGCGCTGGGAAGTCTACGCTGCTGGCTGTGCTGGCGGGAGAGACGGAGCCCGATACGGGCGAGGTTTCGGTGCGGCGACGCGCGCGGATTGGATATGTAAAGCAGATCTCGGAGTATGGGAAGGGCGCGACGGTGCGCAGCGTGCTGGAGGCGGCGCTGGAGGGTGCGGCGGTGCCGGCGAATGAGCGCGAGCAGCGGCTGCGCGAGACGCTGGGGAGGGCGGGGTTCGCGGATGATGGAGCGGACACGTCGATCCGTATGGATGCGGAGGCGGCGAGCCTTTCGGGCGGATGGCGGAAGCGGCTGGCGATTGCGGAGGCGATGGTGACGCAGCCCGATGTGCTGCTGCTGGACGAGCCGACGAACCATCTGGATCTGGAGGGGATTGAGTGGCTGGAAGAGGTGCTGCGGGGGGCGAGGTTTGCTTGCGTGGTGGTGACGCATGACCGTTATTTTCTGGAGAATGTGGCGAGCGAGGTGGTGGAGCTGAGCAGGGTGTATGCGGAGGGCGTGCTGCGGGTGCGGGGGACGTACTCGAAGTTTCTGGAGGGCCGCGAGCTTTATATGGAGGCGCAGACGAAGATGCAGGAGGGTCTGCGGAACCGTGTGAAGACGGAGATTGAGTGGCTGCGGCGTGGGCCGAAGGCGCGGGCGACCAAGGCGAAGGCGCGCATCGACAATGCGCATGGGCTGATTGGGAAGCTGGCGGAGGTGGACGCGCGAACGCGGACGGCGAGCGCGGGGATTGAGTTTGCAGCGACCGACAGGCAGACGAAGCGGCTGATCGAGATGGAAGATGTGAGCATTTCGCTGGGCGGGCGCGTGATTGTGGGTGGCGTGACGTTTGGTGTGACGAATGGGATGAAGCTGGGGCTGGTGGGGCCGAATGGAAGCGGGAAGACGACGATTTTGCGGGCGATGTCGGGCGAACTGGCGGTGAGCTCGGGTGTGGTGAAGCGTGCGAATGGGCTGCGCATTGTGTATTTTTCGCAGATGAGGGAGATTGACCCGTCGCTGACGCTGCGGCGGGCACTGGCACCGGATTCGGACTCGGTGATCTATCAGGACCGCGTGGTGCATGTGGCGAGCTATGCGAACAAGTTTTTGTTTACGGGAGACCAACTGAACCAGCCGGTGGAGCGGCTGAGCGGAGGCGAGCGAGCGAGGGTTCTGATTGCGCGGCTGATGCTGCAGCCGGCGGATGTGCTGATGCTGGATGAGCCGACGAACGATCTGGATATACCGACGCTGGAGATCCTGGAGGAGTCGCTGCTGGAGTTCAGCGGGGCGCTGGTGCTGGTGACGCATGACCGCTACATGCTGGATCGGGTGTCGAATGTGGTGCTGGGGCTGGATGGGCATGCGCATGCGCGGACGTTTGCGGACTATGGGCAGTGGGAGGAGTGGAAGGGCAGCGAGAGGGGATACGCGACGAATCAGCAGGCGGCGGCCAACAGCGGGCAGAAGGCTGCTGCGGGTTCGGGGAGCGGTGGAGGCGGCAAGAAGAAGCTGTCGTACCTGGAGCAGCGGGAGTTTGATGGGATTGAGGCGCTGGTGGACAACGCGGATGCGCGGATGGCAGCGGCGCATGATCGGCTGGACGATACGGCAGTTGTGACGGACCCGGCGAAGCTGACGGCGGCGCTGGCGGAGATGGAGGCGGCGCAGCATGAGCATGATGCGGTGTATGCGCGGTGGGCGGAGTTGACGGAGAAAGCCGGGTAGAGCGTGGCGGCATCTTACGGTGGATGAAACGTGCGAAGGATGTAGCGGCGGTGGAGCGGCTTCCGGCAGCGGATGCGGAGTACATTGAGCCGATGCTGTGTGCTCCGGCGAAAGCAGTGCCGGATGGGCCGGAGTGGCTGTTTGAGGTGAAGCTGGATGGATTTCGGATCCTTGCGGCGAAGCCGGCGGGCGGTGAGGTGACGCTGTGGTCGCGGCGTGGGAACAGTCTGAATCGGAAGTTTTTTTATATCGCTGAGGCACTGAGTTTTCTGCCGGAGGGGACGCTGCTGGATGGGGAGCTGGTGGCGCTGGATGCGCATGGAAAGCCGGAGTTCAGTTTGCTACAGAGCTTTCGGAGTGCGGCGGAGCATGTGTACTACTATGCGTTCGATGTGGTGCGGCTGCGGGGGAGGGATGTGTCGGGGTTGCCGTTGACGGCGCGCAAGAAGCTGCTGGCGGAGCTGGTGGAGGGGAAGTCGGAACGGATTCGGTTGAGCGAGTTTGTGGAGGGAGATGCAGCGGCGATGCTGCGGCATCTCCGCAAGGAAAAGCTGGAAGGGATTGTGGCGAAGCAGAGGGAGAGCGTGTATGAGGCGGGGATGCGCAGTGGGGCGTGGGTGAAGCATCGGCTGAACCAGGGGCAGGAGTTTGTGGTGGGTGGGTATGTTCCGGGGGGGAACGGGTTTCAGTCGCTGGTGATCGGGTTTTATCGAGGGAAGGAGCTGCTGTATGTGCATCGGCTGGTGGCGGGGTTTGTGCCGGCGGCGAAGCGGGAGATCTTTGCTAAGTTGAAGGGGCTGGAGGTGGTGGCGTGCCCGTTTGTGAATCTGCCGCAGGAGGGGAAATCGCGGTGGGGTGGCGAGGGGCTGAATGCGGAGAAGATGAAGGCGTGCGTGTGGTTGCGGCCGGAGATTGTGGTGCAGGTGGAGTTTGTGGAGTGGACGAGCGAGACCCACCTGAGGCACGCAAAGTTTGTGGGGCTGCGCGAGGACAAGGCAGCGAAGGATGTCGTGCGGGAGAGTTGAGGGGTGATCGCTGCCGTGTACAGCTGCGGGAGGTGACTGTTTCGAGGGCTATCTTGCTCTAGTGGGCACCGGCGGGGCCTTTGCCGGGTTTCACTTTTTTGAAGAACCAGACGGCGATAACGCAGGTGAAGCTGAGGAGCGAGAGCCAGCGGAAGATCTCGATGAAGGCCCAGAAGGCTGCTTGCTGCTTGAGCTGCAGATAGAGGGTGTCGCGGGCGGCGTGGGCGGCGTTGGCACCGAAGTAGGTGGTGAGGAACTGCTTGGTGGATTGGAATGCGGACTCATAGGCGGTGCCGGACTGAGCCATGTAGTTGGTGAGGGCGTTCTGGCTGGCGTCGGTGCGGCGGGTGAGGAGTGTGGAGGCAACGGAGATGCCGATGGACCCGCCGATATTACGCATGAGGTTGAAAAGGCCGCTGGCGTTACCGATCTGCTCATTGGAGAGAGTGCCATAGGCGGCGGTGTTTATGGGGACGAAGACGAAGCTGAGGCCAAAACCGGTGATGAGGATCGGCATGAAGAGCGTCCACGGGGAGAGGTCGAGAGTGATGGAGCCGAAGTAGAGGGTGGTGAAGCCGAAGGTGACGAAGCCGAAGGTTAGGAGATAGCGGGGATCGACTTTGTTGGAGAGATAGCCGATGACGGGCATGCCGCAGATGGCACCGAGGCCGCGTGGAGCGACGACCAGGCCAGCGGTGAAGGCGGTGTAGCCGAGGAGTTCCTGATAGAAGAGTGGAAGGACGACGACGGTGGAGTAGATGGCGACGCCGAAGAGGAAGATGAGCACGCAGCCGACGAGGAAGTTGCGGTCTTTGAGGATGCGGAGATTGACGAGCGGCTGTTTGCCCCAGAAGGACTGATAGATGAAGACGGCGAGACCGATGATCATGGCGGCAAAGGCCCAGCGTACCCAGACGGCTCCGAACCAATCTACTTCCTGGCCTTTGTCGAGAATGACTTGGAGGCAGCCGACCCAGACGATAAGAGAGCCGAAGCCAATGTTGTCGAAGCGCGAGGCTTTGGCGTTTTTGATGTAGGCAGGATCAAAGACGTACTTATTGATCATGTAGAGGGCGAGGATGCCGATAGGGATGTTGATGTAGAAGGCATAGCGCCAGGAGTAGGAGTCGGTGAGGTAACCGCCGAGAGTGGGGCCGAGAACTGGAGCGACGACGACACCGAAGGCGAAGACGGCCATGGCGGCACCGCGTTTGACGGGCGGAAAGCTTTCGAGAAGGATGGCTTGAGAGAGTGGTTGGAGAGCGCCGCCGCCTGCACCCTGGATGACTCGGAAGACGAGGAGAAGAGCGAGGGATGGAGCAGCACCGCAGGCGAAGCTGGAGACGGTGAAGATGGCGACGCAGGTCATGAGGAAGCGCTTGCGTCCGAATCTGAGGGAGAACCAGTTTGAGGCAGGGAGGATGACGGCGTTGGAGACCAGATAGCTGGTGAGAACCCATGTGGCCTGATCGTTGGAGGCTGAGAGCGAGCCGGCGATGTAAGGCAGCGCGACGGAGGCGATGGAGGTGTCAAGGACCTCCATAAAGGTGGCGAGCATTACGGCGGCGGCGATGAACCATGGGTTGATACCGCGTGCGGCGGCCGGTGAGGCGTCCGTAGGTTCTGTAGCTGTGGCGGCAGCCATACTGGGGAGGTCTCAACTCTCTGGCGGGTATGGATCAGACACGGGACGAACTGCGCGACGATCAAGAGTTGGATGCTGGGAGGCGAGCGGAGATGCTTTTATGTCGTAGACCCTACGAGTGGCGGGTTCGGGAGCGCTTGCGGCGAGAGGAGTGGGGAGAGTGAGCGAGGGGCTCTCCCCAGGGGAGGGATGAGCTCATGGGGAAGTATCGCTTGAGGGAGAGGATAGGGAGTTCGAAGAGGTGGAAGGAGAGCCAGGAGATGAGGCAGGTGATGGGGAAGGCGAAGACGAGGCGGACGATCTGGTAGTACTCGCCGGTATTGGCGTGGGCGACGACGCGGCCGATGTGGTCGAAGAGGGGTTCGAGGAGGATGTGGAAGATGTAGAAGCCGTAACTGATGCGGCCCATCCAGCCGAGGGCGGAGTTGGAGGCGAGCGTGCGCAGAAGACCGGGGCGCAAGACGAGGGGGATGGCTGCAGCGGCTGCGACGGAGATGGCAGGCAAGCCGATCCAGAATTGGATGGGGTCGCCGAGGTACAGGGTTTTGGAGAGGAAGCTGGTGTAGAGGTAGATGGCTAGACCGATGAGAAAGGCGGGCCGGGCGTACTTGCGGATGATGCGATGGCTGCCGGGCTTGCGTCCGGTGGTGGCGATACGGCTGCCCATGGCGAGGGAGACGGCTGCGCCGAGAGCGATGGGGCCAGCCTGGGTGAGGAGGAAATAGTCGTAGAGATGATGCGTGCGTGCGCCGGCGAAGGGTGGGAGGGCATAGACACAATAGAGGAAGAGCTCGACGGTGCCGAACATCCAGAGGCTAAGGCGGACGGCGTGGCGGCGGCTGTGGGCGAAGAGCAGGACGATGGGCCAGAGGAGATAGAACTGCTCTTCGACGGCGACGGTCCAGAGGTGATAGAGGGGAAGTGTGAACTGGTTCTGGATGGCGTAGGAGGAGAGGTGGGGGAAGTCCTGAAGGAAGAAGACGAAGACGAGAAGGGGCTTGAGCGAGGAGGTCGGAGCGTGGCGGTGAAGGGCGTAGAGGGCGGCTGCGGCGAGTGCGAGGAAGTACAGGGGAAAGATGCGTAAGATGCGTCGAATGTAAAAGTTGCGTAGGCGGTGGCGCTGTCCGACGGAGTCCCATAGGCTGCCGGTGATAAGGAAGCCGGAGAGGGCGAAGAAGAGGACGACGCCGAGCCAGCTGCCCTGGGTGACGTATCCCATGAGGCGAACGGCCGGGCTGGAGGACTGAAGGCCGCCGCCATAGTGGAAGAGAAAGACCATGAGGACGGCGAGGCCGCGCAGGCCGTCGAGGGCGGGATCGCGCTGGGTACGCGGGGTTTGATGCGCGTCGGTGGTGGTGGCAGCCGGGGAGGGCTGGATGGATGTTTCAATGTGAGGCATTGAGGTCAGGCTAGCTAGTTGGTGGCTCCGCGTCAATGATTTCGTCCTGACGTGGAAACTTGGGGATTTTGGTTGGGTTTGGTGTTGGCGTTCGATGAGTTTAGGAAGGTACTGAGTCGGTGCGAGATATTCCCTTTAGGGGTGAAGAGTGTGCTCTTCGAAACAGTGCTTTATCAGAGGCTTCTTCGCGCGGATAGGAGAGGGATCTGCTGGCGCGATTGGGTGGCGGAAAGAAATGTGAGAATTGTGTGCGCCGCGGAGCGCATTTCTGCATCATATTAGTTGACAGTAAGTCACTCACATGGGAAGCTAGTGAGGGTCAGGCAAGTATTTCGCACTGCGGCTCAAGGATGGGATGGCATATGGGAAAGATTATTGGAATCGATCTGGGAACGACAAACAGTTGCGTTGCGGTGATGGAGGGCGGCGAGCCCAAGGTCATTCCGAACGAAGAGGGCGGACGGACGACGCCGTCGATCGTTGCATTCACCAAGAGCGGTGAGCGTCTGGTGGGTATGGTCGCGAAGCGGCAGGCGATCACGAACCCGGAGAACACGGTTTATTCGATCAAGCGGTTTATGGGTCGCCGGTTGAATGAGGTTGGCGATGAGATGAAGATGGTGCCGTACAAGGTTGTGGCCAAGGGCGACAACGTTGGCGTGATGGCACAGGGTAAGGAGTTCACGGCGCCGGAGGTTTCGGCGATGATTCTACAGAAGCTGAAGAAGGCGGCAGAGGACTACCTGGGACAGAGTGTGACGGAGGCCGTGATTACGGTTCCGGCGTACTTCAATGATGCGCAGCGGCAGGCGACCAAGGACGCTGGAAAAATTGCAGGGCTCGATGTAAAGCGCATTGTGAATGAGCCGACGGCGGCAGCGCTGGCGTATGGGCTCGACAAGAAAAAGGACGAGACGATTGCCGTGTACGACTTTGGCGGCGGAACGTTCGACGTGTCGATCCTCGAGGTTGGCGATGGTGTGATTGAGGTGAAGTCGACCAACGGCGATACGCACCTGGGCGGCGATAATCTCGACCAACGAATTGTTGACTGGTTGATCTCGGAGTTCAAGAACGAGAGCGGATTGGATCTGCACTCGAAGGGTAACGAGATGGCGCTGCAGCGGCTGAAGGATGCTGCGGAGCGCGCGAAGATCGAGCTGTCGACGGCGCAGGAGACGGAGATCAATCTTCCGTTTATCACGGCGGATGCAAGTGGACCGAAGCACCTGGTGCGCACGCTCAGCAGGGCGAAGCTGGAGCAGTTGGTGTCGGACCTGCTGGAGAAGTCGGTTGGACCGTGCAAGCAGGCGATGAAGGATGCAGGCATCGATGCGAGCAAGATCGACGAAGTAGTGCTGGTTGGCGGACAGACGAGAATGCCTGCGATCCAGGAGTTGGTGAAGAAGCTGTTCGGCAAGGAGCCGCATAAGGGTGTGAACCCGGATGAGGTTGTGGCGATCGGTGCGGCGGTGCAGGCTGGCGTGCTGGCAGGCGATGTGAAGGACCTGCTGCTGCTGGACGTGACTCCGCTGACGCTGAGCATTGAGACGATGGGCGGCGTGGCGACGGCGATGATTCCGCGCAACACGACCATCCCGACGAAGAAGTCGGAGACGTTCTCGACGGCGGCGGATAACCAGACTGAGGTTGAGGTTCACGTGATGCAGGGCGAGCGTCCGATGGCGGCTCAGAATCGCACGCTGGGCAAGTTCAAGCTGGGGGGCATTCCGGCAGCGGCGCGCGGCGTACCGCAGATCGTGGTCACCTTTGATATTGATGCCAACGGCATTCTGAATGTGAGTGCGAAGGACAATGCGACGGGCAAGGACGCGAAGATTACGATTACGAGCTCGTCGGGCCTGAGTAAGGAAGAGGTCGAGCGCATGGCGAAGGATGCTGAGGCGCACGCGGCGGAGGACAAGGAAGCGAAGGAGAAGATCGAAGCTCGCAATCAGCTGGACTCGATGGTTTATAACGTCGAGAAGATGCTGAAAGAGGGCGGAGAGAAGGTCGATGCTTCAGACAAGGGTGAGGTCGAATCGGCGCTGGCAGAGGCTAAATCGACACTGGTTGGAGACCCGAGCGTGACGGAGTTGAATGCGTCTCGCGAGAAGCTGACGACGGCGAGCCACAAGCTGGCGGAGGCGCTTTATAAGGCCAATGCGGCGGCACCGGCGGGCGATGCTCCGACGGATGGAGCAGCGAGCGCGGCTGGAACGGCAGATGAAGCGAAGAAGGACGAAGGCGTGATCGATGCGGAGTATGTTGACGCCGAGAAGTAGGTTGTAGATGTAGGTGCAGTGCGGCAAGGAGGAGCTTCGGCTCCTCCTTGTTTGTATAGCTCTTCAAGAAACGGTTTTGGCGTGGATTGCGCGCAAGCGGAGATTCGACGGATCAATCCGGGTGCAGGGCTGGAGCGTCAGATAGAAAGAGGTGGTTGTGATGACCAACGACAGAGCGGGAGATGAGGGACGGAAGGATCGGGCGTGGCCGGGTGGCGTGCGCTGGGAGTTTGGCGGTGCGCGCGGACATGTGAGCGAGACGCTGTGGCGTTGCGATGGGCTGCGGGCGGGACGGCTATATCAGCGGAGCTTGTTTGGGACGCGTGCGGAGGCTGAGGAGTTCGCGGGGAAGATGCGGGAGATGGAGCCGGACCAGATGTTTTGCGTGGAGGCGATCAAGGCGAGTGCTGTATGGAATTAGAGGCTGCTTGAAGATCGCAAGTGTGCGGCGCCTGAAGGTCGCTGCAAGAGCTTTGTTTGATATCACTGCGGAATCCGGATAGAAGCAAGTCCTCCGTCTGCGGCGAAGGATGTCAACGTATGGAAGGATGTTGGTGATTTGTCAGGAGAGCGGCGAGCTTTGACTGCGTCGCTTTTCGTTCTTTGCAGAAGGACAGCGAGGTCGGAATGACGGTGCGCTGTCGGCGTTGGTGAGGCGAGGAGGGGTTTAGATGCCTGAGGGGAATGAGATACATCGGTGGGCGGAGCGGCATGGGGCGGCTTTTGTGGGGAAGCCGGTGCGGGTGGATGGGCCGCAGGGGCGGTTTGTGGATGGGGATGTGCTGGATGGGCGGAGGCTGCTGCGGGTGATGGCGGTGGGCAAGCATCTGGGGTATGACTTTGGACGGGACCGGATTTTGCATGTGCATTTGGGGTTGCAGGGGGACTTTACGGAGGGTTCGGGGGCTTTGCCGCCGGTAAAGGGGGCGTTGCGGCTGCGGATGTGGAGCGCGGCGAGGGTGAAGCTTCCGGCGGTGCCGGGGGAGAGCAAGCGGCATGCGTGGTACTCGAGTGATGATGGGACGGGGCACCTGAGGCCGGAGGAGATTGCGTGGGTGGAGCTGCGGGGGCCGATGGACTGCTCGGTGTGGACGAATGCGCAGTGGGAGATGCTGCTGGAGCGGCTGGGGCCGGACCCGCTCTGTGCTCCGAGAGACGGGGGCGATGGGCCGGAGAAGGCGATGGAGCGGATTGCGAAGAGCAAGAAGCCGATTGGGCTGCTGCTGATGGAGCAGGATGTGATGGCCGGGGTGGGGAATATTTATCGGGCGGAGCTTCTGTTTCGGGCGCGGCAGAGTCCGTTTACACCGGGGAGGGAGGTGGAGGCGGCGGTGGTGAAGAAGATGTGGAAGGAGGCAGGGCCGCTGATGCGGGCGGGGATGGTGGATCGCAGGATTGTGACGACGCTGGCGAAGCATCGGGAACGTAAGGCGGGGAAGGTGCAGGTGGGGGATGAGCACTATGTGTATCGGCGGAACGGGAAGGAGTGCCGGGTGTGCGGCGGGGTGGTGATGAAGCAGGAGGGGTTTGGGGGGAGGAATCTGTTCTGGTGCCCGGAGTGCCAGGCGGGTTGAACGCGGTGCGTATAACGCGATGCGTGGTATGCTCTGCATAGGAGACTTGCATTGGCGAAGAAGCTGCTGAAACATCCAGGAGAGGTGCTGCGGGAGGAGTATCTGGAGAGGCTGGGACTGTCGGCGAACGCTCTGGCGATGGCGCTCCATGTTCCGTCCACACGGATCTCTGAGATTGTCCGGGGACGGAGGAGTTTGAGCGCGGATACTGCGCTGAGACTGGAGCGATATTTCGGGGGCGATATGGGTTCAAAGTCGGCGCATGAATGGATGGATTTACAGAGTCGGTATGAATTGGCGAAGATAGGTCCGGCGGAGCGGCGCAGGATCGAATCTGAGGTGAAGTCGGTGCAGCGAGTGGGAAAGGGAGCACGTTAGAGATGGCGACACAGACGAAGGATTATTACGGCACGCTGGGCGTGAAGAAGACGGCGACGGCGGATGAGATTCGCAAGGCATTTCGCAAGCTGGCGCGGAAGCACCATCCGGATGTGAATCCGGGGGACAAGAAGGCTGAGGAGAAGTTTAAAGAGGTCTCTGAGGCGAACGACGTATTGAGTGATGAGAAGAAGCGGAAGATCTATGACCAGGTGGGCTTCTACTCGGACAATATCGATGCGGCGACGGCGGAGGCGTATGCGCGCGGTGGAGGTGCGCCGGGCGGCGGCGGGTTTGGTGGTGGAGGGTTTGGCGGAGGCGCGGGAGCGGCTCAGGGTGGGCATGGAAAGGGTGTTCCGTTCGATTTCGAAGGGTTTGATTTTTCGGGATTTCAGGGCGGGGGGAAGGCCGCGCCGCAGGAGTCCGGGGCTGGATTTGGGGGAAGCTTTCGGGATGTATTTTCGGGGATGTTCAGCGGTGGCGGGGGACGGCAGGCGCGCGGGCCGCAACCGGGGACGGACCTGGAGTACCAGGTTGAGATTGATTTCTGGACGGCGATTCGTGGGGGTGTGACGCGGTTGGAGATTCATCGGCAGGAGCAGTGCCCGACGTGCAAGGGGCGTGCGGTGACGGGCGGGAGTATGGTATGCCCGGAGTGCCACGGCGAAGGGCAGGTGACGCAGATGGGCGGGCGTATGAAGTTCAATATTCAGTGTCCGCGCTGCGGTGGGAGCGGCAAGGTGCAGAACGCGTGCAAGACTTGCGATGGAGCGGGCGTGGTGACGAAGCGCGAACCGCTGCAGTTCAACATCAAGGCGGGGACGCGCGATGGGCAGAGGATTCGGCTGGCTGGGAAGGGCAATGCGGGGACGGAGGGAGCGCCGGCGGGTGATCTGTACCTGATTATCAAAGTGGCGGGGCACAAACTGTTTCAGCGGGTGGGCGATGATATTCACATCAGCGTGCCGGTAACGGTGATGGAGGCAGCGCTGGGAGCGAAGATCGATGTGCCGACGGTGGATGGTGTGGGCACGGAGACGGGGCGCGCGCAGTTAAAGATTCCGCCGGGAACGCAGACGGGGCAGAAATTGCGGATGCGGGAAAAGGGTGTGACGAGCGCGACGCGCGAGGGGCACCGCGGCGACCAGATCGTTGAGGTGAAGATTGTGGTGCCGAAGGTGCAGGATGAGCGGTCGAAGGAGATTCTGCGGGAGCTGCAGAAGTTGAATCCGGAGGATCCGCGAGCGGAGATGCTGGCGGGAGTGTAGGTTGGTGTGATGTTGAAGCAAAGCGTGGGACGGATGCCCGTCCCACGCTTTCTTGTTTTAGATGTTGATGCGTGTGGAGGTTACTCGGCGATACGATTGGTGCTGATGGGGCGGGTTTCGACATAGTCGGCCTTGGTGGAGTAGTCGGCGCGGGTGGTGTCGTCGCTGTCGTCTGCTTTACGTTCGACGCCAGAGGTTTCTTCGCCGGAGGAGGAGATGTCGCGAGCGCCGGTGTCGCGGAGAGCCTGCTTGGCGCGCGATATTTCTTCGGAGGTATCGCAGTGGACGGAGAGGAGATTGCCGCCGTTTTTGACGGCGCCTTCGAAGCGCTTGGCTTCATATTCGGGGATACCCATGCCGACGAGTGCTCCGACGACACCACCGACGGCACCGCCGACGCCGAGACCGGCGAGCGCGCCCATGATGGGGCCGGCTGCGATGAGCGGGCCGACGCCGGGGATGGCGAGGGCACCGATGCCGGCGAGCAGGCCAAGGGTTCCGCCGATGACGCCACCGGTGGTGACGCCGGTGACGGTGCCTTCGGGAGCCTTGGTGTTCTTCTCGTGAGCGAAGGCGCGGGTGCTGTCATCGTCGGGAAGAAGGACGGAGATGGCGGCGTTGGTAAAGCCGATGGAGAGGAGGTGATCGACGGCGTTCTCTGCGGTGGCAGGTGTGGCGTAGATGCCGAAGACGGCGGTGTTTTTGCTGGACATGGTGAATCTCCTTGAAGAACTTTAAAGTTTTTTGCGTTGCAGGTCGGCAGTGCGGCGGCGGGTCGTATTACTGCTTGACGGTCATCTGATCGACAATTTTGTAGCTCGGGGCTGCCTGCGTGGCGTCGTTATCGACTTGCTGCTTTTGGCGATCGGATTTGACGGGGCCTTTGAGCGTTACGGTGCCGTGGCGCGTGATGATCTTGACGTTGTAGGCGTCCATGGTGAGACTCTTGTCGGCGATGATGGCTTTGCGGACGGCTGCTGTGGTTTTGAGATCGTTTGTGGAATTCGGCTGGTTGTCTGCGGTGAGGCCAGCGTTCTTATTCTGTGCGGAGTCGTTGGGCTGCGTGGAGGATGTCTGGGCCGATGCGGATGGATTGAGTAGAGCGGCAGGTGCGCCTAGAACGAGCAGCGCGAGCGTTGAGCGGTACAGTGTAGTGCGGAACTTCGTCATAAGGGCCCTTGTGCTGCAGTGATTTTGGCCGTTGCCGAAAGCACAGTACTTGTGAATGCGACATGTATCGTACGACCAGTACGTCAGATGTACGTGGGATGGTCTGCGTTGTGCAGCGCTATGTAATGAGTGTGTCGCTGGTCAGCGGTTTGCCGTTCGGAGAATTTATTTGACAGCGTTGCGAATGTTGGAGCGGCCTGCGTAGGCCATGACGCCGGTGGAGATGGCGGTGGCGGTACACCAGGAGCAGAGCTTGCCGAAGCTGATGACCTGGCGGCCGGCGTTGAAGGCAGCTGCGGAGGCGTCGAGGGCGAGCTTGGCACCGAGCAATTTTTTTGCGGGCTCGTGTTTTCGGGCAAGAAGGATCAGGGCGAGCGTTGTGCTGAAGCTGGCAATGCCGAGGATGCCGTCTGGAATCCCGAAGGGGTGCGCTGCCCTGGAGGTGGTGATGCGTTCGGAGTCGAAGACACGGCAGTGAGGATCAGGAAGAGAGTCGATTGCGCCGAGCTGATAGAGGGTGATGGGGACGAGGGTTGCGAGGGCGCAGCAACATGCTCCGAGCATGATGGCGTCCTCGCAGGTGCAGGGTTGGGATTTGCGGCGGCTCATGCGGTTCTCCGTTTCGCGAGGATGGCACCGCCCAGCGCGGTGACGGCGAGAGCGGCGACTGTGGCGACCGTACCTCGATTGAGGGAGAGGAAGATTTCGGCGCTGGTGCGAGTGGAGCGATCGGCAAACTTGCCGCGTGCGCTGTGGACGCCGGGGACGTAGTTGTAGAGATTATTGGGTGCGTTGGGGTTTTTGGGTTCGTTGGGAATTTGTTGGGACTTGTATCCGGTCTTGCCGAGGTAGCGGTCGAGCAGGCCGGGGATGAACATCTGGCCGATGATGGCGGCGACGGTGGGTGTGCCGACCCAGTATTCGCGGCGCGGATTTTGTGCGAAGCCTGCGGCGACGACGACTTCAGCGGCGAGTTCGGGCTCGAAGATGGGAGGGACGGGTTGGGTATCGTTGGGCATGCGGTTCTTGACCCAGTCGAACTGCGTGGTGTTCATGGCGGGCATCTGTACGGTGGTGATTTTGATGTTGCTGTTGTCGTGATAGAGTTCGCAGCGCAGCGAGTCAGTGAAGCCGTTGATGGCGTGTTTGCAGGCGCAGTATGCGGACTGGAGCGGGATGGAGCGGTAGGAGAGTGCGGAGCCGATCTGGATGATGGTGCCGCGATCGCGGGGGAGCATGCGCTTGAGCGCGGACTGGGTGCCGTGGACGAAGCCGAGGTAGAGGACTTCGGTGACGCGCTTGTAGTCGGAGGCTTCCATTTCTTTGACGGGGGAGAAGACGCTGACCATGGCGTCGTTGACCCAGATGTCGATGGGGCCGAACTCTTCTTCAACTTTGGATGCGGCGGCGTCGACGGCTTCGGCGTCGGAGACATCGACGGGAAGAACGAGAGCTTTGCCGCCGAGTGCTTCGCACTCTTGCCTGGCGGCGTTGAGGGCTTCGGGATTGCGGGCCATGAGGCCGATGTGTGCGCCGCGTTTTGCGAAGCCGTGGGCGATGGCGCGGCCCAGACCTGCGGATGAGCCTGTGATGACGACGACGGGTGGGTTGGGCATGGGTGACTCCTTTTCGCGTTTGGGAACCTGGGGTGTGGGTAGCGAACTTGCGGGGCTACTGGATTCTGGCGGCACGGCGATCATGTGCGCTCTTTCGTTGAGATGCAGATTTTCGAGAAGAAACATCTTTCTACGATAAAAACTATCGGCACGTCGAGAGGTGGTTGATGGAGCTGTCGATGAGGGAGTGACGAAGCGCTTGCAACCCGAAGAGGCGCTGTGTGCTCTCATGTAGCGGAACAGCGTAACGCTGCCGCACGCATACAAAGCAGGGGAAAATCGGTGGCTATCTTTGTCATCTTTCGCGCGGTGTTTGGGTATCTGTTTCTGGTGCTGATGGTTCGGATTGTGGGGCGGCGTCCGGGGAAGCAGCTGACGCCATTTGAGTTTGTACTGATTTTTTATCTCGGGGGGCTGACGCTTACGGGAATGGTGGGGGACGAGGCGTCACTGACGAATGCGGTGACGCAGATTTTGACGGTGGCGCTGTGCCACTACGTGCTTGCGTCGCTGCGGTACCGGTTTGATGTGGTGGCGCAGGTGCTGGATGGGACGCCGCTGATCCTGCTTGAACATAACGAGTGGCGGACGGATACGATGAGCCGGATGCGGATCACGGACGACGATGTAATGGATATGGCGCGCGAGCACAAGATCAAGGACCTCAAGGGCATTGATGCGGCGGTTCTGGAGGCGTTTGGGGAGATTACAGTGGTGGCGCGCAAGGACGATTCGAAGTGAAAGGGTAGCTATGCCGAAGCCGTTTACAAGCCCGGTGGAAGACTCTGTTCCAAAGGTGGACGAGAAAATCGCTGTTGGAGAGAACCTGGAATTTCAGCGTAAGTGGTGGCGCTTTGAGCGGGTGATATGGTCAGTGTTTCTGGTGATTCTGGTGTGCGATGTATTGGGATTGTTTGGGCGAGGATGGCTGTCGAAGGCAAAGCTGGTGAGCGATGACGGGGAGTTAACGCTGAACTATGAGCGGATGGAACGGTCGGATACACCGTCGATTATGACGCTGCACTTCAGCGAGCAGGCGATTCACGATGGGCGTGTAAAGATTTTTGTGGGCCGAACGATTCTGGGACCGCTGGGTGCGCAGCGGATCTCGCCGCAGCCTGTGGTGTCTGCGATTGGCGAGGGTGGAATTACGTATACGTTTGCGGCGACGGAAGCGCCTGCTGTGGTGCAGATTGCGTTGAAGCCGTCGTTTCCGGGGCCGCACAAGTTTACGATGCGGATGGAGGATGGGCGGCCGGTTGAAGGCAGTGTGTTTGTATTTCCGTGAGTGTTGAATTTCTATGGCTACGATTCTCCATGCGGTGCTCGGGTATTTTATTTTGCTGCTGGTGGTGCGCGTGCTGGCGCGGCGCCCTGGGTCGCAGATGACGATGTTCGAGTTTGTGATTGTGTTCCTGATGGGAGGAATTATCATTCTTTCGACGGTGGGGAACGACCGGTCGGTGACGAACTGTACGTGCGCTGTGATTGCGGTGGGATTGATCCACCGAACGGTGTCATGGGCGAAGAACAGGTCGCCGATGCTGGGCGCGATTATTGATGGGACGCCGCTGGTGGTTATCCGGAACGGGGAGTGGCAGCCGGAGGTTGTGCGGGGGATGAAGCTGCGCCGCGAGGACATTGAGGCGGCGGCACGAGAGCGTGGCGTGACGCGGGTCGAGGATATAGAGTATGCGATTCTAGAGCGCAATGGACGCATCAGCGTGTTGCCAAAGGAATAAACGGACAGGGGTGGGCCATGGCGCGCGGAGCAGAGGTCGAACCAGGGCGGGAGGTTGAGACAGACGTGCCGGAGCGCATGGACCGGCTGCCGTGGTCTAGCTGGCATGTGCGGATTCTGGTGGCGCTGGGGACATCGTGGCTGCTGGATGGGCTAGAGGTCACGCTGGTGGGGTCGCTGTCGGGGATTCTGGAGAGCCGCGCGGGATTGCACCTGACGGCGCCGGAGGTGACGGGTGCGGCTTCGACGTATCTTGCGGGGGCTGTGCTGGGTGCGCTGCTGTTTGGATATCTGACGGACAGGCTGGGCCGGCGAAAGTTATTTCTGGTGACGCTGGCGACGTACTCGCTGGCGACGATTGCGAGCGCGTTTTCGTGGAACCTGGTGAGCTTTTCGGTGTTCCGGTTCTTCACGGGGGTTGGGATCGGCGGGGAGTATGCGGCGATTAATTCCGCTGTGGACGAACTGATTCCGGGCAAGATTCGGGGAACGGTGGACCTGATTGTGAATGGGACGTTCTGGCTGGGAGCGACGGTTGGATCGCTGGCGACGATGTTTCTTCTGGCAGGGTATGTGCCGAGAGATATTGGGTGGAGATATGCGTTTGGGATTGGCGGAACGCTGGGGATCGGGGTGCTGGTGCTGCGGTTGTCGGTGCCGGAGAGTCCGCGGTGGTTGATGCTGCGAGGGAGAGAGAAGGATGCGGACCGTACGGTGGCGGAGATTGAAGGGAAGGTGAGCAAGGGGCATCCGGAGACGTTGCCGAAACCGGAGGCGGGCAAGCTGAAGATTGCGGTGCGGGACCATACGCCGCTGCGGGAGATCTTCAGCAATATGGTGGGAGAGAACAGGCAGAGGTCGATCCTGGGGCTGGTGCTGATGGTGTCGCAGGCGTTCTTTTTCAATGCGGTGTTCTTTTCGTACGGGCTGATGGTGAAGAAGTTTTTTCATGTGTCGGATGGGGCGATGCCGATGCATCTGCTACCGTTTGCGATCGCGAGTTTTCTGGGGCCGCTGACGCTGGGGCGATTGTTTGACAACATTGGGCGAAAGCCGATGATTACAGCTTGCTATGGCGTTGCGGGGCTGCTGCTGGTGGGGGTTCTGTTCCCGTTTGTGCATGGGATGCTGGGAGCGCGCGGGCTTGCGATATGGTTCAGCGTGATTTTCTTCGTGGCATCGTCGGCAGCGAGCGCGGCGTACCTGACGGTGAGCGAGATCTTTCCGCTGGAGATGCGGGCGTTCGCGATTGCGATCTTTTATGCGCTGGGAACGCTGCTGGGTGGAGTTGGAGCGCCGGTGTTGTTTGGAGTGCTGATTGCGACGAACTCGAAGATGAATGTGGCGATGGGCTATGCGCTGGGAGCGGCGTTGATGCTTGGGGGCGCGGCGTGCGAATACTTTATCGGAGTGGAGGCCGCGGGGAAGAGTTTGGAGAGCATCTCGAAGCCGCTACAGAGCCGGTAGTCCAGGGAAGTTCCGATGTGGCAGGTACGGCTGGGCTGAAGGCCGTCCCCTTCAGGACAGCGACCTGAGCATAGGTTCTCCAGAGGTTGCGTGGGTGAAGGGAATCCGGAGGATCAAGCAAAGCGGCGCTACTGTGTAGAGACACGGTAGCGCCGGATTCTGCTGGTGGTTCGATTAGTCCACGTAGGTGACGCGGCGGCGGGTGTAGACACGCTGGCTGCCGCCGCCCCAGGCGATGAGGAGGGCGATGACGTGCAGCAGGAACCAGAGGCCGATGCCGAGGTCGGTGTAGATCCAGTAGAGGATGAGGAGTCGTGGGATGAGGAGTGCGACGATGGCTGGAATGAGGCCGACGGTGGAGGGGATGAACTGCGTCATGCTGTGCTGCAGCCATGCGAGCACGATGCAGATGCGGGGGAGGAAGAGGGAGAGAACGAGAAACCAAAGTGGAATGGCGTGCGTTGCCAGATTGAGGTGGACGTTCATGTTGGTTGCTGGCTCCTGAGTGTTACGTGTCTTGTTACAGCAAGATACACGATTAGGATGCTACTTGGCTGCAAAGGTGAAGCTGACTTTGGCGGTGGATTTTGCGGGCACGGTGATCTGCATGTCCTGCTCGCCTAGTTTTTCCTGTACGGCGGCGACGGTGTAGGTACCCGGTGCGAGGTCGGGGATGGTGAAGGTGCCGTTGGTGCCGGTGACGGCGAAGTAGCGGTTGGGAGCGACGTTGATGAAGGCGCTCATCCAGGGATGGTTGTTGCAGCGGACGGGGAGCATGACCTCGGGTGAGTTGAACTTCTCAGTCTGAGGAGGACCCATGGGTGCCTCGGAGAGATCGACGGAGTTGTTGCCGACCTGTGTGGGCATGGTGTGGACGTTGTGCATGGTGGGGTCGGAGTTGCGAAACTCGACGGTGCCGCCCTGCTGGAGCGCGATGACGTGAGGAACGTAGCGGCAGCCCTTTTGATCGAGGAGGACGGGCGGGGTATTCGAGGGTGCGCTGGCGTCGGGTGCGCCGGATTTGATGTAGATGAAGACGTTTGCGAGCTTGTGGTCGGTGACGAGGATTTGCTCGGTGGCGTTGGTGGAGAGGGCGCAGGCCGGGTCGGCAGACATGTCGATGGGGATGCGTACGGGGGGAGTGCCTTTGAAGTCGACGATGCCGGAGATGGATCCGGCGGTGGCGGGATCGACGGCGGGCGCGGGATGAGCGGCGATGGGCTGGGTGGGGGACTGCGCTGTGTTCACTGCAGCCTGCTTGCAGCCTGCGAGGGAGATGGCGAGGAGAGCGATGGACGTGAGGCGGAAGGATTGGGTCATAGGCTGGGGCGTCGATTCGGTACTGCTTGTGAGACGCGGTATAACGGTGGTCGGCTTCGGATCGATGGAGGTTTTGTGGCGTGAGGAGGTGTGGAGCGAGTGCTGTAGCACTTGATGGATGTGCCACAGCACTGGCTGGAGATAGTTACAGGGCGGCGATGACGGCTTCGCTAAATGCCCGTGTACCGGCAGTGCCGCCGACGTCGCGGGTGAGGGTTTTGCCTTCGGTGTAGACCCTATCGAGGGCGGTGCGGATGTTGGTTGCGGTCTGTGCTTCGTCGATGTGGTCGAGCATGAGGAGGGCGGACTGGAGGAGGGCGGTGGGATTGGCTTTGTCCTGTCCGGCAATGTCGGGTGCGGAGCCGTGGACGGCTTCGAAGATGGCGCAGTGCGCGCCGAGGTTGGCACCCGGGACAAGGCCGAGGCCGCCGACGAAGGCGGAGCAGAGGTCGGAGAGGATGTCACCGTAGAGGTTTTCGGTGAGGATGATGTCGTATTGGTAAGGGTTCAGGACAAGCTGCATGCAGGTGTTGTCGACGATGTGCTCGGCGTAGGTGACGTCGGGGAATTGGGATGCGACGGACTTGCAGCAGCGCAGGAAGAGGCCATCGGAGAGCTTCATGATGTTGGCCTTGTGGATGGCGTGGACTTTTTTGCGGCCATGCTTGAGGGCGTAGTCGAAGGCGGATTTAGCGATGCGGGTGGAGCCTTTGGTGGTGATGATCTTGAAGGACTGCGCGATGTCGGGGTTGATCATGACTTCGAGACCGGAGTAGAGGTCTTCGGTGTTTTCGCGGAAGATGACGAGATCGATGTTGGGGTAGTTGGTTTTGAGGCCGGGGAGGTTCTTGATGGGGCGGAAGTTCGCGTAGAGGTCGAACTTTTTGCGCAGTGTGACGTTGATGGAGGAGAAGCCGCCGCCGATGGGCGTGGTGACGGGGCCTTTGAGGGCGACGCGGTTCTGTTCGATGGAGTCGTAGAGAGCTTTGGGGATGTACTCGCCGGTTTTAGCGAAGGCGTCGGCGCCAGCGTCATAGGTGTGCCAGTCGAAGGTGACGCCGGTGGATTTGCCTGCGGCTTCGAGGATGGCGACGGTGGCGGAGGTGACTTCGGGGCCGATGCCGTCGCCGGGGATAAGAGTGATGTTGTGGGTGTGGGGCATGAGATCCTTTGCGGGTTGGGCTGATTGCGAGCTACAGCTTGAAGTTGTTCGCTTTTAGCTGACAACAACAGCGTTGGCGGTTATTTTGAGGTGATGCGTTTGGAGCGGGAGTCTTTGCCGCTGAGAAGGCCTTCGAGTTCAATTTTGAATTCGTTGACGTCCTTGAAGTCGCGGTAGACGCTGGCGAAACGGATGTAGGCTACGGTGTCGATGTCGCGGAGGCGGGTCATGATGAGCTCGCCGATGGAGGATGTGGAGCGTTCGCGGTCGGAGGAATCAACGACAAAGGCTTCGACGGCGTCGACGATGACCTGCATCTGTGCGGTGGAGACCTTGCGCTTCTGGCAGGAGTGGAGGATGCCGGTGAGGACCTTCTGGCGGTCGAAGCGTTCGCGGCGGCCATCTTTTTTTACGACCATGTAGGGGATTTCGTCGAGGCGCTCGTAGGTGGTGAAGCGCTTGTTGCAGCGTTCACATTCGCGGCGGCGACGGATAGAGTCGGCGTCTTTGCTCTCGCGGCTGTCGATGACTTTGTCCTGGGTGAAGGAGCAAAACGGGCATTTCATTGTGGTTATTCTACTTGGTTGTGGATGTTAGATGTTGGTAGAGGGTTGGGTGGCGGCGTCGCGGAGGCTGACGCCTTCGAGATGTGCGGCGACAAGGCCGATGGGGATGACGGCGAGGTTGGAGATGAGGAGGATGACCGCGCCGCAGGCTGAGGCGGCTTCGAGGGGGACGTTGAAGAAGCCGTGGAGGGCAGCGGCGAGAACGGCGATCTGTGTGAACCAGCCGAGGACGGGGAGTTGCAGGAGTGAGCCACCGAGCGAGGTAGCGAGCAGCAGCATGGTGGCGGCGAAGCTGAGGTTGGCGAGGGTAGGGGCTGCGCGGAAGGCATGCGTGGCGTTGAAGTACATGAGCGCGATGACGAGCCACATGGCGATGGAGATGGCGAGAGCGCTGAGGAACTCGGCGAGAGTGGAGACGATGCGGAGGCCGTGGCTGAACTCGAGGATGCGGCCGGAGGCGGTGTTGGCGAAGGTTTCGGAGAGCGGCTTGAAAATGCGGGCGGTGAGGGCGGCGACGCGATGTCCGGCGAAGCGAAGGGCGAGGGCGAAGGCGGCAAGGAAAGCGGTTGCGGCGAGCGAGAGGATGCCGGCGCGGGCGAAGGCTTCGTGGTGAGCCATGTTGCGGGGAGCGAAGGCGAGGGTGGTGGAAAAGAGGATGGCGGCGGCGGCGAGGTCGAAGGCGCGCTCGATGGAGTAGACGGCGAGTTGGGTTGCGACGGAGGTCTTAAGGCGACGCGCGATGAGGTAGGGACGAGCGAGGTCGGCGAAGCGGCCGAAGAGACCAACGATGGTAAAGCCGATGAGCTGTGAGGGAAGCATCTGCAAGGCGGTGGTTTTGCAGATGGGGGAGAGCAGCACGGACCAGCGCCAGGCACGCAGATAGTAGCCAAAGTAGCTGCAGGCAAGGGCGATGGCGATGGAGATGGGAGAGACGGAATGGAGTTGGTGCGAGAGAGAGGCCCAGTTAAAGGCGTTATGGCTATATGCGATCCAGATGCCGAACGCGAGCAGGATGACGGCGACGGGAATGACGGTGCGGGGGGTAAAGAGGCTGGAGCGAGGCGGTGTCTGCTGAGGGTCGCTCAGCGCGGCAGGGGATAGGGGCATCAGTGCGAACCGAGAGCGGCGATGGTCAGCGAGGCGGACGGTGTGGACTGGATGCGAGTTGTACTTTGGGTGTGCTGTTCGGCCAGCTTGCGACGTTTGAATTCGCGTTCGACACGGGCGACATAAGCTCGGGTTTCAGCGTAGGGCGGGATACCGTGGTAACGGTCGACGGCAGCGGGGCCTGCGTTATAGGCCGCCAGGGCAAGGGATAGGTCGTTCCGGTAGCGGGTAAGGAGCTGGTCTAGATAAGCGGTGCCGCCGGCGATGTTCTGGTCTGGGCGGAAGGCGTCATCGACACCGAGCTGCTGGGCGGTGCCGGGCATGAGCTGCATGAGGCCGCGGGCACCGGTGCGGGAGACGGCGTTGATGCGGCCGCCGCTTTCGGCTGCGATGACGCTGGCGAGGAGATCCACATCGATGTCGTGCTGCGCGCCAGCGTGGGTAAGGATGTCGTGGACGCTTTGCGGTGTCTGGGCAGCTGCGGGGACGGGTGGCGGCACGGGAGGGTCTGGCAGGGTTTCAATACTGGCGACGGATTGCTGTGCGATATCGATGAAGTTGGCCGGTTGTGTGGAGGAGGACGCAGTGTCTGAGAAGAGGAACAGACGAAGCTGGGAGCCGTCTACAGGCTGGGTGCTCATGCAGTCATACGAGAATCCACTGCGGAGGGTGACGCGCTGGATTGCGAAGACGGGGCGGCAAAGGGTTGCTGCAAAAAGAACACTTGCGAGCGCGAGGATGCGTTTTGTGTTGCGAGGGTGCACTTCTTTATGAGAATATCATCGCGTTGTTTTGAACTGCAAAAAGGCATGACTACGTGAGGTCTGCACCTCCGGTATGTGCCAAGGAATGTTTCGGGCCTTGGTTGAGATTCTTTCCGGAGTTTGAGCGATGCAGTGCGAAAAGTGTGCGCGCGGCCGGTTGTTCCGGTCGAAGCGAAGTCTGGTGGAGAAGCTGGTTCATAGCCGAATAGGGCTTTATCCGTGGCGATGCAACTCTTGCAGCAGCAGACAGCTGCTGAAGGTGCGCGAGGACCAACAGAGCAAACCCGATCCTGTGTGGCGAGGCTGAGGTGGAGTGCCGACGAAGTCGACGCTTGCTACGAGCTGAGTTGCGTATCACTTCGACGCATTGTGTTCTCTTGTGGATGAGGAACGAGAAGCTGCAGTAGCAGTAGACGCTATCTGATTGCGTTCGCTAGACGGTGATTGCGGCGAGAGCGCTTTCGATAGCGATGGCGACACCGTCGTCGTTGTTGGATGGGGCGATGGTCCAGCGCTCGGCGCGTGCAAGGGCGAGGAGGTCGCCGGGTGCGTTGGACATGAGGACGGCCTGACCTGCAAGACGGAGCATGGGGACGTCGTTCCAGTTATCTCCGATGGCGAGAATGTCGCGTGTCGAGAGACCTCGGAGGTGAGCGAGGCGGGTGAGAGCGGAGGCTTTCGAGCAGCCAGCGGGCAGGATGTCGACGATGGAGAGATCGTTTTCGGGGTAGATGGTGCGGTGGAGTGTGATCTCGGCGTTGTGAGCCTCGATGGCACCGACGGCGGTGACGTGGGGATGCTCGAGGAGTCGGGATTCGGCTTCGGCCATACGGGCGATGGGGCCGCAGAGCATCATCTGAATGGGTGGAATACTGCCGGGGGTGGACTGCAGGGCGTCTTCGATGGGATCGACCTGTGCGATGTACGGCTCGTTGGAACGCATCCAGCGGCCGATGCTGGCGTGGAGATCGTCGAGGTGTTCGACGACGAGAGCACCGCGGCTGTCGTCGCCGGTGGGACCGACGAGGTCGAAGGTGAGAACAAGGGTTTTGCGGAAGTCTGCGAGATGGGAGCAGAGCCAGCGGGCTGTGGAGAGGGGAAGGTGGGTACGGTGAAGGAGCCTGGACCCTATGGTGCGTATGACGGTGCCGTTCGAACTAACTACAGCGCTAGATTGGTGGAGATTGAGATCGTGGAGGACGCGCATGGCATAGCTGTGGCGGCGGCCGGTGGCGATTACGACTTCGGCACCGGAGGCTTCTGCGAGACGCAAGGCGGAGCGGTTGCGAAAGCTTACGTCGCCGTCGGTGTTGAGCAAAGTCCCGTCCATGTCGATCGCGATGAGGCGTGGCGGCATGGATTCAGGGTAGGTGATGAACGGCCCCTTTCGGAGGGTACTTCACGGAGAAGGACGGATGAACTTTGTGCGGCCACAGATTTTCGCGAATCTTACACCGTGGTTGAAGTAGGTATTCGAGTGCGGTGTGGCGTACTTATTTGAAGCAGGTCTGGTTGTGAGCGCCGTGAGCATGGATGGATTTTGCGTCGGCTTCGGTCATGTAGGAGCCGCCTTTGGTGCGGCCATAGTATCGGTCGCCGGGGCAGTGGTAGATCTTCGTGGTGGCGTTGACCCAGACCTTGTTGGGCGCGGCCCCGGGGGCCTGATCTGTGGCGGGTTTGGGTGGCTGACGTTTCGAGGGCTGCGTGGTGCGCTGTGGAGCAGTCTGCGCTATGGTCTGTGTCGTGATTTGGGGATTGGCGGTTTGGGCTGAGCAGAAGGGGCTCGCGCAGCAGGCCAGAGTGAGCGCTGAGGCGAGAGAGCGGAGATTCATGTGGCAATCCTCATTCATGAAGGGTGGATGGTTGACGATGCGATGGTAGCAGAGGGTTAGACCATTGCGGGGTCTTCCAGCGGTGGAGAAGAATGCGTGGCGAGACCGATGGCGGCGGTGAGGATCAAGGCTCCACCGAGCCAGGCGAGCGGACCAAGGTGTTCGGAGAGAATGAAGACGCCCAGCAGGGAGCCGATAAGGGGCTCCATGTTGAGGAGGACACCGGCCTGAGATGCGGGAACCTGCGTCATGCCCCAGTTCCACAGGAGGGTGGTGGTTGCTGTGCAGAGGATGCCGCTGCCGATGAGGGCGGCCCAGGCTTTGAGGGAGATGCCGTGGACGGGAGGAACTCCGTAGGCAAAGGGCACATAGAGGGCGAGCATGAGAGTGCCCAGCGCGATGCCGTAGGCGGTGACGACGATGTGGTCGTGGGTTTCCATGAGGTGCTTGTTGATAAGGATCCAAAAGAGGGCGATGAAGAGGGAGAGGACGACGAGGAGATCACCTTCGAGGGAGGGGCCGTTGGCGGTGGGATGGTGGGAACCACCGAGGGCGATGAGGGCGGCACCGGAGGTGGAGAGCACGAGGGCGCCCCAACCGAGTGAGTTGAGGTGCTCTTTGGAGAAGATGGTCGCACCGACGGCGAGGATGACGGGCATGGTGCCGACCATGAGCGCGGCGTGCGAGACCGTGGTGATCGAGAGACCTTTGAACTGGATAAGGAACTGCACGGGAACGCCGAGAAACGATGCGATGAGGAGGGTGCGCCACTCGGATGCGTTGAAGCGGGGCCGGTGGGTGATGAGGAGTGGAATCAGGCCGATAGTGGCGAAGAAGAAACGGTAGAAGACCATTGCTCCAACGTTCATCTCTGCAAGCGCGATTTTACCGAAGAAAAAGCCGCAGCCCCAGAAGCTGCTGGCGAGAGCAGCGGCGAGGAAGCCAAGAGTGCGGCGGCGTTGCAGTGTGGGCACAGATTAAGTTTCGCATGGAGTGAGGCGAAAAGAAGAATGGCACCTTGTCGCGAATGATGTGCGACAAGGTGCCGGAGGGTGGCTAAAAGGAGAGCTACCAGACGCGACAGTTGCTGGAGGGAACCATGGGGGTACCCTCTTTGCAGCCAAACGCCTTTGCGAAGCCGGGCTGGTTGACGATGGCCCCGTTAGCTCGGAAGTGGTCGGGCGAGTGCGGATCGGTGAGGACCTGCGCGCGCGTGGCTGCGGGGCGAGTGTTTTCACACCAGTTCTGGGCGAAGGAGATGTAGAAACGCTGCGGACCGGTGTAGCCGTCGATCTTCTTGTCCACGTCGATGCCGTCCTTTTTGGCGCGTTCGAGGTAGGCTACATAGGCGAGAACGAGGCCACCGTTGTCGGCGGTGTTTTCGCCGAGGGTGAGCTGGCCGTTGACGTGGACATCATCGGCTGGCTTATCGCCTTTGACAGCGACGAAGTTTCCGTACTCGTTGACGAGGCAGCTGGTCTTGGCCTGGAACTTCTTTGTATCGTCGGCGGTCCACCAGTCGGCGAGATTGCCGTTGGCGTCGAACTTCTTGCCTTCATCGTCGAAGCCGTGGGTGAGCTCGTGACCGATGACGGCACCGATGTGGCCGTAGTTGACGGCGAGGTCGGCGGTGGGGTCATAGAAGGCAGGCTGAAGGATGCCGGCGGGGAAGTTGATGTCATTCATGCTGGGGTTGTAGTAGGCGTTGACGGTGGGAGGCGACATGCCCCATTCGAGCTTGTCGACGGGCTGGCCGATCTTATTGAGCTCGCGATCATTTTCGAAGGCAGTGGCGCGTTCGTCGTTGCCGAGAGCCTCGGTGGGCGAGACGGTGAGTTTGGAGTAGTCGCGCCAGTGGTCGGGATAGCCGATTTTGTCTGCTACAGCGTGGAGCTTGTCTTTGGCTTTGATTTTGGTGGCGGCGCTCATCCAGTCGAGTGTGTCGATGTCCTTGTCCATTGCAGCTTCGATGTCATGGACCATCTGAAGCATGCTGGATTTGCTTGCGGGCGGGAAGTATTGGGCGACGTAGACCTGACCGAGAGCTTCGCCGAGGGCACCATCGACGGCGGAGGAACAACGCTGCCAACGGGGACGCTGGTCGGGCTGCCCTTCGAGTTCGCGGCCGTAGAAGTCGAAGCGGGCGTCATCGAACTGCTTGGGGAGGTTCATGGCGAAGGTGTCGAGGGTATGGAAGCGGATGTAGGCGCGGAGGGTATCGATGTCGGCAGACTTGACGGCGGCGACCATGGCGGGGAAGAAGGACGGATTGGCGTTGATGAGGGAGTCAGGGCCCAGCGGTCCGGGAAGCTGTGCGGGCGCGTGGATGGCTTCAAGAAAGGGTTTGAAGTCGACGGGCGCGATGGATGCCTCGAATGCAGCGAGGGTCTGCGGGTGGTAGATGGCGTCGGGATCACGGCGCTGGGTGTTTGTCATGGAGGCTTCAGCGAGTTTGGTTTCGAAGTCCATGATGTTTGTGGCGTCGCGTTGTGCATCGGCGGGGGACTCGCCGGCGAGGGTCAGGACCTTGGTGATGTGGGCGACGTACTGCTGGCGGATCTGCTTGTCTTTGTCGCCGGTGCGAGTGTAATAATCGCGCTCGGGAAGACCGAGACCGCCTTGATCGACGGCGGCGACCTGTTTTGTGGCGTCTTTGAAGTCCTGCTGTTCGCCGAAGCCAAAGAAGGCGTTGACACCGATCCGCTGGAGTTCCCCAGCCAGAGCGGGAAGGTCGGATTTGCTGACGTGGCCGATCTTGTCGAGGAGTGGTTGGATGGGAGCGAGGCCCTTCTCGTCGATGAGGTTTGTGTTGGTGCAGGCGGCGTAGTAGGCACCGATCTTCTGCTGGTTGGGAGTGTGCTGGTCAGCGGGGTTCTCGTACTTGGACAGAATGCCGTTGAGCTCTTGTGTGTTGACGTTGAAGAGGGTGTAGAACTGATCGACGCCTGACTGGTCGGCGGGAATGGGATGGTTGGCGGCGAAGTTTCCGCAGGCGTATTTGTAGAAGTCGGTGCATGGGTCGGCGGCGGTGTTGATGGCGGCTTTGTCGAATGCGGGAGCGGGCAGGTAATGTGTCTGAGGCGGCGTTGCGGGCGCTGTAGGTGCTTGTGCCATGGAGGCGAATGGGGCCGCGAGAACGATGCCGGTGCAGGTGAGGGTTAGGGCAGAGCGACGGACACGGCTGGTGGTCCGCTGGAGGGTGGTATTCATCGTGAACTCCGGTGTGAGCTAGGTTGGTTCTGGCGGTACAACGTAGGAGATACCTGCAGCTTCGCTACAGGCGTGAGGGAAGTTTCTTAGTTAGAGTACTGTACGCGAATGGGGGGCGAAGGTTCCAGTGCTGCTTGCTGTTAGGGCAAAGTAAAAGGCCAGCGCTGGGCTGGCCTCTTTGATGTGATGGAAAATCGTGCTTATGCTGCCTTTGTGACGACGGCTTTGACGCGGGCATTGAGGCGGGCCTTGTAGCGGCTAGCGGTGTTCTTGTGCAGCACGCCCTTCTGAACGCTCTTGTCGAGGACGGACACGGTAGAGCGGTAGACCTCGGTGAGGTTGTTCTTGTCGCCGGCGGCGAGGGCCTCGCGCATGAGGCGGAGGCTACCGCGAAGCTTGGACTTGTTGGCGCGGTTGATGGCCGTTTTGGTGATAGTTTGACGAGAGCGCTTGAGGGAGGAGACGTGATTTGCCATGGTGCGCGAGACTCTTTTCTTTTAGCCCGGGGTGGCTGGATGGTTAGATTCAGATACGCGGGAAAATGGGATGCAGACCGGAAGCTGGTGCTGACGCAGTGCAGCTACTCCTCTGCAGCTTTGATTTTATGGGTTTTACGGGGCATGGTCAACGCTAGAAACATGGAGGCTACGGTTGAGGTGGTGCGTGGAGCAGGTTGAGGATGGTTTCGGTGACGCGGAGGATGGGTGAGGATGGATGCTGTGGGGGCGGCTGAAGCCGGCTTCGAACCTCTGCGAGGGCTGCGATCTGCGCGGATCGCTCGGGGCCATCGAAGAGCAGCGGGCCGAGTTTTGACGCAACATTCGCTGCGTTGAAGCTGACCTGGAGCAGTTCAGGAACGATGCGCTTTCCGGCGATCAGATTGACCATTGCGACGGGTAGGTTTCCGGCGACGTCTTTCATGCCGGAGAGTTCCTCGGGATACTCCACTAGTTTTTTTGCGAGTGCGAACGTGAGCGCGGAGACTCGGTAGACGACGATGAAAGGATTGCCAACGATGGCGGCGAGCACGGTTGCCGTGCCACTGGCGACGACAGAGGCGCGCGCGTGATGGAGGGCTTCGCGTGCGTTGGGAACGAGGGTGAGTCGTATGCTGGCGGCTTCAGGGCCGAAGTATTTCAGGTGCTCGGCGTTCAAGCTTTGAATGTATTGGCGCAGCGCCTGAATGTCGATCGTGGAGGCGACGGGTAGAAGGAACTCGTAGCGGGTGTGAGCGGCCGGGTCGGATGGCTGGATGGTGGTATCACCGTTAAAGGTCGTGTACGCAGCGGCGGTAGTGATGAGATCGCTCATCGCAAGTTCATGCAGGGCAGGAAGGTTTGCGCGAATCTCTTTCCAGCGGCTGCCGGGGAGCAGAGCGATCCACGTCCTGGATGGGTCGAGATGATGCTGGTCAGCGTAATGCTCACGCGATGGAACAGGAAGAGTGTCCGTGGCGAGGGGATGGCCGACAAACGTTGCATCTACGCCGCGTTCGCGATAAAAGCTCTCTTCAAAGGGAAAGATGACAAGCATTTTGTCGACGCGTTCCTGCACCCAGCGAAGTCTTCCGCGCTTCCACGCCCATAGCTGTGGGCTAACGAACCAGACAACAGGAACACCGGTGCGATGGAGGTGTTTTGCCAGACGAAAGTTGACGTCTGGGAAGTCGATGAGGATGGCAATATCGGGACGGTTTCGGCGAATCGCTGCGACGAGTTTGCGGTAGCTCGCGAAGATGCGCGGGATGTGGCGCAGGATCTCTGTGACACCCATGACGGCGACATCCTCTGCGCGTACGACGCGCTGCTGGCCTGCGCGCTCCATCTGGATGCCACCGAGACCCGTGAAGGTGGCGGATGGAAGGTTGATGCGAAGGGCATCGATCAGGGCTGCACCATAGGCATCGCCGGACGCTTCACCGGCGGAGACAAAGATGCGCGGATTGGGCTGAATCGCAATGCTCCAAGTGTAACGCTGGGGATACTTTGAGTTGAATGCGTGCGGTTGCTCTATGCTGTGATCGTGGCCGATGCGATGTCCGCGGTCAACTCCTGATCCTTGTACTGAAGCTGATAGAGCTTGAAATAGAGGCCGCGCATGGCGAGAAGCTCTTGATGCGTGCCCTGCTCGCGAAGTTTGCCTTTGTGCATGACGAGGATGGTGTCGGCGCGCTGAATGGTGGAGAGACGGTGGGCGATAAGGACGGAAGTTCGCCCAGTGATCATACGCTCCAGCGCAAGACGGACGCGGAATTCAGTCTCAGTGTCTACGGAACTGGTGGCTTCGTCGAGTATGAGGATTCCGGGGCGATGGGCGAGCGCGCGCGCGAAGCTGATGAGCTGCTTTTGGCCCGTGGATAGCGTGGATCCGCGCTCGAGGACGGGTTCAGCAAAGCCTTGCGGAAGCGTACGAATGAAGTCAGCTACGTTGACTTCCTCTGCGGCGTTGGTGACTTCATCCTCGGTGATCCAGTTGGAGCCAAGACGAATGTTTTGCGCGATCGTTCCGGAGAAGAGGAAAGGATCCTGAAGTACTACACCGAAGCGGCGCCGCAGCTTGTTGAGGTCCTGTTCGCGCACATCCACACCATCGACGATGACCGCTCCGCGCTGAACGTCGTAGAAACGCATCATGAGCGCGGTGATGGTCGTTTTGCCTGCACCGGTGTGGCCGACGATCGCGGCGGTCTTGTCGGGGTCAACTGTGAAGCTCACGCCGCGAAGAATCCATTCGATACCTTTGAAGTGTTGGAGTTGATCATCATTTAGGATGCGCAGTTGCTCGAGTTGAAGCGGTGTGAGTTGTTGGTAGGTAAACCATACGTCGCGAAACTCAATTTTTCCGCTACGGTCGCCAGGAATGGGATGCGGAAGCTCGGTTTTGATCTCGGGTTGAGTGTCGAGGAGCTTGAAGACGCGTTCTGCGGCAGCCATGGCGGCTTGAAGGATGTTGTATTTGTCGCTGAGATCTTGAATTGGGCGGAAGAATCGCTGCGCATACTGGATGAATGCAATTAGGATGCCGAGCGTGACGATGGGGTGAAGGAAGTTTGCATGCGCTGCGAGGGCGGGTGTGGCGTGCAGGACTGCGATGCCGCCGCGCCAGATGACCAACGCAATTGCGATAGAACTTAGGAGTTCGACGACGGGATAGTACAGGGCGTACGCGAAGATGGCGTCCGTCCAGGCTTGTTTGTTGAGCTGATTCACCGCAGAGAAGTCATCGAAGGCCCGTTGCTCGCGGTTGAAGAGTTGTACAACGCTCATACCTGAGACGTATTCCTGTGTGAACGCGTTGATCTTCGCGGTTGCGGCGCGCTGGCGGCGGTAGCTTTCGCGAACGTGACGGCGGAAAAGATGGGTGGCGTACAGGATCGCAGGAATTACTGAAAGCGTCAGGAGCGCAAGCAACCAGCTCATCTTGAGCATGATGGCAACGATGAAGGTGAGAACGAAGATGTCCTCAAAGATGGCGAGGACGCCGGAGGTGAACATCTCGTTGAGCGCGTCCACGTCTGAAGTGACGCGAGTGACGAGACGGCCTACGGGGTTGCGGTCAAAGAATGCTACATGCATGCGCTGGATATGGCGAAAAATCTGGCTGCGAAGATCGAACATGATCTTCTGGCCGGTCCACTGCATCATGTAGGTCTGTACAAATTCGAGACCGAAGATCAATACAAGCGTAGCTAGATAGAGGAAGGCGAGCTCAGTGACGCCGCGCACCGGGTCGGGGCTCAGCCTGGAGGCGAGCCAAGAGTGTTTTTCGTGTGTTGGAGCGAAGTAGTTATCGACGGCGACCTTGACGAAGTATGGGCCGAGTACGTCGCTAAAAGCCTTCAGTACGATGGCGACAGCAGAGACGGAGACCTGCAGTTTGTATGGCGAAAGGTACCGGAAAAGGCGCCGCATGATTCGACTGTCGTATGCTTTTCCTACAACGTCGTCATCGCTCGCAGCTGCCTTCTGCTGCTCTGGCGTGTTCGGTGCGGTTGCATCCGTGGACTGGTTCTTCTGGTCTGCCATGTCTCTTTCATTCTAGATGGCAAGATGGGCCTATCGGACTCTTTCTCTTTGGAGCGGCATTCACATGAAAGAATAAGATTATGCATTTGTACCGCGAGGAGGCGACGTTGCAGCACTCGACGCTTGGCGTCTATGTGTCTGTGCCATTTTGCCGCGCCAAGTGCAGCTTTTGTAACTTCGCATCTGGCGTTTCGTCGGCTAACGCTATTGAGGATTATGTCAAGAGGCTATGCGCCGAGATTGCGGCGGCGCGCGAGAAGGAAGTACAGGGTGCTCTGGAGTTCCCGCAGCAGATTGATACATTGTATTTTGGGGGCGGAACGCCAAGTCTTCTGGAGCCTGCCCAGCTTCGCCGCATCTTCGCCGCACTCCGCGATTCGTTTGCGATCGCGGAGAACGCAGAGATTACGCTTGAAGCAGCACCTGGGCAGATTGCGGACGCTGTGCTTTATGAAGCACAGCGCCTTGGAGTGAACAGGATCAGCCTGGGCGTGCAATCTTTTGTGGACCGGGAGTGCGCCGCAGTCGGCCGACTGCACACGAAGCGAGACTGTGTGGAGGAGATCGTTCGGCTGCAAGCGGCTGGTGTACATAATGTCGGAGTGGATCTGATCGCGGGACTGCCGTACCAAACGGCTGAGAGTTGGCAGCACTCGCTCGATGTTGCGACCGACATTGGCCTTGCGCACCTAAGCGTGTATATGCTCGAGGTGGATGAAGACTCGCGCCTTGGCCGTGAGGTCATGGGTGGTGGAGAACGCTTCCACGCCCCGGGCGTGCCTGCAGATGAAAGTTCTGCCGACTTCTATGAGGTTGCATGTGAGTGGCTCCCTCGGCATGGATTTTCGCAATATGAGATATCGAATTTTGCAGCGCGACAGTACCGGTCGAAGCACAATATCAAGTACTGGAAGCAAGCACCGTACATCGGCTTTGGACTGGACGCGCACTCCATGTTGCTGCGAGATGGAGGAGCGGTTCGATTCGCAAATTCGGATGATCTCGCAGCTTATCTTGAGGGGATTCCGGGGCGTACATCTATCGATGTACGCGGTCGCGATGCGTTTGAAGAGGCAATCTTTCTCGGCCTGCGGATGAATGAGGGGGTCGAAGTATCGCAGCTAAAACTTCGGTTCCCACCCGAGTTCGTTGCGCAGGTGGTGACGTCTGTCGAGGAGATGATCCGCGCAGGTATGATGATGGAAACAGACGGCAGGTGGCAGCTAACGTTGCGAGGGCGACTTGTTTCAAACGACGTATTCACCCATCTATTGATGACGGTTGCGGCTTGACGCAGACGTTGAGAGGAGAGATTAGTGGCGACAGCTTTACAGTCTATTGATTTGCGGAGTGACACTGTTACAAAGCCTACGGCTGCGATGCGAGCTGCGATGGCGGCAGCCGACGTTGGCGATGATGTGTACGGCGAAGATCCTACGATCAATCGCCTTGAAGCATACGCCGCGGAGATCTTCGGCCGCGAAGCTGCGATCTTTGTACCGACTGGAACGATGGGGAATCAGATTGCCATCCGACTGCACACGGAGCATGGGCAAGAGGTCATCTGCGAGGCGCGTTCCCACATTCTGGACTGGGAGATGGCGATGATGTCTGCGTTTTCGGGCTGTTCGCCGCGGACGGTCGCGGGTGATCGCGGCGTTTTGACATGGGAACAGATTCGGAGCGCGATTGCGCCGAAGATTTATTATCGCGCGGCCACAGGGCTTATTTGTTTGGAGAACTCGCACAATATGGCTGGCGGTACGGTCACGCCGCTGCCCCTGTTGGAAGAGATATGGCGAGGTGCCGCAGATGCTGGATTGCCTACGCATCTGGATGGCGCCCGAGTATTCAATGCAGCGACTGCTTTGGGCATCACGGTAGCTGAGTTGACGCATGGTTTTGACACCGTAAGCTTTTGCCTTTCCAAGGGGCTTGGTGCACCTGTTGGGTCGATGCTTGTGGGGTCGCGCGATGCGATCACGAGAGCACGAAGCATTCGAAAGGCGCTGGGTGGTGGCATGCGTCAGGCGGGAATTTTAGCAGCGGCTGGTTTGATGGCGCTTGAAGAAGGTCCTGCACGGTTGCATGAAGACCACGCGAACGCGCGGATCCTGGCTGAGGGCATTGCGGAATGCGATGATGTTTCAATAGACCTCGCGTCGGTGCAGACGAATATTGTTCTGTTTGCTCTAAAAGATAACGGAGACGCGCCATCGTTTGTGTCGCGGTTGAAATCGGAAGGTATTCTATGTAGCGCCATTGGACCGCATGCGGTACGTCTGGTAACGCATTTCGACGTTACGCGGGAACAGTGCGAAGAATGCGCGACAACGCTGGTCGGGATGCTTCAAGGCACTCGGATTTAGGGCTGGGATCGATTGATTGGAGCGCGGCTCTGCCAGTGGATCAGTCGGGGTATCAGCGGATAGAACAGGCCTAAGTGGATGCGCAGATGGCCATCTGAAAGTGTGCGTCGTACCTTTGCGTACGCTTCCAGTTGCTCGCGATATTTGGCGAGTTCTGCGTCTTCGAAGGCTACGTTCGTCCGTGAGCCCTGCTCGCTCGTCTTGAAATCGACGATCCAAATGCAGTCGTGGCCGAGGCTCAGAGGATGTGCGCCAGCGATAAACGTTCGATCAACGCGGAACGTGGTGTTGGATGCGACAACGAGAGAACGTTCGCTTGCAGCAGATGTGTGGGGCGAGAGCAGCCATTGACCGATAGGATCGCGGAGAGTCTTCTGTAGTGCCTCTTCCGCGCGAGGTGCTTCGCGTGCGGCTAGCTTGGGTGCTAGACCTTCGCTACGCAAACTTGCCGTGAGGCGTGATCGCCAGGAGGGCAATTCTACGAGCAGTTGATCGCAGGTTGCGTGGGCCTGCAGGCGGGCAGCGATCCATTCCAAGTAGCGATGAACCACGTTCCCAAAGGCCCTCGCAGCAAAGGAGCCGTCGGGGCGCTCGAAGGTTGGCGAAACGTTTAATACTTTGGCCTCAGAATAGGGAAGACGTCTGGCCGTATCGGTTCGGAATCTTGCGGATGGATCAAAGCTGAGAGGAAGCCGTTTAAGTACCTCTGGCACTCTCTGTAGACCCGGGACTTCATCTGCGGCGGCTGCAAGAGATATATATTGTCCGTCGATTTCGCTTGACGGTTCATCGTATCGGAGCATCCGTGAGGCATCAACGAGTGGGACTGCGTCAGAGACATGGAAGTGCGGCGCTGCGACCGCCCAGCATGCTTTCAATAGGCTGTCCCAATGGCCTGGAGAGAGTTCTCCCTTCGCGGTCGTTGAGGCAGCGCCGAAGAGATGGACTTCTTCGCGAGCGCGTGTGGCGGCAACGTAGAAGACGCGCTTCCGCTCTGCTTGTTCGCGCCGCCTGCGCACACTACTAAGCCACGAGCTAAGTTGATCCGGGTCTGAACCTCTTTGCCATATGGGTGCGAGAACGATGCTGGCTTGTCTTTCAATGGGCGACACGTCATCGAACTCCAACCAATTGAGCAGCGGGCTGGACGAGCGACCACCACCGCGTTCCAATCCGGGCACAAGGACCATATCCCATTCCAGCCCCTTTGCTTTGTGGATCGTCAGAAGTTCTACAGGCAATATGCCGTCCACAGGCGCGGCAGACTGTGGCTCGGCGTAGAGACGCTTGAGACGTGATGACAAGATGCTGAGATCGAGTCTGCCTTCACCTTCGACATCGCGCACCAGGTTGAAGTAGCGTTTTACGTTGTTGCGTTGCTCCTGGGAGATGCCGACATCTCCACCTAATGAGCGCCATGTGCGTTCGACGTGCGTTGCAAGGGTAGTGCGCCCGAATGTCGCGATCGCGAGCTCTAGGATTGGCCAGATGCGATCAAGGAGTTGACGTCCAGCGTGGGTGAGATGATTTCGGCGGCGGCGGACCAGGCTTGCGATGGACGCCAAAGGATCGGCTGCATCGCCCTCACCTGTGAGCGCGAGCAGATCCGCTTTGGAGAGGCCACACCAGGGCGCTCGCAGCACTGCGAGCCAAGCGATTCGATCTCCGGGATGTAATATGGCTCGCATCAGCGCAAGTGCGTCGAGCACTTCAATGAGTCTATCCAGAGGATCGAGATCAATCCCGCGGAAGGCAATAGGACCGTTGCCGCGATCGCGCTTGAACTCAGTAATGACAGCGGTAAGGTGAGAGCGCGCGCGACCTAAAACAGCGATGCGCCAAGGCTTGGGATTTAGCGGATCGCTGCGTTCTTGCGGGAGCGGCATGGCGAGTCGGAGCTCAACGATGCGGCGGATGGTACGGGCTTCCTGGCACGTGTAGTCTTGTTGGGTGCGCTCCTCGGAGAGGATGGCGGGATGCCAGACAATCCCGCGTTCGGTGCTTTGCTCGCGAACTGGATTTGCCTCTACGAACGGTACGTCCGCGCCTTCGTTGCTTGCGGTGTGAGCAGCGTCGGGGAGAGGAAACAGGAGATTGAAGGAGCGATTGAAGTCGTTGACGAGGTTTGCTTGCGAACGAAAATTCGAGGTTAGCTGTAGCGGTTTCAGAGTTATTTCGCCGAGTCGTTGCTCCTCCATTGTCCTCAAGAATCGCTCCACGCGGGCTTGCCGAAAGAGATAGATGGATTGCTTTGGATCGCCTACGAGGAAAAGTGTCTGGGTGCTTCCATCCCATGATCGGGTGAGCAGATCAATGAGTTCGTACTGTCCGGAAGATGTATCTTGCATTTCATCGACTAAGAGATGACGTAGCCTGCCTCCAGCCGCAAGGGCGGCGTCACTCGCGCCATCTTCCGCGCGGAGTGCGGAACGGGCGACCAGCGCGAGCTCTGCAAAGTCACATTCGCCACGCTCTGCGAACAGCAGGCGTAACTCTGCAAGGGCGTGGCGCAACACGTGGAAGAGAGCCTTCGTAACCAGCCATTGATTGTCTGGATATCTTGCGGGAGGGAGTGCACGGACGGCGCAAAGAGCCTCCAGAAGGGTATCACTCTGCATGCTTGTGATCAGCCGTTCGAGATGAAGCTGATGCGGCTTGGGGATTTCAAAGCCAATATCGACGCGAGAGCAGCGCTTACGCCACAGCCCGTCCTTTTTCATGACGAGACTGATTAAAGCCCGCCAATGATCGAGATGCTTTGCGGCGGTCTCGGGAGGATCGTGGCGATCCCTGCAAATAGAGATAGGTGAGACGTCCAACTTATAAGGGGGGTGAATGCTTAGCTGAGTGGCCAGGTTTGTCAATTCGTGCAGGAGTTCGGCTGGTATTGCGCGCAGTGCTCGCGATAGTCCAGCGCAGACGATGTTTTCTAAGCTGCGTTCTAAGGTTCCGCGAATGACTTGATCTAAATGAGCGTCGTCGACTTCAGCCTGGCTGAGGGGGACGAGCTCGCCCCATTGCTCGCGAGCTTCCAGCATCTCTGCCAGCAGTTTTTCGCAATCGAGAAGACTTCCGTCACGATGCAGAAGTACTGTGCGTATGGACTGGTGTAAGACGCTGTCGACGCCACCGAGCTGGAGCAGCGTGCGCCGGGCGGCGAGTCGGTAGATGGGTCCGGGATCTTCGAGTGGTTGGCACTTACCAAAGCCTCCGGCGAGTAGGGGGAGAGAGTTAACAATCTCGGAGCAGACTGAGTCGATGGAGCGGATATTCAAGCGGAACGGACGCTCGACGAGCGACCATCCAAGCAAGCTGCTGCGCGTCAGCGCGCTTTTGGCAAGAGCGCGGGTGTCTTGGTCGAATGCTGCGGCGTATGCTGGCAGTGGGCCATCGCTGGCGTTTCGCAACTGCTCCAGTATACGGTCGCGTAACTCCGCTGTAGCTTTGTTGGTGAAAGTTATGGCCAGTACTTCTTCCGGGGATTCGACGGTTTCATCGCCTAAGAGCTTCAGATAACGCTGCACCATCAAGCCAGTTTTGCCGGAGCCGGCAGGTGCTTCTACGATGCAGGAAGCGCGTGTATCCAAGGCCTGTCTACGAGCCAGGTTGTCGTCCACGGCTTTGTAGCTTGTTTGTGTTTGAGAAGGAAATTGCAGCACATCAGCCATCTGCAAACTCCGCATTTTCTTGATCATCAAGTGACTGTAGTTGCAGCGCATTTGGATCAACACGGCACAGAATTCGCTGCGCGCAGTGGCTGCAATTCAAAGTATAGTTTTTCGGGCTAACGTCGGCCTTTCCCGTTGCGAAGTCGGATGCGAGTTGCGTCAGGGTGTTGCGCCATGCGTCGATCATTGTGGGCAGATCCTGAACCTTAGCCTTCGGAAAGATCCCTTCCTCCGCCTGATAGCCAAGCCACTGCAAATCGCGCCCTGGACGTATTTTTGCGAAGGCCAGCCCTTTCAACTCATTCGGCTCGCAAAGCAATGCGTAGAGGGGTAATTGCGGATCGTCCGGGCGCTGGCCTTCCCACTGCTTCGGGTCCGCTGTGTAGCTGGTCTTGTAGTCCACGAACACGAATCCGTCGCCTACTCGGTCGATTCTGTCCATACGCAGGTCGAGCATAAGTGGACCTATGGGGAGCGTTTGCTTTCGCTCGAGATCGAGAATGTCAAATGGAGAACGACGCAGCTCTTCATCGAGCCAATGCTGCAGTAAGGAGCACAGCCGCTCTTTCTGCACTTGAAGGTATGCGTGATCCCATCCGTTGCGAGGGTGTAGATATTCTGTAAATGCATCGTCTATAGCAGAACGTAGCAGGCTTTGTCTCTCTACAGGGGTCAAGCGTCTTAGTGCTTCCTGTGATCGGAGTTGTTTCCAAAATAATTGCATCGTCTGGTGCAGCAATTTGCCGCTCTCGAACGCATCGAAGCCTAGGTCTCGCAGGGCTGGTTCAGTTGACAGAAGACGCATTTGCGCAAAAGCCAGAAAGCCGCATGAGGATTGAAGTTTGAGCACCGCTGAACCGCCGCGGACGTGGTCTGACGGCAGCGGCGGTAAGTCATCAGACTCGGAGTAGTCCTCGAAGTCCAAAGTTATGGGGTGTTGTGTGGCTTTGACCAGGTGATTCGGGTCGCTGTGCATGATCTTCAACTCTTCCAAGAGAGGTGAAGGACGCAGCTTGGCGTGGTCATTCGTGGCCGCATGGAGGAAGAGCACCGAACGGGAGCGTCGTATTAGACTTTCTGTATACGCGCGACTTTGTGCGTGGGAGCGTGCTGCATCGGTGCCCGGCATTCCTAACAGTCGCTGTAATGACCATGGCAGTAACGGGTTTACGCGCTCAGAAATTGGCCAGTTCGCATCTGTGCAGTGTAAGAAAATGAGACCGTCAAAGACACAACCCTCTGCCTCAGCAATGTTTAGAATCTGCACCGGAGCGTCCGCTGTCGGCGGCGTTATCCTTATCTTCGTAGCATGTGCTGTGAGGGCCTGCAGCGCTTCAGAAAACGTGACATGTCTACCGCTGAAATCCAGCGTGGCGATCATGTCCAGAAGGCTTTCCCATGAACGATTGGTTTCAAATTCGGTGGCATTCAGGGGCATCGTTCCAGGCCAGTTTGCGGCCTGCAACAGGCTGCGCACAAAGTCCATCCATGCAGCGAAGGTCCGCAGTTGGGTACGATCCAGCAAGCTTTGTGCCAAGCGTTTCACGCCACGTACCCATCCTAAAGCGGTGATTGCTGTCGACGCGGACGGGGTGTGCGATCCGGAGTCCATTGCGCTAACGAGGCTATCGATTGCAATCTCTGGATGTAACATAGGCAGGCGACGTAACGTCGCCGTATCAAAATAAGCACTGGCATCGAGGAATTCGGAGGCCGTCCCATTTTCGCCGACATACGGGGATAGAAGCAGCGAACTAACCCGCGCAACCGGGAGGGACGCTTGGGACCACTGCACAATGGACAGAGCATCGGCGACGATAGGAATGGAAGCAAGCGGTAAGCCTGCTGGAATTTCCCATGGGGAGGAACAGAGATCCGTTCCAATCCACTGTAACTCCTGAGCTAACGTCTCACGAAAAACTTCTTCTAGGATCGCTCGATCTTTTTGCAGGTTGGGAACTAAGAGTGCCACTCTAGAAGGGGGGCCAATTTCTATGGATGATCTCTCCAAACGCTCGCGTGTCCAGCGCGCAGCAAGGTCGTGTTCAGCTTGTTCGGTATGAACCTGGGCCTGGAGCGCCGGTGCTCGGATGGCATCGGGAGCTTTCAAGCAGAGATCTACTATGCGCGTGCCGCGATCCTGAAATCCGTGTAGGAGGGCATCTTGTGCAGGTAGCCTCTCGTCAAAGCCGACGAGCGTGAGCGAGTCTGTTGAAGTGACTGAGCCAGCTTGTAGATGATGCAGGAGCGCATCTTCTAATAATGCGCTGGAGAGATAGCCCCGCAATGCGCAGCGCTGCACAAATTGTGCTGTCCATTCGGCAAAGAGGCGGGCATCGTGGGTTGATGCGAACTCGCGCAGTCGGTGCGAAGCACGATAGCTGGCAGCCAGTTGCCATGCGTTCATCGCCATATCTGCGAGCGCCTCAACGGAACCAAGTGATTGGTTCTCTATGCTCTTCAGTACTTCGTACCATAAGCTATGTTCCTGTGCAGGGTTGAGAAGTAGCCGGTGGTCCACTCCTTCGATTGCGAGTGTGCTCCAGAGTGTCTTTATCCATTGAGCCCACGTCAAGACGTGCGGAGGATCCCACGCAGCTCTACCGCGATGTTGCTGGGCTGTGTTGAAGGCTGCGCGCAACTCATCTGCTGCGTGTGCCTGAGGAAGGATAAGCTGCTTTCCATTCTCCAGCGCATCGATAAGCTCGTTGAGCGTCGCAGCATTCATCTTTTACTGTTATATCAACCTTCTCTAAATCTTCACTTGCTGATGGTGTGAAATTGCGTGAAGCCAATAGAGTTGGCCGCCGAACTGAGCGCAAGTAGCGCAAGTGTTAGCAGCAGTGGAACGACCATGGCAATGCGCAACGAGCCGCTATGGGTGGACACATACCCCATGATCCATGGAAACAAAGCAGCACCTAATCCTGATACCGCGAGGATAAATCCTGCCTCACGCGCAGTTGGGTGCCAATGAATCAGCAGGGCGAAGGTAGCCGGGAAAAAAGGAGCAAGGCTCAGTCCCAGCAGGACGCAGTAGAGCGATAGGAGAGCGGCGTGGTGCGTTGTCAGGAGAGCTGCGATGAAAACCGCCGATAGCAGCAGGCCTATGCGTTGCAAGGTTGATTCGCTCATGACGCGCAGGGAGGCGGAGGAGATCGCGCGACCGGCGGTTAAAGCCGACCATAGCAGGACGATGGCCGACTGGCCGCCTAAGAGGCGGACATCCGAGAAACGTAAGGTGTAGGTCGTGAGCCACCCAGTCATGCAGGTTTCGAGACCGCCGTAGAGGAATAGCAGTAACGCGAAGTGGAGAAGAATTGGATGCGGCAGTCCGCTGGGGGTCGCAGCTTCAAGATGCAGGGGCTTAGGTCCATCAAGTAATGGCATAAAGTAGCCCCCGATGCCGACGATGAGGAAAAGGCCTGCAAAGCACAGTAACGGCCCTCGGAGATGAAATCGAGGCAGGATGGCTGCGGCGACCAAGCCACAAGCGACGGCGCCAAGGCTCCAGAAGAAGTTCACTGAGGCCAGTGCGGACCCGGTGTGTTTCTGATAGCGCCGTCCGACAACGATGTTGGTCGAGGCGATAATTTGACCGAGGCCGAATCCGCCGACGAAGAGGCAGAGCGCTCCGCTGTGAAGTCCGCCGATGAGCGCAAACGCGCCAAAACCCAGGCATGCGAAGCACATTCCACCAAAGACTCCAAAGCGAAGGCGTCGCGGGACAGAGACGCCGCCGAGGAATGAACCGACGAACTTGGCTGCTAACAGAAGGCCGCCTTGCTGGTCGGTGAGCTGCCAATCGTGCAGCAGCGACGGCAGAATTGGGCCAAGCATGACGGTACCGAGCCCGGCTAAGAGGAAACCCATCGCGAGCCACGCGATTGAAGGCCCGGCGGTGGCGTCAATACTTTGTACCTGCGCGGCACTTGCCTCGGACATCCATCACCTCCGTTCGAGGGAGATGCTACCACGCATCCAGTGAAGGTACGACTATCATAGGAGAGATGGGTGCGGGCAATCCCGAAGGAGACATCAAAGATGCGTCGTGCGTACGCTGTAATGCTACTATTTTTTGCACCTTTACTGGCTTTTAGCATAGGCGGTTGCCACGGTACGGGGAATGCTCCGATGACAAAAGCACCGTCGCACGCCTATCCGTTGCGCGGGGTCGTGGTGAGCGTTGATCAAGGGGACGGTAAATTGACGCTGAAGCACGAAGCCGTACCCGGCTTGATGTCAGCGATGACAATGGAGTATCGCGTTGTTGATCCGTCTGCGCTGACAGAGTTGCATCCAGGAGATCTGATATCGGCTCAGTTACTCGCTGATCATGATGCTACCGGACCGATCAATATGCGCATTAAGGACATTGATATCCTTGCGCAAGCCCGGCCGGATTATAAGCCGACGTCTACATATCACCTTCCGGCAAAGGGCGATGCTGTGCCCGACTTCAAATTACTCGATCAATCGGATCATACGATCAGTTTGAAGGAGTTTCGCGGAAAGATTGTCTTGATGACCTTCATTTACACTCGTTGTCCGCTTTCGGATTACTGTCCAAGGATGAGCCATAACTTTGCGGATATCGATAAGGCGCTACAAAAGGATCCGAAGCTCTACGATGAGACTCATTTGCTCAGTGTGAGTTTTGATCCGGCGTACGACACGCCGAAGGTTTTGCGCAGCTATGGTGAAGCGTATACAGGTCGTTACGTCAAGGAGACGTTCCGTCATTGGCAGTTTGCTGCACCGCCTGTGGCCGAACTCACCAAGGTAGAGCACTATTTTGATGTAGGCGTTACTCCAGGCGAGAACGGAACCCTGCAACATTCGCTATCTACAGTAATTATCGGCAAGGATGGCAAAGTGGTCGCGTTCTTTCCTACGAACGACTGGACTCCAGCAGAGGTCATGAGTCAGATACAACACGCAGCTTCCGTGAAGAGCTAGCGCCGCGCAGCGGAATAGAGTTCACGAATCGAAAGGATTATCATGGCACGACTCACGATTTACTTTGGAATTGTTCTTATTGGCATTGGAATTTTCTTTTTTGTTACGACGGGATCGGCGCATCCGACATCGCTCATACCATGTTGGTTTGGCCTGGTGCTGGGAGTCTGCGGGGCGATGGCGAACTCCAAAGATGCTAGCAAACGCATGCTGTATATGCATATCGCAGTGACGATCGGGCTGCTGGGCTTTGTGTTTCCTGGCTTCATGGCGATGAAGGACATCCTCAGTGCTCACAGTACACATGCTCCGATGCCGCACCCCTCTGCTGTCCATGAGCAGTTGTTGATGTCAATCCTGTGCTTCTTCTTTGTGGTTTTGTGCGTTCGTAGCTTCATCGCAGCACGCCGTGCACGGCTTGTGTGATCTGAGCCGGGCGTAAACTAAAGTTGCATGGCAAATTTTGGAACTTCGAATCTGGGCGGCGCGCCAAGGATGCGCGCTGCAGATGCTCCGTCACGTGGTACAGGGCGCGCTCTCACGGCGGACCTAACCAGCAAGCGTCCTAAGACGAAGCTCAAAGACATATGGCCCGAGATCTGGGTGCTTGTGAAGCCGCGACGCGGGCTTCTGGCAGGCTGTTTCTTGTTGATGATCGTCAACCGCACTTGCGCTCTTGTGCTGCCCGCCTCGTTCCGTCCGCTGATTGACCAGGTGTTTACGAAGCACAGGACAGATCTGCTTCCGTGGATCGTCGGTGCGGTATTGCTTGCAACGTTGGTGCAGGGTATTACGTCGTATGCGCTTACCCAATTGCTTTCCAAAGCCGGACAACGGCTTATTGCGGACTTGCGGATGCAGGTGCAGCAGCACGTAGGGCGGCTCTCGGTTTCGTTTTATGACGAGAACCGGACTGGGACGTTAGTTGCTCGGATTATGAACGACGTTGAAGGTGTACGCAATCTCATCGGCACAGGCATCGTGGACTTTGTTGGAGGCGTGTTGACGGCGTTGCTTGCATTCACTTACCTGATGTATGTGTCGGTGAGCATGACGTTGTTAGCGTTCGTTATTATGACGGCGTTTGCGCTGGTTTTACAGAGGGCGTTCAAGGTCATTCGACCCATCTTCCGCGAGCGCGCGAAGATCAACGCCGAAGTTACTGGACGACTCACCGAGTCGTTAGGTGGTGTGCGCGTGGTGAAGGGGTATCACGCAGAGGAGAGCGAAGCGACGGTGTTTGCTGGGGGCGTTGACAAGCTGCTCCAGAACGTCATCAGTTCGCTCACTGCGCAGTCCCTCATGACGCTGTCCTCCACTGTAATTCTCGGCGTCGTTGGCGCTGTCGTAATGTTCATGGGCGCGCATCTTAATGCTCTCGGGAAGCTATCGGCTGGGAGTTACTTCTCCTACGTTATGTTTTTGGCGTTCATGACGGCACCGGTGATACAACTTGTCGCAATCGGCACCCAATTGACAGAAGCTATGGCTGGCCTTGATCGCACACGCGAGATTATGGGCGAGGTTGAAGAAGATGCAGACCCTGCGCGCTCAATAGAGCTAGGGCCGCTGGTAGGAGAAGTGCGCTTCGTGGATGTTGGCTTTTCGTATGTGCCTGAGAAGCCCGTGTTGCATGGGATCAACTTCATCTCCAAACCTGGCACGGTGACGGCGCTGGTGGGGTCGAGCGGTTCGGGCAAGTCTACGATCATATCGCTCATCTGTGGATTCCATACGGCTCAATCGGGTGCTGTGCTGATCGACGGTCACGATCTTGCAAGTGCGAAACTGAGCAGTTATCGACAGCAACTCGGCGTGGTGCTACAGGAGACGTTCTTGTTTGACGGTACAATCCGCGAGAACGTAAAGTTTTCGCGTCCGGGCAGCACGGAGGAGGAGTTCCTGAAAGCTTGCGCTATTGCCCGGGTCGATGAGTTCGCAGAGCGATTTCCCGAGGCTTACGACACGATCGTCGGGGAGCGCGGTGTGAAGTTATCTGGTGGCCAGCGCCAGAGGCTTTCGATTGCGCGAGCTATTCTGGCTGATCCGCGCATCCTGATTCTTGACGAAGCTACAAGTTCGCTGGACTCTGAGTCCGAAGCACTGATTCAGCAAGGTCTAAGCTATCTAATGCAGGGACGAACCACGTTCGTCATTGCACATCGACTTTCGACGATTCGCCGCGCCAACGAGATTCTTGTCATCGAAGGTGGACGCATTGTGGAGCATGGCACGCATAGAGAACTCTACGATGCGAATGGCCGTTACCGAGACTTATACGACCGCCAGCATGGACTGGAATCGAATCTGTTTCTCGCTCCTGGAGAAGGCGATACAGTCGTGGCGTAAACTTCCTCCAAAGAGTTGCAGGGAGGTGTGTCGATGTTCGAGTTGTGGCGTATCTTTCTTCTTCTCGATGTGGGCGGCGTTATTGGTGGGCTGCTCTATTGGACTTCTTCCTATCTCTCCAGCATCAACGCTCCGCTGGGTGTTCCATCAAATAAGTGGAGACCCACGTGGCTTTTTTGTGTGGCGAACGTGTTTATGGGAGTAGGCGGAGCATGGGCGGCGCTCCTCGCGATGTTCTGGGCGCGACGTGCTCCGCTCGGTAGTTCGCCAACCGATCTGCTGGAGCTTCTGGCGACATCCATCGTCGCTGGATACTCTGGGAATCGCATTCTGCCTGTCGTTGCTGCCGGGATAACGCAGCAGCTTCTTGAGTCGGCTACGGTTACGGCGGTAGCAGCGGCGCAGTCTGCGAAGCGCTCGCGTGTGTTGACCGAGGCGATGACATATCTTGCGCCTGGCGCTCTACAGAGTGACGTCCAGACCGCAAGCATCGTTACGGCATTGCAGGAGGAGCTTAAGCAATCGCCTGACTCTGCTGATACAGCGGTGCTTTTAGCACGGGTGTTCGCGGAGCGAAAGCAAGACGGTGCTGGTGCCATTGCCATGCTGAAGTCCTTCGTACAGGCCAGGCTTGAGGCGGGGACCGAGGTCAAGAAGATGGCGACCGTGTTTTGGAATGTGGCCTCGTATTTCGAGGCAGCGTTCGCCCGGGCGAAGCAGCAACATGCACGAGCGAATGCTATTGCTGCAATGAGTGAGGCGGTGAGACTGGATCCATCGCTCCGTGAACGACTCACCAGCGAACCTGGCTTCAGTAGCTTATGCGAAGACCCCGCGGCGAGAGTCTTTCTCTCAGGCTCGTGAGTATGGAGGAGACGTTTAGAGAGCCGGTCGGGCGTTGACCAAGCTCGCTGCGGATTGACAGCACGAGATTGAAGAAAGAGCGGTAGACTCGCGGAATGGGGATGGGTGATGCGAGGATGGAGCGGTCGCTGACGCTGCGCGGAGCTGTGACGCTGAATCTGCTGGATATGATCGGCGTCGGACCGTTCTTAACGCTGCCATTGCTGCTCGCTTCGATGGGCGGACCGCAAGCGATGCTCGGTTGGGTGCTGGGAGCCGGGCTGGCGGCGTGCGATGGGATGGTGTGGGCGGAGCTGGGAGCGGCGATGCCGGAGGAGGGAGGAACCTATGCGTATCTTGGGAAGATGTTTCCAGGGCAGTGGGGACGGTGGCTGAGTTTTTTGTTTGTATTTCAGCTGTGCTTCAGCGCGCCGCTGAGCGTTGCGAGCGGCTGCATCGGTTTGGCGCAGTATGCGGGATTTCTGGCACCCGGGCTGATGGGGGGTGGGGGCATCGTGCATTCGCTGGGAGTGGGGCAGTACAGCTTTGGGGTGACAATAGGACGGGGATCGTGGCTGGCGATTACGGCTGTGATGGGGGCGGTAGTGCTGCTGTATCGGCGACTGGCCAACATGCGGGGGGTGGCGACGGGGATGCTGGTAGTTGTTCTGGGGACGATTGGCTGGGCGATGGTTACCGGGCTGATGCACGGAAGCTGGAGGCGCGTGGTGCAGGTACCAGCAGGAGGATTCCTGCTGGATGGTCGATTTTTTGTGGGACTGGGTTCGGCGATGCTGATAGCAACGTATGACTATTGGGGGTACTACAACGTGACGTTTCTGGGCGGAGAGACCAGCGATCCGGGCCGAACGGTACCGCGGGCGGTTTTGTGGTCGATCGGGATTGTCGCGCTGCTATACCTGGGGTTGAATGCGAGCGTGCTGTCGGTGATGGGAGCACCGGCGGTGATCGCGGCGGGATCCGGGATCGAGGCAAGGAGAGCCTTACTGAGTCAGTTTATGAACGTAGCGTATGCCCCTGGGATGGGCGCGGTGGGTGCTATGTGGATGGGACGCGTGGCAGCTGTGCTGGTTATGGTGACTGCTTTTGCGAGTGTGTTCTCACTGTTATTGGGGTACTCGCGGATACCGTTTGCTGCGGCCAGGGATGGGAACTTTCCAGCGGTGTTCGGGAGGCTGCATCCAACGCGGGGGTTTCCGTATGTGAGCCTCTTGGTGCTGGCTGGAGCAGCTTGCATGTTCTGCTTCTTCTCTCTGGCGGACGTGATTGCGTCATTGGTGGTGCTAAGGATCCTACTGCAATTTGGTATGCAGCATGTAGGTGTGATGGTGCTGCGGGTGCGGAGGCCGGAGATGCGGAGGCCGTTTCGTATGTGGCTGTATCCAATGCCTCCGCTTCTCGCGTTGGCAGGGTTCGGATATATTGTAGTGTCGCGACCAAACTTCGCACGAGAGGCGATGTTGGCGGCGTTTGTTTCGGTCGTTGGAACATTGATATTTCTGGGCCGCAAACTTGTGGAGAGGCATCAATGACGGTCTTTGCATGACGTGAAGGAGTGGGGTGGAATTTTGGTGGGACATCCGGTGAAGAGTTGTGGACGTAGATTAAACGAGAGACTTTGTAACCCGTCTTATGGGAGGATGGCTTATGGAGCGAGGAGCTGCTTATGTTGCTGAGAACCAGAAGTGATATTCCGTCGTCGGAGATAACGCCGAAGGAGACGTTTGAGGCTTACAAATGCAGCCGCCGCAGCGTGATGGCTGGGCTGGGAGCAATAGGCGCCGCTGCGGCGATGGCTGGGATGCCTGAGCTGGCGCGTGCCGAGGCAAAGCTGACGAATCTGGTGACGACGAATTACACCGTGTCGGACCGGGCAACGACTCCACCGGAGAAGGCAAAAAGTTATAACAATTTTTACGAGTTTGGAGAGAGTAAGAGCGATCCAGCGGCAAATGCGTGGAAGATGAAGACAGCGCCGTGGAGCTTGAAGATCGAGGGGCTCGTAAAGAAGCCGCAGACTCTGAGCAGTGACCAGATCTTTGGATTCAAACCGATTGAGCAGCGCGTGTACCGGTTCCGTTGCGTGGAGGCCTGGTCGATGGTGATTCCGTGGGATGGGTATCCACTGTCGAATCTGATCAATGTCGCGGAGCCGCTGCCAAGTGCGAAGTTTGTGCAGTTTTTGTCGCTGGCGGACCCCAAAGAGATGGAGCTGCCTGCGGGGATCGACTGGCCGTATACGGAGGGACTTCGCATGGATGAGGCGATGAATCCGCTGACGCTCCTCACGTTCGGGTCGTATGGGGAAACTTTGGCGAACCAGCAGGGTGCTCCGATAAGGGTGATTGTGCCGTGGAAGTACGGGTTCAAGTCGGCGAAGTCGATTGTGAAGATTCGTTTCGTGGACAAGATGCCGCCAACGACGTGGAATGAGCTGGCCCCGAATGAGTATGGGTTTTACTCCAATGTGAACCCGAATGTGGACCATCCAAGATGGTCTCAGGCACACGAACGTTTGTTGAATACCAATAGTATCTTTCCGAAGATTGTGCCGACGCTTATGTTTAATGGCTATGGTGATCAGGTCGCGTCGATGTATGCCGGGATGGACTTGAAGAAAGATTTCTAGAGCAATCTCCTATTGACGGCGCGGAGAACTTAATCGTTTCCGCGGAATATCGCCAAGCGTTATGGGAGCGATAACGGTGACTTCACAGCAGAGGCAATGAGCGGTGGCCGAGACCTAAGGTCTGTTCCGAGAGAATGCATGTCGAATCGAGCGGTCGTTTGGTTGAAGATTATTGTGCATGCGTTGTGTCTTCTGCCAGCGCTTTGGTTGCTGGACCAGTATCACAATGGCTCGCTGGCGATGCAGGCAGACCCTGTCAACTACATTACGCACTTTACGGGGGACTGGGCGCTGTGGCTGCTGCTGGCCGATCTCGCCATCACGCCGATTCGGAGACTGCACACTTCCCTGGGGTGGATGGTACGTTTTCGCCGAATGGTGGGGCTGTATGTGTTCTTGTACGCGACGCTACATCTGCTTACCTATGTCCTGTTGTTTAGCGGATACGATATGCCGGCGGCGGTAGCCGGATTGCGAGCGGGGCATCCGGCAGAGCTTTGGACGCAGTTGAAGCTGATATGGCCGTCAATGGTGGACGATGTGGAGAAGCGCCGGTTCATTCAAGTGGGACTTGCGGCGTATGTGATCCTGCTTGCCCTGACCGCGACGTCGCCGAAGCGGGTGATGCGTGCGATGGGGGGAAAGAACTGGCAACGTCTGCACCGGCTGATTTATGTTGCAGGGATTGCAGCCTGTATTCACTATTGGTGGCTTGTGAAGGCGGGTGTCAGGACGCCGTGGAAGGTGACAGCAGTGTTGATAGTCCTGCTGGCGTTGCGGCTGGGGTACTCGTTTCGAAAGCGAATAGGTGTGGAGAAGCGTACGGTCCGGGCAGAGCCGTTGCAGGAACGGTAGCGCTAGGACTAACTGGCGCGATGAGAATCTTTATTCGGCAATGCCTTCGAACATGTTAGTGGATTGTGTTGCGGGTTGTGGAGTCGTGATAGCGGCGAGGGCGTAATGTTCATCCTGGCCATGCTCAGCGAAGACGGGACGGGTCTGAAGCTCGAGTGGTGACTGTGTCGTGTGAGCCTGGAAGGCGGCCTGTTTGCGGTCGAACACCGAGCGGATATCCAGCGTAAGCGTCCATGGTGCGGGCATGGGGTTGAGACGTCCGGGCAGAAAGAAGCTCGTGGTGACATAGAAGAGCCGCTGTGGGCTATGGAGTGGCCCGAGATGCGGGAAACGCTTGGGTGAACCAGACCAATGGAATGCCGCGGTGGTAGCGGCGGAGACGGACGTGTGGTCAGCGTGGGTGTTGAGGCCGCCGTCCTGTCCGAAGGTGATAACGACGTGAGGGCGGAGGTCGCGGATGCGGGCTACAAGCCCTGAGGCGAGCTCAGAAAGTGAGACAAACTCAAGCTTTCCGTCCAGGTAGACGTTGGGGTCGTTGAGGAACTCGTGGTGATGCACGCCGAGTATGTCGCAGGAGGCGGCGAACTCGGAGCGCCGGAGTTTGGCCAACTCTGCGTCGCTGGTGGCAGTGCCGCGATAAGAGCCTGCCGTGCCCTCTGTGAGACAGATGACCGAAGTTTCGACGCCACGATCGGCGGCCAGGGCGAGGGCTCCGCCAAAAGCAAAACATTCGTCGTCGGGATGGGCGATGACACAGAGAAGCTTTAGGGGCAAGGTGAAGTCTCCGGGAAGTTGTCTGTATTGTCAGTGGTTAAAGAGTCGTCCAGGAACTCGTCGTCGAGGAAAAGATCGCCTGAGTCGATGCTGGCTTCGAGTGTCGCGTTGGGGTCGGAGGCGGTTACTGGGGCGAAGCTGCGACGGTGGAGGGGGGATGGACCATGTAAGGCCAGGGCGCGGCGGTGCTCCGGTGTGGCGTAGCCTTTGTGCGAGGCGAGGCCGTATTGAGGATGGAGGACATCTAGGTTGCGCATGAGAGCGTCGCGATGGACTTTAGCGACGACCGACGCGGCAGCGATGGAGAGCGACAGCGCATCGCCGTAGAACAGGCGCGTCTGTGCACATGCATAGGAGAGTTGGGAGAGGTCAAGGCGCATCGCGTCAATGAGGAGATGGTCAGGCGGTGTGATGAGGCGTTGTACAGCCAAAAGCATGGCCAGGCGCGAGGCCTGGTAGATGTTAATACGGTCGATCGTCTCCGCGTCGACTTCAGCGACGGCAATGCTGACGGCTATCGAGCGAATCTTGCGGTCAAGTTTTTCGCGCTGTTCGCGGGTGAGCTGCTTGGAATCCTTGAGGCCGAGGCGCGCGAGGGAGGCAGTGCGGGCGGGAAGGATGACAGCGGCCGCGACGACGGGTCCGAAGAGAGCACCACGGCCGACTTCATCGACGCCGGCGATGGTTTGGAAGCCGTAGTACCGGAGGGCCTGCTCGGGCGCATCAGTGCAGCGAAGCTGCTTGAGCATCTGCTGCTTTGCGGTTGCTTTGGTCACGCCGGAGACATGGGGAACTTGAAAGAAGGCGGTCATGAGTTTGCGCCGTATAAGCCAACTCCAGTGTAGCGGATGGCGATAAGAAGGGTGTTCGGGTAGATGCATCCTTGGAATTATTTTGCTGGCAACGCAAAGAAATTTGCCCTATGCTTGGTGCACTGCTGACATCTGTGTTTTCTTATGACCTTCTTGGCTGAAGGAGTTCTCTTTGGGAGTGGTAATGATGGGCGTACGTATGAGATTTTGTTTGCTGTTGGCCATTGGCTCGCTGGGATTCGTCGTGCAGTCATGTGTTGCGCAGAATGCGGGAGGCGCCTCCGCGGCACCTACGTCGTCAGCACCTCCCGTTTCGGTCGCTGCAGCGGATAGCACGACCAGCGTGAAGACTTCTGAAAAAAAAGGAAAATCGAAGAATATGGGATACGCAGGGCAGACCACGCTAGTGGTGATGCCCGCCACGCCAATGTTGGACGAAGAAGGAAAGCAGCGGCTGGATCCTGATGGACAGCCTATGTACAATCCGCCGGTGAAGCAGCAAAGAGATAAAAAAGGTCATCCACTGTTCGACGACCAGGGCAAACCCGTGTTCCAGACCGCGACGAATTTGGGATACGACGAGCACGGAAAAAAGCTGCATCCGACAAAGGTGAAAGAGCCGAAGATGACGCCCGTTAGTATCAGCCGGGGAACTTTTACGGTGGACGGTATGATCGGAAAGGCCGAACTGAACTACGAAATTGCGAACTTCAAGTACATGTATATGTACGCGCCGGGGATCGGAACGATGGTCGTGTCAAATATGCCGTTTCCGGGAGCGAAGGAGCAGAAAGGGGCATTCAACGATACGACACTCACCGTAGCAGTCGGGGAACATAAGCTACAGCTCGCATCGGATAAGCGGCTCCTTGGAAAGAAGCCGGAGTCGGCGTATGTGCTTGTCGATCGTGAGTTTAGCCTCCCATCGAAGTATCCGGTGGTAGGGTACGGTGTGATTATGAAAGCGCCCTACTCCTGGCCTGGAGGAAGACCGAATAGTGAGCTGGCAGGCGCATTTGTAGCGCCACCACCGATTCCGACGAACTTACAGCCGGTGTTGTTGGAATCTCCGTGTCCGTCTGGGCAGATGCGAATGCAGATCGTTAAGAAACTGCCGGGCCAGACAGCGCAACCTGAACCGTGTGTGGCCATGCCGAAGGGAATGGCGGTACCACCAAAGAGCTCTAATGGAGATGCTTCAACTCCGGCGAACGGTGCGGGGATAAAAGATCGGTAATGATTGTCTTTGAAAGAGGTATCCGACACAGAAGAGGCGACCCATCGGGTC
>JABBOG010000001.1:84830-140273 GCA_019351975.1 Acidobacteriota bacterium
TCGGGTCGCCTCTTCTGCTGGTGCAGTACATTTCTTACGACGCGCGCTCGACTTCGCGCAGGCGAGCAGCCTTGCCACGGAGGCCGCGAAGGTAAAAGAGCTTGGAACGGCGTACTTGATAGGAACGGATTTTTTCTACCTTATCCACAACTTTGGAGTTGTAGGGGAAGATACGCTCAACACCTTGTCCGAAGCTCATTTTGCGGACGGTGAAGGAGCCTTGCGGACCCTTCTTGCAGGCGATGACCATGCCTTCGAACGCCTGGAGGCGCTCTTTATCGCCCTCTTTGATCTTTACCTGCACACGAATGGTGTCGCCGGCGGCGAAGTCGGGGAGGTCGGTACGCTGGAGTTTATCGGCCAGCTTCTGCATGATGGGATGGATTGACATGATGAATTCCTTACGTAAAGTCGCAGGTTCAAGTTTACATCAGATTGCAAGTTTTCGCAGGGATTTTCCACACAGATGCAGTTCCTGTGGAGCGTGGCTGCGTCCAATGGAGTAGAACGCGCGACGCTTAGCGAAAAGGATTGTTTCGCACTCGCTTCCGCGGACAAGGCGTAGGCTATGACTATGAGACAGCTTCTCGCAATCGGAATCGTGTTCGCGGGGGTTGCCGCTCCTATGTCTGCGCAGCATGGCAGCGGAGTGGCTGGCGGAGTTGGTTTTGGTGGTCGAGGCGGTGGTGCGGTTCGCGCTGGAGGTGTGGCGCGGAGTGGTGCGAAGCGTGGGATGCGGCCACGTTACGGCAGTTCGGCACGAGTAATGGGGTATGGCGTAGCTGGGCGCACGTACGGCGGGCCAGGAGATTCATTAGGCAGGGTCGGGGCTGTGCGGGGTGGTTCGATGCTGCCCGACCATGATCGCGATGGCGATGCCGATGGTGATGGACGACGCAGAGGCTATGGGCGGGGCGGCCGTTTCGGGGAGGGCCGCGGGGGGCGTTTTGGGGAGGGCTGGGGGGGGCGAGGGATTCCGTATGCGAATCCTTATGGCTATGGAGATGGCTATCCGCTCATGTACTCAGGTCTGACATATGCTGGCGATCTGGGGTTTGGAGACGACAACGGCTACGGCCAAGGCGCCAACGGAGATGATGGCAACGATGGGTCAGGAGACGACTCAACGCAGGGCTACAACGATCAGGCACCGGTACCTTATGCTCAGGGTGACCCGCAAGATGAAGGACCTGCGGGTTACGCCGGGCCGAACGGATATTCGGGAGGTGGCGGAGACGGCTACGGATATGGATCGATGCCGCCCGCGGGCGCTGGGTACGGCTATGGGCCGGGGAAAGGATCACCGAGCAGCTATGGATACGCGGTGCCTCCGGTCAACCGTGCGTTGAGTACCGCGTCGAGTCGAAGTCTGGCTTCAGCCGGCACAGGAGATGGAAGCGCGGACGCGTCCAATGCAGTGACCCTGGTGTTCAAGGATGGGCGGCCGCCAGAGACGATCCATAACTATGCGCTCACGCGGACGACGCTGTATGTGACTGATTCGAAACCACGGGAGATAGCCGTCGACGACCTGAACCTCCCGGCAACCGAGAAGGTAAACCGCGAGGCAGGGGTCAAGTTTCAGTTGCCGGATTAGTGCAATTCGTCTGCGCTATTTAGACTTGGCAGGCTTTACATTGGCGGGAATTTGAATCGCCAGAAGTTTGCCGGAAGTCATAGGCGTGCAGGTGCTGTACTTGGACGCGCGCGGATTTAAGGACCCGAGATCGCGGTACGTGAAGCCGTAGCTGCGGATCATCGCGCAAGGGGGGTTGAGCTGCGCTGTGAGGGTGGAACCGTTTACGTTGGGGAGGGGAACGAGGCGGTTGTTGTTTGCGGGGATGATGGTGACTTTAACGCCGGCGTTGGAGGCTGTTGCGGCTGGAGTTTGTGCTGCTGCCGTAAGCGTGAAGGCGAAGAGGCTTAGGGGTAGAAGACGGATCGGTGACATAGCGTGACCCTCTGCGACAAATCCTAGCGCGCGGGTGTGGAATTTGTACAGGAAAGATTTGAAAAAGGTACGGTCCATTCGCTTATGGCGCGAATGGACTGTTCCCAGAGCGGGCGTTAGGGAGAAATGGGGTATTTGACTTCCTCAAGGACGACGGCGATGTCGAAGTGGTGGGTGCTGTTGGGGACATCCACCGAGCCCAGCATGACCGGCTTGCCGAGGGTCAGGAAGGATGTGCCCTGCACGACCGTCTGGCGGACGACCGGCTCTTGAACACCAGCGATGGTGCTGGGCTCTCCAAGACTGGACTGCTCGACCTTCGCCAGAAGCCGGACGCCATTGGCGAGTTCTTCCACCGATGAGTCGAAGTTCATGCCGATATCAAGATACGTGAATTGGGTCTGCAAATCGTCCCCTTTGCCCATCGAGCCCGTGGCGACGGGAATTTTGCTGCCTTCCTTCATGGAGGTATGCTGTCCGTTCAACGCGATCATGGAGAAGTGTTGCGTGCTGATCGTCTTGTTGCCGTCAAGTTCGGTGATCGTGTAGGTGAGGCGGTATGCTTTCTGCGGGCGGTCGAGTTCCGAGATGAGCTTTTCAGCCATTGCCAGTTGTTCCGGCGACGCCTGGACAACAATGGCGCTTTGGTCGAGCAGGAAATAGATCTTGTCGGTTGGGCAGAGGACATTGCGCAAGGCTGCTTGAATCTCTTCTCCACCTCTATTGCTGTTGTTTCCAAAAGTGGGATCGATGTATGGCTTGGTATTGGTAAGCTGGAAGACCTTTGTGGATACGGGAGCGGACTGCGTTTGGCAGGGGTCCTGCTGCTTGGCAGCGTCGGAGCCTTGGGCTAATGCGCAAGGTGCGGCGAGTGCGGCGGTGAGGGCAGACGCGAGGAGTGCCTTAACGAGTGTCGGTGTGCGGGTCATTTGTGGCTCCGTTCTTTGCTTCCAGGATGGGTTTTTGTAGTGCGGGCGGTGCGAAAAACTTCTGAAAGGCCTCTTGATCCTGCTTGTAGAGCGCTTCGCGCTGAACCGGATTGAGCGCGGTCATCTCTTCCCTGTCGCCGGTGCGGGCAACGGCCATCAGGAGGCGCTCCTGCTCGGTGAGCGGCATGGGTGGGGCTGGGTGGCTGGGAGCGAGGGTTTCGGCGAGGGCGATGGCGTCGGGATCGGTGGAGGGTTGGGAGGCGGTGGGAGCCTCCAAGGCTAAGGCTGCGCTTTCAACGTGGGGTTGATGGTGCGGCTGGAGGTGCGGTTCTACGGCAGCGGTAGCGGCAGTCGCTGGCGCCGGACGGCCGGGGCCGGGAGCCTCAGCTGCTAAAGCCGCACTGGTCGTAGTGTGCATGCGGCGGGACTGAAGTCCCGCCCCTTCAACCGAGGCAATCGTTTGGACAGGGGGCGCGACGATGGATGCAGATGTCTGCGATGGCGCGGCATGGTGGCTGTGGACGGCCAAGATGGAGACGGCTGCAACGGCTGCGAGGGAGGTCGCGGCGAAGGCGTGGCGGTATGTCGGCGAGGAGAAGAGGCGGCTCGGCTTGATGGCGTTGAGAACCGCGGCGTAAATAGAGGGTGCGGCAGTGGCAGAAGGGGTCGTGGCGGGCGCCGGAGCGGCGGTTTCAGCGACGCGGGCTTCTGCAAGGTGGGCCTGAATACGATTTAGCAAGCGGGCTTCGATGCCAGCGGCAGGTTCAGCCTTGCGGAGACCGGCCAGCACCTGGTCGATGCGTTCGTCGGGAGTGCTGCTGACGAACGCATTGTCTGGCGGAGTGTTTGCGGGCGATTGCGGGTTGTGGGTCATGCTCGGCTTCCTTTCTCAAGGCGCTGGCGGAGGTGGGTGCGGGCACGGAAGAGCAGGCCGCGGACGGCGGCTTCGGTGCGGTTGAGGACGGCGGCGATCTCGGGGGTGCTGAGGTCGTCGATGGCGGACAGCAGGAGTGCGTGGCGCTCGGCGGCGGGCAGGCGGTCGATCTCGCGGAGGACAGCGGCGATGTGGCGGGCGTCGTGGAGGGCCTGATCGGCGGGTGCGGTGCTGGAGGCGAGGGAGTGGGCGAAGGCGTCGTCGATCTGGTCTGGACGGATACGGCGGCGTCGATCTAGGGCGAGATTCCAGGCGATGCGGATGAGCCAGACGCGGAGATCGCGGATGGTATTTAGCTCGTGGGTGCGTTGCAGGACGCGGACGAAGGTGTCTTGGACGACGTCTTCGGCTTCGGCGGTATTGTGGAGGATGGAGTGAGCGACACGGAAGAGAAGCGATGCGTGGGCATCGACGAGAGTGGCGAGATCAATCTCCGGTGCTGCTTCCTGCGGGGAGACCGACGCCACGTTCCAACCTCTTTCCCAAGCATGGCTCGATGCCATAATAGACCTCTTACTGGGACAGACGGGTGAGTGATGCATTCGTTCGGTATATTTTTGTGCGGGTGCTTACGGTGCTGCTAGGCTGGAGGTGCTTTCGAAGTGAGATTTGAATAGAGGTGAAATGATGCGAGTAAGGATGATGGTTGCAGCCGTGGCGTTAGGTGCTTGTTCGGTGATGGCAGGCGCGCAGATGAATATGGGAAAGATGGATTCAGGAATGAAGATGGCATCGGGTCAGATGGCTCCATCAAAAGCTTTGGATGACATGCTGAGCATGTTTGAGCACGAGATGATGGGTGTGGCGAATAAGATGCCAGCCGATAAGTTCAACTTCGCTCCAAGTGCTGCGATTTTCGCACCGGGCCAAGCGCCAAAGTTCGACACGGTTCGCACGTTTGCAGAGCAGGCGAAGCACGTGGCAGAGGCAAACTATTACTTCTATGCAGCTGTGAGCGGACTTACGCCGGACATGGATTCAAAAAAGATTGAGGCGATGACGTCAAAGGAAGATATTGTGAGTGCGCTCGCGGGGTCATTTGCGTTTGCTCATAAAGCGATCGCTACGATCACTCCTGAAAATGCGTTTGCGACTATTAAAGGAGCGGACGGAATGCATACGCGCGTGACGCTCGCTGCGTTCGCGGTCGCGCATGGCAATGACCATTACGGACAGATGGTCGAATATTTGCGCATGAATGGATTAACGCCAGGCGGCATATAGTCGGTGGGCGGTTCAAACAAAAGAGCTGCCTTCACCAGGCAGCTCTTTTGAATTTACTGTGAGACAGTCATCGGCGCGGAGACTCTGCGATGAAGGGCGCGGCGGGGCTCACCGGTATCAGCATCGAAGCTGATGATGAGGGCTTGCGCCGGTATATTGCCGATGCAGCTGTACGTCCGCGGGGTCTCGCCGGAAATATAGAGGACATCGCGGGCAGAGAGTTGATGGGGCTCGCCCTTGCGTTGTACCTCGAGAGAGCCCGAAAGAACGTAGACCATCTCAACACCGGGGTATTGCTTAGGATGAAACGCTGCCCGCTCTTCTCCAGGGAGAAATTCGGCCATACACGGGCGGAGACCGCCTTCTGGGATGAGAATGCCAAAGCTTTCGGCGATGTAATCGGGCGTCGGACCACCTACAGGAAGCCGAACGCGGTCTTTGCGCCGCTGGACTCTGAAGACGCGGGCCTCACCGGAGTCGAAGAAGTACGAGAGATCTTTGTCGAAGACCAGCGAGATCCTGGCGAGATTACGCAGTGTAGGAACGACGCGCCCTGTCTCGAGTTGTGACAGAAAGCTGGCTGAAAGACCTGTTTTACGCCCTAATTCGACGAGACCCATGGAACGTTTGAGGCGGAGCTTTTTGATGCGCGCACCAAGGTGGGCAACGGTGAGGAGGTCCTCGGCCGCGTTTGGGTCGACGGATGAAATTTCATTTGGTTCGGCGCTCGCGGGTGCGGATACTTCCTGGGTGACAACCTTCGTTTTTGCTGGTGCTTTGGGCATCATGCCTCCACTGTGGAACCACTTTATTTTAGTGCGACCACATTATGATGCGATGTGCTGGTAAATGGCTCATGCGTTTGGTTCCTGTTATTTACAGCGCGTCAAACTTTTCGACCTCTATTCGCTGTGACATGGACAGAAGATCTTTCCATGGGTCGGAGCGCAGGACGGTGCGCCAGGTTTCGACGTCATGAACGGAGAACACTGGGCGCGTGGGCTGCTTGAGGGCCGACCATGGGAGTGGAAGCGAGACGTGGGCGCCGAGGCGGGCGCGCGGGGAGTATGGGGCGACGGCGGTGGCTCCGCGCTCGTTGCGGAGGTAGTCGAGGTAGATTTTGCCGATGCGCGCGGATTTGGTCATTTTGGTGAGATAGAGGGAGGGTGTGTCGCGCTCCATGGAACGGACGAAGTTGTGCGCTAAGTCTTTCAATTCAGGCCACGTAAGGGTGGGTTCGAAGGGTGCGACGATGTGCAGCCCTTTTCCTCCGGTGAGCTTGAGGAAGCTTTCGATACCGGCTTTGCGGAGGCGTTTGCGGACTTCGGCGGCGGTGGCGGTGAGGGCCGTCCAGGGGAGGGACTCGTCGGGATCGAGGTCGAAGATGAGGCGATCCGGATGCTCTAAGTCGTTGTTTCTAGAGCCCCAAGGGTGGACTTCGAGGACGCCGAGCTGGGCGAGGGAGACGAGGGCTTCGGGGGTGTTGAGGGTGATGTAGGGTTCAGGGACGCCGGTTTTCTTGTCGGGAACGCTGATGGAGCCGATGCCTGGGGGGAGCATAGAGTTCACGTGCTTCTGGAAGAAACATGGCTTACCCGCTCCTTCTGGGCACCTTACGAGACTTAGTGGTCGGTCGGCGATGTGCGGCAGCATGCGTTCGGCGACGATGGCGTAGTAGTTCGCAAGCTCGTGTTTGGTGAGGCCAGTCTCGGGGTCGAGGACTTTTTCGGGGTGGGTGAGGCGCGTCTTCGCGAGAATCTCGTCGCCATTAGTGGATATGCGGCCGGGGTTGACGTGACTGGAGGACGGGATTGAAGGTTTTTCGGAGCGAACCATTGCGCGATGCACCGGAGCTAGCCTGTGGCGTGCGGAGACGTCGGGTGGAGTCCCGGGCTTTGTGTCGCTTCGCGATGTCTTTGAAGGCTTGGCGGCGCTGGTTCGCCGGTGCTTCGGCTGGGGGGCAACGGTGGGTTCTTCGCGGGTGACTTCGGCGGCGGGCTTGTCTTCGCGGAGACCGAGGAAGGCTGCCTGACGAACGAGATTGTCGGCTGTCCAGGTGGCGAAGCGCACCTGGGCGACGAGGGTGGGACTGACCCACGTTGCTCCGCGCCGGGCATCGGCGGGGACGGTGGCGAAGGCGGGTTTGGGGATTTGGAGCTTCGCGAGGCGGGTGAGGAGATCGCGCTTGAGCTTCTGGGTGAAGCCGGTGCCGGTGCGGCCCGCGTAGATCAGGGTGGTTGGGGTGGACTGCGCACTCTTGGACTCCCACATCTTAGAGTCGAGATGTGGGGCAGCCGCACCCGCACCCGGTTTGGTGGCGGTTGGGTTGCCGTAGTAGCCGAGGAGGAGGGCGCCGATGCGGTCGTCGCCTTCGGTGGAGAGGGTGTAGCCGGCGATGACGAGCTCCTGCTCGCGGAGGCATTTGGATTTGAGCCAGTCGGAGCTGCGGGAGCCTCGATAGGGTGCGTCGGCGCGTTTGGAGACGATGCCTTCGGCGTGGAGCTGGCAGGCGTGCTGAAAGATGGTGGGGCCGTCGCCGGAGATGTCTTCGGAGATGCGGAGGGTGGGGTCGTCGGATGGGAGGATCTGGGCGAGGAGGGCTTTGCGTTCGCGGAGGGGGAGATCGCGGGTGGTGTGGCTGTCGAGGTGGAGGAGGTCGAAGACGAAGTAGGTGAGGGGGTGGGAGGCGGTGTCCTGGAAGGAGGCCTGGAGGTCGGCAAAGGAGGAGTTGCCGTCGGGGCCGAGGACGACGACTTCGCCGTCGAGGGTGAAGGATTCGGCTGGGAGATGGGCGATGGCGGCGGCGACGGCGGGCATGCGGTGGGTCCAGTCGAGGCCTTTGCGGGTGAAGAGGCGGACGGTGGATTTACCGCTGGCTGTGGATTTGCGGGCCTGGATGCGGTAGCCGTCGAGTTTGAGTTCGTGGAGCCAGTCGGAGGTGGAGGGTGGGGCGGTGGCTTCGAGGGCGAGCTGGGGGGCGATGAAGTCGGGCTGGGGTTCTTTGGGGAGGGATTTGAGGGTGGTGGAGGCCCACGTCTCAGAGGCGAGACGTGGGGCACCCGGTTTGGTGGTAGGGGGAGAGGCTGCGCTGGGCGCGGGATTGCGATTGGAGTTCCAGATGTGGTCTTCGGCGGTGGCGATCTCGTCGAGGGAGCGGCCGGTAACGGCGGAGTTGGGGGATTGCTCGGTGATGGGTTTGGCGTCGGAGCCGCGCTCGTAGCTGTCGTGCTCTTTGATGAGGAGCCAGTTGGGTTTGGCGTCGGGCTTCTGGTCGGCGTGGGGGCCCATGCGGATGAGCGCCCATTTGCCTTTCATCTTGGATCCGTTCATCTCGAATTTGAGATGGCCGTCGCGGAGGCCAGCGTCGACGTTCTCGTGGCCGAGCTGGGGCCACCAGGTGCCGTGGTCCCAGACCATGACGGTGCCGCCGCCGTACTGGCCTTCGGGGATGATGCCCTCGAAGCCGCCGTACTCCATGGGGTGGTCTTCGACCTGGATGGCGAGGCGGCGGTCTTTGGGGTTGAAGCTGGGGCCTTTGGCGACGGCCCAGCTTTTGAGGACGCCGGCCCAGCCGAGGCGGAAGTCGTAGTGGAGATGGGAGGCGGCGTGCTTCTGGATGACGAAGGGAAGGCCGCGGGTGGTTTTGACGCGTTTGAGGGTGGTGGACTTGGCGGCAGTGGTGGGGCGGGTGGGGGAAGATGCGCCGGTGGGTTCGCTGGTGATGTCGAAGTCGCGCATGGAGCGGTAGCGTTCGAGTTGGGCGTCGACGGCTTCGGCGGGATTGGTGTGTTTGCTTCTGGGCTTGCGGGGTTTCGTCGTCTTTTTTTCGGGGGCCATGGTAACGTCTCTTTGGTAACTGCGAAAGTGCGTTCCTCGGCTTGGATGTGAAGTTGGAGGCAGTTGTTGTACCTGTGGGGAATAGAGTGGAAGCGAGCGTATTGGAGCGGGCTGAGTGATGGTAGTCGATGCGGCATTGATGGAGGCGGTCGAAGGGTTGTATCGGGCGTTTGAGATGTACGTGATGCCTGAGGGGATGGAGGCGTGTGGTGGGTGCCATGGGCGTGAGGCTGAGGTGCGGTTGCGGTCGGCTCCGCTGCGAGCGCTTGGCGCGGAGGATCTGCGTGAGTATGCGGGCAGCGCGCTGCTGACGTGGGGAGACGATCGGATGTTTCGGCACTTTGTGCCGCGGCTGATGGAGTTGCTGGTGACGCTGGATGATCCGGATGAGATGGAGTGTCCTGCAATTTTGATGAGCAAGTTTCGGGTTGCGCGATGGAGAGGATGGCCTGAGGTGGAGCAGCGGGCGGTAGAGGAATTTTTGCGGGCGATGTGGGAGTTTGAGCTGGGCAGAGAGGGGATGACGCAGTCGCGGGAGCCTGATGTTGAGGCATGGATCTGCGCGGTGGCGCAGGCGGAGGAGAACCTGGGGTGGTATCTGAAGCGGTGGGAAGAGATGGAGGGCATGGAGGCAACGTTTGCGCTGGCGTCGATGGTGGTGATGAGTGCGGTAGCGCGGGATGAGATCAGGGGCAGGGATGAGTTCTGGGGCGGGTGCGAGGGGCAGTATGCGCAGTTGCGGAGGTGGGTGCGCTCGGAGGGGGTGACGCGGAAGCTGGAGGCGGGTGCGCTCGGGTGGGCGGGGCGTGATGAGGCGGACGTGATGTGGGATGCGGTGGGGTTGTTGGGTAGGGGTTGATGCGGTGTTGCGGACTGAAACCCGTTGCCGTCAGACCAATGTAGAGTGCCATCGTTGGTTGAGGAGGAAAGCAGACGCAGATTCCCTGAGGGAATGACAAAAAATGAAGAGGGAGGGCGTTGATGCGTGTGGGATTGCCCAAAGCCTAAGAAGGCTGCGATTTCGGGTTCAGGGATTTGCTCTCCGGGGCTAGAGCCCCGCTGATTGGTGGGGTTTGCGGACGGGCTGAAGGCCGTCCCCTTCAGATCTTATTGGTGCTCGTGGAGGAGGCTGGCGAAGATGCGGACGCCTTCGAGGGCGCGGGCGGGGTCGGTTTCGCCGCCGAGGCCGAGGCGGACGGATGGGGGTTGTGGCGGGCTGTTGGGGGAGGTGAACCAGTGGCTGCCGGAGACGAGGACGCCGAGTTGCTCGGCGAGGGACTCGGCGGCCTGGGAGGTGAGGCCGGTGGGGAGGGTGATCCAGAGGTGCCAGGCGTTGGTGCCGTGCTGGATGGGGAAGTCTGCGAGGAGGGCGAGGGCGGCGGCGGAGAGAGAGGCTCCGGCGAGGCGTTTGGCGGCGATGGTGGCGTCCATGGTGCCGTCGGCGATGAGGGCGCAGGCGGCGCGAGCGTGGACGCGTGAGACGCCGGTGGAGGTCTGCTTGACGGCGGTGGCTGCGGCTGCGACGTAGAGGTCGGGAGCGATGAGGAAGCCGGTTCGGACGGCGGGAGCGAAGTTCTTGCTGAGGCCTCGGATGTAGAAGGCGCGCTCGGGAGCGAGGATGGCGTAGATGGGCGGCGGTGCGTTGTGGAGGAAGCCGTAGGCGTCGTCTTCGAGGAGGAGGAGGTTGAAGTGGCGGGCGACGGCGACGATGGCCTGACGGCGTTCGAGGGAGGCGACGGAGCCGACGGGGTTGTGGAGGGTGGGCATGGTGAAGAGGGCGGAGATGGGGCGGCCGAGGTCGTGTTCGCGCTGGCAGAGGGCGTGCAGGGCGTCGGGAAGGAGACCCTGGGCGTCCATGGCGCAGGGGAGGGTTTCGATGCCGAGCATGGAGCATTGGGAGAGGAAGCCGGTGTAGGTGAAGGCTTCGACGGCGACGCGCTTGCTGGGAAGGGCGGCGGCGAGGAGGGCAGCGAAGCAGCCGTGATGGCCGCCGCAGGTGAGGGTGAGGCGGTCGGCGGGCTGGTGGAGCCAGGTGGCGGCGATGGAGCGGAGGTCTTCGTCGCCGGCGCGGAAGGAGGTGCGGAGGGCGGGAAGGCCGAGGTCGGCTTCGGCGGCGATGGAGGACCGGAGGTGGTCGGCCCAGAGCTTGTCCTGGCCGGGCAGGAGGGGGAAGTTGTACTGGAGATCGATCGGGTTCGGTGCCATGGGAAGAGTGTACAGAGGCTGCGCGTGTACACTCTCGGAGTGAACATTCTGTTTGTCGGCGACGTGTTTGGATCGCCTGGTCGCCATATCGTCCGTGAACATCTGCCGCATGTGGTGGCTTCGAATGCAGTAGACCTGCTGGTGATCAATGGGGAGAACGCGGCGGGCGGATTTGGAATTACGCCGTCGCTGGCGGAGGAGCTGTTTGACCTGGGGGCGCATGTGGTGACGACGGGGAACCACATCTGGGACAAGAAAGAGATCTTTGAGTACATGACGGTGCCTGCGGAGTCGCATGGGCGCGGGCGGAGGGTGCTGCGGCCGGCGAACTATGCGCACGGGACGCCGGGTTTTGGGGTGTACGAGGGAACGCTGGAGGATGGGACGGCGTATGCGGTGATGAATTTGCAGGGGCGCGTGTTTATGTCGTCGTGTGATGATCCGTTTCGGAAGGCGGATGAGCTGCTGGGGATGGTGGAGCGGAACTCGGGTGCGAAGGTGATCCTGCTGGACTTTCATGCGGAGGCGACGAGCGAAAAGGTGGCGCTGGGGTGGTATCTGGATGGGCGGGTGACGGCGGTGCTGGGGACGCATACGCATGTGCCGACGGCGGATGAGCGGGTGCTGCCGAATGGGACGGCGTACCAGACGGATGTGGGAATGTCGGGGCCGTATGACTCGGTGATTGGGGTGGAGACGGAGTTGGTGCTGAAGCGGTTCTTGACGGGGATGCCGGGGAAGTTTGAGGCGGCGAAGGGAAACCCGAAGATGTGCGCGACGCTGATCTCGTGCGATGCGCGGAGCGGGCGGGCGTATGGAGTGCAACGGTTGATGCTGGGAGAGTGAGGAGAGAATGACGATGGGCGAGCGTGAGGGAGTGCTGTTGGAGACGGCGAACCGGCTGATCGATGCACGGCGGAAGCAGCAGCCGATGGAGGATCTGGCGGCGGAGGCGACGCCGGTGGATATGGCTGAGGTGTATGTTGTGCAGGATGCTGTGGCGGCGGCGTTTGGTGCGATCGGCGGATGGAAGGTGGGTGCTCCGAATGCGGAGGCTACGCCGGCGTATGCTCCGATGCCAGCGGCGTGGATTGCGGCTTCGGGAGCTGCGCTGAGCGGAGAGCGGTGGAGATATCGGGGGCTGGAGGCGGAGATTGCGTTTCTGGTGGGCGAGGATCTGCCGCCGCGGGAGACGCCGTATACGCGCGAAGAGGTGCTGGGTGCGATGGCGTCGTGCCATCCGGCGATTGAGGTGCTGGAGTCGGCGTTTGTGGACCCGGCAAAGGTGGCGAAGTTTGCGTCGCTGGCGGACCTGCAGATGCATGGCGGGTTTGTGTTTGGGGAGGCGTTCGCGGATTGGAGGGGGTTCGACTTCAACGAGGAGCATGTGGTGTTGTCGGTGGATGGTGTGATTCGGGTGGACAGGACGGGATCGAATACGTCGGGGGATTTGTTGAAGCTGCTGCCGTGGCTCGCGAATGAGGGAGCGGTGAGGACGGGCGGGCTGAAGAAGGGGCAGTGGATCACGACGGGATCGTGGACGGGGAATACGCTGGCGACGTCGAGCTCGGTTGTGGATGTGGTGTTTGGGCGAGCGGGGCGGGTGGATCTGAGGTTTGGGGAGTAGGCGGCGCTCTATGTTGTGCCTGCTCGTGTTTACTGGCGCTGGCGCTTGCGGCTGCAGATGCCGGAGACGCGGAGGAAGAACATCATAGGGCACCAGTTGGTGAGGCCGGATTGAAGCAGCATGAAGCCGACGACGGCGGTGAGGATGAACCAGTCGCGCGAGACGTAGATACCGAGTGCGAGCGAGGCGAGGACGAAGATACCGGCGATGAGGCGAAGTGCGCGTTCGATGGTCATGGTGTGCTCCTTTGGGTTGGTTGGGAGTGGGTGGTGGATGGGGGGTGGTCGAGGGAGGCTGTGATTTGGGCCCAAGCATGTCCCTCTGGGGCGGAAGCCCTCTACTGTTTTTGGGTTTTATGGACGGGCTGAAGCCCGCCCCCTTCAAAACAGCGCTCTTATCAGAGGTTCCGCGGATCCTGTGGGAGTGACAAGGTGGGGAGATGGGCGCGGAGTGGTCGTCATTGGCGGGCTTCGGATGGGGGGTGGCGTTGGTTGAAGGTGGTGATGGAGTGTTTTTCGACGGCGTAGTAGAGGATGGGGACGGCGAGACGCGAGAGGAGGGTTGAGGCGACTTCGCCAGCGATGAGGGAGAGCGCGAGGCCCTGGAAGATGGGGTCGGAGAGGATGACGCTGGCACCGACGACGACTGCGGCGGCGGTGAGGAGCATGGGGCGGAAGCGGACGGCGCCGGCGTCGATGACGGCTTCGGCGAGTGGCATGCCCTGAGAGCGGCGTAGCTCGATGAAGTCGACGAGGATGATGGAGTTGCGGACGATGATGCCTGCGCCGGCGATGAAACCGATCATGGAGGTAGCGGTGAAGAAGACGCCGAAGATGGCGTGCGCGGGAAGGATGCCGACGAGGGTGAGGGGGATGGGCGCCATGATGACGAGTGGGACGATGAAGGACTTGAACCAGCCGACGACGAGGACGTAGATGAGAAGGAGGACGGCGGCGAAGGCAATGCCGAGATCGCGGAAGACTTCGAGGGTGATCTGCCACTCGCCGTCCCACTTCATGGAGTAGTGGTCGGTGGATTCGGGCTGGGTGGTGTTGTAGCGGGTGAGGGTGTAGCCGGCGGGCAGCTGGAGGTTGTCAAGCGCGGCGTTCATTTTGAAGATGGCGTAGACGGGGCTCTCTTCGGCACCGGCAACGTCTCCGGTGACGTAGACGACGCGCTGGAGATTCTTGTGATAGATGCTGGGCTGGAGGGTGGATGGGGTGAGGTGGGTGAGCTCGCGGAGGGAGATGAGGCTGCCGTCGGCGGCTTTGAGCTTCATGTTGGCGAGCTGGTCGAAGGAGGAGCGGTCGGAGCGCTGCATTTCGACGTGGACGGGGATGCGTTCGCGAGATTGGTCGTCGTGGACGGAGCCTGCGTCGGCACCGGATTCGGCGATGCGGAGAGCTTTGGCGACGTCGTCGACGGAGATGCCGTGGAGGGCGGCCTGGGTCTGATCGACTTCGACGTTGAGTTGGGGTTGCGGGTCGTTGACGTACCAGTCGACGTCAACGACACCGGGGGTGGTCTGGAAGACTTTTTTGACGCGCTGGGCGACGTCGATTTGGCCGGCTTCGGTGGGGCCGTAGATTTCGGCGACGAGGGTTTCGATGACGGGCGGGCCGGGCGGGACTTCGGCGACTTTGATGCGCGCGCCGAAGGGAAGGCCGAGCTTGTCGAGCTCGGGGCGCATGCGTTTGGCGATGGCGTGGCTCTGGGAGGAGCGCTGGCTTTCGGGGAGGAGGTTGACCTGGATGTCGGCCTGGTTGGGCTGCTGGCGAAGGTAGTAGTGGCGGACGAGGCCGTTGAAGTTGTAGGGGCCAGAGAGGCCGGTGTAGGTCTGGAAGTTGACGACGTCGGGCTGCTGAGAGAGGTACTGGCCGAGGACCTGGGTGACGCGGGCGGTCTGTTCGAGCGGTGTGCCGTCGGGCATGTCTACGATGATCTGGAACTCGCTCTTGTTGTCGAAGGGGAGCATTTTGACGCGGACGGCTTTGAGGGGAACGAGAGCGACGGCGAGCAGGAGGAGAAGGATGACGCCGCCGAAGAAGAGCCAGCGGTAGCGGGCTGATTGGATGAGCGGCGACATGATGCGGCGGTAGAGGCGCGTGCTGCTGTTTTCGCTGGATTGAGTGTGGGTGTTGGTTTTGGACTCGTGCGCGAGGAGGCGCAGTGCGGCCCAGGGTGAGACGACGAAGGCGACGATGAGCGAGAAGAACATGGCCGAGGATGCGCCGACGGGGATGGGCCGCATGTACGGGCCCATGAGGCCGCGGACGAAGGCCATGGGAAGGATGGCCGCGATGACGGCGATGGTGGCGAGGATGGTCGGGTTGCCGACCTCGGAGACGGCTTCGATGGCGACTTCGCTGAGCGGGCGGCCGATGTTTTCTTCGAGGCGGAAGTGGCGGACCATGTTTTCGACGACGACGATGGCGTCGTCGACGAGGATGCCGATGCTGAAGATGAGGGCGAAGAGAGTGACGCGGTTGAGGGTGTAGCCGTAGAGGTAGAAGGCGGCGAGAGTGAGTGCGAGGGTGACAGGGATGGCGAGGAGAACGACGCCGGACTCGCGCCAGCCGAGGAAGATGGCGATGAGGAGGGTGACGGAGACGGTGGCGAGAAGGAGATGCTCGAGCAGGGTGTCGGACTTGGCTTTGGCGGTCTCGCCATAGTTGCGGGTGGTGGTGATATTGAGGTCGGCGGGGAGGGTGGTGTTGCGCATGCCGTCGACTTTTTTGAGGACGGCGTTGGCGACGTCGGTGGCGTTGGTGCCTTTGCGTTTGGCGACGGTGAGGGTGACGGCGGGGAACTCCTCGCCGGGTAGGCCGGAGCGGGTTTTGCTGGCGTCGCCGACGCCGAAGCTGACGTAGCTGGTGGGGTCGGCGGGGCCGTCGATGATCTGTGAGGCGACGTCGCGGAGCATGACGGGGGTGCCGTGATCGATGCTGACGACGACGTCTTCGAGGTCTTGCTTGCTTTTGAAGAAGCTGCCTGCGTCGAGGAGGATGTTCTGGTTGCCGCTGTTGAAGTCACCGGCCTGGAGGCGGGCGTTGGCGGCGCGAAGGTGGGCGACGACGATCTCTGGCGTGAGCGAGTAGGTGGCGAGGCGGTTGTTGCTGAGCTTGACCTGCATGGTGCGGGGCTGGCCGCCGATGATGGAGGTTTCGGAGACGTCTTTGACCTGCTTGACGCTGTCGTTGAGCTCGTCGGCGATGAGGCGGAGGTGGTAGGCGTCGTAGTTTTTGCCCCAGAGGGTGAGGGCGAGGATGGGGACGTCGTCGATGGAGCGCTCTTTGACGATGGATTGCGAGGCGGCGGAGGGGAGAAGGTTCCGGTTGGCGAAGAGCTTGCTGTAGACCTTGACCTGAGCGTCTTCCTGGCTGCTGCCGACTTTGAAGCGGACGATGACGAGGCTCTGGCCGGGGCTGGAGGTGGAGTAGACGAAGTCGACGCCGGGGAGTTGGTAGAGGATGTGCTCGATGGGAAGGGTGACGCGCTGCTCGACTTCGGAGGGTGAGGCTCCGGGAAGCGCGGTGGTGACATCGAGCATGGGAACAACGATCTGGGGCTCTTCCTCGCGCGGGATGACGGCGATGGCGAAGATGCCGAGGGCAAGGGACGCAACGATGAAGAGGGGTGTGAGTTTGGAGTTGAGGAAGGTGGACGCGATGCGTCCGGCGATGCCGAGGGGATGCTTCATTGGGCGGCCTCGATCTTGCGGCCGCCGAGTTCGCGGTCTGCGGGAGAGAGAACGACGGTCTCGCCGGGGCTCATGCCGGAGAGGACTTCGGTGTCGGTGGCGTGGGTTGCGCCGAGGGTGATGTAGCGCATGGAGGCGATACCGGAGGTATCTACGACCCATGCGCCATGGATGGAGCCGTGGGTGACGATTGCGGCGGTGGGAATGAGCAGCGCGGGCTGCGCGGTGGATGGGAGCAGCGCGGTGCCGGAGATGCCGGAACGAAGGCCGGGGGTGGCGGGGAGGTCGAGCTTGACGAGGAAGGTGCGGCTGGCGGGGTCGGCGGCGGGATCGATCGCTGCGACGTTGGCATGGAGGCCGGGATGCGGGAGATTGGGGATGGTTACGGCGATGGGCTGGCCGGTGTGGATGGAGGCGATGAGGGACTGGTCGACGGGGATGTCCATCTGGAGGGTGCCGGATTTTTCAAGCTGAAGGAGAGGCATGCCGGGGGTGGCGAGAGCGCCGGGGTCGACGCGGCGGGCGGTGACGACGCCGCTAAAGGGGGCGCGGATGTGGGCGTAGTCAGCCATGGTGGAGGAGCCGACGGCGGCGGCCTGCTGGGCGGCGAGCTGGGCTTTGGCGGCCTCGACACGAGCGGCGGTTTCCTGCGCTTTCTGCTGGATTTCGTCGAACTCCTGCGGGCTGACGCTCTTTCTGTCGCGCAGGATTTGATAGCGGGCGAGGGTGGAGTTGGCGAGGTTGGCGTCGGTCTGGGCGAGGGCGAGTTCGTGCTGACTGGCGGTGACGTTGGCCTGGGAGCGGACGACTTCGGAGTGGGCTTCGGCGGCGTTGAGGGTGACGAGGAGCTGGCCTGCGCGGACGTGGTCGCCTTCGTGGATGGCGACGTTGAGGACCTGGCCGGTGGTCTGCGCGGCGAGGGTTGCGGACTCCCTGGCCTGCACGGTGCCGGTGATGCTGACGGTGCCGGGAATGCTGGCTTGATGAACCTGCGCGACGGAGAGGCCGGTGACGACCTGCGGCGTGTGCGCGACAGGCGCGGGCGAGGAGCAGCCGAGGAGAAGTGCCGCGCTGAGCGATACGGTGGCGATGATGGTGCTGCGATGAGTCGGGTGCGTCATTGGATGTCCCCTGCGCTTTCGGCGGTGAGTGTTCCGGTGGCAAATTGGAGATCGGCGAAGTGAAGATCGTTGCTGTAGACGGCCTGCCAGTAGTTGGTCTGGCTGTGGCGCTGCTGGTCTTCGGTGCGGAGGAGGTCGGTCATGGTGGCGAGGCCGGCCTGGTAGCGGTCGTTGGCGATGCGGAGGCCTTCGGCGGTCTGCTGCGAGGAGGCTTTGGCAACGACGAGAGCCTGCTGCGCGGCGAGGAGGCTGTAGTAGGCACGGGTGACGTCGAGGCGAATCTGCTGGTCGGCGGCGGCGGCGGATGCCTGGGCGCGGCGGAGGCCGATCTTCGCCATGGCAAGCTCCTGGCGTTTCGCGGCGGGAAGGAGGTCGAGGCGAAGCTCGGCTCCGGCGACCCAGTCGTTGCCGCCGGAGCCGGCGAAGGAGTCGCGGTCCATCTGCCATGAGCCGTAGGTGGAGATCTGGGGACCGAAGGCGGATTTGGCGGCGGCTATGGCGCTGGTGTCGGCCTGATCCTGGAGTTGCAGGACGGTGCGGTCGGGACGGTTGTGGAGCGCGGTTGCGATTGCGTCGTCGAGGGGGGTGGCGGGGTGTTGGTGCTCGGCGAGGGGGAGAAGATGGCGGCGCTGCGGGGCGATGGGTGTGCCGATGGCGGCTTCGAGTTCTGCCCATGCGATCTGCACCTGGCCCTGCGCGATGATCTGCTCCTGCTGGCGTTCGGCGAGGTAGGCGGAGGCGGCGATCTTGTCGGCTTCGACGCTGAGGCCGGCGTCGAACCTGTTGATGCTGGAGGTCTGGATGGCCTGCGCGGTGAGAAGGTTGTGGTCGGCGAGATCAGCCTGACGGAGTGCGAAGAGGACGGCCTCGTAGGCCTGAACCGTCTGCAGTTCAAGCTGCTGGTCGGAGCGAGTGTTGGCGGCGGAGGCGCTTTTGGCGAGGAGATCGGCGGTGCGGATGTCGCGCTCGGTCTTCCAGGAGTCGAAGAGGGTCCAGGAGCCGGAGAAGCGGGTGACGAAGTCGTTGGCGGGCTGGGGGCGGTTGAGGGCGTTGAGGGAGAAGTCGTTCTGGGTGAACCGTTGCTGCCGGAGGCGAGTGCCGAAGACGTACACGGGGTCGTTGCCGCGGGTGATGTTCTCGTTGAAGAAGAGATTGGGGAGAAGGGAGGTGCGTACGATGCGAGCCCGGGCGTCGGCGAGTTGGGTGTCGGCGAGCGCAACCTTCTTCTGGGGGTTGTGCTCCAGCGAGATGGCGACGGCGTCTCGGAGGGAGATGGGCGGCGGTGGCTGCTGCGCGGAGGCCATGGCGGGTGGAAGGACAGCGTAGGCCAAGATCATGGCGCACAAAATCGTTTGCATCGTTCTCCTGTCTCTTTGCGCAGCCGGAACGGCGATCAGCCGAGACGGGCGTGGCGAAGATCTGTTTCAAGAGAAGAAAGACACGGGAGAGGATTTTGTTACAGCGGTAGCGAAGGATTTTGTTGGGCGGGCAGCCCGACCATGCGCAGGTACTCCTGTGTGAGCAGGGCGCGGAGGCGAAGGTTGACATGGGGGTCGCAGAGGGGGTCTGCGTTGCGGCAGCGGTCGATGGCCTGGCGGAGATCCTGAATGAAGGCGACGCAGGGCTGGCAGGCGTCGATGTGCTTGCGCATCTGGTCGCAGGCTGGGGTCTGAATGCGTCCGTCGAGGTATTCGGAGAGGTTGGCGAAGATCTCGCGGCACTGGCGCGAGCGGGCTGTGGCGGGAGTGCGTTTGTGGGGGCGGGGTTCGGTCGTGGCGCCGTGCGGCGGAAGGCGGCGTTCGGTGGGGGCAAGCGTGCGGCGGACATGGAGGCGGGCTCGATGAAGGCGAACACGGACGGTGCCGGGTTTGATGCCGAGTACCCGCGCGATCTGGTCGGTGTCGAGGTCTTCCATGTCATGCAGGACGAGGACGAGGCGGTACTGCGCGGGGACGGTCATGATGGCGGCCTGCAGGCGCTGGCTTTGCTCGGCGCTGGAGGCCTGGGCCTCGGGCGTCGGTTTTGCGTCGCGGAGGAGATCTGCGAGCTCGGATTCGTCGGGCAACAGGTCGCTGAGGGAGACGGTGCTGGTTGGCGAGTGGACGCCTTTGCGGCGCATACGCCAGCAGCGATTGCGCGCGACGGTGTAGAGCCAGACGGCGAGGGCGCGCGGGTCGGTGATTTTGGAAAGGTGGGGGAGGGAGCGGACGAAGACCTCCTGGGCGGTGTCCTCGGCGTCCTGAGGATGTCCGCAGACCTTCATGCTGAAGGAGTAGACGGTGTTCTGAAGCATGGCGATGGCCTCGTTGATGGAGGACGGGTCGTTGCGCTGCAGCAGTTCGGTGGCTGTGACGAGTTCTGGACGCATGCATCTCCGATGACGCTTGACGCATGATGCGCGTGCGTTGGGTGGTAGTTTGCATGATATTCGCTTGGAGGTGGGTGCGGTTTGGGTGGGGTGTTGGGTAGGGGTATGGAGAATTTGTGAAGGTGGAACCAGGTTGTGTACTCATGGAATTCGCTTAAGATGTCGACAGTAGACTAAGAGATATTGCGCGATCGTAAAAAATGTGTTGCATTTTTTTATTTTGCCTGTATGCTCAGGGCTTACCCCATGGATACCAGGCAGTAGAAATACTGCGTGTGAGTAGCGTAACTGTGCTAGTAGCACAAAGATTAACCGGGCCTTGAATTAGAGCAATTTTAGAGGTGCGCTGGCTAATGTTGAAGACGATCTATCTTTCGAGCGTAATCGTATTGCTGTTCGTGTCGGGCGTGTGGCATATTGCTGCACCCAAACAGACGACGGGCTGGATGAACAGAGAACGTGGCATTCGCATTCTTGGTGCGATCATGCTGGAGATGTCGATTCCGTGCGTTGCATGGGGAGGACTTTACTTCTGGATACTGTTTGTAGGCCTGACGGTGTCTGGATTCATGCGGTTCTGCAGGCCGCAGGTGTCGCTGGCAATGCTGTCGCAAAGGATGCCGGGGTGGCTTCAGGCCGGGCTGCTGGTCGAAGGCGCGACGCTGGTCTGGGCGCTGCGGTTTTAGCTGCGGGTAGTGCCTGAAAGCGCTGCAAATGGTGTGCTTGCACGCCAAAGATGGTCAGTACGTGCGATACTCTCGTTGCTCGGATTTGAGGGCAATGACGAGGGTTTATGGCAGAAGAGATGGGTCGCGCGTATCAGTCAGGATTTGGCAACGAGTTCGCCACAGAGGCCGCGCCGGGAGGACTGCCTGTGGGGCAGAACTCTCCGCAGCGACACAAGCTGGGGCTGTATGCGGAGCAGGTGAGTGGATCGGCGTTTACGACGCCGCGCGGGCAGAACCGGCGGTCGTGGATGTACCGGATTCGTCCGTCGGTGGTGCATGAGCCGTATCAGCCGTTTGCGAAGCAGACGTTGCTGCGGAGTGGGCCGTTTGACGAAGTTCCTACGCCACCGAACCAGATGCGTTGGAATCCGCTGCCGCTGCCGATGGAGCCGACGGATTTTGTCGAGGGCATTACGACCGTCGGCGGGAATGGCGACCCGGCGACGCAGGACGGTGTTGGCATCCATATCTATGCGGCGAATGCTTCGATGTCGACGAGGATTTTCTACAATGCTGATGGGGAGATGCTGATTCTGCCGCAGCAGGGTGGTTTGCGTCTGGCGACGGAGTGCGGTGTTCTGGAGGTGAAACCGGGGATGCTGGCGGTGGTTCCGCGTGGCATCAAGTTTCGTGTGGAGCTGCTGGAGGCGGAGGCGCGGGGGTACATCTGCGAGAACTATGGGCAGCCGTTTCGGCTACCGGAGTTAGGGCCGATTGGAGCGAATGGGCTGGCGAATTCGCGTGATTTTCTGACGCCTGTGGCGGCGTTTGAGGATGAAGAAGGGGAGTTCGAGGTGGTGTCGAAGTTCCTGGGGAGGCTGTGGACGTCGCGCTACAATCATTCGCCGCTGGATGTGGTCGCGTGGCACGGGAACTATGCGCCGTATATGTATGACATGGCACGATTTAATGTGATCAATACGGTCAGCTTCGATCATCCGGATCCGTCGATTTTTACGGTCTTGACGGCGCCTTCGGTGGTTTCTGGGACGGCAAATGTGGACTTTGCGATTTTTCCGCCGCGGTGGCTGGTGGCGGAGAACACGTTTCGTCCGCCGTGGTTTCATCGCAATATGATGAACGAGTTTATGGGGCTGATCTATGGCGAGTATGACGCAAAGGCCGAGGGTTTCCTGCCGGGCGGAGCGAGCCTTCATAACTGCATGTCGGGCCATGGGCCGGATGCGGAGACGTTTGAGCGGGCGACGGCGGCGGAGTTGCAGCCGCGCAAGGTCTCGGATACGCTGGCGTTCATGTTTGAGACGCGGATGGTGGTTCGACCGACGCGGTATGCGATGGAGTCGAAGATTCTGCAGCACGAATATTACGAGTGCTGGCAGGGGTTGAAGCGGAAGTATACCGGCGGGAATTTGTAGCAGTATGACTACGGTGCAGGACTGGCAGGCAAAGAGTTGGGTTGCGTCGGCGAATGAGGCTGGATGCGGGTTTCCGCTGCAGGGACTTCCGTACTGCTCGTTTACGTCGGAAGATAACCGATCGGTACGTATTGGCGTGGGGATTGGTGCGGAGGTGCTTGACCTGCATGCGCTGAGCGGGGCGGGGCTGCTCGCTTCGCTGGGGGGCGAGGTGGTGTCGGCGTGCTGCGCTGCGCAGTTGAATGCTCTGATGGGGTGTGGGCCGGAGGCGTGGCGGATGCTGCGCGGTCGGTTGTTGGAGCTGCTGGGCGAGGGGGTCGCGGCGGAGCAGCGGGAGATGGTCGCGGCGGCGCTCACACCTGTGGCGGATGTGCGGTTTGGTTTGCCTGTGGCTGTGGGGGATTACACGGATTTTTATGCGTCGATCCACCATGCGAGGAAGGTTGGTTCGCTGTTTCGACCGGAGCAGCCGTTGCTGCCGAACTACGCCTGGGTGCCGATTGGATATCACGGACGGACGTCTTCGCTGGTGGTCAGTGGGACGGAGGTGCGGCGTCCGAGCGGGCAGTACAGGGTGGCGGGGGCGGAGGCGCCGGTGTTGGGGCCGACGCGGCAGCTGGATTACGAGATGGAGGTTGCGGCGTATATCGGCGCGGGCAGTGCGATGGGGGAGCCGGTGGGAGTTACGGAGGCTGAGGGACACATCTTCGGAATATCGCTGCTGAACGACTGGTCGGCGCGCGATATTCAGGCGTGGGAGGCGCAACCGTTAGGGCCTTTTCTGGGGAAGAATTTTGCGACGAGCTTGTCTCCGTGGGTGGTGCCGATGGAGGCGTTGGAGCCGTTTCGGGTGCGGTTGGCGGAGCGCGAGAATGGGATGCCGGGGCCGCTGCCGCATCTGCAGGAGGGCGGCGACGCGCGGTCTGGAGTTAATCTTTCAGTTGAGGTTTATCTGCGTACGGCGCTCATGATAAGTGATTTGTTGGAGCCATTTCGTATTAGTGCGGCGAATTGCAGGGAGCTTTATTGGAGCTTTGCGCAGATGGTCGCGCACCATACGTCGAACGGATGCAATTTGAGGGTGGGAGATTTGATTGCGAGTGGAACGGTGTCGGGATCTGCGGCGGGTTCGGAGGGATGTTTGCTGGAGTGCACGCGGCGAGGGGTTCAGCCGATCACGCTGCCAAATGGGGAGGTGCGTGCGTTTCTGGAGGATGGAGATGAAGTGATTCTGCGAGGATTCTGCGAGAGGGAGGGATTTCGCAGAATCAGCCTGGGGGAGTGCCGCGGGATTGTGCGAGCGGCGGTTGTGTGAGCGGGGAGGCGTAGCGGGGGGTGCACGCTAGCGACGCAGGGGTGTTCGGTTTAGATCAAATTGCTGAAGGGGGCGTAGGTGGCTTGGCGAAGGGGCTTTGGGTCTCTCCACTGCGCCAAGAGATGAAGCCGTTTGACTGCGGTCGAGATGACAGCATTTCACTCGATGCATCGGCTAGTTTGCTGTTGGGGAGACCCAGGGAGATTTTGATTTAGTCCGAAACATTCCCTCCGCGGCTAAAGCCGCAGGCAAACAGGAGTGTTAATGTACGAGCTAAAGCTCGTACCCTTCAAGGCAGGGACTTGAAAGGAATGGACTCAAAAGGCAGGGACTTGAAAGGAAGGGACTCAAAAGGCAGGGAATTAAAAGCAATGGACTCAAAAGGAAGGGACTTCATCAGAGGTTCCCTAGCTCCAGTGCGAACCTTTCCTCCGTGGCTAGAGCTGCATTTCGTTCCTGGGAGTTATGGTTGGCTGCAGTGAATCTGCTACGAGATGGGGGACGAACGTAGCGGCCTTTGTGCGGATGTTGATCATGGCACGGGGGTTACGCGGTAAGCTATGTACACGAATGCACGGTGGATATGGAATTGGGTGGCTGCAGGCTGCAACTGTGTTTTTGCGCGGCGAGATTTGATGAGTGCGAGATGAGGAAGTGGGCCATGGATGCACGGATTCTCTGAGAACCAGTTGTTTGGGACATTTCTGGCGATTGCTGTACTCCTTCTTGTGACGAGAGGCATGGCGGAGTTGTGCCGAAGGATTGGGCAGCCAGAGGTTCTGGGGGAGCTGCTGGGTGGGTTTGTGATTGGACCTTCGATCTTTGGGGCGCTGTTTCCGGGTGCGTTTGCGACGCTGTTTCTCAACCCCGCGGTGTCGCAGGCGCTGATGCTGCTCTCGTGGATTGGCGCGATTTTGTTGCTGATGATTGCGGGGATGGAGGCGGACCTCACGATTCTGCGGCAGAAGGTGATTCCGGGACTGCTGGCGGCGGCGGGTGCGATTGGGGCTTCGATCGGATTGGGAGCGTATGTAGGCGTCAAGCTGTTTGGGCTGGAGCCGACGAACGCGTTTTTTCTGGGGCTGGTGCTTTCGGTGACGGCGGTGAGCGTGATGGCGAAGCTGCTGATTGAGAGAGAGGCGCTGCGGCGGGACTATGCACAGGTGATGCTGGCGGCGGGGATTGCGGGAGAGGTGATTGTATGGCCGCTGATCTCGATTGCGTCGTCGGTGCAGCATCGGGCGAACCCGTTTACGGCAGGGTTGCAGGCGACGCTGCTGGCGGCTGGATTTTTCTTTCTGATGTTTACGGTGGGGCGTACGTTCACGTTCTGGGCGATGCGGCGCGTGGCGGATGTGACTGGGGTTCCGAACGGGGAGCTGTCGCTGGTGCTGGTGCTGCTGTGCGTGGCGGCGGCGGCGACGACGCTCATGGGGCTGCATCCGTTGCTGGGAGCGTTCGTCTTTGGCGTGCTGCTGGGGAAGGCACCGCGCGCGACGATTGCGTTGAAGGAGCGGATACAGGGGCTCACGGTAGCGTTCTTTGCGCCGATCTTCTTTGGTCTGGCAGGTATGCGGGTGAATCTGTTCCACCTGCGGGGGATGCAGTCGCTCAAGGGGATTCTGATTCTGCTGGTGGTGGCAGGCCTGGCGAAGGTGTTGTTCGGGTTTCTGGGTGCGTTGGCCGGACGGCTGCCTGTTTGGGAGGCGGGTATGGTGGGGGTCGGGCTGAACCTGAAGGGTGGCACGGATGTTGTGGTGGCGATCATTGGAACGGAGTTGCTGCTGATGTCGTCGGATTTATATACGACGTATGCGGTGGTGGCGATTCTGACGGTGGTGGTGTCGCCGTCGATGATGGGCTGGCTGGCGGCGAAGACGCATCCGGGGGAGCTGGAGTTGAAGCGGCTGAACCGGGAGGAGGCGAGGAAGCTGGCGTATCTTGCGGACCGGGAGCGGGTGCTGATTCCGATGATCGCGGAGTTGCTGCCGGCACCTTCGGCGCAGCTGGTTGCGGCGATTGCGGCGGCGAAGCACGGGGAGAGCGAGCTGTTCGATCTGACGGAGCTGTGCTTTGGAGCGGACTCGTCGATTACGCGGGCGGGAACGCCGGATGCGGTTGTGCGTGCGTCGAGCGTGCTATCGCATGCTGCGGAACATGAGCATGTGAGCCTGCACCGGGTTGCGGCGGCGACGGGGGATGTGTTCGGCGCACTGAAGGCCGCGTCGGAGGGCCAGCACCTGCTGATGATCGGGGCGGAGCGGGTTTATGGCGACGTTACGGTGAGCTTTGGAGGGATGCAGGACCGGGCGCTGCGGGAGATCTCAACAGACGTGCTGCTGACGGTGTTTCCGGATGTGGAGCTGCCGCGGATTCGCAGGATTCTGGTGCCGATCAATGGGTTGGAACATTCGTTGGCGGCGGCGGATATTGCGGCGTACATCGCAAAGGGAAGCGGAGCGGAGGTGGTGCTGCTGACGGTGGTGGCGCCGCGGCTGGGGCCGCTGTTCTGGCGGGAGCGGAAACATCGGGATCTGCTGCAGGCTGGGTATATGATCACGCGCGAGGCGAAGGCAAGGATTGCGCGGCTGGATATTCAACTGTCGGAGAGGGTTGTGCTCGCGCCGAATCCTGCGGAGGCGGTGATGGAGGAGTTGAGCGGTCACTCGTATGACTTGCTGGTTCTGGGGAGTGTGATGCGGTCGAGCTCGCAGGGCGTGGCGCTGGGCGGGACGGTGGAACACTTGCTGCATGCTGCGACGATTGCGCGGGTTGTGCTGGCTTCGCGCAACGCGGACGTGTCGAGTTCGTAAGCGAAGGCAGGATTCAGTTTGAGGACTGCGGGAAGGGTGCGAACTTCGCGGCGCAGTCTTTGGATGGTCCGGGAGAGGCTTTGCCGGAGGTGGTGGTGTCGATACCGGAGAGGTTAAGGTTCATCGGGGCTGGGGCGATGTCGAAGTCGGCGTGCTGGATGGAGTATGTGTAGGGCTGTGAGCCTGATGTGACGACGTTATCCAGTGTGATTCCGATGCGATGGGCTGAAGAGAATCCGTTGAAGGAGAGCTTACCGCCGCCGGAGATGGCGATGTTCTTGAGCGTGATGTCTTTGAAGGTGGGCGGGAGGTCGCCTTGCAGCGTGCCGGCGGCGGTGTAGCCGGTGTCGAAGAAGAGGGGATTGGGGGAGTTTCGGATGCAGACGTCGTCGTAGAGGACGTCGTGAACGAGGCCTCCGCGGGAGGCGTTCGATTTGATGCGGAGGCCATTGTCTGGGCCGTCGAGGGAGAGTTCCTGGATACGGATGGCGCTGACGCCACCGAAGGTTTCACTGCCGATGGACATGCCGTGGCCCCAGTAGAAGTGATTGTGAAGGATGCTGACGTTGCGGACGCCGCCGGTGCCTCCTTTGAGTGCGACGTTGTCGTCGCCGGTGCGGATGTAGCTGTGGGTGATGGTGATGTTGCTGGAGCCGTCGCCGGGGTCGACGCCGTCGGTGTTGCGAGCGCCGCGCTGAGGTGTGTCGATCTTCAGGCCCCAGACGGTGAAGCCGTCGCCGTGGTTGTAGACGACGTGGAAGTTGGGGGAGTTCTTGAGGGTGATGCGGTAGAGGGTGAAGTCGTTGGCGTCAGTTGCGACGAGAATGCGCGGGACTTGCTGACGGCCGTTGGGGCGGGCCTGTTCGGCCAGCTGCCACCAGGTGACGTTCTGGCCGAGCAGTGATTCGCCACCACGGCCGTCGATGACGCCATCGCCCATGACGCCTGCTCCTGTGACGTGGTCTGCGCTGAGCAGGGGGTGACATCCGGGAGGTGCTTGATTGACGATGCCGCAGCTGCCCGGTGAGATCTGGTACAGGGCTGGATCGCGAGAGGCAAACAGCGTGGTGCCGCGAGCGAGAACGAGTGCGACGCCATCGCGCAGGTGGAGCGGGCCGCTAAGGAAGGCGTTGGCTGGGCCGGCGGTGTGGAGTACGACGGCATGGCCTTTACCGCAGGTGTCCAATGCATGCTGAATGCGCGCGGTGTCGAGCTTCAGCTCGTCGGTGGGCGCGATGCGGCCGTTGGTTGTGTGAAGCTGGGCGTGGAGGGAAGCGCATGCAGGAGGTATCCTTGGTTCCGTGACGTGGCGTGTGTCCTGGGCGCGCGTCAGGGGGACGCATGTGAGAAGCAGCGCGGCTGAAACCCGTAATCGTTTTTTCTGCATGACAGCGTTTCGCCTCTCTCTTGGAGAGAGAAGCTATCGGAATGGATGTGTGCGTGTCAATGAGGCTTTTGCGATGTGAGGCGAACAATGGAGAGAGTTCGGCAACGTGGCCACGATTGATGGTAACGCTGTTGGGGCGGCGGAGCGTTCTTCGCTAGTTGACAGGGAATGATGGAAAGGCGGATTCTTTGGATTGCCGCTTGCGATACGGGAACGCGGTATGCGATTGGAAACAGGAGATAAGGACATGGCTACACTCGTCCGTAATGCGCCGGAGAGTAACGTGCCGGAGAACAAGGCCAGCGATGAAGCGAAGGCCGACTTTCTGCCGTTGAATGGCACCGATTATGTGGAGTTTTATGTTGGCAATGCGCGTCAGGCTGCTTATTTTTACCGCACCGCGTTTGGCATGAAGCTGGTGGCGTATTCCGGGCCCGAGACGGGTCAGCGGGACCGCGCTTCGTATGTGGTTCAGCAGGGGAAGATTCGATTTGTTCTGACGACGGCGCTACGTTCGGACTCGGAGATTGCGAAGCATGTAGAGAAGCACGGCGATGGTGTGCATGCGATTGCGCTGTGGGTGGACGATGCGGCGAGTGCGTGGAGGGAGACGACGAGCCGTGGAGCGCGATCGGTGCAGGAGCCGACGGAGTCGTCGGACGAAGACGGGCGCGTGGTGCGGTCGAGCATTGCGGCTTATGGCGATACGCTGCATACGTTTGTGGAGCGCAAGAACTATAGCGGGACGTTTCTGCCAGGCTTCCGCGCGATGCCAGAGGATACGGTTGCGAGGCCGGTCGGACTGCTACATATCGACCATATTGTGGGGAACGTTGGTTGGAATGCGATGAACGAGTGGGTCGATTTTTACTCGCATGTTATGGGCTTTTCGCTGTATCAGCACTTTGATGACAACGATATTTCGACGGAGTATTCGGCGTTGATGTCGAAGGTCATGGCAAACTCCAGCGGGTATGTGAAGTTTCCGATCAACGAGCCGGCGGAGGGACGACGCAAGTCGCAGATTGAGGAGTATCTGGATTTTTACAACGGACCTGGGGTGCAGCACATGGCGCTGGCAACGCACGATATTCTTGCGACAGTTTCGCAGATGCAGCGGCAGGGCGTGAAGTTTCTCACGATTCCGCACAGCTACTATACGGAACTGCAGGAGCGGGTGGGCAAGATCGACGAACCGATTGAGGAGTTGGAGCGGCTGGGGATTCTTGTGGACCGCGACAATGAAGGTTATATGCTGCAGATCTTCAGCCAGCCGGTGCAGGACCGGCCGACGGTGTTCTTTGAGATCATCCAGCGCAAGGGTAGCCGGAGCTTTGGTAAGGGCAATTTCAAGGCTCTGTTTGAGGCAATCGAACGAGAGCAGGATGCGCGCGGGAATCTATAGACGATGGTTGCAGCCGAAGCGATGAAGGTGCCCAGGTCTACAGGGCTGAACAAGCTGTGGCCGGATGCGCGCACGGCGCTTGAGGGGATTGTGCGCGATGGCATGATGATGGCCATTGGGGGGTTTGGACTGTGTGGAATTCCTGAGACGCTGATATTGGCACTGCGCGATAGCGGTGTGCGCAACCTGACGATTGCGAGCAATAACGCGGGCGTGGATCAGTGGGGGATTGGCTTGTTGCTGCAGACGCGGCAGGTGAAGAAGATGATTTCGAGCTATGTAGGCGAGAACGCCGAGTTTGAGCGGCAGTATCTTGCGGGTGAGCTTGAGGTGGAGTTTGCGCCACAGGGTACGCTGGCGGAGCGTATGCGCGCGGGCGGCGCTGGAATACCTGGTTTCTACACGCGCACGGGTGTAGGAACGCTGGTTGCCGAGGGCAAGGAGCATAAGGAGTTTGACGGCGTAACCTATATTCTGGAGCGCGGCATTCAGGCTGATCTTGCGCTGGTGAAGGCGTGGAAGGCTGACACGCACGGCAATCTTGTCTACCGACGTACGGCACGCAATTTCAATCCGCTTGCGGCTACGTGTGGGAAGATTACAGTCGCTGAGGCGGAGATTGTGGTTGAGCCGGGCGATCTTGACCCTGACGAGATTCATACTCCGGGGATCTTCGTGCACCGGCTTGTGCACCATCCAAACCCGGAACGGCGCATTGAAAAAGCGACGACAAGAGAGGCATAAGCTGTGGCATGGACTCGTGTACAGATGGCGGCGCGCGCCGCACGTGAGCTGCAGGACGGCTTCTATGTGAATCTTGGCATCGGCATACCGACGCTGGTGGCGAACTTTATTCCAGAGGGGATGACGGTGACGCTGCAGTCGGAGAACGGGCTGCTGGGGATGGGGCCGTTTCCGCTGGCGGCGGAGGTTGATGCCGACCTGATCAATGCAGGTAAGGAGACGGTGACGTTTGTGCGGGGAGCGTCGACGTTCTCAAGCGCCGACTCGTTTGCGATGATCCGGGGCGGGCATATCGACCTGGCGATTCTGGGAGCGATGCAGGTGTCGGAACGAGGCGACCTGGCGAACTGGATGATTCCTGGCAAGCGTGTGAAGGGCATGGGCGGAGCGATGGACCTGGTTTCGGGCGTGCAGCGCGTGCTGGTGATTATGGAGCACACGGCGCAGGATGGAAGCGCGAAGATGTTACGCGAGTGTACCCTGCCGCTGACGGGAGCCGCGGTAGTTGATCGAGTGATCACGGACCTGGGCGTGTTCGACGTTACGCCGGGGGGCTTTGTGTGCGTTGAACGGGCGAGTGGCGCAACCGAAGAGCAGGTGGAGAAGGCTACGGGTGCCGCGGTGCGCTTCGGACAGGATGTGTTGGGCTGAGCGGTGTTGTGTGGATGATTATTTCGCCCACCGCGGCTTTCGCTTTTCCAGATACGCTGTTACGCCTTCGTTGAAGTCAGGCATCTCGCGAGCTTGTGCGTTGGCTTCCATTGCAAGCTTGAGGGCTTCGCTCAGCCAACTGTGGTTCTGCTCGGCGAGAAGACGTTTCGTAGCGCGAATGGAGGCGGGGCTGTTGGCAGCGAGGGTGAGTGAGAGTTCCTGAACTCTGCTTGTCAACGCGTCGGGAGCTACGATTTCGGTTACTAGACCGAGGCGCTGTGCTTCAGCGGCGTCGAAGAGGCGGCCGGTCAGCAGGATATCGCGTGCTGCTTTGTCGCCGATCTGCAGGCGCAGGTACGCTGAAACGAGAGCTGGAACGAAGCCGATGCGAGCCTCGGTGAAGCCGAAGCGTGCGGTTGGGACGGCAAGGGTGAAGTCGCAGATGGTGGCCAGACCTGCACCGCCTGCGACGGCTGCTCCGTGGACGGCTGCGATTGTAGCCTTAGGAAGATCGTAGAGGTAGCGGAACATTCGAGCGGTGCGAATCGCCTCTTCGCGGTACTCCTCGGAGGTTTTTCCGCGCGAATTCTGGAGAACGGAGAGATCGAGACCGGAGCAGAAGGCTTCGCCCGCGCCTTCGAGCACGACGACGCGGCAGTCGCTGGTGCCAGCGGCGTCGAGCGCTGCAATCAGTTCGAGCTGCATCTCCGGTGTGATGGCGTTGCGTCGGTCGGGACGGCTGAGGCGGATCGTTCTTACCCAGTCCTGCTGGATCACTTCAATGGTTCGATAGATCATGGGATGCTCCTGTATTTCGGCTCGCCACCGAAGTCGGTGGCGATAGCAGCATTTGCGTGTTGAAGGTCGGTCATTGAATGAAGACGAGGCGAGGGGACCTTGAGTTCTTGCAGCACGGATAACAATGTTTCGGTGGCGATGTTGCCGACGAGGTCGTTTTGCGCGAAAGGGCATCCGCCGAGGCCGCCGATTGCTGTATCGAAGCGTCGGCAGCCAGCGGCATATGCAGACTTGATTCTGTCTGCGGCGAGATCTGGCTGCGCATGGAGGTGGACGCCAATTTCGAGGTCGCTGTGTTCTGCGACGACTTCGCCGACGGTCTCCATAAGCTGCAACGAGGTTGCGATGCCTACGGTATCTGCGAGGGAGATTTGGCGAATGCCATAGGATTTGAGGGTCTCGCATGCCTGGAGGACGAGAGGGAGATTCCATTCGTCGCCGTAGGGATTGCCAAAGGCCATCGAGACATAGGCCACGACGTTCAGTTTCGATTGCTCTGCGAGCCGATGGATTGCCGCCAGCTCTCGCAGCGACTCGTGCTGCGTTTGACGCTGATTCCTGGCGAGAAAGTGCGGCGAGATGGAGTACGGGAATCCGAGTGTGTGAACGGCACCTGTAGCGACGGCACGCTCTGCGCCTTTGGTGTTCACAACGATGGCGAGGATGTCGACGCCGTTGGTCGGGCCGAGGAGCTCCAGGACCTGCTCAGAGTCGGCCATTTGAGGAACGGCAGAAGGGGATACGAAGCTTACGGCGTCGATGTGGCGAAAGCCAGCGTCGATCAACTTGCGCAGGTGTGCGGCCTTGATGTTGGCGGGGATGTGGCCGTGCAGACCCTGCCATGCGTCTCTTGGACACTCAACGATTTTGACCACGTCTTCCATCGCCCTGTTTAACTCTGATGCTGAATGGATCAGCCGCGCGAGGGATGTACTTTCAGGATTTCGCGAGCGATGACCATGCGCTGAATCTCGCTTGTGCCTTCGCCGATGGTGCAGAGCTTGACGTCGCGATAGTATTTTTCGGCGGGGTAGTCCTTGATGAAGCCGTAGCCGCCGAAGAGTTGGACGGCCTCGTCGCAGATGCGCACGGCGACTTCGCTGGCGAAGAGTTTTGCCATGGCGGACTCGCGCGTGACTTTGCGGCCGGAGTCCTTGAGGACGGCGGCGCGTTGCGTGAGGAGGCGAGCGGCGTCGAGCTCGGTGGCCATGTCCGCGAGCTTCCACTGAATACCCTGAAACTCTGCGATGGCCTTGCCGAATTGACGACGCTCTTTGACGTACTTGGTTGCGGCGTCCAATGCGCCGCGACCGATGCCAAGGGCGAGCGCGGCGATGGAGATTCTGCCGCCGTCGAGGACACGCATGGCATCGACGAAGCCTTCACCCTCGACGCCGAGGAGGTTTTCTGCGGGTATTTCGCAGTCCTCAAAGATGAGCTCGCTGGTGTCGCTGGCACGCAGGCCGAGCTTGTTTTCTTTTTTTCCGGGGCGAAATCCCCTGGTGCCTTTTTCCACTACGAAGGCGGAGAGACCGTGAGTTCCTTTGCTCTTATCTGTTACCGCGATGACGACGGCAACATCGGCGTAGTGACCGTTCGTGATGAACGTCTTGTTGCCGTTGAGGACATACATGTCGCCTTTGCGGACCGCCGAGGTGCGTGCGCCGCCTGCGTCGGAGCCGGAGCCGGGTTCGGTGAGACCCCATGCAGCGAGCCACTCACCGCTGGCGAGTTTTGGAATGTACTTCTGCTTTTGAGCTTCGTTGCCTGCGAGGAAGATGTGATTGGTGCCAAGCGAGTTGTGCGCGGCTACGGTAATTCCGATGGAGCCGTCGACGGCGGACAGCTCTTCGATGGCGAGGACATAATCTACGTAGCCCATGCCAGCGCCGCCGTACTCGGGCGGGAAGATGACGCCCATGAGGCCCATGGCTCCGAGCTTTTTTACGACGGCGGCAGGGAACTCGCTGGCTTCGTCCCAGACCATGATGTTTGGAGCGATCTCGCGTGCGGCGAACTGTCGAATCTCTTTGCGCAGGGACTCCTGATCTTCGGTCAGCACGAAGGGGTAAAGACTATCTACTTTGTCCATCGACTCTAATGCCACAGCCATGACTGAAACTCCCTTGCGCGTGCGCGTATGTGTAGGATGCCGCCAGAACAGACCCTGCAGCACCGCCGAATGATACCGCGCGGTGCTCACGGCTGTCCTTTGAAGTTGGGCGAATATCAACCTATGTTTGAAGGACGCCGGGGTTGAACGTTGGTACATCGGGGTTCAGGGCGCAGGCGTGGAGGGCTGTGATCAGAACTTCGCGGGTTTTCGCGGGGTCGATGATGGCGTCGATCCATAGGCGAGCGGCTCCGTAGCGCGGGTCGGCCTGGGCGTCGTAGGCATTCTTGATCTCGTCGTGAAGCGCTTGTTTTTCGGCGTCGCTGAGGGCTTTGCCGCCGCGCTCCATCTGCTTGGCACGCACTTCGGCGAGGGTATTCGCCGCGGAGGCGCCGCTCATGACGGCGTAACGGGCGGTCGGCCAAGCGAATAGAAACCGCGGGTCGTAGGCTTTGCCGCACATGGCGTAATGGCCCGCGCCGAAGCTGCCGCCAACGATCACAGTGATCTTGGGGACGACGCTGGTGCTTACGGCGGAGACCATCTTTGCGCCAGCGCGGATGATGCCTGACCACTCGGCATCTTTGCCGACCATGAAGCCGTTCACGTCGTGCAGGAAGATCAGCGGAACAAGGCTCTGGTTACAGTCCATGATGAAGCGTGCAGCTTTTTGCGCGCTTTCGGTGTAGATGACGCCGCCGACTTCGATGCGTTTTGTTCCTGCCATGGGCCCCATGGCAACGGTCTGGCTCTGGTTGGTCTTCTGGTTGGCGACGATGCCGACGGCGTGGCCTCCGATGCGCGCATACCCGCATAGGACGGTGCGGCCAAAGTCGGACTTGTATTCGTCGAACTCGCTGCGATCCACGATCCGCGCGATGATCTCGCGCATGTCGTATACGTTGCTGGCGCCGGGGGCGGGATTCAGGAGGGCGTACAGATCTTCCGCGGCGAATGCTGGAGCGTCCTTTGGGGCGTTGAATTTGATTGCGCTGAAGGGCGCGCCGAGCCGCTCGCCGAGCTTGCCAACGAGGGAGCGTAGCCGGGCGAGACACAGGTGTTCGTTGGGTTCCTTGAAGTCGACCGTCCCGGAGATTTCGGCGTGCATGGTTGCGCCACCAAGCTCCTCAGCGGAGGTCTTTTGTCCGATGGCGGCCTGCACGAGGGAGGGACCGGCGAGAAAGAGTCCGGAGCCCTCGGTCATGAGCACTGTGTCCGTCATTACCGGAAGGTAGGCACCGCCTGCGACGCACATGCCGAGGATGGCTGTGATCTGCGGGATGCCGAGAGAGCTCATGACGGCGTTGTTGCGAAAGACGCGGCCAAAGTCGTCTGTGTCGGGAAATACATCTTCCTGGAGGGGAAGGAATACGCCGGAAGAGTCGACGAGATAGAGGGTTGGGATGCGGTTTTCGAGGGCGATGGTTTGAGCGCGCAGCACCTTCTTTGCGGTCATGGGGAAGAAGGCGCCTGCCTTCACGGTCGCGTCGTTGGCGATGATCATGCAGAGACGTCCGCTGACACGGCCGAGGCCGGTGACGACGCCTGCGCCTGGAGCGCCGCCGTAGTCGGCGTACATGCCATGCGCCGCCCAGAGACCCAGCTCGAGAAGCTCCGTTCCTTCGTCGAGCAGCAGCGCCAGACGCTCGCGAACGGTGAGGCGGCCCTTGGCCCGTTGAGCGTCTGCGGCTTTGGGGCCGCCGCCCTGCTGAATCGTACGCTCCTGGGTGCGCAGATCATTCATGATTAGCTTGAGTGCGTTACGGTTGTCGCGTGCTTTCGTTGACGCAGGGTCGAGCTTCGATCCCAATCGGTTATCGAACTTTATTGCGCCTGCCTTTGGTTCATCCGCCATAGCACCACCTTCGATTCACGCGCCGAGGATAGCACGCCGTCGGAGTGATGTGCAGCGCTGGCGTTCGATAGACGGACGGACTACATCAGCGAGCTGTACCAGGCGATCAGATGCGCACCTGCAACGGCCGCGATCAATCCGCCGATGGAGAGGAAGGTGCCTAGCGGCAGGCGCGTGGTCGCAGTCGCGCGGCCGCGCAACAGCTGCGGAACTGCATACATGGAGCTAAGAACGACACCGAGAAAGAGGGCCAGAACGGCGGGCCAGAAACCGAGAAATGCAGCGATCATCGCGACCAATTTTATGTCGCCGAGACCCACACCTTCGCGATGGCGCAGCTTCAAGTACACGTAGCGGACGAGCAGCAGGATGCTTCCAGCGCAGACGATTGCGAACATTCTTCCGAGCACCAGATGCTCGGGTCCAGTAAGGATGACGTTGCCGCGATCGACGACGTTGCCGGGGCTGGAGAGAGGATTCTGTCCGTGGAGAAGCACTTCGTCTGCGTGCGGTCCGAGGAAGATGGCGCGGCAGCAGACGAGGATACATGCGATGACGATACCGGTAACGGTAAAGGCGTCTGGCAGCGTGTAGGTCTGCCAGTCCATGACGGCGAGGCCTATGAGCAGGAAGCCGATGACCGCGAAAGAGATTGCGTCGATGACGTGTCCGGCGAAGGCGTTGGTGGCGAGGCCCGGTGTGAGCAGGATTCGTGCAGTGTGCGCAACGTATGCGAGCCACAGGCCGAAGGCGAACTCGACTGCGGGATAGCGGTAGGAGATGGGCTGTGAGCAGCTTCTACAGCGGGCGTGCAGCAGCAGCCAGCTGAGCAGCGGAATATTGTCGTACCAGAGAAGGGGAGTGTTGCAGCGGGGGCAATGGGAGCGCGGCTTGTTGATGCTGCGGTGGTCAGGCAGGCGCGAGATGCAGACGTTCAGGAAGCTGCCGAGAAGAAGTCCAAGGAGGAACGCAGGCAGCTCGATCACAAAGGGACCGTTAAGCATGTCTCAAGTATAGGTGGGGTATGCGACCATTGTGCTGAAGGGTTGGTGGAGATCCGGGGGTATCAAAAAAAAGATGCTTTTTGCGATGCCCTGTACAACGGTGCTTATGCGTCGATTGATCGGTGGGATGAGGATTGTCGCGTAGAGTTGGGAGATGGGTTTATGGGAAACCACGGTGGAGGGTCTCAGATGGCTGCGGGCTGCTTTTGAGCGCGCCGCGCCTGGCTTGGCGAAGACCTGCCCATGGATTGGATGCCTTCTTTTGGTGATTGCCGGAGCTTGCGCGGCAACGTCCTGGAGGTTCGCGCATGGGCGAGTGCGAGCGATGGCAACGGTCACGGAAAACGTGCCGAGCTTCGCTAAAGAGGGAGGAATTCTTTACTGTCCACGATTGCGTTTTCGCGCGGCAGATGGCGAGATCGTTCAGGTTGTAGCCGGACCCGGTACAGAGGACATCGACTTTGCTGCCGGGGAAGTTGTGCCAGTACTTTATGTGGCGGGAGATCCGCGGAGTGCGATCATCGCGACGGTGTGGCGCGCATATCATGCTGCGATCATCTTCGGTCTTTGGGGAACGGCGTTGTTTGATTTGGGATGGGCGATCCGTGTGATGATGCAGGCGCGGTCGATGCGGTCGGGCATTCGCTAGCGCTCAAAGTGCAACCGGAAGGCGAAGATGCCGGGGACGGGACCGCGGGCTTTGTTGAAGGCGGGATCGTCGACGAGCTGATAGTCGAGGGTTGTGTGGACGTATTTCGAAAGCTTGTGATCGTAGTACAGTTCGACGTTCCTTTCAGAGCCGTAGCTGAGAGCACCGTCGCCGGTGAGGATGCCGATACCGCCGTCGGCGAGGTAGGTCTGGTTCGCCTTTGAGATGCCGCTGGCGATAAACGCTGCACCAACAACGTCATCTGGTTGTCTCCAGGTAGCGCCTTTGATGGCCGTGCCAAATGTCGCGGTCCAGTTGGCGTCGGTGAACTCGAAGGACTCATTTTGCCCGCTGTTGCGGCCGATACGCGAAAAGACGCCGATGTTGTTTGCGATCTCCTGCTCCATGTTGAATCCGAAGCCCCAGGTGTTGCGCAGGGCATGCGTGCTGTCGATTCCGCCGGTGACGCCGTTGGCGCTGGCTAGAAATTTGGCGGGCGTGCCCCAGACGGCGAGCGTGGCCGGATCATTGGCGAGTGCGACCGCCGCCTTGTAGCTACCCATGTTTGCGCGGTCATCGAAGGCGAGGAAGCGAATGGTTCCGGCGTGGGCACGGATGCTGTGCCGATGTTCAAGTTCGGTGACCATTCCCCAATCCTGGAAGATTTTTCCATCGCCCGCTTCAGGTTCGGAAGGGATGGTGAGGTACAGGCTTTCGGCGGTGAATTGATTGCGGTACTTCGACATTTGCAGCCAGCCGTAGCGCAGGGTCCACCTGGAGCGGTGCCATTCGAGCGCGACTCCGGTGGTGAAGCCCAGGGCGTCGGCGGGGTAATCCCAGGCGGCATCGGCCATCAGAGCCCAGTTCATGAATTGTTCGCGTGGGTCGTTGGCGTATGCGTTGTTATCGAAGATATCCTTGGCGCTGAACCTGCCTGCTGTAATAACGATCCGGTCGCTGTCCTGTTTCCCGCGGACGGTAAGCAGATCGTCATCCACGGACTCCTGCCCTTTCTGCCCGTCAAGGTTGATGGTTTTGCGCAGGAAGAACCTGACAACGGAGAAGTGGGGGTAACGTACGCCGACTTTGAAGGCTTCGCCGTCGGGAAAATCGTTGATCCCGTAAGTATTGTTCAGGCCGTAGCCCTGCCACATGAGAGTGTCAAGGTGGAACTCGGTGTCGGCGCCTAAACGGTAGCCAAAGTAGGCGTCGAGGGATTGCGTTTCGCGGGCTTGCCCCTGGGTGGGCAGGCTGCTTCCGGTTCCGGGCCAAAGGTACGCAGGGTTGGAATATTGGGCGGCGAAGGAGGTGTATCCCATGCCTGTAAGCGTGTATTGGATGTGGAAGTTGTACTTCTGGGGCAGGCTCGAAGCGGATTGCTCGGGATGCAGCGGTGAAGGGATATCCTGAGAGAAGGTACCGTTTGCCGGGACTGGAAAATCGGTGATCAGGTTTGTGGCTACGCTGACGCTCAATGCGTTGCTGAGGTTCAGCGTGGGTGCAAGGACGGCAGAGTGGGCGCCTGGCGCTGTTGCGAGCGAGACATTTGGGGCGGCGTCTTTGTGGACTTCCGCGAAGGTGTAGGACGGCACGAGCGTCGCGACGGTGAGAAGAAGGGTGATGAAACGAGGATTTACGTTTAGCATGAAGATTCCTCATTCTTCGCGAAGACAAAGAATGGAAGATGAATTTAAGTACGAAGGTTCAAAAATAGTATACCCCAGTAGGGTATATCCGAGGTGGAGATGCCGGTAGAGATGGATCGGGAACGAGTGAAGCTGGTTAACCGCGCGAAGCGGATCCATGGCCAGATGGAGAGAATCGAGCGCAGCCTGACGGAGGAGCACGATTGCACCAACGTGCTGATGCTGTTAGCTGCTGTGCGGGGAGGGATCGACGGGCTGATGGCGGAGGTTCTCGAAGACCACATCCGGCTGCACCTTATCGGTCCGAAGGCGAAGGCGCTGACGCCGGAGCTTGGCGAGGAACTGATTGATCTGGTGCGAGCGTATATGAAGTAAGTTGCTGACATTTGGATGATATCCACAAGTGGGTTGGATCGGATTTGACTTTGTCCAGCGGGAGATTTAGCTTCTTCTCAACACGGGAAAGGAGGATGGTCCAAGCCTATGAAAATTGATTGTTCCAGTTGTATCAACACACGTGAGGTGACTGAGGCTTAGAGCATCCATTGCTCTAGACCTGACGAGCAGAAAGCCAACGGCCGAGCGCAGCGCCAGGCCAGCTTTCGATCTCCGAGGCCCATCCGAGAGTGGATGCCTCAAGTCAATCCCACCAGATCACCGCATATCGGCTCGCTCTTCGGAGCGGGCCGATTGTGTTTTGCGTATGCGCAGTGGCGTAGGATTAAGGCATGGATTCGTTGATTATTGCAGGGCGCACGTTTTCGTCGAGGTTGATCGTAGGGACGGGGAAGTACAGGGATGGTGCGGAGACGAAGGCTGCGATTGAAGCCTCTGGCGCACAGATGGTTACGGTTGCGGTGCGGCGCGTTGAGCTGGATCGCACGAAGGAGTCGCTGCTCGACTTCATCGATCCGAAGAGGTATTTTCTACTGCCCAACACGGCTGGCTGCTACACAGCAGAAGAGGCGATCCGCGCGGCGCGGCTGGGGCGTGAAGTGGGGATTTCGGATTGGGTGAAGATTGAGGTGATCGGCGACACGGCGACGCTGTATCCGGATGTTCAAGCCACGGTTGAGGCGACGCGCGTGCTGGTCAAGGAGGGCTTTACGGTGTTGCCTTACACCACAGATGACATTGTGTTTGCGAAGCGGTTGATCGATGTGGGAGCGGCGGCGGTGATGCCGCTGGGAGCGCCGATTGGGACGGGATTGGGTATTGCGAACAGCTATACACTGCGGATGATGCGTGAGCTTATCACCGAGGTTCCGCTGATTGTGGATGCGGGGCTGGGTACGGCAAGCGATGCGGCGCTGGCGATGGAGATGGGGTTCGATGGCGTGCTGCTGAATACGGCGATGGCCGCGGCGAAGGATCCTGTGCTGATGTCGTCGGCGATGAAGAAGGGTGTGGAGGCGGGGCGCGAGGCGTTTATCGCGGGACGTATGGGGAAGAAGTTGTATGCGACAGCAAGCTCACCGCTCGAAGGCATCTCGCGGTGAGCTGAGTGCTTAATCGAGCGTGTACATGGCGAGGCCGCTGAGGAGTTTTGGGTAGAAGTCGGTGGATTTTTGCGGCATGACTTCGAGGTTCAGAGAGATGTCCTTCATCTGCTGCAATGTAACGGGCTTGATGAGGAAGGCGACATCGGCGTTTCCGCTGCCAAGCTGCTGGAGGGCGTCGGAGGCTTCGCGCAGATAGCGAATATGGCCGCCGGCGCGTATGGTTTCCTCGTTGAGTCCGAGAAGTTTTTCGAGAACTACCTTGTGCAGTTGGGTGACGTCGAGCTGCTGCTGGCGCGGGGAGAGGCCTTGTAGCAGAGGGGCGATGGCGTCGGGCTTGGGCTTCAGGAGGAAGTCACCGTCGCGCGTGGCGGCGATGAAGGCCACGCCTGGTGTGTCGTTGAGGCGCTTGAGCAGGGCTTCGGCGCCGGGAAAGTGACCACTGAGGGTAGGGTGGATTTCGGTTACATCGAAGTACGCTTTTGCCTTGTCGGCGAACTCGCGACCGTTGAAACTGATCAGACCGAACGCGACGCGATGGGTTGGAAGAATGGTGATGCCGGGCGCGTCCATGTTGACGAAGGTCATCATCATGGCTTGCTCTGGGAATGCGGGAGCGGGCAGGGTTGCGCCGGGGCCGACGGAGAGCTCAGTGGGCGCGGCATTTGGGTCGAGGCCGAGTTCGGCTGCTCGCTCATGCATGTACGTGGTTGAGGTCTCATAGCGGTGATGGCCGTCTGCGATGATCAGCTTCTTATCCGACATTGCATCCAGTACCTGCCGGATTAGCTGCGGATCTGTCAATTTCCAGAGTCTGTGAATGACATCGTATTCGTCAGTGATTTCAACGTCCGGAGCGCGCATGCCCGCTGGCGCCTGATCTCCGTCGGTATCGAACAAGAGGTGATCGACTACGGCTTCAGGGTCTGAATACAGCATGTAGATTTGTTCGCAGTAGGCTCGAGTGGCTTTGAACAGGGCCAGCCGGTCGGACTTGTGCTTGGGAAAGGTTTGCTCATGGCGATAGACGATCTGATCGGTGTAATCGTGCAGCTGACCCAGGGCTATAAATCCGCGCCGCTCGCGAACTTCTCCGCCACCCGGAGCTTTGTACGTCTGTGAATAGACGTATAGCGCGGGATCGGCTTCCTCACGCAGGATGCCTTCGCCGCGCCATTCTTGCAGGGTGTCCGCAGCGCGGGTATAGACGTTCTGGCTATCTGTGTCTGTCGGCAGGTGTTTGCCGAGGATCACGCGAATGAGGTTATAGGGGCTGGACGCGTAGTATGCAGCCTGCATGGCAGGAGTGATCTTGTCGTATGGCTGTGTAACGACATCAGTCATAGTGACGCGGGTTGGGTCGTAGCGGAGGGCGCGAAACGGAAACAAACGGGCCATCACCATATTGTACGGACAGTGCACGACAAACGGGGTGACGACGCTGTGGATGCGTCGAACAATGGTCGCAGGGGCATCTTCTGCGGCGTGTGCGAATTTGGCCGCCGGATTCGTTTACAATCAAAGCTCGAAGGCAGTCGCACAGCTTATGTTGTACAGAGGCAGATCGACGCCCTTCCCGGGAGCACTGTTTGTTCGGATTTTTACGTTACATGGGTATGCATCAACCAGTAGGGAGAGGTCAGCGTCGCGATCAATTTGCGGGCGTTGCCATTCTCAGCATCAGTTTTGTGGCTGCGCTATCGACTTTGGGCTGCGGGAATCAGTATCGTCCGGTCGTGAATGCGATTGGTCCTGTTGGCCCTGCTGGTCTGCCGACGAAGTATGCGGTCGCTGTGTCGAACCCTGACTCGACGTCACTGGGACTGCTCACGATCGTCGATTTTGCGGGTGACACTACGCTGTCGACACCGCAGATTCTTTCGAATCCGAACTATTTTGTGCTCAATACCTCGGGAACACAAGGGTATGCGATTAATCCGCAGGGAGGGTTGAACACATTTCTTCTTTCCAATCCGACGGCTTTGATCACCAGCGATATTGTGCAGACGACATTGCCAGCAGATTCCAATCCGATCAGCATCACCCAGTTGACGCCCGCAAGCGCGCTTTCTACGGTATTTATTCCAGTCAACGATCCGATAGCGGGTCCCAGCGTCGATGCAATCAACTCCGGTACTGCGGCTCTTTATGCAACGGTTGGTGTAGCTCCAAACCCTGTCTATGTCGTCGGTGCAAGGGGTACGCCCCGCGTTTACGCTTTGAGCCAAGGTGCGACTCCTGGAACCAGCACCGGGGAGGCCGATTCGTTGGAGACAATTTCCACCATTGCGTTCTCTAATTCTGCGCAAATTCCTGTGGGTATCAATCCGGTGTATGGTGTCATGACCGCGGACGACCAGAGGGCATTCATTATGAATGAGGGCTCGAATACGGTATCCGTTATCAATGTGCCGAACAATGCGCTGGACGCTAACATTTCGACTATCAAGGTCGGACAGCGACCAGTCTGGGCCGACTTGAACACGGTTGCTTCTGAGTTGGTCGTGCTTAATCAGGGGGATGGCGTTCACCCTGGATCGCTGAGCGTGATTAACATTCCACTTTGCAATGCTGCAGCGCAGGCTACTAATCCGAACTGTAGCACGACGAACCCGGTGGACGGCGTGGGCTTTGGGCAGGTGCTGGCGACAGTGCCTGTGGGCATCGACCCAACCCCCGGCTACGGAATGGTCTCCGTGTTACAGGGAACGGACGGGAATGCACCGGCTGCATATGTGATCAACCAACTGGATGGCACGGGTACGTGCGGCAGCGGCGAGGGCTCGGTTACAGTTGTAAATCTGCAGACATTCCAGGTCTCGGCCACCATTTGTGGTGTTTCTGGGAGTGCCGCAACGGCGGCTGCCAATGGCGCCAATAACGTAATCTTCGGACATCCTAATTCGATCTCAGCTACGGGTGGTTTGCCTTCCGGGAAGGTATACGTCACATCTTCCGATAACACCTACATGAGTGTGATCTATACGGACAGCAATACTGTCTTGACGCATGTTCCGCTACAAGGAACTGGACTACGCGTTTTGGTCACGCAGCCTTAGAGACTGATAACGCTCGGAAAGAGGCCGCCTGAACAGGCGGCCTCTTTTCAGCATCACGCTATACAACAGTCGCTTAGGCTACATGCCGGCAAGGACGATCGGTGCGGTAGGTGTTTGTGAGCCGCCATCGGCTTCTACGGTGACGCCAAATCCTTTGGCCGCGACTTCCTTAGGTAGCGGCGGCATGACTACCATCGCGTTGCCATTGGCGTCGGGTTTGAACAGACCCGCGGGGATAGGTGCCTTTCCAGGCTCAGACGGTAAGAGCCAGAGTTCATACGTTTTTGAAGGCGGCAAGGGATCCAGATGACTCGCGACAAATACGAGAGAACCTCTGCCGGGGACATATGTTGCATGCGCCTCTGGATCGAGTTTGGGAGTGGCGCCAGGTGTCAACGGGACGTGGAGTGACACCTGCATTGCATTGGCGTCAGTCAACGTCTGCATGAGCTTCTTCGCCTGAGCTGTCTGGGCCGTAATGTCGCTCACCTTCGCTGACTCGACCTCAATAGAGTGTTCATCCGCTATCCGTTGCTGATACTGCATGCCGGCGAAGACAGCGGCACTTGCCGCGACCGCCCATCCAGTCCACGCCATAAACGGTGCGATACGACGCTTTGGCCGCTCCTCAGGAAGATCCATCTGGAACATTCGACTATTACGCGGTGTGAGCATCGGTTCGGCGGCTGCCTCTGTACGCGGTGCCGATTCCTTGACGGCTACGGGCTCCTTACGGTCGATTGGAACAAGTTTCTTCTCGATTTCAACTTGGCGCAGGAACCGCTCGCGTGACTCCGGTGGTGGAGTTTTGATCTCCGTGCTGCAGGCATACATCGCTAAGTCGCCTTGTATTTCGGCGACTTGAGTGCGGCAGATCGTACATTGCTTCAGGTGCTGTATGGCAGCCCGCATCTCTGCCTCAGGCAGCAGCTGCAAGGCGAACAAGTATAGATCGTCGGGTTGAATATGGTCTGTGCTGATCATGACTGGAAGGCCTTTCTCAGCGTCAAGAGGCCACTGCGGATGCGCGTCTTTACAGTTCCAAGCGGGTCGCCAGTCATCTCGGCAATCTCTGAGTGGGTGAGCCCATCGAAGAATGCCATTTCCAAAGTCTTGCGCTGCTCTAAAGGCAGCCGAACAACGGCCGCACGTGCACGGTCCATGAGGATGGATCGTTCTGCTTCGTCGGCGATATTGCTTGAAGAAGGCAGGTTCATTTCTTCGACCTGCTCGCTGGGTCGTTTACGCCGAAGCGTGTCGATGGAGCGATTGCGAGCCACGACAGCAAGCCATCCGCCAAGGCTACCTTTGGCTGCGACAAAGCTGTTCGGACTGCGCCAGATCTGCATAAAAATCTCCTGCATCACGTCTTCGGCCGAAGCCGTATCCCGAAGCACACGTAACGACACGGAGTAAACGACCTTCGAGTAACGGTCGAATAGCACGGCCATTGCCTTCTCATCGCCGTGTTGCACTCGTACGAGCAGAGCAGCGTCATCTTCCGACGCTGACCGCTTCACACCTGTCGATCCATCCATGCCACTGATCATAGAACGCGCTCACAGGTACAACGGATTGCTGCGGGAACAGCCGAAGCAATCTTTACAAGATAGTGCACGTAGCAAGTCGTATCGCTTGTGCGGCGGGGCTATGCATTGCCCCGGTGCACAGTGTACGTCATTAGACCTATGAAAGCTTTTCGTAACATCGAGAGCGACCCATATAGGTTACTTTCGGTGGGTCACGAGTTTCATGCTATCAAATGGCTCCGGAATGAGGGAGAGATTTCTCGACAGGAATTGTCGCGGAGAAGTAGCGACTGCGGATCCAGAAGGCGACCTTGACCAGAGCAATAAGAGCAGGCACCTCGACTAGCGGCCCAACAACGCCTACAAAGGCTTCGCCTGAATTGATTCCGAAGACGGCTATGGCTACGGCGATCGCGAGTTCGAAGTTGTTTCCGGCAGCCGTAAAGGACAGTGTGGCGGATTGCGCGTAATTCGCTCCGAGGCGTTTTCCCATCCAAAAGCTGACTAGAAACATCACTACGAAATAGATGACCAGTGGTAGCGCGATTCGCATGACATCGAATGGCAGCCGCACAATGAGATCACCTTTGAGTGAGAACATGACGAGGATGGTGAAGAGCAGTGCGATGAGCGTAAGTGGGCTGATGCGCGGAATAAACTTCGTGCGATACCATGTTTCTCCTTTGGCCCTAAGAAGCGTGTATCGCGTCACCATTCCTGCGAAGAAAGGCACGCCGAGATAAAGCCCAACGCTCTTCGCGAGTGCTGCGATGCCGACCTGGACAACGCTGGACTGGAGACCAAACCAGCGTGGAAACACTGTAAGGAATGCCCACGCATACAGGCTGTAGAACAATACTTGAAAGACGCTATTGATCGCCACTAATCCAGCGACATAGTCGGTGTCGCCTTCTGCGAGTTCGTTCCAGACAAGCACCATTGCGATGCATCGTGCGATGCCGATCAGGATCAGGCCGCGCATATAGGCTTGCTGATGGCGGAGAAAGATGACTGCCAGTACAAACATGAGGACGGGTCCGACGATCCAGTTTTGTACCATGGAGAGGCCAAGGATGCGCTTGTTGCGGAAGACCTCGCCGAGCTTTTCGTATCGCACCTTCGCCAGCGGGGGATACATCATCACGATGAGTCCGATGGCTATCGGGAGGTTGGTGGTGCCATGTTGAAAGCTGTTGATCAACGTCGCGGTGCCTGGAACAAAGTGGCCGATGGCAACGCCAATCGCCATGGCGAGAAAGATCCAGAGGGTAAGGTAGCGGTCCATAAACGAGAGCTGTTTTCTGGCTGCTGGAGCGCAGGGTCGACCTTGCGTCACGGCTGTTGTCGACATCGCTAACCCCTCTCGCAGCAAGCTGCGGTGAGAGGTATGGGAGCACCTTGTAATCCATTGAACTTTGCGGGGCTACAGCAAGCCTTCAGCAACTTTTTAGTGTCCGACTGCATGACACGCTCGTCCTTCAACGAGGCGAGCGTTTGTTGCAAGATGATGGCCGCGCCTGCGTGCTGCGGCATGAGGATGCGATAGTGCATCCACTTGCCGTCGCGTCGCGGCTCTACGATTCCGGCCCTTCGCAGATAGGCGAGATGGCGCGAGATCTTTGGCTGTAATTGATCGAGAATCTCCACGAAGTAGCACACACAGATCTCTTTGTCGCCCATGAGATTGAGTAGGCGCAGCCGCGTCTGGTCTGCGAGAGCTTGGAAGAACAACTCCATGTTGAAGGTTTGTTTCATGCATCCATTATATATTCTGTTTGACGAATGTGTTGTCAAGCAAATATAGTCGTCTTAGCAAATATGTATGAGGTGCTTCCATGTCTGATGTTCTTCTGGAATCCATTCGCGCCAAGTACGGAGCCGTGGCCGAAAGCTCTCTTTCGAGCAGTCACGCCGGAGTCAAAGCCGTAGCCGAAGCGTTCGGGTATACCGCCGATGAGCTTACATCCATTCCCGCCGATGCCAACATGGGGCTCTCCTGTGGCAATCCGACAGCTACAGCACATCTGCGCCCTGGTGAGGTTGTTGTAGACCTCGGCTCCGGCGGCGGTCTGGACGTGTTTCTTGCCTCCAAACAGGTTGGTCCCACAGGGCGCGCTATTGGTATCGATATGACACCGTCGATGATTGAGAGAGCGCGTGCGAACGCGACCTCGGGCGGCTACAGTAACGTGGAGTTTTATCTGTCCACTGTTGATCGCATCCCGTTGCCCGATGCCTCTGTCGATTGCGTGATCAGCAACTGCGTGCTCAACCTCGCCCCCGATAAGCCTGCCGTATTTCGCGAGATTATCCGTGTGCTTAAGCCTGGCGGACGGCTTGCTGTGAGCGACATTGCCTTAAAGTCGGAGCTTCCTGCGGAGGTCGTTAGCAGTCTGGCTGCGTACGTTGGTTGCATCGGGGGCGCAATTCTCATCGAGACTTACAGGGCAGCGTTATTGGACGCCGGGTTTGGATTTGTGGAGATTGTAGATACTGGAGCAGACCTGAATGCCTATGCAAAGGTTGAAAATCAGTCTGGCTGCTGCTCACCTGCCATGGGATTTAAGGGGGGCCTCGCTGTCATCGCCGAGCCGTGTTGTGCTCCGGTCGAGTCTACCTTGCATGATGATCTCGCAGCACTGCTTTCCAGGTATGACGTGAACCAATCCGCAGCTAGTGTGAAGATCTACGCTTTGAAGACGGCGGGACATGGCCTCCGGGCATAGTTAGAGCAAAGGAGACTTATGCGAACCTTTATTTTTGCCTGTGTTCACAATGCCGGGCGTTCTCAGATGTCGGCGGCTTTCTTCAATCAGTTTGCCGACATCACACAGGCGCGCTCGGTCTCTGCGGGTACGACGCCTGCAGCGTGCGTTCATCCTGTAGTTGTCGATGTGATGCGGGAGGTTGGCATTGATCTTTCAAATGCGCAGCCGCAGAAGCTGACTGAAGAGCTGGTGCAGCGAGCGGAGATGCTTATAACGATGGGTTGCGGTGATGCATGCCCGCATGTTCCGGGCCTTCGTCGCGCGGATTGGCCTCTCCCGGACCCAAAGGGGCAGGATATCGGCGACGTACGCAAGATTCGGGATGAGATACGGTCACGCGTTATTGCGCTGCTTGAAGAGGAAGATCTCGCAGGGAATGATTTGAACGCTGTGTCTTAGTGATTTTGGGGCGGGATTCCACTGGATGCAGGCTGGCTGGTCTGCTGCTGCTGCATTTCGAGCAGCTTTTGAGCAACCATTTCGGGTGTCAGCGCAGTGCCGTTCGGCGTAGAACCGGTTGTGCTTCCTGGCGCTGGGGGGTTGGGTGCGTCTATGATGCCTGAGGTTGAGGGTGTGGTGGACGGGGTGGGAACGGCGTCGAGGGGGACGGAGTGCGTCGTCGGCATCGTTGAGGCTGTCGGAGAGGTGTTGGTGGCGCTGCCGTTGACGTCGTTGGCCGGTTGCGGGATGCTTGGCGGGAGCGATGGATTCGGAGTTTGGGGTGGTGCTGTCGGCTGCGACGCTTGCTGCGGGGCGTGGTTGGAGGTGCCTGAACCGGCGCTGCGATTGGGCGTGGCGTTAGGTGTTTCATTGGGGTTGTCGTAGGCAGCGTAGACGGGAGACTCTGGGCCTGGGGGATTTACTCCGCCAGTGCGTGGGGTAAGGATGAGGCGGGGAGGGTTGGTGGCGTCACCTTCCAGAAGGAAGATGTTTGTGCCGGTGCCGTCGAGCAGCATGGCGAGAATCGTAGCGACGGGGGCAGGGCCGTAGGCACCGTAGACGCGCTGATCCTGGACGCCGCCGGTGATTTTAAGACCGGTGAGGCGGGCGACGGAGCGCAGAATCTGGTTGAGGCTGGAGTTGTCGGCGTGAACTTCAAGCTGATCGTTCTGGTAGGTGACGTGGGCGTAGTGCGGCAGGTCAGGAACTTGCGCCGGCACGGCATTTGGGAGCGATGTTGGTTGTGTGGGGGGGAGCGTGGACGCGGGGTGGTTCGGGGCCATCTGAGGCGTTTGCGTCATGGCGGATATGGGGAAGACGCAGAGGGAGAATAGAATACCCACGGCAGCGCGGCAACCGCTACGATGATGTTGGAGACGCAGCATCTTATGAGTGGGACGCGCTGGGCTGGGCGACGATAGCTTCACAGCTCCAGAATAGCGTCAAAAGGTAGATTGCAGTTGTGATGCAGTGATGAGAATTGTGTTCAGCAGGGAAACATCGCTGGACTCCCAAGCCCAGCCTCCGTATGCTGGGCAGGTAGATGCAGCACGGGATGAGGAGCATGGCATTGAGTCTAAAGTCTTTGAGTATGGGTATTGTGGCGGTGCGAGTGGGTCTGCTGACGTCGGTGCTGATGGGGTTTGGTTCGATTGCGGTGGTTGCGCAGACCTGTACGACGCAGGCAAAGATGAGTCCGTCGGTGCGCGATGGTTTGAGCGGTGCCGTGATGAACCTGGCGCAAGAGATCAAGAGCAATAATGCAGCGAAGGTGCAGGGAGATACGATTGCGGAGTTTGGGAGCGCGTCGGCGTTTGCTCCGACGGCGGCATTGGTTGCGTCTACGTCCGCAAAAGTAGCTGCGGATGCGTTGGTCGTAACGCAGATTTATATTTTGGATGCACGAAACATTGCACCGGGGGGAAACTCCGAGGCTGATTTCAGCTGCGCACTGGCGGGGACGACATCGGAGACGGATTTTTCGATCTCGGGACTGCCTCCGGGCTTGTACGCGTTCGCGATGGTGGAAGCGAACGGTGATGCACCGTGGATGCTGTCGTTTTTGCTGCGTCAAGATGACGGCGTGTGGAAGCTAGCAGGCTTTTATCCGAAAGACAGGCTTGCGGCCGGGCATGACGGCGTCTGGTATTGGAATGCTGCGCGCGGATTTGTGAAGGCGAAACAGCCTTGGATCGCGTGGGTTTACTACGGGCTTGCAGATGAGTTGCTGCGGCCTGCCAGCTTTGCCACGAGCACGAACCTGGACAGGATGCGTGCCGAGCAGACGGCTGCGGCCCCGCCGGAGTTAATCAATGGGATCGGCCCGGATATGCCGCTTGTGATGAAGTCTACGGACGGAAAGAACGAGTATCGATTCACGAGTATCGTGGCTGGTAACTCAGAGAGCGGGAAGCAGTTGCGATTGACGCTGCACATGAATGCGGATTATATGGCGGATGTGCAGGCCGCGAAGGCGCGGAACATCGCGGCTGCAACGACACTGTTCGATGCACACAAGGACCTGCGCGAGGGAGCGTTCGGGGATGTGTGGATCTTTGCGGACTCGACGGGGTACGCACCCGCGCTTACCGTAGAGCCGATGGCGAGCATTCCGTAGCACGATTGAATTGTTGGCTTGACGCAAAAAAGATGTCAAATCTTTAACAACGTGATCCGAGCGGTGAAGTAAAGTGTGCGTTCGGTTGGTACCGGCATTTTACTCTGATGGCTGCTGGAGAATGGGTTTATGACAAACGAGCGCAAGACGCTGGAGCAGGCAGTACGGGAGCGGAGATCAACGCCGAGCTTTGACGGAGAGGCGATCCCGGCGGCCGACCTTCGGCAGATTCTTGATGCAGGCTTGAGGGCCCCGAGCGGGTATAACATGCAGCCCTGGCGGTTCATTGTGGTGCAGCATCCGGAGCAGCGGCGGCGGATACGAGCGGCAAGCTATAACCAGGCCAAGGTGGAGGAGGCATCGGCGATTGTGGTCGCGTGCGGTGACCGTGACGGGTGGCGCAGGGACTTAGAAGAGATGCTCAGGATGGGTCGCGCCGGCGGTATGCCGGAGTCGTATGCCGCACAGGCCGCAGCGAATGTGCCCGGATATCTTTCAGGTTTTTCTGATGATCAGATGAAGGGTTGGTTGAACAAACAGGTGACCATTGCCACAACAACGATGCTGTGGATGGCCGAGGTGATGGGGTATGACACAGCGATCCTGGAAGGGTTTGAGCAGCAGAGAATATGCGAAACGCTACGGCTGCCCATGAGCTACTGGGTTGTGTCGCTGCTCGCGATAGGGCACTTGAAGGGGGCGGATAAGTTCGATGGCGGCCGTTTCGATACGTCGCACACGCTGTTTGGGGAAGAGTTCGGAAAGCCGCTGAAGCTTGGTTGATGCCGAGTTTGGGTTGTGGAAATCTCATTGTCGAGCTTCGCACCTGTAAAGTGATATGCAAAGGATAAATTGCAGGTGAGGCTTGGCATGAAGAGGTTTGGGCGGTTGCTGCTGCTGGTGGTTGTCGTGGTGTTAGCTGGCAGCATCGTGTTTTATAAACGGCCACTGTGGGTGGAGCAGCAGAACGTTCACTTTGGACTTTTTCTGCATAGGGTGCAGAGTAATTATGTGATGACGCCAGAAGGTAGGGTGCATTACTACGAAGCGGAACCCAGGATTCCTGGGGGTGGCGTTCCACTGGTTCTGGTGCATGGGCTGGGGGACCGCGGGGAGAGCTGGGCTCCGATGCTTGAGCGGCTGAAAAAAGATGGATTTCATGTGTACGCGCCTGATCTGCTCGGATATGGGCGATCTCCGAAGCCATCGGACAGTGATTATTCGATTGGAACGGAAGAGAAGTTCGTCACAGATTTTATTGATTCGATTGGGCTTCAGAAGACGGATATCGGCGGATGGTCCATGGGAGGGTGGATCGCACTGAAGGTAGCGATGGATCATCCCGATCTTGTGGACCGCGTGGTGGTGTATGACAGCGCGGGAATTCGATATCAGGTCCCAGGCGGAGCGCAGCTGTTTCATCCTACGGATGGGCCAGAGTTACAGCGGTTGGCGAGCCTGTTAGAGCCAGGCTCGAAGCCACTGCCGCGATTTGTAAGACGCGATGCGCTGCGAAGGATGGGACGGGAGCAATGGGTCGTTGACCGCAGTGTGGCGTCGATGGAGTCAGGTAAAGATGTTCTGGATGGGGCGTTGGGCGGATTGACCGAGCCGCTGCTGATTGTTTGGGGGAGCGATGATGGGCTGCTGCCGCTGTGTGTCGGCGAGAAGATGCATGCGCTTGATCCGAGGTCGGAGCTGGATGTAGTGGAGGGCTGTGGTCATCTTGCACCTAAGACGTGTTCGAGGCGAGTGGCTGCAGCGACTGCGTCATTCCTGAAGGCGAATCCTGCACCGGTTGGTGGAGAGCAACGACTTGCGAAGGCTAAGTAGGACATGCTGGAAACTCGATAGGGGTCAGGCGGTACACTAAGGCATGCATTTGCCGGGATTCAAGACCGAGAATGAAGATAAACCTGCGCATGCGCCTGAAGTTGAGGTGCGTATTCGTGGACTGATGATGGATCCGTCGACCAAGATGCCGATTGTCGTGCTGAATGATCTGGCTGGTGAAGTGGTGCTGCCGATCTGGGTGGGTTTGTTTGAGGCAAATGCGATTGCGCTGGAGATTGAGAAGGCGACGACGCCGAGGCCGATGACGCACGATCTTTTGCGGAGCGCGATCGACGGGCTGAATGCGCGGGTCACCAGGGTAGTGGTTGGCGCGTTGCGAGAAGATACGTTCCACGCGACGATCTGGATGGACCATGCGGGAGAGGTTGTGGCGCTGGATGCGCGGCCGTCGGATGCAATTGCTCTAGCGTTGCGGTCAGATTGCCCGATCTTTGTCTCGCATGATGTATATGAACATGCGAAGCGGGCTTCGAATGGGTCGACGTCGCTGAGTCCGGAGGACTTGCGGCGGTGGCTGGAGAACCTGAACGACGACGAGATGGGCCGTTACAAGATGTGACGGGGAAGGTGGCGGGTTCGTGGCTGCCTGGTTCTGGTTGTTGCTTGATATGCTGGATATATCGGCTCAGTAATCCAATCCGCTGCGTTTGTTAATCTTGCATTGTTTGAGCGGATGGTGCATACGCGACCTCCGGAGTTGGCAGCGATCCGGAACTTTTTGCTGCTGCAGTATCCGTTGGCGCTGGGCACGGCTATCCATGCGATACCGCTGATAGCTGCCCTCCATGCGGCGGTGCCGGGGGCGAGGGTGGTGGCGGCTGCAAGTGGGTTTGCGCTGGAAGTTTTGCGGGGGAATCCAGGACTGGAGCGGGTGATTGCGACGCCGAGCCCACTGCGAGAGTTGCTGCCAGCGGCGAACGCAATTCGGAGGGCAAAGGTCTTTGGGTGCGAGCACTATGCCGTGCTGCTGACGACAGGCAATGAGCGGTCAAGGACGATGCTGGCTTCGGTGCTTGCGGGGGCTGTGAACAGGGTGGGTTTTACGATTGTGCCGGAGCTGGCAGAGGTCTCGCTGCAGTACGATCCGCGAATCAGTCAGATCGCGAATAATCTTCGAATTGTTGGGGCACTAGGTCATGGTGCAGCGTTGGTGGAGAAGCTGGAGGAAGATCCGGGACTGCTGGAGCCGCAGGTTTTTCCTTCGGCCGAGGATGTGGAAAAGGCGCACCAATTGCTAAAAGAGCAGGGGGTGGATGAGAGCAGGCCGTTCGGCGTGTTTATCACGCAAACGAGCCCGACTCAGCGTAAGTCCTGGAGTGAAGAGAGGTTTCGTGCGGCGGCTGAGATGCTGCAGCGCGAGTATGGGATGCAGATCGTGTTTGCGGGAACGGCGGGGGAATCGGCTGCGATTGAGGCCCTGCGTGCTGGGATTGCGTTTCGTACGGCGAGCGTGGCGGGGCAGACGGGGCTGCTGGAGTTGTCGGCACTATTGGGGCTAGCAGACGTAGCGCTGACACTGGATACGGGGCCGATGCACCTGGCGCGGGCGATGCGACTACCCATGGTAGTGATTGCGCCGGCGTGGTCGCCGCCCGTGGAGTGGCTGCCACTGGGAAATCCCCGCGCGCGAATCCTGAAGAATGCGGAGATGGAGATGGCTCCGCTGGATTATGTGATTGACGAAGTGAGCGTCGCCGAGGTGGAGGCGAGTTTGCGCGAGTTGCTGAAGCTGTATCCGCCACGGACATTCTCCTGGCGGCAATAGGGGAGAGTCTGTGCACTATGTTGCGACTGATTCGAGTCTCGCTACCTCTCTGCAGATCGGGAAGGGATTAGGTGAGATCGTCAGTGTCGAAGGTGGGGAGTTTGCGTCCGAGGCGGCTGAGGTCGTGGGGTTCGGAGGCGATGGTGGTGAGTGCGGCGTCGATCTCGGCTTCGTTGGGTGCATCGGCTTGAGCAGAGAGTTTTTTGTGTTCGTCGGGAAGCTTGATGGATTCGAGAAGAACGACGACGTGAGCGACGGCGGTACCATCCTGGGACAGACCTTCGGGGGTCTTGCCTTTGATGCTGACGTTGTTGATATCGAGATGCAGGAGATCGGCGACGCGCTCGCGCATCTCGGCTGCGATAGGGACGATCTTGGGACGATGCATGATGAGGACGCAGTCGATGTTGACGATCTTGAACCCAACGAGGGCGATCTCTTCAAGAGCGGTGTTTAGGAAGACGGTGGAGTCTGCCCCCTTCCATTTGGGATCGGTGGGAGGGAAGAAGGTGCCGATATCGCCGGCGGAGACGGCACCGAGGAGGGCGTCAGTGATGGCGTGAAGGAGGAGGTCGCCGTCGGAGTGGCCAGCGAGACCTTCGGGGTGGTCGATGTGAAGGCCACCGATGACGAGGGGAACGCCTGCTTTGAAGGCGTGGGAGTCGAAGCCGAGGCCGATGCGCATGCTCATTGCGATCATTCTAAATCGCGGGAGCGGGGAAGCGATGGAGGATGTTGCAAACGGTCGCCGGGAACGCTGTTCGCAGTGAGGTTTTGGTGAGGAACTCCGGAGGCATTTTTGATGCTGTTGCGGGAGAGAGCACGCATGGATTTGGGCCGCCAGGCTGCGATGGCGAAGGTGAGAACGATGGGGATGTTTGTGAAGAGAAGTCGTTCCATGGCAAACTCCGGGACTCGGACGCTGAGTCGAAGCGGTAGGAGATGGCGTTGTGACGCTATACGAGGGGCCGCACATCCACGTTCAATGTAGGAGACGTGTGTGGGATGAGGTTCGTTACGCGATGGAGCGCGTGAAACTATCGATGGTCGATCAGGATTTACGCGAGTCGCGCGGTGTTACGTTGCACTGCGTACGATGTCCAGGAAGAGTTGGTGGACGCGGGTGTCCTCTGAGAGTTCGGGGTGGAAGGTGGCAGCGAGGAGGTTGCCCTGGCGAATGAGTACAGGGCTGGCGGCGATGCCGCCGGTGGTCTCGCGGTTGGCGAGGCTTTCAACGCCGGGACCGATGCGGGAGATACGCGGCGCGCGAATGAAGACCATTTCCAGTGGGCCGCCGGGGAGAATTGTTTCGGAGGTGAGGATGGCGGAGTCGTTCTGGCGACCATAGGCGTTGCGTTCGACGGAAATGTCGAGGACTCCGAAGGACTTCTGGGCGGGATTGGAGACTTCTTTGGCGAGGAGAATGCAACCGGCGCAGGTGCCGAATACGGGTTTGGTGCGAACGAAGGCGTTGAGGATGTCGTAGAAGCCGGAGCGCTCGAGGTGCCAGAGGAAGGTAGTGGACTCGCCGCCGGGAAGGACGAGCGCGTCGAGCGGGGCGAGCTGCTCGGGCGTGCGGATGAGTGCGGTGTTGGCACCGAGGGAGGCGAGGCGGCGGGCGTGGACCTCGAAGGCTCCCTGGAGGGCGAGGACGCCGATGGTTGGAGTGCTGGGGATCACGCTTTGATTTTAGTGCATTGCTGCGGCGTGGGAGCGATCATGCTGCGATGAGCTTGATGGCGGTGTATCCGAGCCTGAAAGGGCGCGCGGTAGTGGTGACGGGCGGAGCGAGCGGGATTGGAGCAGCGATTGTGGCGGCGTTTGCACGGCAGGGATCGCGAGTGGCATTTGTGGATATCGACGATGAAGCAGCGGATGCGCTGGTGAAGAGGGTTGGCTCGCTAAAGCGGATGATTGTGCCGGAGGAGGTGGCGCGGCTGGTGATGTTTCTGGCGGCAGATGACAGCTCGGGGATTACCAGCCAGAGCTATGTGGTGGATGGTGGCTGGGTGTGAGGTTTGGGCGGTTGGGT
>JABBOG010000001.1:140285-166142 GCA_019351975.1 Acidobacteriota bacterium
CCCCCCCCCCCCCCCGATACTTTTTGGGTATAAGTCTTTGTTTATGAGGTATTTACGGGTATAATTTGTTTTCAAAGTATTGAGAACAGGGGACTTGCGGGTAAAGTATTCAAAGCAGGCGGTTTCGTGGGGCGCTTGCGCCGAAGAGGGGGTGCAGAGACGCAGATTCCCTTCGGGAATGACAAAAAACAGCAGTGCGGATGCTGCGTGGAGCCGTGATGACTTTGCGTGGATTGCCACGTTGGTTTTGGAGCAGGTTGAGGTGTTTTGAAGGCTGACTTAAGTGTAGCAAGTTGCGTGGGGTGAGTATGCCAGGTTTGTGAAAGATGAATCGCTCGTGTTGATGCGGGTTTGGTGCTGTGGGGAAGCGTTGGGGTGCTTGACAGTATTTTGTGGTGAGGTGGGCGGAGGTTGATGGAGGGTTGAGTTTGAGGTTGGGAGGGGTTATGTGTCGGAAAGGGTTTGGAGGTTGGGGCGGGATGAGCTTCTTCGGGGTCCTTCGGCTGCGTTTGGCGCAAATTGCGCGCCAAACGCAGCTCAGGATGACAGTCGTCTGGGGTCGCGGATGATAGGCGCAGGATGACAGTCGATCGGGATGGGAGGAATGTAGCCCAACGCGACGGTTCGCTTGCGGAGGTGGTGGGGCTATTACCAGCCGCGGTTCTGCATCATGTCGGCGACTTCGATGGTGCCGACGGCGAGACCCTTCATGGCGCCGAGGCAGTCTTCGGAGGCTTCGGCGACGATGGCTGGGTCGTCGAAGTGGGTGGCGGCGCGGACGATGGCTGTGGCGCGGGATTCGGCCTCTGCGCGCTCTTCGGGAGCGAGGGGTTGGCCGTTGGGGGCGAGGCCAACTTCGAGGCGTATGTTGCCCTCCTTCATGAAGATGCCGGAGCCGACGAAGACGGTCTCAGCACCAAGTTGCATCATCAGGGCTGCGTCAGCGGGTGTGGCGATACCGCCGGCGGAGAAGTTGGGGACGGGGAGTTTGCCGGTGCGGGCGACGGAGACAACAAGCTCATAGGGAGCGCGCAGGTTTTTGGCAGCGGCGTAGAGTTCCTGATCGGAGAGGACAGTGAGAGCCTTGATTTCGGAGGTGATCTGGCGCATGTGGCGGACGGCGTGGATGACGTCGCCGGTGCCGGGCTCGCCTTTGGTGCGGATGAGGGCGGCGCCTTCGGCGATGCGGCGGAGGGCCTCTCCGAGATCTTTCGCACCGCAGACGAAGGGGGTTTTGAAGGCATGCTTGTCGATGTGATGGAGTTCGTCGGCGGGAGTGAGGACTTCGGACTCGTCGATGAAGTCGACGGAGAGGGTTTCGAGAACCTGGGCCTCGACGAAGTGGCCGATGCGGACTTTGGCCATGACGGGGATGCTGACGGCCTTCTGAATAGCTTTGATCATGCCGGGGTGGGACATGCGGGCGACGCCGCCCTGGGCACGGATCATGGCAGGGACGCGTTCGAGGGCCATGACGGCGACGGCACCGGCCTTTTCGGCGATGATGGCTTGATCCACGTCCATGACGTCCATGATGACGCCGCCTTTGAGCATTTCAGCGAGGCCTGTCTTAAGGCGGAGGGAGGTAGAGGTGTGATTGCCGTTGTTGTTTGCCATGGGGTGCTCCTTGCTTGTGGTTCTTGGCTTGTGGTTCGACTGAGCGGTACGCTTTGAGGCTGGCGGCGGCAGGCTGGATGCTGCTGTGCCTCGACTTACAAGTTTAGCAGTTTGCGGCGGTGTCGTAGCGGGGGGCGAGCGCGGCGTGTTGACGGCGATGTGATGCGGCGAAGATTTGGGGACGGATGGATGAGCAGGGCCAAACGATGCGTTCGCTGCGCTGGGCAGGAGCTATGTGAGATCGGTTGAGATTGCAGGAATGGGGCGGGTGTCAGCGGCACTTTTTGCGGGAAGGTGAACCGAAACAACGGTGCCGGAGTGACCGGGCTTATCGCTGCTGCGGATGCGGATGCGGCCGCGATGCTCCTGGATGATGGTAGAGGCGAGCCAGAGGCCGATGCCCGCACCTTTGACGGGCTTGGTGGTGAAGAATGCGTCGAAGACGTTCGGCAGGTTCTCGCGTGCGATGCCGACGCCGTCGTCTGCGATGGAGATGCGAACGCCGGGCTCCGTGAGCGTCTGGGTCATTGCTGCCCTGGAGATTTTGATGACGAGATGACCTCTGGGTGCGGCGGCTTCGATGGCGTTGCGGATGATGTTGGAGAGGACCTGACGCAGCTGGGCGGGGAAGACTTCGGCGGTGAGTGGAGTTGTGCAGATGGTGTCGACGCGGAGGTGCTTTTCGGTGATCTCGCGGTTGTTGAGTGCGAGGACGTCTTCGATGAGGGGAGTGAGTTCGACCTGGATGCGTTGGGGTGACTCGCGGTGGAAGGAGAGGATTTGCTTTGCAATACGGGAGACGCGGGCGAGTTCGGCCTCGGCCATGGAGAGGTAGAGCGATACCTCTGTGGCGCTGCTCTGCTGAGTGCCAAGAAGGTAGAGAAGGTTGGTAATGGCTTCGAGCGGGTTGTTGATCTCGTGTGCGATGGTGTGAGCGATGCGCCCGGTGGCGACGAGGCGTTCGTTCAGGAGCGCGGTGCGCTCGGTCATTTTCTGGAAGGTGAGGTCGGCGAGGATGAAGATGCCGCCGATCATGGTGCCGTCAATATCTACGGGTTCGATGCGGGCGCGCAGATACCGTGAGCCCCAGGTGATCTCCTGAACGCCGGTTTTGTTTTCACCTGAGAGCAGCATGTTGAGGCTGCCGTCGAGGAGTTCGCCGATTCGTTTTCCTTCGATTTCGGCGTAGGGGAGTTCGAGGAGTTCGGACAAGGCACGATTGCAGCGTTCGATGATGCTGTTGGGGCCGAGGACGGCGACGCCTTCGCTGAGGGCGTCGAAGGTGGCCTGCCATTGGGCGGCGGAGAGTTTGGCGATGGATTCAGCTTCGTGGAGCTTTACGAGGGACTTGATGGTGGCGATGAGGACATTGGGTTCGACGGGCTGGGTGAGATAGGCGTCAGCACCGCTTTCGAGAGCGTAGACGCGGCTTTCGTTATCGACGAAGGCGGCGGAGAGCTGGAGGACGGGGATGTGGCCGGTGCGCGGGTTGGCCTTGAGGCGACGGCAGACTTCATAGCCGATGATGTCGGGCAGCTTGACGCTGAGAATGATGGCGGACGGAAGCTGCTTGGCGAGGTCCAGGCCCTCTTGCCCTGTTTCAGCTTCGACGACGGTGTAGCCGGCGCGCTTAAGCGCGTGCGCAACCGAGTAACGGTTGGCGGGGCGGTCGTCGACGAGAAGGATTGAGTTTTTGGGCAGATTCATTGGCCGATTCCTGCTTCTTGGAGCAAGGTCAGGAGCGGCTGCAGACCGTTATCTTGCTTGAACATTTGCTTCGGATAGATGTGTGCGTGGGCATCCGAGAGGATGCGGCTTTCGTCCGCCGAGAGGTCGCGAGAGGAGTGGATGATGACGGGAAGATTCTTGCAGGAGGGGTTTCTGCGGATCTCGCGCAGGACTTCGAAGCCGTTCATATCGGGCATGGTGATGTCGAGGATGATGGCGTCAGGAATGAAGGTGCGAAGCATGGAGGTCGCTTCCCGGCCACCATGGGCTTCGACGACCTTGTAGCCCTTTTGTGCGAGTGAGCCGCCGATGAGGTAGCGGGAGACTTCGTCGTCGTCGACGACGAGGATGGTCTTTGACGGAACGCCTTCGATGAGCTCGCGGACGGTATTGAGGAGGATGAATGGGGGGACTGGCTTGGCGAGGAAGGCGCTGGCTCCGGCGTCGAGAGCGGACTTGGGGTCATTGACGACGCTGACGACGAGAACGGGGCCGGTGTAGCGCAGGGAGCGAAGTTCTTCAATGTAGTAGAGCGCGTCGCGTTGCTCGAGGAGGCGATCGAGGACGATGAGGAGAGGCTTGATCTGCTTCATCGCAAGGCGGGCTTCGGGGAGGTTTGCGGCGAAGATGGGATGGTATGGCGAGTTCTTCAACGCGGATTGATGGACGAAGCTTGTCTCAGGGTTGTCTTCGATGAAGAGGATGGCGGTGTCTGAGTATTCGTTGTCGAGCGGAGAGACGATGGAGACGGTTGCAGGCCGCCCGAACTGGGCGGGAAGGCGAAAGATAAAGGTTGAACCGGTGCCGAAGGTGCTTTCGACTTCGAGGCTGCCGCCGAGGAGCTCGGCGAGCCTGCGTGAGAGCGGAAGGCCGAGGCCGGTGCCTTTGGCGCGGGTCTGCAGGTCGCCTTCGATCTGGACGAACTCTTCGAAGATGCGCTTGTGGTTCTCAGGGCGGATGCCGATGCCGGTGTCGGTGACGCGGAAGGTGATCCAGCCACCGGGGTCATTTTGGGCAGCGACGCGGATGTGGCCTTTGTAGGTGAACTTGAGGGCGTTGGAGATGAGATTGCGGAGAACCTGGGAGACTTTGCCCTCGTCGGTGAAGAGGGGCGGGATCTGGTCGTCTGCATCGAAGAAAAGATCGACGTTGTTTCCGATAAGGAGAGGCTTGAGCATGCCGCGAAGTGCACCGAAGAGTTCGGCGACTTCGAACTCGCGGCGCTTGACGTCGACCTTGCCGGCTTCGACTTTGGCGAGGTCGAGGAGGTCATCGACGAGGACGGAGAGCTCAGCGGCGGAGCGCTGGATGAAGGCGACCTGCTTGGTCTGCTCGGTGGAGAGGTCGCCGTCGGCGCGGCTGAGGAGGAGGCGGCTGAGGGAGCCGATGGAGTTGAGTGGTGTGCGGAACTCGTGGGAGAGGTTGGAGAGGAAGCTGGTTTTGAGGTCGGAGACGCGGCGGAGGTCGTCGGCGTGCTGCTCGAGTTCTGCGTATAGCGCGACGACGCCGCGGTTGGTGTCCTGTAGTTCCTGGTTGAGGCTGGCGAGCAACTCCTGCTTTTCTTTGAGCTCGGCAAGAGTTCTGAGGAGCTCACGGTTCTGGCGCTCGATCTCTTCAAAGGGGTCGGCGGAGGCGGTATTGACGAGCCGGGTGGTGATGGTCTTGATGGTGGCTTCGGTAACGGGTGGAACGCCGGAAGGGAGGGTCCTGCCGCACTCGACTTCCGCGCCGGAGGGGGAAGAAGCGATGCGGAAGTGGTCCATAAGGCGCTTGGTGCCGATGATGCCTTTGCCAAGGCCTGTGTGGGAGATGTAGCGGCCGGCGAGAATGTCTGGAAGATTGGGGATGCCGGCGCCTTTGTCGGTGACGGTGATGATGAAGAGTTGGGGCGAAGAACGGGTGATGGAGAAGTCGACGGCGCCCTCTGAGGCGTACCGGAAGGCATTTCTGGCGAGCTCGGAGCAGGCGGTGGCGAGACGTATCTGGTCTTGGTGCTCGAAGCCTATAAGGGCGGCGATGTCGCGAGCCCGCTGTCGGGCTTGAACGACATGCCTGTCGTGCCGGAGCGCGATTCTCAACTGCGGAAGTTTGAAGACTTGATCCATAGATCTAAATGCTTGCGACGAGCACCGTCACATCATCGTGTTTTCTGGCGGCTTCGCGGTAGAGGACAGCTGCAATGAGCGCCGGGTGCCTGGCTGCAAGGCCGGGATACTGATCGAAGCTCCAGCGGGTTGTGATGCCGTCTGAGTGCATGATGAGGGACGAGTTTTTCTCCCATGGGTATGAGAATTGCTGGAGTGTTCTTATCGCATGGCCGAGGGTTCCATTCATTGTAACCATAGTTCGCGTTTTTCCCGCGTGCAGAATGGAACCAGAGACGTTGCCGACACCAGCGAAGTTGAGGACGCCCTTTTCGTGGTCGATCTCAGCGATGGAGACGGCGGCACCGCGGGTCTTTGCAAGAGCGGCGTGGCCTGCGGTGAGGATTTGCGTGGGCGATTTATGGGGATATTCATGGAAGATGCGGATAGCTTCTTGTGAGGCTTCGGCAGCGTAGGGGCCGTGGCCGAGGCCGTCGGCGAGGATGTAGATGCTGCGTCCGGGAGCGGTGTGAAAGCTCCAGGCGTCGCCGCAGGCGGTTTCGCCGACGATGGGAACGCAGACGCTACCGAGGGCGTAGGAGTCGGCCGGTTCGGGCGTGGAGGTGGACTGCTGGATGCGGGCGAAGAGGGCGGTGCCGTGACCGGCAACGGAGTATAGCTGGAGCGTGGGTGTGAGACGTGCCATGGCTCCGAGACCCTGGCCAGGCGTACCTGAGGTGGAAAAGCCGTCTTCGAAGGCGCGGCCGATGTTGGCGATGCCCTTTCCCTTATCGATGGCGACGATATCGATGCCGCAGCAGTCGTTGTATCTCCACGGAGTGAGAAGGATCTGGCCTTCGGAGGCGTGGGCTGCGATGTTACCTGCGGCCTCGGTGACGATGATTGCGAGTTGGCCTTGCTTGAGTTCGTTGAAGTCGAGAGTTCGCCCCATGATGAGGGCCTGACGCCGAGCATGACCGATGCGGCTGGGATCGGCGGCATCGATGGGGAGAACAACGGTGAGTGGGTGGGCTACTTCCATCGGGTTGCGGTGATGAGTGTACCTTTGCCAACTTCGGTTTCGATCGTGAAATCGTTCATGAGGCGTTTGCTGCCGCCGAGGCCGAGACCCATGCCTTGTTTGCTGGTGTAGCCGTCGGAGAGGGCGAGCTTGATGTCCGGGATGCCGGGGCCATGATCGGAGAAGGCGAGGCGGACACCTCTACGGATGCCGTCGGTGACTTCTGAGATCTCCATTTCGCCGCCGCCGCCGTGCTCGAGGGTATTGCGGGCGAGTTCGCTGGCTGCAGTAACGATCTTTGTCTGATCCACGAGGCTCAGCTTGAGATCGAGCGCCCAGACGCGAACGCGTTGTCTGGCGATGACAACGTCATTGGGATCTTTGATGGGAAGTTTTTCAGTCTTCACGATCCACGTCGGCTTCCTCACTGAGGTCGGGAGATGTCGTCTGTTGGAGGTATTCCATGCCTGACTCGACATTGAGGGCGGTACGGATGCCAGGGAGAGACATGCCGAGTTCAACCAGTGTGATGGCGACGGCGGGCTGCATGCCGACGACGACCGTCTGTGCGTCGAGAACTCGGGCCATGGAGGCGATGTTGGCGAGGGTACGACCGATGAAGGAGTCGACAATTTCCAGAGAGGAGATGTCGATCAGGACGCCTTTGGCACCGAGGTCGGCGATTTTGGCAGTGAGATCATCCTGAAGCGTGAGGGCCAGTTTATCGTGCATATCCACTTGAATGGTGACAAGGAGGAGATTGCCCATCCTGAGAATAGGAATACGTTCCATGTGCGACTCCGGGTGCCCTTACTGGTTGGGTCTGATTGTTTTCTCGATGCGGGTGACGGTGCGGCCGCTGCGTTCGAGGGCGAGTTTGAAGGCGTCGGAGAGCTTGGCTTTGGTGATAACGTCCTGTAGATTGATGCCGAGATGGACGATGGTTTGAGCAATTTGCGGTCGGATGCCGCTGAGGATGCACTCTGCACCCATGAGACGGGCGGCGGTGATGGTCTTGAGAAGATGCTGGGCGACGAGGGTGTCGACGGTGGGTACGCCGGTGATATCGATGATGGCGAAACGGGAGTTGGTCTGGACGATGGCTTGGAGGAGGGACTCCATGACGATTTGCGTGCGAGCGCTGTCGAGAGTACCGATGAGGGGAAGGGCGACGATACCGTCCCAGAGCGTGACGACGGGTGTGGAGAGCTCCAGCATCTCCTCCTGCTGGCGGGAGATGACCTGGTCGCGACCGTGGATGAAGCTGTCGGTGGTGAGGAGCGCGAGTTTGTCGATGAAGCTGTCGATCTCTGTGATGCTGGCGTAGAGCTGGTCAGCGTCGTTGCCGCTTTGCTGCCGAACGAGAGCGAAGACAGGGGACTTGAGGGAAAGGATGAAGAGCGCTGTTTCGGAGGGGGTGAAGCCCTGCGAGGCTCGGGAAACCGATAAGCTGGCGAGAATCTCGCGTAGGGATTGCCAGGCGGCTGCGTTGAGATTGTCCAGAGGCGATTCGGCGGGGACAGAGCAGATGGTCGCGAGTACTTCTTCGGTTTGAGACTGCAGTTCTGCTTCCGAAATGAGGTCTCGTCTGCGGATGCCTAACTGCATGCTCTTCATCCACGCAGTAAGAAGAGATGCCTGATTCCTTTGAATTACGTTTAGAACTTGCGCCATGCTTTGCTCCGAAGGGCCACTATTTTTTATCTTGCAAACGAGAACGATTTTACAGGATTGTTGAAATGATGGATTTATTTTGTGTGGATTACGGTTTTACATTGAAGTCGACGAGGACGGTACACAGGGCGTAAGGGTTTCGGATTTGCGTCTGTACGGCCTGTAGCGGTGTCGGCCTGTGGGCTGGTGGATAGGTTATATATGCCATGGATACGAGCATGCGTCGGGAGCGTTCGGCAATCGGGCATGACTGTAATGTGTTGCTATCGAATTCAGAGATGAGACGGCCGTTTCGAGCGACAAGCCAAAGACGATGCATTGTTGTTCTATCTCTAGCCGGGATGCTTGCTGACGAGATTACGATGAAGTATGTCGAAGATCAATGTTGAACGTGGATCGCGGTGACGATTGAGAATCATTTGGGGAATCGATGCAAGCTAACGTGATGGTGTCGCTGCTGGGTGTGGTGGGTGTGCAGTTGCTGGCAGCGGCGTCTGTGCTGCTGCTGCACCGTTCGGAGGTGTGGTTGCGGCGTGCTTTGCCGTATGTGATCAGCGTTGCGGTGGGTGTGCTGTTGACTATGGGGGCGGCGCATCTGCTGCCGGAGGCCGTGGAGGCGTTGGGCAACGGGAGTGCTGTGTGGCTGACGGTGGTGGCGACGGTATTTGCGCTGTATAGCCTCGAACAGGTGTTTCAGGCGCTTTCCGGTGTGAGCGCTGAGCCTGCAACGGACACCGATGTTGCGCATCACCATGGGCTGCATGATCACCATCATGCGTCGAAGCCGGCGACATTGCTGTTGGGGAGCTTGATGCATAGCCTCGTGGATGGAGTAGGCATTGCAGCGGCGTTTATGGTGAGCCATCGGGTGGGATGGGTAGCGGCGCTGGCTGTGGGGCTGCATGAGGTGCCGCACCGGCTGGGAGATTTTGCGCTGCTGCTGCATATGGGAGTGGCGCGGCATAGGGCTGCGGCGTTGTCGATTGCGGCAGGAGCTTCGAGTCTGCTGGGATGGGGCCTTGTTGCGATTGCGGGAGAACATCACTCCCATGACGTGGCGTGGCTGCTTCCGGTGAGCGCGGGCAGCTTCCTCTATATAGCGCTGGTGGATTTGTTGCCTGAGTTGCAGCAAGAGCGTAGACCGAAGATGGTTTTGTGGCAGATACTAAGTTTGGCTACTGGTATCGTTCTCGCGTGGGGATTAACGCGCATCCCTGGCGCATAGTGCAGCGCAACGTGCAGTGTTCATGAAAGAGAGTTTGTCGATGCGGATCGGTGTAGATGTAGGCGGAACGAAGATTGAGGCGATTGCGCTAGATCCGGAGGGAGCTGAACTTCAGCGGCTTCGCGTTGGAACGCCGCAGGGCGATTACGCCGGAACCGTGGCTGCGATTGCAAGCCTGGTGAACGAGCTGGAGCGGATGACGGAGCAGCGTGGAACGGTTGGCGTCGGGATCCCCGGAACCATCGTTGCAAGTACAGGGCTGGTGAAGAATGCGAATTCGACGTGGCTGAACGGCCAGCCGCTGGCGAGTGATTTGAGCCGGGCGATGGGCCGGGAGGTGCGGTGCGCAAACGATGCCAACTGCTTTGCGATCAGCGAGGCAACCGATGGCGCGGCGCAGGGGTACAGAGTGGTGTTTGGTGTGATTCTGGGGACCGGCTGCGGCGGTGGAGTGGCGATTGACCGCAGCGTTCACGCAGGGCCAAACGGATTAGGGGGCGAGTGGGGACATACAGGGTTGCCGTGGATGACGGATGCGGAGTCGCCGGGGATGCTGTGCTACTGCGGGCGTCACGGGTGTATGGAGACGTGGATCTCGGGAACGGGATTTGAGCGGGATTTTGAACGCGTGACAGGACGCAGTCTGCGTGGGGTGAAGATTGCTGAGGCGGCGAAGGCTGGCGATGAACAGGCAATCCGGGCGGTGGAACGGCTGATTGATCGCGCGGCGCGAGGGTTGTCAACGGTTGTGAATGTACTTGATCCGGATGCGATTGTGATCGGCGGGGGACTATCCAATCTCGGTCAGTTGTATGAGGGATCGCTGTCGGAGCGGCTGCGCGACTATGGGTTTGGCGGCGGTGTGCAGACGCCGATCCTGCGTAACCGTCATGGTGATTCGAGTGGTGTGCGCGGGGCTGCGTGGCTGTGGCCTCTAGGATCCGAGGCGAAGCTGGGGTGACGTTGGAGCTACGCGAAGATGGCGGTGGGCCATTCCGACGGGTGATTTACGGTGGCGTCTGGCATGGAAGCTGCCAGAGCGGTGGGTGCGAGACCGAAGGCGCAGCCGATAGAGCGGGTGCCGCAGCGGCGGGCCGTACGGATATCTACGTCCGAATCGCCGATCATGACGACTTCATGAGGGAGGAGGGAGGCGGCTGCGGGCGAGGCGCGCGCGAGGAGAGATGACGCTTCGTCGATCAGGCGGAGAAGGCCGGTAGGCTCGGGCTTTTTATCTTCGAAGGAGTTTCCGCCATAGTTCTGAAAGAAGAACGGGGCGAGACCGAGGGCGGCACAGATTTCGCGGGACGGAATGACGGGCTTGTTTGTAAGCACGGCCATGGGAATCCCGGGCTGGATGGATCGAATCTGGTGGAGCGCATCCATGACGCCGTCGTAGCAGCGTGTGTTGTCGAGCTTGTGAGCGCGGTAGTAGTCGAGGAAGAAATCGAAGGTGCTGCGAAAGATGGCATTGTCAGCTTCGGGATGGAGGGAGTCGAGGTCGCCGGGGTCGCCCAGAGCACGGCGTATGAGCATCGCCGCGCCGTCGCCGATGAAGCTGGTGATGAGAGTGTTTGGCAGGGATGGTCGACCAGCGAAGGCGAGAGCGGCGTTGACGGAGTTGCAGAGATCGATGGAGGAATCGATGAGTGTGCCGTCGAGGTCGAAGACGATGAACCGAGGATGAATCGTACCCATGCAGACTAGTGTAGCCGTCTGCATGGGTGCGATTTGATCAGGGCCGGAGACGTTGTACTCAGTGGCTTTTGATTTCGACGTCACCAGAGCCGGTGCGGACTTCAAGGGGTTGGCCGCCACCGTTGATTGCGGCGGTGAGGTGATGCCGGGAGGTATCACTCTGTTTTGGTGCGCCAGGATAGTCAACGTGGATATCGCCAGAGCCTGTGGAGGCTTCGAGGTTGAAGCGAGCGTCGGACGGAAGCTGGAGCTTGATGTTTCCGGAGCCGCTGGAGAGGTTTGCGGGACCGGTGAGACGGCCGGAGACCTGGGTATCGCCGGAGCCGCTGCGCGTGGCCAGGCTACCGTTCAGGCCCGAGATCTTGATGTTGCCTGAGCCTGTTTTTGCCTTGATGTCGCCGGTGCCGGTGTCTTCGAGAACGAGATCGCCGGAGCCGCTGCCGAGGTCTGCGGGACCGTGGATGCCGTGGGCAGAGACGTTGCCGGAGCCGCTGGATGCGGTGAGAAAACGGCCAACGTTTTCGACGACGATATCGCCGGAACCGGTATGGAGATTGAGCGCCGTGTCGGTGGGTACAGCGACGTCGTAGTCGATGGTGATGTTATCAAAGAGGCTGTGACTGGTAGCTTCTCCAACATGCACTTCGCTAGCATTCTGCGTGATGGGAGGATTGGCGATGATGCGATCGATGCGCTGCTGGATGTCGTTGAACGCAGCCCATCCGGCGTGAACGCGACCCACGATGTGGATCTGAGAGCCGTCGCCGGCGTGGATCGTGACATTGCCGGAACCGGTGGAGAGATAAAGGTCCGGCTGGGCAGAGACGCTGAGCGTGCGTTCAAACTGATTGCTGGCGGCGAAGGCGGCGCTCGAAAACGTGAGTAGGACGGTTGCCGCGGCGAGATGGAGTTTCATGGCATTCCTTTCGGAGGCTATTGGGTGATGGGCGGGAGCGCTTATGAAGTTTGCTGGAGAACGACTTTGTCGCCGGCGCGCAGGCCTGCGAGGACTTCGATTCGGCTGCCGTTGGAGATTCCAGTCTTGATGTTGACGACGCGGTGGCCGTCTTTGGCGTGGGTATCTGGAACCCACACGGAGGCGCTCCTATTTTTATCGTAGAGAACTGCCTGCTCGGGAATGGTGAGGACGTGCTTATGCTCTTCGAGGACGATTTCGGCGTTGGCGGTCATGTTGGCTTTGAGTTCCCCTCCTGGATTATCGATGGAGATTTGAACTTCGAAGGTGGTGACATTGTCCTTCTCGACCCCGAGAGGGGCGATCTTGGTAACACGTCCGGCGAAGGTCTTGTTGGGGAAACTCTGCACTTTGATTCGCGCAGGCTGGCCTAGATAGACCTTTGCAATATCAGACTCATCGACTTTGCCCTTGACGTAGACCTGGTGAATATCGCCAAGGGTCATTACCAGGGTTGCGGTGGAACCGAGGACGAGAATGGAGCTTACGGCGTCACCGATTTGCACGTCGCGCGAGAGCACGACGCCATCGATGGGAGATGTGACATTCGTGTAAGAGAGCTGCTCCTGAAGTTGGTTGAGGGATGCCTGCGCCTGCTGGACCTGAGACTCGGTTTGATGTTGGCGCGCGATGTCGACGGCGATCTGAGCGAAGGCTTTGTCGCGAGCGTTCAGAGCTGCCAGATACTTTTGGTGCGCGTCATCAAGGGCCTGCTGCGAAACGACTCCGTCCTGCTGCATTTTGAGAGATCGCTCGTAGGAATGCTGGAACATAGGGAGATCGGGGGCTTCCGCCGCAACTTTATCGTAGGCAACGGCAGCAGCGGCGGAGTTTGCGGCGGCAACCGCGGCGGCGAGCTGTGCCTTCTGTGCGGCGACCTGATCGAGGATCTCCTCTTGGTCGAGCTGCGCGAGCACCTGCCCGGTATGGACGGTCTGATTGATGTCGGTGTCGAGCTTCGTGACGATGCCGCTGGCTTTGGACTTGACTTCGACTTCGGTGATGGGCTGGACTTTGCCTGTCGCAACGACGGAGCGTGCGATGTCTCCGGTCTCGACGGTGCCGAGCTGAGAGGCGTCGATCGGCGGGGCGCTGGAGAGGCTTTTTGCCGCCATTACACCGCCTGCGGCGAGGATGCAGACTGCGATAGAGATGCCGATCCAGAGTCGCTTACGGAACTTTGCTTTGGTACGAGACGACGGATTCACGGTGCCTCCGGTAGGTGCGATTTTGCCCTTCGGAGTTGATTACGCATTTGACAGCGTGATGGTTCCATCGGTTTGGTGGTTACGAGTTAGGCGTACTTTCGGAGCATGCCGAGGACTTTGCCCTGGATGCTGACGGCGCTGGCGGGGGCGTAGATGGGTTCCATTTCAGCGTTGGAAGGCTGGAGACGGATGAAGTTTTCTTCGCGGTAAAAGCGTTTGAGGGTGGCATCGCGTCCGTCGACAAGGGCGACGACAATCTCGCCTTCGTGCGCGGTTTGTGCGCGCTCAACGAGGACATAGTCGCCCGAGACGATGTGCTCGTCGCGCATAGAATCGCCGCGTACTTCGAGGGCGTACACCTCGCGGGTTCCGATGATGTCGGCGAGGGAGATGGTCTCAGCTGTTTCGATGGCTTCGACGGGTTTACCGGCAGCGATGCGACCCAGGAGCGGTAGACGATCGACGGGCCTACGGAAAGGCCGTTGGGGGATGACGTCGATGGAGCGACTGCGATTATGCGACCGCTGCAGGAGGCCTTTGGTCTGAAGGTTGGTGACGTGCTTGTGAACCGTTGCCAGGGAGTTTAGACCGAGGCCGGCAGCGATCTCCTCATACGAGGGAGAGTAGCCGTTCTTGGAGGTGAAGTTCGAGAGGAAGTCGATCACTTCTTTTTGCCTGCGCGTGATAGCCATGCGCTCATTGTAGCGAATAAAAGGCGAATTGGCAGAAAAATGATGATTTGCGTTTTGCGCGGACGCCTTTACCAAAAAGGGACATCCAGAATCTGTCCCGCAATGGGATGGAAATCGCATGATCGGGCGGGATCTTCATTGTTTTGGACTCAGAGACGGTGGATGGTAATAGGACAGCAGTGGATGGAACGACGCATATGGTGCCGATGAGCGTTGCAGAGAAATACATTGTCGAGAGGAAGGTTCGGATGCGGGTACTGGTTGTGGAAGACGATCGTTCGCTGGGACTTTTTTTGCAAAAGGGGTTGATGCTGGAGGGGCATGACGTGGAGTGGGTTGGTGACGGCGATGCGGCGTTGGATATGGTGGCGCAACAGATGCCGGACTTGATGGTTCTTGATCTGGGTTTGCCTTGCCGGGATGGCGCTGGGGTATTGGAGGCGATGCGCCGGGATTCGCTGACGACGGCGGTGCTTGTGCTCTCGGGAAGAAGCGAGGTTCAAGAGCGTGTCCGGTGTCTTGATCTAGGAGCGGACGACTTTGTGCTCAAGCCGTTCAGCTTTCATGAGTTGATGGCGCGTTGCAGGTCACTGCTACGTCGGCGAGAGCGTTTTGCAGATCCTGTGATTCGTTTTGGAGGCGTGGAGTTGAACCGTATGGAGCGGATTGTGTTGTATGAAGGCATTCCAGTGGATCTCACCGTGAAAGAGTTTGCGCTGCTGGAGTTTCTGATGCAGCGAAAGGGAGGATGCTGTTCACGTTCGGAGCTCGTACAGCAGGTATGGCATTCGGACAATGATGCGGGAACAAACATTGTGGATGTCTATATCACCTATCTCCGCAAGAAGCTGCTGGCTGTGCACCCTGAGGACCTGACCAAGGGGTCAGTGATTCAAACGGTGCGGGGCTCCGGTTATCGGTTGCGCGACAAGCGGAGTGCAGCGCGAGTGGATGCGCTTGCGAGAGAAGACCTGCGGGTGCGGGATACAAGTGGTGCGGAGAAACAGTTTGGATACGAGCAAGGGGAGCGATTTGATGAAGCCATGTGAAGAGCAGTCTAGATTTCAACGGTTGCATGCGGACTTGCATGACCTGTGCCAGCCGCTGACGGCACTGCAGTGTCGGCTGGAGATTGGCAGGATGCTGGGCCAGGACATGGCACTCCGCGAGGCGGTAGATGGGGCACTTGAGGAGACGCAGAGGATGTTCGTCGCAGTGACGAGGATGCGTGAGTCGCTGCAGCGGGTAGAGGCGGCAAGCCGTTGATCAACCGGTGGATTTGGTTTAGCGAAAGTATCTTGGAGATCACTGATGGAATTGACTAGCAGTACATTCGACAGAACGGTGGTGTTGGCGAGCGCTGACGCTGCGTTGCGGCAGCGGCTCCATCACAGGCTTACCGGTATGCGCTGGAAGGTGCGAGAGGCACGCGGTGGGGCAGAGGCGTTCGCGTATCTTGAGGATCAGCCGACGGAGGCACTGCTGCTGGATCATTGGCTGCCTGACCTGGAGGTGGGGGAGTTCGCGGAGCAGATCGGCGTCATGTATCCAGGGGTTGACCTTTTGCGCGTAGACGGGGATCCCATAATGGGTGGAACGAAGAGCCCGCGCCGGAATGAGTTACTACACGCGTTGCGCGAGTCGATGAATGGCTTTGAGCCGGCCAACCTGGAGCATTCGGCGAAGGGGATTGGAGCGCGGGCGAAGCCGCAAGAGAGTATGGAACGCAAGCATGAACCGTTGAATGAGCCACAGCCGGTTGTGACGCCTGTGAGCGCAGGCCGGGTTAGCAGAATTGACGGTCTTATTGGTGAGAGTGCAGCAATGATTGAGCTCGCGCGTGTGATTCGGCTTGTGGCTCCGCGAAAGGCGACGGTGTTGATTGAAGGGGAAACGGGAACTGGTAAAGAAGTGGTTGCGAATGCGCTCCACCGACTGAGTGCCCGCTCGTCAAAGCCGTTTGTCGTGTTAAATTGTGCGGCGATACCGGAGGCGTTGCTGGAGGCGGAGTTATTCGGCCATACGCGCGGAGCCTTTACCGGTGCGGTGCAGTCGCGTACGGGACGCATCGAAGCGGCCCATGGAGGAACTCTGTTTCTAGATGAGATTGGAGAGATGCCGCTGGCGCTGCAGGCGAAGATGCTGCGCTTTCTGGAGAGCGGGGAGCTGCAACGGGTTGGTGACAATGAGACGTTGAAGGTTGACGTGCGCGTGCTTGCGGCGACGCATCAACCGCTTGAACGACGCGCCAATGAGGGTAGCTTTCGGCTGGATCTATATCATCGGCTCGCGGTGTTTCCAATTGAGATTCCTCCGCTTCGCGAGAGGACAGAGGACCTCGCAGTGTTGTGCGAGCACATCCTCACGGCGCTGGGAAAGACATCGCCACGCAAGACATTGTCTGCGATGGCGCTGGACAAGCTTGCGACCCATGACTGGCCGGGGAACGTCAGAGAGCTTGCGCACGTTTTGGAGCGCGCGTCGATCCTTGCTGAAGATTCTCCCAGCATTCATGCTGAAGACATTCGGCTAAGGAGAGCCGTTCGAGATTAGGAAGAGTTAAGTTTTTGATTTTCTCCAGCATGACCCTCCAACAGAGGGTCATTTTTTTGTTTTGAAAGCTGGTCGAGAACCTTAAGGATCACTCATAAAACCAGGTCAAATTTGGACTTGATCGTGCCCTTTCTCTATGTGCCGACACAGAACGACTGAGCGGCGATTGAGCGAGGGATCCAGTGACCATGCATTTGAAGGGTAATGAGCAGTATCTGTCGACGCCTGATGCGATGAATGCAACTCTTTGGGCGACAAATCGTGCGACGGTTGATCTGTCGCGGGCAAACGTTGTAGAGGGAAATGTGGCTCCTCCGCCCTGGGCATCGAATGGCTCGGGAGAGATGTGTGCTGCGGAGCGTGACCGGCTTTTGACCGATCACCTGCCGTCCGTGCGCTATGTTGCACGCAAGATCCATGAGCGGCTGCCACAGCATGTAGAGCTGGAGGACTTGGTTTCTGCAGGGATCGTCGGGTTAATCGACGCCTTCAACAAGTTTGATCACAGTAAGAAAGTGCAGTTCAAGAGCTACGCGCAGTTCCGTATTCGCGGAGCAATCCTTGATTCGTTGCGCGTTATGGATTGGGGACCGCGGGAGCTTCGGCGCAAGGGCAGGGCGGTGCAGGACGCGATCCAAGCCCTGACGAGGATGCTACACCGTGCTCCTGCGGAACAGGAGATTGCAGACGAGATGGGCATGGGGCTCGCGGAGTATCAGCTACTGTTGGGCGATTTGAAAGGGCTTGAGATTGGAAGTCTCAATCTTGACCATTCGGAGGACTCTGATGAGGAGGAATTGGCGTATGTTGCCGGACCTGCGGAGGAGAGCCCGCTGTTTCTGTGCCTACAGGGGGAGACGCGTCAACGGCTGCTGGAAGCGGTGGAAGAACTGCCTGAGAAGGAGCGCATGGTGCTCACGCTGTACTACTACGAGGAGCTGACGATGAAGGAGATTGGGCTTGCGCTGGGTGTGGTGGAGTCGCGCGTCTCGCAGATTCATTCGGCGGCATTGCGCAGGCTGCGGATTAGCCTGCGTGAGCGCGGCAAAGGTGCGGTGGACAACCATGGAAAGCGGCAAGCGCACCAAACATTGGAAACTTCTCATCGGCGAGCGTCGGCGGAATTGCCTTGCTAGCGCGGGGCGCTCGAATATCGTGTGCAGGTGTTGAGGCGAAGCGGTTCGAGTGCTGTGCGAAGCGAGCGGGAACGGCGTGATGTAATCTCGAAACGATGATGTCGGAATTACGGATTCGGGAAGATGTTGCGCTGGCTCCTTATACAACGATGGGCGTTGGCGGACCTGCGCGGTATTTCTGCGAGGTTAGGTCCGAGGAAGAGGTTGTTGTTGCGGTAGCGTGGGCGAAGAAGCACGGGCAGAGGTTGTTTGTGCTGGGAGGAGGAAGCAATCTGCTGGTGCGGGATGCGGGATTTGATGGGCTGGTCGTCCGTGTGGATCTTCGCGGGATTGAGGTGTGTGGCGATGGCTGCTTAAATGTGGGAGCCGGAGAGAATTGGGACGCATTTGTGGATCGCGCGGTGGCAATGGATCTGGCAGGGGTCGAGTGTCTAGCGGGGATTCCGGGATCGATGGGTGGGACGCCAGTCCAAAATGTGGGCGCGTATGGGCAGGAAGTCGCTGAGACGATTGAGGAGGTGCGGGCGTTTGATCGGATGAAGGGAGAGTTTGTTGTGCTGGTGAGGGCTGCGTGCAGATTTCGGTACAGGGAGAGTTTGTTCAACAGCGATGAACCGGGACGATATGTGGTGACGCAAGTGCGGTTTCGGCTGAGGAAAGAGGGCGTGCCCACGTTGCGTTATGCGGAGTTACAGCGGAGGTTTACGGGCAGGCAGATGCCAACGCTGAAGGAGGTAGCGAGTGCGGTGCGGGAGATTCGCCGGAGCAAAGGAATGTTGCTCGTGGAGGGAGATTCGGATTCCAGAAGCGCGGGATCGTTCTTTAAGAATCCCGTGATGGAAGTGGGAGATATGGAGCGTGTGGCGGCTGCGGCCGGGACGGAGGCCGATGGCCTACCGCAGTGGCCGGCTGGAGAAGGACGTGTAAAGCTGCCGGCTGCCTGGCTGTTGGAGCACGCAGGATTTGTGAAGGGATATGGCGAGGGCGCGGCAGGGATTTCGACGCGCCATACGTTGGCGCTAACGAATCGTGGTGGCGCTACGTGTGCTGATATTGAGCGGCTGCAAGATGAGATTGTACGCGGAGTTCGCGAACGTTTTGGCGTCAGGTTGGAGCGGGAACCTGTGTTGGTGGGGTGAGCGGAACGCTGGTCAGGCGTGAAGGTTGAGGGACTTGAGGATGCTGGCGCGTTCGGCTTCGAGGACGTAATCGGCTGGGCCTTGCGCGGTAACGGCGCCGCTATCGAGGCGAACGACTTCGGCGCGAAGGAGAAGCGCTTCTTCGACGTCATGGGTGACGGAGAGTACGGGGACGGCGAGCTGCGCGACGCGCTGCTGAATGGCGGGGATGAGGCGGTCACGGGTAGAGCGGTCGATGCCAGTGAAGGGCTCGTCGAGAAGCAAGAGCGTGGGGCTGGGTACGGCAAAGGCGCGGGCGAGGTTGACGCGCTGACGTTCACCGCCGGAGAGACTACTGGGCAATCGGTCGGCGAGTGGGACAAGGTCGAAGAGGGTGAGGGCTTCAGTGACGAGCTGGGTTGAGGGCTGGTTGTGGGCGTCCGCCGCAAACGCGACGTTCTTGCGGACGGAGAGGTGAGGAAAGAGAACGGAGCCTTGTGGTGCATACGCGAGGGATCGGAGATGCGGTGGGGTGGTGAGGTAGGGGGTTTGAAGGTGGGTCCACGTAAGGTTTGCAGCGGTGTATCGGGATAACTCAACTTGGCCGGCTCGGAGGAGGCCGGCGGTAGCGCGGAGGAGAGTGCTTTTGCCGCTGCCGGATGGACCAAAGATGATGGTCCAGGGAGCAGTGAGTTCGAGGATGCAATGGATGCGCAACGATCCGCAATGAGCATGGACGCGAATCCGGTGATGAGGATAGAGGTTGGTGTTAGACAAGTTTGGCGCTCCTTTGATTACGTCCGTAGACGATGAGGAGGGCCGCGAAGGAGAGAATGAGAAGTGTGGCGGCGGTAATGTTTGCGGCGGTATAGCGGAGTTCCTGGACCTGGTCGTAGATCGAGATGGAGAGCGTTCGGGTGACGCCGGGGATGTCTCCGCCGATCATCAGGACGACGCCGAACTCGCCGACGGTATGGGCGAAGGTGAGGACGGCGGCGGTTAGAAAAGAGGCTCGGGAGAGTGGGAGGGTAATGCGGCGGAAGACGGTCCAGGGAGATGCTCCGAGGGTGCTGGCGACGTCAGTGATTGCGGGGTCGATGGAGGTGAAGGCGACGACAAGAGGCTGGACGGCGAAGGGGAGGCTGTAAATCATGGAGCCGAGGAGCAGCCCCCAGAAAGTAAAGGTGAGCGGATGGCCGATGAGGGTGATGAGGGTTCGGCCAAGTGCAGTTGTGGGACCGAGGCCGACCAGGAGGTAGAAGCCGAGTACGGTGGGCGGGAGGACGAGTGGTAGAGCGATCACGGACTGAACGATCCGGCGGCTGAGGCTGTGACTTCGGGAGATCCAGACGGCGAGGGGCGTAGATAGAAGAAGGAGTAACGCAGTTGTCAGGGTAGCGAGACGCAACGTTAGGCCGAGGGCGGCGAAGTCCATGGTGAGTGTGAGTGTAGCGCGATAGAGGATATGTGCGTCAGTTGGCCGCGTCGAGACCAAACTTTGGGAGCGTCTGCTGGATGGAATTGCTGGTGAGCCAGTGGAGGAACGCCTCAGCGGCGCCGTGGTTTTTGGATGCGTTGAGCACTACCGCGCACTGTCGGATCGGCGGGTAGGATTCTGGAGGGAAGCGGACGAAGGTGCCGAGTTCGCGGAAGTGCGGGGAGCTGGCGATGGTGAGGGAGATAAGGCCAGCCTGCGCGTTCCCGGATTCGGCGAACTGGGCCGTCTGACCTATGTTTTCGGCGACGACGAGCTTGCTGGCAACTTTGGTTGTGAGGTCGAGACTGGCGAGGGCTTTGGTGGCAGCAAGGCCGTAGGGAGCGTGCAGACTATTGGCGATTGAGATCTTTGTGACGCCGGGTTTGAGCAGCGAGTCGACGGTGAGCGGTTGTGCAGGGGAGTCGTGGCGCGCCCAGAGGACGAGGACGCCGCGCGCGTAAGGGGTTGGGGTGCGTTGTGCGTCGATGCCGGTGGCGATGTTGGCAGCGATGAGGGACTCTGCGTGGACGAAGTCGGCGGAAAGAAAGAGGTCTTGCGGGTCGCCGTTGAGGAGTTGCTGGGCCAGGGTAGCAGAGGAACCGAAGGAGGTGGTGATTTTGACCCCGGTGGCGTGCTCGTATGCGGCGGCGAGCGCGGGCATGACGGGCTGAAGATCTGCGGCGGCTGCGATGTGGAGTTCGGTCGGATTCCGGGCTTGAGCTGAGGGAGCATCGAGGCAGGCGGATGCGATACACAGCACGCCGAGCGCGAAGAAGAGTGAGCCGCGCAGGAGCGCTTTACGGTAGGCTAGGAGAAAGCATGAATTTTTCATCTCACAGTCTCCGATGCATAGGATGCGGCGAAAGGATCGCCGCAAAGGACGCACAAAGTAACTTTCGTTGCCGTGCGTGTGGGGAGTTATTTGAGGTTGAGTATCCGTGGAGCGAGGGAGCTCCAGAGGCTTTAGGCGGGCAGGAACGCTACTCCGCCAGCCGACCGACGCCGAAGAACCGGCCGAATCCCGGTGCGCTGCGGTATTTGTGGCAGGAGCGGCGAACCTCGACGATGGCGATTGACCAGAGCGGGGTTTGGCGCTTCAGGGACCTGCTTCCGATCGTGTCCGATGAGCGGATTGTGACGCTGCGAGAGGGCAATACGCCGTTATACGAGATGCCGAAGGCTGCTGCTGCGTTAGGGTTGAACTGGCTGCTTGCTAAGCATCAGGGGATGAATCCGACGGGGTCGTTTAAGGATACGGGGATGACGGCGGCATTGTCGGTAGCTGTGGCGAGCGGGTTCGAGTGGGTGGCTTGCGCGTCGACGGGGAACACGTCGGCGGCGATGGCGGCCTATGCGGCGCGCGCGGGGCTACGCAGCATGGTGCTGATTCCAGAGGGAAAGATTGCGTGGGGCAAACTGTCGCAATCGATGGATTATGGGTCGACGACGCTGCAATTGCGGACGGACTTTGACGGCTGCGTGCGGGTGTTGACGGAGATTGTGGCGCGCGCGCCGGTGTACCTGCTGAACTCGGTGAATCCGTACAGGCTGGAGGGTCAGAAGACGCCAGCGTTCGAAATTCTGGAGCAGTGTGAGTGGCAGGTGCCGCAGCACATTATTGTGCCGGGGGGGAATCTGGCGAACTGCTCTGCGTTGGGCAAGGGTTTTGCGGAGATGCTGCACCTCGGGTTTATTCATAAGGTGCCGAAGATCAGCGTGATCCAGGCTGAAGGTGCGAATCCGCTGTATCGAAGCATGCAGGCGAATGGCGGGATTGAGCTGGAGGCGGTTACGGCGAATACGCGTGCTTCGGCGATACAGATTGGCAATCCGGCGTCGTGGAAGAAAGCGGTGCGGGTGCTGGCGGCGACGGGTGGATGGTGCGAGCAGGTTTCGGAGCGCGAGATTGCGCTGGCGAAGGCGGAGATTGGAGTGGAGGGGATCGGCTGCGAACCGGCGTCGGCGGTGACGCTGGCGGGGCTGAAGAAGCTGGTGGCGAATGGGCGAGTTGGAAGGGAAGAGACGGCGATATTGCTGCTGACGGGGCACACGCTGAAGGACTCGGAGTACACGATTCGATATCATCGCGGCGAGCTGCTGACAGAAGCGGAGATGGCTGGAGCGGATGCTGAGGAGATGGCGTTGCATGCGGGGTTGAGGCACGAACCTTTGGTGCTTGATGCGAATGCGGATGCGGTGTTGCGAGCAATTGACGCGTTGACGCGGTCGGCGATGCCGGCGTGAGCGGAGCGGCGAGGGGGATGCGTGGGTTGAGGCTGTCGCTACCGGCGACGTCGGCAAACCTTGGACCGGGTTTCGATGCGGCTGGGCTGGCGCTGTCGATGCATTTGACCGTTGAGGCGCAAGTTGGGAACGGGTTTTCGGTTGAGGCTACGGGGCGTGATGCGGAGCTCTGTGGGGCGCTTGAGGGAAATCTGATTTTGAGCACCTATCGAGGGGTGCAGGAGCGTGCTGGCGCAGAGGTTGTGCCATTGCGTTTGAAGATCCACAACGAGATTCCGCTGGGGATGGGGTGTGGATCGAGCGCGGCGGCGCTGCTGGCAGGCGTGGCGCTGGCGGATCACTTTGGAGATCTGGCGATGGGCGATGCGCGAATCGTGGCAGAGGCTAGCAGGATCGAAGGGCATCCGGATAACGTGGCGGCGTGCTGGTATGGGGGATTTACGGTGTCCGCTGTGGACGGCGATGCGGTGCGGGTGGCGACGTTTTCGGGTGACGCTGGATGGCAGATGATGCTGGCGGTACAGCAGACGAGTCTGGCGACGAAGAAGGCCCGAGCGCTGTTGCCGGAGCGGTATGAAAAAGCGGATGCAATCTTCAATGTGCAGCGCGTCGGGTTGCTGGTGGCGGCGTTTGCGCAGGGAAGGCTGGATCTGCTTAAGACGGCGATGCAGGACCGAATGCACCAGCCGTACAGGATGGAGGCGTGCCCGCTGCTGAAGGGGCTTTTGCCGCTGGCGGAAGAGGCTGAGATGGCTGGAGTTGCGCTGAGTGGGGCGGGGCCATCGGTACTGGTGTTTCTGGGGCCTGAGACGACACCGATGGAGGTAGAGACGCGGATTCGTGGCTTGGTTGGAGATGCGGTGGAGTTATTGCCGCTACGGATCAGTGGAGGCACAACAAAGACGCTGCTGTAGGTTACGGCATCGTTTTCCACTGCGGTGCATCTATCATTGTGTGGGTTAGAGGGCGGCGTTCATGACGCAGCCGAAAGGGAGATGACGTATGGCAGGTCAGTTCGTATCGGAAGTAAACGACGCAGAGTTTGAACAGAAGGTACTGCAGTCGGAGACGCCAGTTCTTGTGGACTTCTGGGCGGCGTGGTGCGGCCCTTGCCGTGCGCTCGCGCCGGTGGTCGATGCAGTCGCCGAAGAGTATAACGGCAAGCTGAAGGTGATGAAGATGGACGTCGATAAGAACAATATGACGCCGGGACGTTATGGCATACGTGGGATTCCAGCGCTGTTGATCTTCAAGGGCGGTAAGGTCGCCGAGCAGATCGTTGGGTTCGTGCCGAAAGATACGATTGATCAGACGCTGAAGCGCGTGCTTGTATAGAGTTTGGAAGTTGTTGAGGGCGGCCCGCTGGTTCAATGCAGCGGGCCGTTTTTGCGTGCAGTGTAGACTTTAGGCCAGTCATGCTGGAATGGAGTCTTGTTCACGGGAGCCTTATCGCCTTTTTTATTTTGGCGAATAGTTTCTTTGTGGCCGCTGAGTTTGCGCTGGTGAGTATTCGCGAGACGCGGATCGAGGCCCTGATCGGGAGCAATCATCCGGGTGCGCGCGTTGCGCTGCGACTCAAGCAGAATATGGACGAGTTTCTGCCAGCTGTGCAGTTTGGGGTAACGCTGGCGAGCCTTGCGCTGGGTGGTATCGGCGAGCCTGCGATCGCGGACGCGATTACGCGGAAGCTGGCACGTTCGACGTTGTTGCACTGGCTGCCGGGAGTGGGCAACCATGTGAGTTTTTATGCCCATGCGTTGGCCGTCGTGGTGGCGTTCGCTTCGATCACCTATCTGGACGTGCTGCTGGGTGAGTTGGTGCCTAAGTCGCTGGCGCTACAGCGGTCGGAGCGGATTGCGTTGGCGGTGGCGGGACCGATGGATGTCTTTATACGGATGACGCGGCCTATGGTGCGGATCATGAATGTATCTGCGGCGCTGGCGCTGCGGTCGTTTGGGGCGCCATTGCAGGGAGAGAGTTCGGTGCATTCGCCGGAAGAGTTGAAGATGCTGGCGACGGCCACGCGGAGGATGGGGTTGCTGCCCGCGTTTCAGGAGGAGATGATTCATGGCGCGATTGAGCTGAACCACGTGGTCGTGAGCGAAATCATGACGCCGCGTGGAAAGATTTTTTCGTTGCCGGCGAATATGACGCTGGAGGTTGGGAGTGCCCGGATCGTCGACGAACAGCATTCCAGGATTCCGGTGTATGACCCGGAGAAGGGGCGCGACCATATTATCGGCATTGTGTACTCGAAGGATATTGCGAGGCTGATGCACTTTCGGAGTGTGGCGCAGGGACTGGGAAGCCTGGGAGCGTCAGGGATCACGCTGCGCGAGGTGATGCGAGACGTGCTGCTGGTACCGGAGACCAAGCGTGCTGTTGCATTGCTGCAGGAGTTTCAGAATCGCAGGAGGCAAATTGCGATTGTGGTGGATGAGTTTGGATCGACGCTGGGACTGATTACGGCTGAAGATGTGCTGGAGCAGGTGGTGGGTGAGGTGGAGGACGAGTTCGACATGGGTCGAAGTCTGCCGGTGCCGGCGGTTGGGGGAGGGTTGCTGCTGGATGGCAGCGCGAGCCTGCGTGACCTGGTGACGCAGCTGCACTGGAAGTTTCCGCGTGCGTACGGCGTGGAGACGCTGGCGGGTTTTCTGCTGGTACGGCTGGGACATATTCCGTCGGAAGGTGAGGCAGTGGAGTTCAACGGGCGGCGGTTTATGGTTGTGAAGATGGTCGATCAGAGGATTGCGCAGGTACGTGTGGATCCGATTGCGGAGGTCCGGTGATGGGTGGGGCTGGGTCTCCGAGCGGCGCAGTGGTGCGAAGGATCGTACGGCGGTTCTTTACGACGCTGCCGGTGATTTGGCTGGTGGTGACGGTGGTGTTTTTGATGATTCATCTGGTGCCGGGCGATCCGATTGTGCAGATGCTGGGCGATGGAGCTACGGCTGGCGACATTGCGGGATTGCGTCATGCGTATGGGCTGGATGTGCCGCTGGGGACGCAGTATGTGCGGTACTGGAGCGGGTTGCTGCATGGGAACCTGGGGCAGTCGCTGCGGCTGCATGATTCGGTGCTGCACCTGATTTTGTCGCGGTATCCGTACACGCTGGCGCTGACGGTGGCGGCGATGGTGATTGGGGTTGGGTTGGCGATTCCGGCGGGCGTGGCGTCGGCTCGAAGGGCCAACACGTGGACAGATCGCACGATTGGGTTTGCCAGTTTGGCGGGGCTTTCGTTTCCGAACTTTGCGTTGGGACCGATTTTGATTTTGGTGTTTGCGATCGATTTGGCGTTGCTGCCGGTGTCGGGAGCGGGGGTGGGTGGGGGCTCACTAATCGAATAAAAAAATATATTTCTGTGTAAGGAGACTATGATTCGAAAAACTGGCAAATAAACTTGA
>JABBOG010000001.1:166157-166876 GCA_019351975.1 Acidobacteriota bacterium
GGGGTCGGGGCTGGCGGCGATCCTTACGCGGATGGTGAGGACGTCGATGCTGGAGGAGCTGGGGCAGGACTATGTGCGGACGGCCCGGGCGAAGGGGCTGAGCGAGAACGCGGTGGTGTATCGGCATGCGCTGCGCAATGCGCTGAACCCGGTGTTGACGGTGATCGGGCTGCAGTTTGGGTCGCTGCTGGCCGGAGCCATTGTGACGGAAACGATTTTTGGCTGGCCGGGGCTGGGGCGGCTGACGCTGTCGGCGATTTCGAATCGCGATTATGCGCTGGTGCAGGGGTGCATTCTGGCGATTGGGCTGTCGTATGTGGCGGTGAATCTGGTGACGGATTCGGTGTATGCGCTGGCTGATCCGCGGATGCGCGTCCTGCGCGGCCGGCGAGGGGCTTCGCGGGGTTGATTCTCGGGCGCGCCCCCCCTCCCCCCCCTCTTTTCAGTTTTTTGCTGTAAGGTATTCATTGCATTGCGGTTAAGGTGCAAGATATACCCTGCATTGAGTGATTTTTTCTTGTAAGTTATTCTATTCAGGTAGTTTATAGGGCAAGATATACCCGTCTGCTCCTTCTTTCATTTCTTTTCGTAAGTAATCATAAAAGGGAGTTTACGGTGCAGCACGGTGGTGATGGCCTGGAAATTATTGACTGTAAGGTATTCTATTCATTGGGCTTAAGGGGCAAAATACACCCCATGCCCTGAGCGTGGATGCGGGG
>JABBOG010000107.1 GCA_019351975.1 Acidobacteriota bacterium
GTTCAACAACTCGAATCGCTTCTTGCTCATGCAAGAAGTTCATCAAACCACCCACGTCACGCGGAAGTCACCAGCTTGAGGCCGAACCTATTTATGAAACACGCTCGTATTCTATATAACAGCTGAAACGTGATTGAAATGACAGAAGCTCGCGTATCCTGCGTCACTGACTACCTCGGGTCATCTGGACGCGGGCATCGATCTAAATGCTAATGATGAAACAATTACAACTTGGAGCTATTCTATGAGTAAAGGATTTGGACTTACCACTGAGCCATCGACTATAGCATGCTGGACATTATCCAGCCCTACATGATCCAGTCACGAACGGTTTGATAAGCAATTCCAGCAGGATTAAGAGCACTTCCCGTTGCGAGTTTTCCATACTGCGCAGTGCCGTCATAAGCATACCAGTCTAATACACATGGACGTATATTTGACCCCCACTAGCACACAGCAAGACCTTTGCACCCCAGCAGGCACTGTCAGTCCAGCAATCAATTGGGCATACATCAATCGGTGCGGCGCTAGCGTATTCGACTGGACTAATCTAGCAGGATGAAACTACTTTATGCCAGATACCCAAGCACCTGCATCACGATCAGCACCCCAGGATGAAAGCATTATTTGCGTTGCCAGGAACGGACATTGAAAACAAAGGGCATATCCTGCCGTTAGGATGAGATTTTATTATTCATAAACAATGAGAGTGTGCTCAAGCGCCAGCGTTCGATTCGAGTTTATCTATATCAGTTTGGCCAGATGTAGTAGTCAGTGCGTGGTATGCGGATGAATCCAACCCGCTCCCAGAACCCTCGAACCTGTTGCTGGGCCAATCGCAACCCCTTTGGTTTTTGGTCGTTCGGGCCAAGTCCGGTGAACTGGAGAGGTACGGGTACGCAGGTGATGACGCCACAGTTTTCTCCCAATTTCTGGATGGCTCTTTGCGCGATCTCTATTCCCAGTCCTCGCCCACGAAATTCAGGATTCAATTCGAGTCGTTCGATCAGCATGATGTCCCATTGAGTCCCTCGATTTTCTGAAATCAAGTGTTCAACCCCAGGTTTCAACTGTTCAGTTTCGGAGTCGAAGAGATTCGCGAAGCAGTCGCAACTGTCACCGTCTAGGCAGTCCATCACTTCGAAGAGGGAGACTCCCTCGTTCATGGCGCGACCTCGTTCGACCATGTAGAGGACGAGCGTCCCCATCTTCCATTCATCGTCGTCATCCATCATTCCGATGATGTCCCCTTGGTAGACCGTGATGAAGTCACTCGGATCGCCTTCGTGTTGGGAGAGGCTGACCTCAAAATCGACGCGGAAGGTCATCGGCTGTAAAGACTTCCTGCGCCCGAGCGCTTTGGGCTTTGCTTTGTTCATCCTGATTTAGCATATCCCGGTCCGGATCGATGACGGGCTTCCTGGCACTTCGGCACAGACGGCCTTATCGAACCCACGTCCTCTGCCGTCCTGCCGTAGAGGTCTGAATCACGCAACCCGAACAAACCACGTATACCGGGTCACTCGCTCCAGTATCTCCGCGCGACTACAGTCAGGCTTATCGAACCCTTAAAGAACCCACGTCCTCTGTCGTTCACGGCTCAATGAGAGCATCGACCCGTTCGCAACAGTTGAGACCCTGAAGCACTGATCAGCACACAGGAGTCGACATAGCGGAACGTTCGATTGGCTGACATATCCACCCTGCGTGAGTTTCAACGTGCAGTCTCGGCTGGGGAAGGGACGATTCAGTTAGAGCAACACTTCGGAAGGTGGAGATGCGCCGCATCGGGTTCTCGGTCTCAATCAGATCAGCGTAACGCCTATTCGGGGAGGCGTCGTCCGAATGAGGGGTGTTGTCAGCAACTTTTTTTTGAGAACACGGACAGAAAGCGGACAGTGGAGGCAAAAACGAAGAAGCCGCCCATGGGCGGCAGTGTCTAAGCTACTGATAGTAAAAGATGTTTTTGGTTGCGGGGGTAGGATTTGAACCTACGACCTTTGGGTTATGAGCGACCGAACTAACACGTAAGTTGTTGACTTTGCGGCACTAATGGCGACTCAAGCGTACGGAAAAAGTACCCATCGGACAGGCTACCGGGAGTCAGTTGGGAGCGCGTTTTGATCCGGCGCTTTGGAGCCATCTCCAGAAAGTTTGTGGGCGATCGCATCCAATATCGGCAAGTGTAAGGTGTACTCAAGCCAAAGGAACTGACCAGCCGGTTTGCATTCGAGGAACACAAAACTTCCATCTTCCGCCACGATCAAGTCGTACGCCCCAAACTCAAGTTTGGCAGCATCGTGGAAGGCCAACAAGTTTCGGGATACCCCGGAGTCTAAGGTGCATTCTTCAAAGATGTTGTCAAAATGTGAATGTCGCCAATCGATCGAGCCGTCGCCAGCGCTTGGCGTCCTAATCAGTGCAGGAAACACCTGATCACCCACGATAGTTACTCGCAGCTTATGCTGCTTCGGAATGAATTCTTGAAAGATGCTCGTCCAGGCGGCATCGCCGGCCTGCTGGAGCTGCTGCTCGATCACAATGGCAAGGACGACATTTACCGCCTCGCCGACGATCTCGCCTTCGAGATCGATGACCTGCTGCCCATCGTCGATGCAGCTCGGCTGTTGGGATTTCTGACGGTCAACGAAGGCGACGCGGCCATCACCGCGACGGGTGCCGAGTACGCCAACTCCGAGATCCTTCGCCAGAAGGAGCTGTTTCGTGTCGCTGCGGTCGAAAACGTGCTGCTGCTGCGGCAGATCGTCCGGGCCATCGAGGCCAAAAGCGACCGCACAGTCTCCGAGGAGTTCTTCCACGACATGCTCGATGAGCAGTTCTCCGAAGACGAGACGATCCGTCAGCTTGAGACCGCCATCAACTGGGGTCGTTATGCTGAGCTGTTTGACTTCGACGCCTCGCGGCGGCGATTCATCGAGCCGGACAAGCTGCACAATGACACCGGTTTGCCAGCCACGGCAGCCGAGATCGACGCCTGAGAACGCAGCGCGGTGAGCTGAGCAGGATTCAGATAGGATTCGCTTCATTCCAACGGGAAACCCGGCTGCCCACGGTTTGCGCGTGAGTTGCTGCGAGACGACGACGGCCGACGATTGCCCCACAGCAACACGGCTCCTATACACTGGTAGCCAATCATTAACACTGCTTCATTTTCCCTCATTTCTCTGGCTTCCTGACCCGCAGTCTTTCTGCGTGTCGCGAGGTGCAGCGAGACTGTTCTTTTGAACGCCGTGTCGCCTATGGACAACAAGAACACCTCATCAATAAGCGAGACCGAAATCCCATTTCACCGCAGGGAGCCTGCATGCTTGACGTACATCCACCGCATCAACCAGCACACACGTGGAAAGACTTCTTCATCCACATCGCCACCATCGTCGTCGGCCTGATCATCGCCGTCGGCCTCGAGCAGCTTGTCGAGCGCATCCATCAGCACGAACAGCTTGTCGAGCTGCGCGAAGCCCTCCACAACGAGCAGATGCAGAACCGGATCGACTTCGCTGCCGATGAGAGCGACTGGCGCACGACCTTTGTTGAACTCAGGAATAACCTGATGGTTCTCGAGTACGTTCGCCAGCACCCCGGCACGCCCCAGACCCAGCTTCCCGGCGTTCTCCGCTGGGTCCAGTATCCGTTCACGTGGAAGCACGCTGTCTGGGATGCGGCACAACAGAACGGCCTGGTCCACCTGCTTGCTCTTGAGGAGGCCAACCGAGACCAGCAGTACTACGAGCTGATGAGCGGATTGGGACAAGAGTCCCTGAGTGTGTGGAAAGCCATAAGAGCCGCCCGCACATTCGAACTGCTCGACCCCGACCCAACCCACCTCTCCCCGGTCGAACTCGATCAGGTCACCGAGCTCACGCTCAGCGCCCTCGAAAGCCACCTCACCTACGGCGATGGCTTGGGCCTTTACGCCCATGAGTTTCCAGCCGAGCCTCACACCATCACGTGGGACACCGTCACCGCGCTCAACCTTCCCACCTGGGAGCGCGATCCGCAGGGCATGGCGGCGGCGCGTAAGCTCACCTTCGATCGCCTGAAGCTGGCCAACAGCGGCATCACCCACACCACAATCGCACCCCAGGCGCTTCGGTAAGCGCAAGATTTCATCGGAGATCACCCATGCTCGACGTACACCCGCCCCACGAAGCCGCCCACACCTGGAAAGACTTCTTCATCCACATCGCTACCATCGTCGTCGGCCTGCTGATCGCAGTCGGCCTTGAGCAGACAGTCGAGTTCTTCCACCACCGCCATCAGCTCAGAGAGGTGCGCGCGCAGCTAGAGGAAGAGCGCGACACCGACAGTCCTATCCTTCAATACGACAAACAGATGAGCCGGCAGATGAAGGCTGAACTCGCCGCTAATATCGCGCTCCTCGACCAGCATATGGCCGGTGACAAGACTCCGTTGGCCGGCAAGCTCCACTACAAGTGGCTCCTCAGGGCACCTCGTGACGGCGCCTGGCAGTCGGCAAAGCAGAGTGCCGCCATCTCCTTGATGGACCAATCGGAGCTGGCTGCTTATAGCTACCGTTACTTTGACTTAGCCTCCTATACACAGAGCGCGCTGGTGTTTTTTTCGACGATGGATGAGGCGGCGGCGATTGTTCACGATACACCCAGCGGCGAATTTAGCGCCGATGACCTTCGTGACCTCATTCGGCTCACCCATCAGGCGCAAGGTCAACTCAGCCTGAGTGAAAAATATCTTGAGCTATCCATTACCTACGGATTGAGTACGGAGACTCGCAGCGCCATTCCCATCCAGAGTCTGGACCAGTTGCCAGATTAACCAGGCACCAAATTACTCAAGGAACCAATACACAGGCCGGATGACCCACCTATCGATTCTGAGATGTGGATCGACGGCCGATACCCCTCTTCGGAGACACCGATGCTCGACGTACACCCGCCCCACCAAGCCGCCCACACCAGGAAGGACTTCTTCATCCACATCGCGACGATTTGCGTCGGTCTGCTGATCGCCATCGGTCTCGAGCAGTCGGTCGAGTGGCTCCACCGCAAGCATCAAGTGG
>JABBOG010000051.1 GCA_019351975.1 Acidobacteriota bacterium
CATGTGTTAGGCACGCCGCCAGCGTTGATTCTGAGCCAGGATCAAACTCTCGTTTAATCTTGGTTTGGCTGCTCTTGTAGGACAGGGGTCCCAAGAGTCAACCGCCTCCGCTCGCTCGAAAAGCAGCGGAGGTTTAAAACTAGTGAGAATGACACAACCAAACTTCACGTCATCTCACGACTGGCACGTTCAACTATGTTGTCAAAGATCCTGACTACTCTCGCCTAAGCGGGTAGTTTTGGATCAAGGATAAACTCCGGGCAAAGCCGCGGTGTCGTGTCCTCGAACTTGATTGCGCTGGCTGGGTATTGCGAGGCGCTTGGCGTCACTACGTAAGGTGATTCGCTTTGTTCTCGTCGGCCTCGCTGCAGTGTTTTGCGCGAACTTTCTAATACTATCAAGTCGCTTTAGGATTGTCAACTAGATTTAGTTGATCACCATTTCGCCTAACACTCAAATACAGAATCCAGCATCGCAAACTTCAAAATAACAGTACGTCTCGAAATCGAGGCGCGAAGCTCTAAGCTTCTAAATCCCTTCAGCTTTCGCTTTGGGATGTCCTGCAGTGGCTTGGGCTTGTTTACGGAAGGCTTTGCTAGCTCTTACACCGCGTTCAAACGCTTGGACTGCGCTCCGGCTTGCCATGTACACTCAATTTTGCGTAATCGGCGCGAAGCTTTTTAGTACTTGATCAGTCTATCGCACTGTACTGCTTTGTGCAACCTCTGATTGTTTTCAGTGTCGCGACTCACTTGCGACTTCCTGAGAGTATCAACGTCAGCCTCAAAGCGCAAGCCAGGATCTGTGGACGACAGTGGAAAACCGGTCTGAACCTATGCCCAGCTTAGCTTTTGCGTTACGATCATCCCACCATGGAAGCCTCAGAAGTCCACGAATTCTCCAAGCAAATGCAAGAGGGCGCAGAAAGCGGGCTACGTCACGTATCTCTCGCAATCAGTGTTCTCGCCGTTCTCGTTGCGATGGTCACCGTCCTCGGCCATCGCACCCATACCGAAGCCGTACTCATGCAAACCCGCGCCGCCGACCAGTGGAACCTCTATCAGGCTAAAAAGATTCGCCAAGGCCAGATCGCAACCACCACCGACATCCTCTCGCTCCAGCCCAGCTCCAACGACGCAGCCATCCAGCGCAAACTCGCCGAGTATCGCGCCCACACCCTCAAATGGAACCAGGAGCTCGCCGACGAGCAACACACCGCCGAAGAGCTTGAGCACCACGTCGACCGTGCCGAGCGCCGCGCCGACCGCTACGACCTCGGCGAAGCCCTGCTCGAGATCGCCGTCGTTCTCTCCTCCATCACCCTTCTCACGCGCCAGCGGATCTACTTCTTCCTCGGCCTTGCCATGGGAACTCTCGGCCTGCTCGCCGCCGCCTCAGCCTTCAAAGTCTTCTGAACGCCGCAACCAACCCCATCCCGTCCCCTTCACCCCAGCCCCGGCCTGCTCAGCACGCCCAGATCCACCATCCCGTTCACAAAATACTGCACCGCCAGCGCCACCAGCAGCAACCCCATCACGCGGATCAGAATCCGTATCCCCGTATCGCCCAGCGCATTCGCCACCCGCGTCGCGCTCCCCAGCACCAGATAGCAGATCGCCGCCGTAATCGCGATCGCTCCAAAGATCGCCGCCATCTGCCAGTACCCCTCAGACTGGTGCGCCTGCCCCACCAGCACCATCACTGACGTAATCGCCCCCGGCCCCGCCAGCATCGGTATCCCCATCGGCACAATCCCCACATCGTCCTTGCGCGCCGCCTCCGCCGTCTCATCGCTCGATTCCTGCGTCGGCGACCGCTTCGCCTCCAGCATATCCAGCCCAATCAGCAGCAGAATAATCCCGCCCGCGATCTCGAACGCCGGCAGCGTAATCCCAAACAGCTTGAAGATGTACGTCCCCGCAATCGCAAACACCGTCAGAATCACAAACGCCGTCAGCGACGCCTTCCGCGCCGTGCGCAGCCGCTTTGCATGGTCCTGCCCCTCCGTCACCGCCAAAAACGTCGGCAGCGCGGCAAACGGGTCGACCAGGAAAAAAATCGAGCTCACCGCCAGCAGCGAGAACCGGACATAAGCCGATCCCTCCAGCGACGTTAGCGTTACATTATGCGGAACGAACATTGAGATCGGCCTACACCTTCAGTCGCGCGCAGCGCAACACCTTCCACAAGCGCGCTCACAGCGCCAGACTCCAACCCAGACCATGCCTACGGACGCGTCTGTATTACATACCAGCCGTTCTTCTTAGCGTCGTACCAATCAAAATGCTGTTTCGGCGAAAGGTAGTCGCTCTTCTCCAGTAACTTCCACTGGCCCGTTGCGAGCTTAGCCATGATCAATGAATTTAGGTCCCTCTGAGCGAGCGGCTTTCCATGATTGTAGAGGCGTTCGGCACCAGCCAGAATACTGAGCTGTTCTCGATAGACAATGTATTGTGGCGGAGCTGTATTCAGTTCGTTCATCAGCTGCTCAATTGTCGCTCGAGTCGATGTATCAAAGAACGTTTGAACGTAGTTATGCCACGGTGGAATATCGCAAAACCAATTCGCATACGGGTGAGGAATTGAAAGAAGCTGCGGCGTATTTTCGCCCGGAACTGAACCTATGTCATGGCATATAGAGATCGACAGTTTCAGTAAATCGCGGTCGATATACATCTCTCCATACACTGGATGACGATACCAGACCCGGTTTGTAAACATGGGCTTCGGATCGAAGTCTCCCCATGCGAACGGGCTGATGATCTTTGCACTTATCCCCGAAATAGTTACCAGTGCTAGCAATGTAGTAAACGCAGCGTTTGCCCAGTTTTTCGTCTTCCCGAATAAATCCAACGCAGGCACCAGCAGCATGAATGCTGCTACCGGGGCATAGTAATTAGGGAGAGGATCGCCACCTGCGCCTGCACTATAGGAGGCCCACAGTGCCAGCGGAACAAGTACAAGAACCTCGCGCGAATCCCACTCAGCCTCGGTTGTCTTTGCATGCACCAAACGCACTGCAACAACAACGGCAAGAACATACAACAGAGCCGTCGTGTACAGGACAACCGTATCCACCACAATCCCATTGACGAGATCGTGCACCTGTGCTCGAGACACCGCAAAGATCAGCACAATCAGCGCCGCCTGGATCGCGACAATATATCGCACCCCTCGCCGCCAATACAGATACACAGCGGGGCAGACTCCCATCACAACTGCCAGCTCGAACAGAAGTCTTTTGCGCACATGAACCGCCTCGATGACCGTATTGCGAAGGGTCAGAAAGGGTGCGGCGAAGATACTTCCCGTACCGCCTTTGCTTGCGGCCGCTCGAAAGACTGTGCTGGAGATATAAACAGAAAACGAATCGCCCGTCAGATGCACCACAAACAAAACAGTCAACGCTGCAAATACAATCAACGATGCCACGCTCACAGCTCGCTTCGATCGCAACAAGAATGGCAGGCAGATCGCGCTCGATACGAGCAACGCTACCCCATCGGTCACACGCGTCGTGGTAGCCAATCCGCAGACCACACCCAGCGCTCCAGCTAGGATCACCTTGCGTCGAGCGTCTTGCTCGCGTGCCAGCCATAGCAGTAGGAAAAGCGAATACATCACGAACTCTTCCGCTAGCACATGATAATCGTCGAACCTGTACGAGTTCCCTACCACGGTCAGCACAAACGAGCCCAGCAAGACAATCGCCTTTTGCCACTTCGGCCAACTCGACTCGCGCAGAATCAGGAACATCCCAAAACTCAGCCCAAGTATCTGTAGCACCGACGGAATCTCCGTCACCATGACCTTATGGCCGAACATCACCATCCAGGCATCGGTAAGCAGCAAAAACAGCGGCTGCAGCGGTGTGTGCAATCCCGAATACAGCTTCGCCCCATTGTGGAATACGGTGGCATACCAATACCACATGGCCTCGCCACCCATCTGCGTGTTCATCACCATCGCCACACCCAACGCGAAACAACACAGGATCGCCACCCCCTGAATGCCGAACACGTCCCTTATCCGGCCGATCCTGCGGTTCTGCTGCGTCATTCCCAATCCCCCTTAGGCGCTCGATGCTCTTGATTCTTGCACACGCACCCCATATCCCAGCGCCGATCGCCACTCCAGTCCGTATAATTTACCCTGTACACAGGAGAGACGCATGCCCATCGAAAGCACAAAAAATATCTGGCACAACGGCCAACTCATCCCCTGGGAAAAAGCCAACATCCACGTCATGAGCCACGTCGTCCACTACGGCTCGTCCGTCTTCGAAGGCATCCGCTGCTACACCCAGCCCAACGGCGCCAGCATCTTCCGCCTCCCAGAGCACATGCAGCGCCTCATCCACTCCGCCAAAATCTACCGCATGCCCCTCGGCTACACCGTCGAGCAGCTCAACGCCGCCGTCATCGGCGTCGTCGAAGCCAACGGCGTCGCCCCCTGCTACGTCCGCCCCGTCGCCTTCCGCGGCTACGGCGAAATCGGCGTCAATCCCCTCCGCTCTCCCGTTGAGGTCTACATCGCCAACTTCCCCTGGGGCAAATACGTTCCAGGCAACGACGGCGCAGACGTCTGCATCTCCAGCTGGAACCGCCTCGCTCCCAACACCATGCCATCGCTCGCCAAAGCTGGCGCCAACTACATGAACTCCCAGCTCATCCGCATGGAAGCCGAAGTCAACGGCTACGTTGAAGGCATCGCACTCGATGTCAACGGCTATCTCTCCGAGGGCTCCGGCGAAAACCTCTTCATCATCCGCGGCGGCACTCTCTACACCTCGCCGCTCGCCAACTCCGTCCTCAACGGCATCACCCGCGACTCCATCCTCACGCTGGCCCGCCACATGGGCATCCCCGTCGTCGAGCAGGCACTCCCCCGCGAACTCCTCTACATCTGCGACGAGGCCTTCTTCACCGGCACCGCCGCCGAAGTCACCCACCTCCGCTCCGTCGATCGCATCCTCGTCGGCGACGGCTCCATGGGCCCCATCACCTCCGCCCTCCACAAAGCCTTCTTCGACATCGTCAACGGCCTCGCCGAAGACCACTTCAACTGGCTCACCCCCGTCACCGTTCGCGAACCAGTCGCAGTCTAACCCAGCTCCAGCCTCCACCCTGAAAAGCGGCAGCGTTCAAGCTGCCGCTTTTTTCGTACCAAAGAATTAGGTTCTACCCAGCTTCTACAACTAGACTGGTATCTGCGCTTGCGCAGGCGCAACTTCCGGCCTATCGCTTCCAGCTTTATCTTTTTGAGGATCGTTACTCGATGAAATTGCGGTTTCTTGTTCCAGCTCTCGCTCTTGCACTCACCACCATCGCCGCAAAGGCCCAGACCGTCGGTCTCTACTTCAATCCCGTCGTCAGCCGCATCAGCAACAGCAAGCCCGACTACGGCACCTTCGCCTTCCTCGGCGACGGCCAGACCTCCCAGATCTTCGGCGGCGTCGACCTCGGCGGCTACTACGAGTTCGCCCACTACACCAAGGCCGACGCCAGCATCGACGTACGCTACAGCATCCAGCACGCCAACACCTCTTCCATCAAAAGCTTCTTGGTCGGCCCTCGCCTCGCCGCCAAACCCATGGCCTTCTACAGCATCAAGCCCTACGCCCAGCTTTCCATCGGCGTCGGCACCACTCGCTCTCCCTATAACGGAGAACCCACCAACAAGCTCCAGTACGGCATCTTTGGCGGCGTCGACAAATCCCTCACCAAACACATCGACTGGCGCATCATCGAGGTAGGCTACGGCTCCGTCACCACCACCAGCAGCGCTATCTACGACAGCAACACCACACCCATCCCCAACGCCACCGTCCTCGACTTCAGCACCGGCTTCGTCTTCCGCTTCCGCTAGAGATGCGGCAGTTCACACTGCCCTCTCTCACCCTCCATCGACGCCTGAACATCTATCAGTACCCGCGCCCAGCGCCCTATTCCCACCGCCCGACCATCAACCTAAAGCCCTATCCGCAGCGCCTATCCATAGCTGCCGAGAAGCAACGCTCGAGCATCGCGCTCAACCTATAAACCCTGTCATCCTGAGCGGAGCGCAGCGCAGCCGAAGGACCCGCCAGGCCCTTCGCCCCGGCATAATCCCTCAGCCATTTCATCCTCCCCTTACAACCCGTCGTCCCTAGAGGCAATCTGCAATCTGCTCTCCGAGCACGCGTTCCTCCCTTGCCCACACCCCGCGCAAAGACTACCCTGACGAAGATGAAACATCCGCTCGCCACCCTCCTTCTCACCGCCTCCCTTCTCACCTCAATCACCGCTCCCGCCCAGTCCATGCCCGGCATGTCCGGCCACCACCACGAAGCCGTGGCCGTCACCCCCGAGCAGCTCGGCCAGGTTCACTTCCCCATCACCTGCGCAGCCGCCTCGCAAGCCCCCTTCACTCGCGGCATCGCGCTGCTGCACTCCTTCGGCTACACTCTCGCCGAGCAGCAATTTCAGGCGATCGCCACCGCCGACCCAACCTGTGCCATGGCCTACTGGGGCCTCGCCATGTCCCACTTCCAGGAGCTCTGGGGACAGCCCGATCCCGCCGCCCTCAAGCTCGGTGCCGCCGAGATGGCCAAAGCCCGCCACCTCGCCACAGCCTCCAAAACCGCAGCCTCACCCCAGATCACCCCTCGCGAACTCGCCTACATCAAGGCCATGAGCGACTTCTACGCCCTCGCCCCCCACGACTACCAGCAGGCCGCCGACGCCTACTCCTCTGACATGGCCGCTCTCCACACCGCCTTCCCCAACGACGTCGAAGGTGCCGCCTTCTACGCCCTCTCCCTCATCGCCAGCGTCGCACCCGACGACACCTCCCTCACCAAAGAACACGCCGCCCTCGCCATCCTGCTCCCGCTCTTCCACAAGTATCCCGACCACCCAGGCCTCGCCCACTACATCATCCACACCTGCGACACCCCCGCCCTCGCTCCCGAAGGTCTGCAGGCCGCCGAGGTCTACGCCAAAATCGCTCCCTCCTCGCCCCACGCCCTCCACATGCCCAGCCACATCTTCGCCCGCCTCGGCATGTGGCAGCCCGACATCGCCTCCAACCTCGCCTCCCTCGCCGCCTCCCAAAAGGACGAAGCCGCCCACCGGCCCGGTACCGCCCACCAGATGCACGCCGACGAGTTCCTCATCTACGCCTGGCTCCAGACCGGCGAAGACGCCAAAGCCCGCGACCTCACCAACCAGTTCCGCTCCATCAGCGACCGCATGGCCGCCCTCCCCTACCCCGACGACATGAAGTTCTCCGGCTCCGACCGCGACAACCGCATCCGTGTCATCTTCCCCATGGAGATGCACGACTGGAACGCCCTCGCCGCGCTCACGCCCGATCCCGGCACCACCGGAGACTCCGCCTTCGCTATCTACTGGGGCCAGGGCGTCGCCGCCGGCCACCTCCACGACCCCCAACTCGCCGCCGCAGCCCTCACCCGCTACGATTCCGTCCTCGCCAAACTCAAAACCTCCTCCGACTACGCGGACGCCAACGCCGCACAGATCGAGCGCAACGAGATCGTCGCCTGGAAGGCCTTCACCGAAAACCACCCCGCCGCCGCCATCACCGCCATGCGCATGGCCGCCGACCAGCAGGACAAGCTCGGCCAGGGCGAAGTCGACATCCCCGCCCGCGAAATGCTCGGCGACCTTTACATGTCCCTCAACCAGCCCCGCGAAGCCCTCGTCGCCTACAAAGCATCCCTCAAGCTCAGCCCAAACCGACTCAACGGCCTCCTCGGTGCCGGAGAAGCCGCCGAAGCCCTCGGCAACGAAGCCGCCGCCAAGTCCTTTTACGAACAGGTCGCCCGCAATACCACTAACGCCGCCCACACAACCCGTAATGCCGTCCTGCAAGCCATCAAATACAACGCCAATCACTCCACCGTAGCCGCAAACACCCACCCCTGAAGCATGACGCAAGGACCGCTTAGTCCGTCACCGGCCCCACCGGAGGCGCCAGCGTATCCCATCCCGGCAGGTCCTGCGACCCCACAATCAGCCGCACGCCATCCTCCCGCCGAATATACGTATACGCCCAGCTCAAGAACACCGAATACCGATTCCGAAACCCGATCAGGAAGAAAATATGCACCATCATCCACGTCATCCACGCCATTACTCCGCTCCAGTCGGCGTGGAACGGCCACACAATCCTCGCCACCGCCGCCTTCCGCCCAATCGTCGCCATGTCTCCCTTATCGAAGTATCGAAACCCCTTCTGGCGCGCCCCCTTATCTGAATCCGCCACCAGCAGCCCAATCCGTTTCGCCGCATAATCACCCATCTGCATCGCCGGCTGCGCCACCCCCGGCACCTGCTTCCCATCCTGCTCAAAGTGCGCAAGATCGCCGCACACAAACACCTCCGGCAGGTTCTTAGGATTCAGGTGCTCGTTCACCATCACGCAGCCTTTCTTATCCAGCTCCACTCCCAGCATCTTCCCCAGCGACGACGCCTGCACCCCCGCCGCCCACAGCGTACACACGCTCTCAATCTTTTCCTCGCCCACCATCACATATCCCGGCTGGATATCCGTCACCCGCGCACCGCAGCGCACCGTCACCCCCAGCGCATTCAACTGCTCCACAGCCTTCTTTTGCAGGTTCGGCGGATACATCCCCAGCACCTGCGGCCCACCCTCCAGGATCACCACCTCCGCCGTCTTCGTATCGATATGCCGAAAGTCCTTCGTCATATACAGCTTCGAAATATCCGAGATCGCCCCCGCCAGCTCCACCCCCGTCGGCCCACCGCCGATCACCACGAACCGCAGCGCCGGATGTGTCCCCGTCTCCAGCATCTGCCGCTCCGCCAACTCAAACGCCAGCAATACCCTCCGCCGAATATTCGTCGCGTCCTCAATGGTCTTCAACCCCGGCGCAATCTGTGCCCACTGATCCTTTCCAAAATAACTATGCGTCGACCCAGTCGCCACAATCAGGTAGTCGTAAAACATCACCGCACCGCTTTCCAGCAGCACCCTCCGCTCCGCCGTATCAATCTCTTTCACCGAATCCATCACCACCTCGGTGTTCCGGTTCTTCTTTAAGATCGACCGGATCGGCTGCGCAATATCCCCCGGCGACAGCACCGCCAGCGCCACCTGATACAGCAGCGGCTGAAACGTGTGGTGGTTCTTCCTGTCAATGATCGTTACATCCACCTTCAGTTTCCCCAGCCGCTGCGCCGCCGTAATCCCCGCAAACCCCGCCCCCAAAATTACCACCCGCGATCTCACCCGTTCCGGATTTACTGCTGGCATCTCTCTTCTCCTCGTCGCATCTCTGTATCTCTCTCATAGGATGCTCGCGCATCCGCCTCGTCACACACTCCTTTCAAGCCGTCCGCCCCTGCCATCCCTTGCCGAAGTTGCACCATCTCCCCGAAATCCTTGTCATCCTTCGCGAAGTAGATAACCCGCTTGACCAGCAAGTTGCAACTCATTGCTCAATGAGTACCCTTTCCGCAGCCCTCCGGAGGCTTTCCGAAACCACCATCGCCCCACCCGCATCCAACCCACCATGACCGCTTCCGCCCCAGCCACCAACCTCCTCGGCGCCACTAAGCAGCTCGGCAACTCTGACCTCCACCTCACCTCCATCGGCTTCGGCGCATGGGCCATCGGCGGCGGCGACTGGCAGTACGCCTGGGGTCCTCAGGAAGACAACGCCTCCATCGAGGCTATCCACCGCGCCCTAGACGCCGGCATCAACTGGATCGACACCGCCGCCGTTTACGGCCTCGGCCACTCCGAAGAGGTTGTCGCCAAAGCCCTCAAATCCACCTCCTCCAAGCCCTACATCTTCACCAAATCCTCCATGACCTGGGGCTCGGACCGCAAGATCGTCCAGACCATGAAAAAAATCCGCGAAGAGGTCGAAGCCAGTCTGCGCCGCCTCTCCGTCGATACCATCGACCTCTACCAGATCCACTGGCCCGTCCCCGACGCCGAGCTCGAAGAAGGCTGGACCACCATGGCCGAGCTCCAACGCGAAGGCAAGGTTCGCTTCATCGGCGTCTCTAACTTCAACGTCCCCCAGCTGGAACGCGCCCTTAAGATAGCCCCCATCACCTCACTGCAGCCCCCTTACTCCATGATTAACCGCTCCAACGAAGCCGAGATTCTCCCCTTCTGCCAGAAGCACGGCATCGGCGTCATCAACTACTCGCCTATGCAGTCCGGCCTTCTCACGGGCGCCATGACCAAAGAGCGCATCGCCAACATGCCCGCCGACGACTTCCGCCGCAACACCAAGCAGTTCCAGGAACCCCTCATCTCCCGCAACCTCGACCTCGTCGAGCTCCTCCGCTCCATCGGCCTGCGCCACAATGTCGAACCCGGCGTCGTCGCCATCGCCTGGACCCTGCACAACCCTGCCATTACCGCAGCCATCGTCGGCGGCCGCAGCGCCAAACAAGTCGAAGGCGTCCTCCCCGCCGGCACCTTCCGCCTTTCTGAACCCGAATTCAACGAAATCGGCACCTTCCTCAAAGAACGCCCTTAACTTCTGAGCGACAAACACTGTCCGTCCTGAAGTCGGTGCAGCACGCACAAAAGGCGGCGTCTTTTTGTTTGTCTTCCTACAGTCAAATCGCAGCTACCCCAAAGGAATCGGTCTCCCGCGCGGCAGAAATTCCTGTCAAGCCCCACCCACCCCGCATAATCGCCAAACACCCTCTAAACGCTGGCGATCAATATTTCGACAACGTGGCATAATCACCCCACACAACCGGTTAAACTGAATAAGGAGCTTTCTCTTCATCCGTCAACTTCGAAGATGAACTCATAAAACGGCCGGCTAGGATTTGGCACAATTTTTCTCTCCTATATATAGCAAGCGCTACCACACCAAAAAAGAGAAGAGAAATGCCGTGATTCCACAATATTTGGCTATCCTTGTCTCGGCTTTGCCCAACGATGCCTCGGCCCTGCAGGATTCCATAACGACACTAAAAAGCTCCATCTCTGCTCTAGAGAGTTCACTAAAGACCTTAGACGGGTCATCTGGTTGTTGGGAAAAGCTAGCTTGGTTCTGCGGGTTCGCCGTCGGCGTTGGAATTATTGGAGAACTTGTTGTCATCGTTTCTGAGGATCGTGATGACTTACATGACTGGCGGCGAGGTGCCAATTTTTGGCTCTGGCGGGTGGTGCTTCCCCCAGACCGATCGCCGCGATGGAGGTTCTGGCTTGACATAGTCGTAACCGTACTTGTGTTGGCAGGAGTTTTCGGGGAAGCCGGAGCAAGCTTGGAATTAGCGTCAATCAATAGTCAATTACGCTCCAGGACTAGCCAACTAAGAGCCGACAGCGATCAATTGTTAGCATTAACAACGCAAGAAGCTTGCGATGCTGCAAGTTCTGCAGGATTGGCACAGAAACAACTCGATGCCGTTAAGGATGAATACACGGCGCTATCCAAAAAGGCAGGACTCATCAACACAGAATTGACGTTTGCACAACGTATGCTTGGCGCGCGCCATATGCTGAATGACGCCAGTCTTGAGAACGATCTAGCAAGGGACTTCAAAGGAAAGGTCGTCATCTTCAAGTCATATGTCGATGACCCCGAGGCATTCATGGTCTGCCAGCAACTCTTCACCGATGCGAATAAGCCAGAAGCGGGAGTTACAGCAGTAAACGAATGCGCTGATGAGCCACTACCGCCGCATCTCCAAGTATCCGAATTAAGAATCACAGCACCAACTATTGAAGAAGCACAGCGACTGAGCATGATCATAGGCCGTGCGGGGGGAGTCATTAGCCTCGGAGTTACCCTCGGCCAAACGCCAGATATAACGGTGTTGGTAGGAAAGCAGACCAGCCAACCGTTGTTCTGGCCTAATGCAGCCAGAGGGAGCAGCAAAGAGAAGAGGTACACCAGACCATAGAGGTGCACTACCCTGCGATGGCAGGCGAAGTATATCCGGCGCTGGGCGGCACTTACCCATATATCTCATTACTTCCAGCATTCTACTGATTCCAGATGCTTTAGGGAAAGCTATAGAGAGGTAGAGCACCTCACATTCTACCTTGGCCGCCCGATTATGATCGTTCTGAACGGACCCGACAACCTTACAGCGTCAGGATCACCGGACCCGCTTTTGTGATCGCCACCGTATGTTCAAAGTGCGCACTGACGCTGCCGTCCACCGTAATCGCCGTCCATCCATCCTCAAGCACCTTCACCTCGGCGGACCCCAGGTTGATCATCGGCTCGATTGCCAACACCATGCCTGCCTTCAGCCGCGGCCCCTTGCCTGCATCGCCATAGTTCGGCACCTGGGGATCCTCATGCATGCTCTTGCCAATGCCGTGTCCCACAAACTCACGCACCACGCCATACCCTTCAGCCTCGCACACAGTCTGCACCGCATTGGAGATATCGAACAACCGTCCACCCACCACAGCCTTCTCGATCGCCGCATACAGCGACGCCTCCGTTACCCGCAACAGCTTCTCAGCCTTCGCCGAAATCTTCCCAACTGCATGCGTCACAGCGCAATCCGAGTAGTACCCATCCACAATCACACCGCAGTCCACCGAGACGACATCCCCCTCGCGCAACACATGATTCTCGCTCGGTATCCCATGAATCACCTCATGGTTCACCGACGTGCATAGCACCGCCGGATATCCGTGATAGCCCAGGAACGCCGCCTTCACACCCAGCTCTTTTACAGTCGCAACCGCCGCGCGCTCCAGATCCATCGTCGTCGCTCCCGGACGAACCACAGCCTTCACTGCATCATGAACCTTCCGCAGCGTAACACCCGAAGTACGCATCTTCGCGATCTGAGCGTCGGTTTTTATCAGAATAGCCATAGTTTCACCCTTACTTTTCCTGACGCTCCGCTTCGCCGTGCTGGCGCAACCGCAACAACGTCCCACGGATCGACTGCGTAACCTCGTCCACAGACAGATTTCCGTTCACCTCAGCAAATCGTCCGCCGTGTTTCCTGTAGTACTCGATCACGGCCGCCGTCTTCGCTTCAAACGCCTTCATGCGCTCTCGAAACACAGGCTCCGTGTCATCCGGACGGCGGGTAAGTGCGGCACCCTCCCGATCGCAATGCCCAGCCTTTGCCGGTGGCTCAGAGTACACGTTATAAATCGTTCCACACACTGGACAAGTCATTCGCCCTGTAATCCGTTCCAGCAGCTCCCGCTCCGGCACCGCAATACTAATCGCAATCACCGGCAGTGCACTCGTGGCCAGCTCCCCATCCAACCACTCCGCTTGGTTCAGGGTGCGAGGAAACCCGTCCAGGATATAACCGTGCTTAGTATCCGGTTCCGTCAACCGCGCAGCAACCATCTCGTTCACCAGCTCGTCAGGAACCAACTGTCCCTTTGACATCAGTTCATCTGCCATCATCCCCAGCGGCGTATGGTTCTTGCGATGCTCCCGCAGTAGATCGCCCGTCGAAACCTGCGGAATCCTAAACTCATCCACCAACAACTTCGCCTGTGTACCTTTCCCTACACCCGGTGCGCCGAGCAACAGGACCGGCCCTGGAAAGAATTCGCGCGAATTCACACTAGCATCTGACATAAACACAACCGAAGTCCGCACTGCACAATCGTCTGTTCAGTAAAAACCCAGGCCAATACCGCAGACCTGGGTTTACGTCATACTTGAATCAAACCTACCAACTACGCCGTCCGCGAATACGCCCGGACTTAGGCGAGAATCCCTCGTAATGACGCATGATAAGCTGCGCCTCTACCTGCTGCACAGTATCCATCGCTACGCCGACAACGATCAGCAATGACGTTCCACCAAAATAGAAATTAAGCCCTAAACCATTCGTGGTCCAAGCAGGCAATCTATCAAACACAGGGCCAACCAGCCACAAATGATTGAAGTGGATACCTGAGATCAAAAACATGGGAATAATGGAAATCGCAACCAAGTAAATCGCGCCGACCAGCGTAATTCGCGTCAGGACATCATTGATAAAATCTGAAGTCCGCTTGCCAGGACGTATGCCAGGAATGAAGCTTCCATATTTGCGCATGTTATCAGCGATATCGTCAGGCCGAAAGATGATCGAAATGTAGAAATACGCGAAGAAGATAATCGCAACGATGTACAGGACGACGTACCACGGCTCCGCTGGCTGCAGCGCTCGAAAGATCGGTCCCAGATAACGAGTGTCACGCAGTGGACCGGATCCAAAGAGACTCACATTCGCAAGCAGCAGGGGTGCAGACAAAATGGACGCAGCAAAAATCACCGGCATCACACCGCCTGAATTCACTTTAAGCGGAAGAAAACTGCTCGACGACTGTGTCATCCGTCGACCAACCATCCGCTTCGCCGATTGAATTGGTATCCGCCGCTCAGAGCGTTCCACAAAGACAATGAACGCCACAACAGCGATCATCATCGCTACGAGCATCCCGATTGCAATCGGTGTAAACCCGCCCCACGCCTGCGTTACAGCCTTCTGGTACAAATCCTGAATACCACGAGGGAGCCCCACAACTATACCCGTGAAAATCAATAATGACATGCCGTTGCCGATACCGCGCTCAGTGATTTGCTCGCCGAGCCACATGATAAACGCAGTCCCCGCAGTCAATGTGATCACGCAAAGAGGAAGGAATGCCCCTTTGCTGATAGTCACCATGGACTCACCCGTCGCAGTATTTGTTAGCGTAAGACCGATGAAAAAGCTCTGAATCACTGCTAGGAGAATCGTGACGTACCTCGTCCACTGAGTAATCTTACGGCGGCCGAGCTCGCCTTCCTTCTGCAGCTTTGCCAACGGCTCATAGATCACCGTGAGTAGCTGGAAGATGATAGACGCCGTGATATACGGCATGATCCCAAGAGCGAACACCGTCAACTTGCGCAGATTGCCGCCGTTGAAGAGATCCAACAAGCCAAGTGCCCCACCCGCGTTCTGATTGAAGAACTGCGCGAGCTTTGTTGCATCAATACCAGGCGTTGGGATATGGGCTCCGAGCCTGTACACTGCAAGCAAACCAAGCGTAAATCCGATACGCTTTCGTAAATCCGGAATACGGAAGATGTTGAGGAATTTCTCGAGCATCGTTGGTGAGGCCTTAAACGAAAAGATTGGAGCAGAAAGCTGCTAGCCGTCGACCGAACAAGCTCCCTGCTGGATTGTAACTATATTCTACGCCGAGGATTCAACGCATCGGGAAGTACAATTCAGTCAGCGACGGTAGAAGTCTCGGAACCAAGTACAACGACCTTGCCGCCAGCTGCTTCGATTGCTTTTTGCGCGGCCTTCGAAAACTTGTGCGCATGAACGGTCACAGCAGACTTGAGCTCACCATTTGCGAGAACCTTCACCAAACCGTTACGCTTCTTCACTATTCCGTGCTCGGTCAACTTCTCTAAGGTCAACTCACTCTCGTTTAGCTCAGCGATCCGATCAAGACCTAGTACGGCATATTCGACACGAAAAATGTTTGTAAACCCTCGCTTTGGCAAGCGGCGGTGCAGCGGCATCTGGCCACCTTCGAAACCACGCATCAAGCTTGATCCAGATCGCGAACCTTGACCTTTATGACCACGGGTCGAGGTCTTGCCCATGCCTGAGCCCATGCCGCGACCCACACGCTTCTTGTTCTCATTCGCCTTCTTTGGCGCCTTCAAATTGCTGAGATTTAGTGCCATTTTTCATCCCCTCGCTAACGCCAGTTGCGCCTAGACGCTTCTGACTCGCATATTTGGCCCCACGATTGGGACACGCTTACCTAGTTCAGTATCCGCACGAGGTGAGGTATCTTCTTCACCATGCCGCGAATCGACGGTGTGTCTTCCCGCTCGACTATCTGATTCAACCGCGTAAACCCAAGCCCCTTTACAACGAGCTTGTGCTTGACCGGTGTGCAGATCTGCGAGCGAAAGTATTGAATCTTGATCTTGTTCTCCACTGCCATTGTTCTTCTCCGTGAAACTACGAAGCGTGATATCGCCTCACAATCTTTACTTATAAAAGCGCAAAACTGTTTACAGCTCGTCGACCGACTTGCCGCGCAGTGCCGCTACTTCTGCCTTATCTCGTAACTGCGACAACGCGTCGAAGGTAGCCTTGATGACATTATGAGGATTTGCCGATCCTAAGCTCTTAGTCAACACGTTCTGTACACCCGCAGCCGTCATCACAGCGCGTACTGTCTTACCCGCGATGATCCCTGTACCTTCGGGTGCCGGCTTCAAGAGGACCTCGCCTGCACCATAATGGCCGAGCGCCACATGCGGAATAGTGTATCCGGTCATGTTGATCTTCAAGAGATTCTTTTTAGCCGCTTCGATTCCCTTGCGAATCGCCTGCGGCACCTCCTTCGCTTTGCCGGAACCGTAGCCGACAACGCCCTCTGCAGGGTCACCAACAATCACGAGAGCTGCAAAAGACATATTCTTACCGCCTTTGACAACCTTCGTCACCCGGTTAATCGAAACCACCTCGTCCTTCAGGTTCATCCGATTTCCGTCAAGCCTCTTTTTCATTGCCATCGTGTTTCCTCTTAATTTCTCCCCGGCACACCGGTCCGGAGGTGCAGCTTGTAGCTGCGTTTAGAAGTCCAGCCCCGCTTCACGAGCTGCATCCGCCAAGGCCTTGATTCGGCCGTGGTACAAATATCCCCCACGGTCGAACACAACCTTCTTGATACCTTTCTCAGCGGCACGCTCGGCGATCAATTTGCCAACTGTCCTCGCAGCGTCAATATTTCCTCCCGCTTTGCGGTCCGTGCCTTTGGGGCTTACGGTTGAAGCAGAAGCCAGCGTTACGCCGTTCGCATCGTCGATGAGCTGAGTGTAGATATGATTCAAGGATCTATACACATTGAGCCTTGGACGGTCTGCCGTTCCAGAGATCTTTGCGCGAATTCTGTCGTGCACTCGCTGACGGATGTTATTACGTTGGCGAAGATTAATCATAATAATGTTCCTTCCTAAAAGCGTAGCCATAAGCTGGCGACGTTCGGCAATCTGTAAAGGCTTGCACTAGCGCAGTAATTTCTAAGTCATAGCTCAGGCGAGAGCAGGAGCTTATTTGGCACCCGTCTTGCCGACCTTCTTCTTGAGCTTCTCATCGGAATAACGGACGCCCTTATTCTTGTAGGGATCAGGCTTACGAAGCGAACGCATATCCGCCGCTACCTGCCCAACCTTCTGGCGATCAATACCCGAAACGGTGAGATGAGTCTGCTTAGGATCGATCACAACTTCAATACCGCTGGGTAGAGGAAATTCGATGGGGTGAGAATAGCCGAGCGTAAATACGACCATTCCTTTGCCCTTCATCTCAACGCGGTACCCAATACCTACCACGTCCAGGTCCTTTTTCCAACCATTCGTTACGCCTTCCACTGCATTGAAAACCAATGCACGTGCAAGTCCATGCACAGCGGCATGCGCCTGGTCCGGGCGCTCTACTGTGAGGACGCCATCCTTCTCAGATAAGGTAATCCCGTCAGGGATGAGTGCACTAACTTTGCCCTTTGGTCCTTCGACGACAACGACATTGCTCTGCACCGTGTACTTCACACCTTTTGGCAGACTAATTGGCTTTTTTCCGATACGCGACATAATAAATTTCCTTCAGTACCTGCGAGTCGCAACGGGCGTTATGTGCGACTACTTCTTGGTCTACTACAATCGATAACGCGCGTTGCGTTCAACGATCAAACATTAGCAGTAGGGTGTATTACCAGACTTCGCAGAGAATCTCGCCGCCGACACCCTCGCGTCGCGCCTGCCTTCCGGTCATCACACCCTTGGGGGTCGTCATAATAGAGATACCTAAACCGCCCTGCACACGCTTAATCTCGTCCTTACCGATATAAACGCGGCACCCCGGGCGAGAGACTCGCTTGAGGTCGCGAATAACCGCTTCATTGTTTGGACCGTACTTCAGGTAGACGCGTAGAACTTTCTGACCATCTTCCTCTGCGGCCTTATAGTTCGCAATATACCCTTCTTCCTTTAGGATGCGTGCGATCTCCGTCTTCAACTTTGAAGCAGGAGCGTCAAGCTTCTGGTGACGAGAACGGTGCGAATTGCGAATGCGTGTCAAGAAGTCTGCAACTGGATCAGTTAGGTTCATCATTTTCCTTTCACCCCCCGTTCGCTTCGACTTGGCACGCCGAAGAACCAGCGGAGATGTTGTGGGTGACGCACTCTAGAGTAGGTCACCGAATTTATAGAGGGAGCCACGAACCGGCCGCTCAGTACCGCAAAGGCACCAGTAGTCTGACAGCAGGATTACCAGCTAGACTTCACGACGCCCGGGATTTCACCCTTCAGAGCTAGGCTGCGAAAGCATAATCTGCAAACACCGAACTTCCTGAGAAATGCCCTGGGACGACCGCAGAGTTGGCAGCGGTTATGCTGACGTGACTTGAATTTTGGTTTACGTGCGTCCTTGACGCGCTTTGCCGTTGTTGCCATAGTTTTATCTCTCAATCTGTACGGTGGAAACTTGCGACTGACGCTCACCTAGTGACAACTTATATAAATCAGGCGCCTTGCCGGAAGGGCATTCCGAAGCCCTTCAATAGTTCGCGCGCTCCATGATCCGTCTTGGAAGTTGTCACAATCGTTACGTTCATTCCCTTAATCTTATCCACCTTTGCGTAATCAATCTCAGGGAAAATTAGCTGATCCCGAAGGCCAAGAGTGTAGTTTCCGCGACCGTCGAAACTCTTTGAACTAACGCCACGGAAATCCCGCACACGCGGCAAAGCAACAGCGATGAGGCGGTCAAGGAATTCGTACATTGCCTCGCCTCGGAGGGTGACCATCGCGCCAATGGGCATACCCTCGCGCAACTTGAACGCTGCAATAGATTTCTTCGCCTTCGTGATGACGGGCTTTTGCCCTGCGATAGAGCCTAAGTCCGCCAGAAGCGGATCCATAATCTTAACGTTCTGCGTGGCTTCACCAAGCCCCATATTGATAACAATCTTGTCGAGTTTTGGAACAGCCATAGCGTTATCAAGCTCAAGCTCCTTCTGGAGCGCTTGCTTAATCTCTTGGTTATACTTGATCTTCAGTCTTGCTCCCATACTCTGTATCGCTTTCTCCACGGTTCCGGGGTAACTTGCGCTGTTTACCGTCTCGTGGGTGACTCCTATTGAGCTAATTACTTCTTACTTCTTAGGTATTTGTTCGGCGATCTGGCCGCCATTTGTACGCGCTACACGCGTTTTCTTATCGCCATCCGACTGATATCCGACCCGCGTGCCCTTACCATCGGAATCCACAAGCATGACATTCGAAATGTGAATTGGCGCTTCCTGCTCAAGAATGCCGCCCGCAATATTGCGCTGGGGATTTGGCTTCACGTGCTTCTTGACCATACCAACCCCCTCGACCAGCACACGTTGCTTTGAGGCAATCACCCGCAGGACACGGTGAGCACTTTTCCCTTTATCCTTACCTGCAATCACTACTACCAGGTCGTTGCGCTTGATCTTGATCTTCGACTTGCTACCATTTGCTGGCTTAAATTTACTTGGCATGCCATTTCCTTATCTCGGCGATCTTACTTGCACGACGCAAGCTCTCGGAGCCGGAATCCGACGAACGGTTTATATAACTTCAGGAGCCAACGAAACGATCTTGAGGAACTTCTTGTCGCGCAGCTCGCGAGCAACAGGCCCAAACACACGAGTACCAACGGGCTCCATCGCATCATTGATTACCACTGCAGCATTCTCGTCAAAGCGGATATAGGTGCCATCACGACGTCGATACTCCTTATGCGTGCGCACAATCACAGCCTTCACCACTTTACCCTTCTTCACTGTTCCATCCGGGGAAGCTTCTTTCACGGCAGCGGTTACGACGTCACCCAATCCGGCCTTTTTCCCGAGGCCTCCACCAAGAGGCAGGATAACTTGAAGCTTGCGTGCGCCCGAATTATCGGCCACTGCAAGGATGGTGCGCATCTGAACTGCCATAATAAATCTCCTTCGTCGGGGCACGCCCCTTGTTCAAACAAGCTACGAAATCGCGGGCAACGCGATCTGACTCACAGTTAGAACTACTAGGCTCCGGCGACTGCCTTATCTTCCGGTAACGCCGACAAGGAAGACCGGCGGATAATCTCCTCAAGCGACCAGCGCTTTAGCTTGGATAAGGGACGCGTCTCTCGAATACGTACCATATCGCCAACGCGAGCCGAGTTGTGATCGTCATGCGCATAGAACTTCTTGTTCGACTTCAGAACTCTCTTATACTTCGGATGAGCTTTGCGCATCTCGATCTCGACGACGATCGTTTTCTCCATCTTTGTCGACACAACTAATCCGACCTTTTCCGTCCTACGCGGCTGCACCTGAAGTTCCGGCGCTGCGGTGATAATATCTGCCATAACTACTTGCCCCCTGCGATTGCGTTCGTTCGGGTTACTTGGATTGCACGCTCGCGGGACAATGTCTTAATGCGTGCGATATCTAATTTGAGGGGTTTTATCTTCGCGACACCCTCATGCTTCCCAAGGCTCTTTGCGAAACGGATACGAAAGAGCTCCTCCGAGACCTTCGCCTCTTCAGCTTTCAGTTCTTCTTCACTGAGATTACGAAATTTTGCGATTGCCATAGATATTCTTTCTGACCGCCTGAACGGCTCTGCTTGCTTATTTTGTTGCGACTTCAACCTTGAGACCAGGGCGGACGACAAAGACCGTCTTCAACGGGAGCTTGTGGGCCGCCAGACGCATCGCTTCCTTCGCGAGTTCGATGGGAACGCCCTCCATCTCAAATAGAACCTTACCCGGGCGTACCACAGCAACCCAATGATCTGGAGCACCTTTACCTTTTCCCATACGCGTTTCAGCGGGCTTCTTCGTGATTGGCTTATCTGGAAAAAGACGGAGCCATACTTTACCGCCGCGCTTAATAAAACGGGTCATAGCAATCCGTGAAGCTTCAATCTGACGATCAGTAATGTAACCGCACTCCAATACCTTGAGCCCATAATCACCGAACGATATATCCGAACCGCGCCACGCCTTGCCACACATGCGTCCGCGCTGCTGCTTGCGATACTTAACCTTTTTGGGTAACAGCATGAAAGTTTCCTTTAGATGACTACTTGTACGTGCTATCGATGACCGGGGTCTCTGCCACAATAGCCATTTGGCGTAGGGCAGACTCTAGGTCAAAGCTTGTTAATAATAGCAGAGTTGAGTCCAATTATCAACCTACGGTTTATGCGCGAGATATGGCTTACAACCATATGCTACATGTCTAAGCTCAGAAGGCTCCAATTGCTAGTGGTGCAGATTCTCGGCGCTTTTTCTGCTCATAAATGTCTCCGCGATATACCCATGTCTTAACACCGATAATGCCGTACGTGGTGTGAGCTTCAGAGAACCCGTAGTCAATATCCGCACGCAACGTATGTAGAGGCAGACGTCCCTGGAGATACCATTCAGACCGCGCGATCTCGTTACCATTGAGTCGCCCTGAAACCCGAACCTTGATCCCCTTACATCCGAAACGCAGCGCAGAATCAACCGACTTGCGCATCGCGCGCCGGAAACTAACGCGCTTCTCCAGCTGAAGGGCGATATTTTCACTCACTAGCTGAGCGTCCAATTCGGGCTTGTTTACTTCGAGAATATCAATGAACACTTCGCGGCTGGTGCGCTTTTGAATATCAGCCTTCAACTTATCAATCTCGGCACCTTTGCGGCCGATGATGATTCCTGGACGTGCGGTGCGGATGATCAAGCGCAATTTATTTCCAGGGCGCTCAACCTCAACCGAACTCACGCCCGCTGCCTTGAGCTTCTCGCGAAGCTCAGCCTTGAGTTTGACATCCTCGACAAGCAATTTATCGTAGCCTCGCTCGACGAACCAGCGTGACTTCCAAGGCTTGTTGATGCCCAGTCGGAATCCGTACGGATGGACTTTCTGTCCCATAGCTTCTTTATCCTGAACCATAGCCGGTTGAGCCGGCGCGGTTATCTTCTCATAATGTACTGCGTAAGCTTCATTTGCTGGCGCGCTTATGCGACAGCCGATTTCTTGCTAGGCGTTGACTTCTTAGCAATGGCTTTCTTTGCCGTTGCCTTTTTCTTCGCCGAGCTCCCGGCCCGCTGCGCTGGCACATTAACCATACCTGGATTGTCGGCCTGCGCGGCCGGCTTCTCAGCTACAGTAATGATAATATGGGCGATGCGGCGCTGATATCTGAACGCCCGCCCCATTGGCGCGGGACGGATGCGCTTCATGCGCGGACCTTCATTCGCAACCGCCATTTTCACATACAGGTTGTCGACATCTATGTCGAGACCCTTCTCATCCGAGAGGTATTGTGCGTTTTGCACAGCAGAACGCAACACTTTCTCTACCACCGGAGCGATCCGCTTGTTAGTGAATGCAACCGTGTTAATGGCGTTCTCAACCCGAAGGCCCTTAATAAGGTCAAGTACTAGCTTAGCCTTTTGTGGGCTGGTGCGCTGGAATCGTGCTTCTGCGCGGAATTCTGGAATCTTTGGAGCAATCGCTTTATGCATACTGTGTCCTTAAGAACGTGAAATTCGTCTGAGTCCTACTATCTCTATTTGGCCTTTGCGGTATCTGCAGATTTGGCGGAATGTCCCTTAAAGGTGCGCGTCGCAGAGAACTCACCTAGCTTATGACCCACCATGTTCTCTGTGCAGTAAACCGGAATAAACTTGCGCCCATTGTGGACAGCAATTGTATGGCCTACCATGTCTGGATGAATTGTTGAGCGCCGCGACCATGTCCGGATGACCTTTTTATCGTTGGCTGCGTTTTGCGCTTCAATCTTGATCATCAGGTGCGCGTCAATGAAAGGACCCTTCTTCGTGGAACGTGACATAAATAAACTCCAATGTTTCGGTGCTAGATACTACGAATCTCTTAGGTGCGAGACTTGGTGAAGCTTTTACATCCCTGCAGGACACGTGGCTAATTGCGCTACTTACCCTTGTTCCGCCGCGAAACGATGAACACATCTGTACGCTTGTTATTGCGAGTCTTATACCCGCGGGTGGGTTGTCCCCACGGAGTTACGGGATGGCGTCCCCCCGAAGTCTTCCCCTCACCGCCGCCATGAGGATGGTCTACGGGGTTCATCGATACACCGCGATTGGCAGGACGAATTCCCTTCCATCGATTGCGGCCAGCTTTGCCGATCGTGACGTTCTCGTGATCCGTGTTGCCAACTTGCCCTACCGTCGCCATACATTCAACAAGAACTTTGCGTGTCTCGCCAGAAGGCATTTTGAGGAGCGCGTATTCCCCCTCTTTCGCAATCAAATTGACTTGGGCACCCGCGGATCGAGCCATCTGTGCGCCCTTGCCAGGACGAAGTTCGATATTATGCACAATCGTACCTGTTGGGATATTTTTTAGTGGCAGGGCGTTGCCGACAAGGATATCAGCGTCAGGGCCACTCATGATCTTCTGCCCCACCTTCAAACCAACGGGCTGAATAATATATCGCTTTTCACCGTCCGCATAATGCACCAGCGCGATACGCGAGCTGCGATTCGGATCATACTCGATTGTCGCAATCGTGCCCGGAACACCATACTTGTCACGCTTGAAATCAACTATGCGCAATTTCTGCTTGTGGCCACCACCCTGATGGCGGACCACCAGTTTGCCCATATTGTTGCGACCCCCAGTACGGGGCTTAACCGACAATAAAGGCTTATACGGCTTGTCAGTGGTAATATCGTCGTTCACCAACTTCGTTTGAAAACGAAGTGTTGGAGTGATTGGTCGAAATGACTTAATAGGCATTGTTGTATAGATCCTTTGCCGCGCTATCGTCCAAGGGTTCAGCGCGATACTTGTGACTCATTTTAAAACGAAGACGAAATTCATAGGAGGAGAACAACTGACTCCTCTTCTGTAAGGCTAAATCTCAGCAGCGAAGTCAGGCACCTTCTCACCGCTCTTCAAACGAACGTATGCCTTTTTCCAGTTAGGGAGATAGCCAGCAAACTTACCACGCTTACGCTCTTTGCCAACTACTCTAATAGTACGAAGGCTCGCAACCTTGACATTGAAGAGCGCTTCAACTGCTTGCTTCACCTCAGTCTTTGTTGCATTGGCGGCCACTTCAAATACGAGGGCGCCTTCGGCTTCTCGTGACATCAAGGCTTTCTCGGTAATGAGCGGGCGGCGAATTACATTGTAAATAGTAGGCATTATGCAGCCCCCTTCTGGGTATCGCTCTTAGCGTGTTGCCGTTTTGAGACCGCTCTCTTAAGAGTGTCCTGAATTGTCTCAAAGGCCGCTTTAGAAAAGATGGCACTCTCGTACTTCAACAAATCGTAAGGATGGACCTCTGAGGAAAGGACAAGCTCTATTCCCTGCAGATTGCGCGAACCCAGATAAAGTTTCTCACCTAACTGTTGAGAACTCTCGACTAGCAGCGCAGACTTGGTAACGTCGAGCTGGTTCAAAGCGTTGCGGTATAGTTTTGTCTTAGCCTCTGCAATATCAAAGTTCTCAACGATGATCAAATTGCCATCGTTGATCTTTGAAGCGATCGCTGACCGCAGAGCTCCCATCAACTTCTTCTTGGGGAACTGATATTCGTAGCTGCGCGGCTGAGGACCGTGGACAGTACCGCCGCCCCGCCACAGTGGAGTTCGAATCGATCCAACGCGGGCGCGGCCCGTTCCCTTTTGCTTCCAGAGCTTCTTCCCCGCACCAGATACCAGCTTCCTGTTCTTAGTAGCATGTGTACCTTGACGCAGCGAGGCGCGGTAGTGCTTGACAGCCTCCCACAGCAGAGACTCATTGACCGCTGTCGAGAAGAGCTCATCAAGCTCGAAAGAGCCCGTCTCCTTCCCGCTAAGATCGACCACCTTTAGATTTGCCATGACATACTCTCTTTGCTCGCCATCGATGCGGGAGCCATACATTTGTTCGTCTGCACTGATCGGTTATGGCCGGGCAGAGGTTTTGCAGTGTTAATCGCACGGCCAGATAGAATGCGCCGCACATTCCAGATCCTGACTACTTCTTCTTGCCGCCAGCGGCCTTCTTAGAGGCCTTCAACGCATCTCGCGTCTCGGCACCCGCAAACCCGCGGCGCTCCCGTGGCGGAGCCTTCGCCTTTGAAACAAGAACGTATCCATCCCGTGCGCCCGGGACCGCGCCTTCTACAAGCAGCAAATTATCGTCAACATCAACGCCGCGGATGCGCAAATTCCTAACCGTAACCTGATCCGTGCCCATATGCCCTGGCATGCGTTGACCGGGGAACACTCTTGACGGAAAAGACGATGCACCGATCGACCCTTGAACCTGAAACATGTGCCCGTGAGACTTCGGCCCGCCACCAAATCCGTGACGCCGAATCACTCCAGCGAAACCTCGTCCCTTTGAAGTACCGATCACATCCACGAATTTTGTGTCTACAAAAATCTCTACCGTAACGCGATCCCCAGCTTTTACCCTCTGCTCTCCGTCTTCACCTGAAGCAGCTTCCAGCGCCACTTCGCGGATCTCTCTTACGGGAGGGACATCTGACTTGGCGAAATGACCCGTCATTGCTCTATTGACCCTTGATGCCTTTACAAACTCTACAAGACCAATCTGCGCAGCGTCGTAACCATCGTTCAGCTGCGTTTTGAGCTGCGTAATGACGCAGGGGCCAACCTTGAGCACTGTGACTGGGTGAACATCGCCGCGCTCATCAAAAATCTGTGTCATGCCGATTTTTTTACCGAGAATCCCTGTGACTGCCATCTCTGCCTCTTCCTCATCATGCAGGCGTTGAGCGCCTTCACTGTAGGTTCTTTATGTGCGTAATACAACTTCAACGTAAAGGAGCTAGCTATTTAGTTACCGTTTTAATCTCAACGTCAACACCGGCCGGAAGATCAAGCTTCATCAAAGCGTCCACCGTCTGTTGTGTGGGCTCGAGGATGTCGATCAGACGTTTATGCGTGCGGATTTCAAATGCTTCACGCGACTTTTTATCCACATGCGGGGAACGCAACACACAGTACTTGTTCTTCATCGTTGGAAGCGGAATCGGCCCGGCTACCTGTGCGCCTGTGCGCTTTGCCGTCTCAACAATCTCACTGGTGGAAACATCAAGGACGCGATAGTCATATGCCTTCAGCCGGATACGAATGCGTTGCTGTGCCATTGGAAACTCTTTCTCTCTTGCTACTCAAAGATCGTTTTGAGTGACTGTCGCTCGTCGTACCTCTGGACGAATTGACAGCCCTCATCACTCAACATTGCACGGACCCGAAAACCCTCGCTGTCCGCGCAGGACCTACTTGATGATCTCGCTAATCGTGCCGGCGCCAACCGTTCTGCCGCCTTCACGAATCGCAAACCGCAGACCCT
>JABBOG010000052.1:0-24988 GCA_019351975.1 Acidobacteriota bacterium
CGCGGAGGGATGATCTCGAAGCTGGAGTCGGCGCGGATTGTGCTGCATGCGGGCAAGCAGGTGATAATCGCGAACGGGAGAGCGCCGCAGGTGCTGGAACGGATTGTGGCTGGCGAGGCTGTGGGAACGCACTTTGCGCAACCCAGCGCTTCTGCCGTGGACAGGTTTCAGCGATGAGTTCGATGGTGGCCTCCGACGGCGATGTGCAGCGTACGCACGAGATTGCGGAGGCTGCGAAGCGCGCGAGCCGGATGATTGCGCCGCTGGATGAGGCAAGGCGCAATGCCGCGCTGGAGGCGATGGCCCGGGCCTTAGAGACAGCGAGCGCGGAGTTGATGCAGGCCAATGCTGAGGACTGCCGCGCGGGTGCGGACGAGTTGTCTTCGTCGACGATGGCGCGGCTGAAGCTGGATGCGGCGAAGCTGGCGGCGATGGTGGAACAGGTGCGTTCGGTGGCTTCGCTGCCTGATCCGCTGGGGCGAAGGCTGGATGCGGTGGAGTTGGATGAAGGGCTGAAGCTGGAGAAGATCAGCGTGCCGCTGGGGGTGTTGGCGGTGATCTTTGAGGCTCGACCGGATGCTGTGACGCAGATTGCGGCGCTGGCGTTGAAGTCGGGCAATGCGGTGATGCTGAAGCCGGGAAAAGAGGTTGAGCGAACGGCGGTGGCGCTGGTGCGGGTGTTGCGTGCGGCACTGGTTGAGGTGGGGCTGCCGGAGGATGCGGTGTCTGTAGTGCTGGGGCGGGAACGGGTAAAGGAACTGCTGGGGATGCATGCGCTGGTGGATATGGTGATTCCGCGCGGATCGAAGGCGCTGGTGGAGTTTGTGCAGGCGAATACGCGGATTCCGGTGCTGGGGCATGCGGAGGGCGTATGCCATGTGTATGTGGACCGCGTGGTGGATGAGGCACTGGCGCTGCGCGTGATTGAAGACGCGAAGACGGATTATCCGGCGGCGTGCAATGCGGTGGAGACGGTGCTGGTGCATGGGGAGATTGCGGCGGGTTTTATACCGAAGCTGGTGGCGCAGTTGCAGAAGCGAGGCGTTGCGGTGCACGGCGACGATGCGGTGAGGGCGCTGGTGCAAGGTATTGAGCGTGTCGCAGACTGGCATACGGAGTATGGCGATCTGGCGGTTTCGGTGGGTGTGGTGGCGTCGATGGATGCGGCGATGGAGCATATTCATGCGCATGGGTCGTCGCATACAGAGAGCATTTTGACGGAGGATACGGCGGCGGCGGAGCGGTTTCTGCGGGAGGTGGATGCGGCGGGGGTGTTTCATAATGCGTCGACGAGGTTTGCGGATGGGTTTCGGTATGGATTTGGTGCGGAGGTGGGGATCAGTACGAGCAAGTTCCATGCGCGCGGGCCGGTGGGGCTGGATGGTCTGACGACGTACAAGTATCTGCTGCGCGGACGAGGGCAGATGGCGGGAGAGTATCGGGGAGCGAATGCACGCGTGTTTACGCACAGGCGGGAGACGCGATGATTGAGCGGGTTGCGGTTGTGGGAACGGGGTTGATTGGGGCGTCGGTGGGGCTGGCGTTGAAGGCGAATGGTTTTGGCGGGCGCGTGGTGGGATGGGATGCGAGTGCGGTGGAGTTGCAGGCGGCGGTGGAGCGCGGGGCGATCGACGAGGCGTTGGGGAGTCGTGAAGACGTGCTGGGGTGTGGTGCCGATGTGTATGTTCTGGCGACACCGGTGCTGCCGATTCTGGACTGGATGCAGCGGTTGGCACCGGTGCTGCGGTCGGAGCAGTTAGTGACGGACGTGGGCAGCACCAAGGGAGAGATTACGGCGCTGGGGGACAGACTTTTCAATCGAGATGGAGCTGCGGGATTTCTGCCAGGGCATCCGATGGCAGGCAAGGAGATGGGTGGCGCTGGGATGGCTGAGGCTGAGCTGTTCCGCGGGGCTACGTGGCTGTTTACGGGGGGCGGCGGCGGCCCGATTCAGGAGGAGTGGCGCGGCTGGGTGGCGCGGTTTGGCGCCGTACTCCGCGAGATGGATCCTAAGCGGCATGACGAGGTGTGTGCGTGGGTGAGCCATCTGCCGCAATATTTATCGACAGCGCTGGCAGCGCTCATGGAAGACACGTTTGGGGGGGATTCGGAGGGGATGGCAGCGGTGCAGGCGATCGGTGGGCGCGCGCTGCGCGAGACGACACGGCTGGGGGCAAGCCCCTACAGCATGTGGCGCGATGTGGCGATGACCAACAGCGAGCAGGTAGCGAAGACGCTGCATGCGATGGAGCAGCGCCTGGCGCACCTTCGCGAGAACCTGCGCACACCGGAGCTGCGCGAAGAGTTTGCAAAGGCGAACAGGTTCAGGTCGAAGGGACGAAGTTAGGCCCGGTGGCGGTGGTTAGTGCGAGAGCCTCAGGAGTAGTGAGGCATGTTTCTGCAGGGTGAACTTGTAGTCGTCCTGGATGGGGCCAAGGTTTTTGGCGGCCCAGACGTCGCGAGCCTTCCATCCGTTGGCTGCGCCCGCCTGAGCGAGGTGCAGGCTGATGCCGCGCAGAAAGTTTTCGCTGTCGCCGAAATTAAAGACTGCGAGGGCGACGTCGCCGTTGGCGAGTGGGCGTGCCCAGATTTCGACCTGACCTTCCGCGAAGATGCGGCTTGCTTGTTTGCCGAGAGGATCCTGATTGATGGCGAGAACTTCGCGATTGGTGAGGATGGAGGTGACTTCGGGGGTGAGTTCGCCGAGGTTGTTGCCGGCGAGCAGCGGTGCTGCGAGCATGGCCCACATGCCCATGTGGGTGCGATTCTCGTCTGGGGTCAACTTGCCGTTGCCGACCTCGAGCATGTCGGGGTCGTTCCAATGGCCGGGTGCAGCGTACTTGGCGAGGCCAGCCTGCTCGCGACCGATGGTGCTGATGCGAGCGAAGCTTGGGTTGATGTCGCCGGTGGTGCGCCAGCTATTGGCGCCGACGTTGGGACCCCACTGCCATACCTGATCCCAACCATATTGGCAGAGGCTATAGACCATGGGGCGGCCGGTTTTCAGGATGGCGAGATGCATTTTTTCGTAGGCGGCCTGCATGATCTGGTATTGCTTGAGAGTATCGCCGGGTGCCTGGGCGTTCATGTAGTCGCGAAAACTGCAGAGGTCATACTTGACGTAGTCGATGCCCCAGGAGGCATAGAGATCGGCGTCCTGCTGTTCGTGGCCGAAGCTTCCCGCGTAGCCGGCGCAGGTTTTTACGCCGGGGGAGCTGTAGATACCGAGCTTGAGACCTTTGCTGTGGACGTAATCAGCGAGCGCCTTCATGTCGGGGAACTTGTCGTTGGTGTGGAGGACTCCATTGGCATCACGCTGGCCTTCCCACGTGTCGTCGATGTTGACGTAGGTGTAGCCGGCATCGCGCATGCCGGAGGAGGCGATGAGGTCGGCGGCCTGCCGGATGTCCTTATCTGTGACCTTGCCTGCGAACCAGTTCCAGGAGTTCCATCCCATCGGCGGCGTGGCGGCCAGTTTCGATGCGGGTTTTGCCTGCGCCGAAAGCGGCGTGGCGAGAATGGGCGCAAGGACGAACAGAGCAAGCACACAACGTAGAGCAGATCGCATAGGGAACCTCGGCATGAAGTGGAATCATAGACGAATTCGGGTACGCTGCGAAAGGTCGTAGTGCGAAAAGTTTGGCAGAAAAGGGAACGGCAGCCAGATGAAACTTCTGGCTGCCGGGGATGGCTGTTTGTTGCGGGAGGAGCTATTTTTGGGCTTCGGTCGCGTGCTCAAGGGTCTGTTCGGTGTGGCGGTGGGCCTCGCGGGAGAACTCCTCTGCGCGCTTGGACTGTTCGTGAGCACCGAGATGGTCGTTCTGGTTATGGGACGCGGCGGCAGCCTCGTGCGCATGGGCGGCCTGGAGGTGGCGTTCTGCAGCGGCGGAGTGGTGGGTGGTTGGCATGGATGGTTCTCCTTCAATATGTAGGATGCATGAGGCTTGCGTCATGCATCGGACATTGATGGATGGAGATGAAACAACGCTTCGCGTGCGGGCTAACTGGATGCCTGCAGCACGAAGCGTTTCGGTGATATGGAGCGGTGCGGTGATACCTAGTAGTTGAAGTTGATCTCTTCGGTCTCTTCGACGCCGTAGCGGCGTAGCAGGTTCGGGAGATTCTGTGAGAACGCAGCGCGAGGCATGACGACATCGCAACCGGCTTCGACAGCCTTGGCTTTGAGGTCGCCTTGCAGGTGAGAGAGGAAGCCGACGATGGATGCGGTGCGTTTCAGCTTGGTCTTCAGCTTAGGAATCAGCGTCAGGGGCTTCGCGTTGGCGTTGTTGAGGTCGAAGACGATCAGCGCGGGCTTGTTCTCCTCGCCGTCGGTCATCTCTGCGACTGCCTCCTTGTCGTTTTTGATGAAGGCAACCTTGACGCCGAGCTTTTTGGCTGTCTCCTGAATCTTGGCCTGAAAAAAGAGCTCTTCGATGAAGAAGTAGATGTGGGTCTGCGCACCCTCCGGTATAGGAATGGGGCGGGGCATGGAGCGGTCGATGGGCTGGGAATCGCCTTGATGGCGGTGGCCGCCGCGGCGACCCTGCATCTGGATGGTCGATGGAGGTGCGTCGCCGAACTCGCCAGAGGAGCGGTAGCTGTGGTCCATGGGGCCGACGAAGCCGCGGTCGCGCTGCTGTCCGCCACCACCGCCACCCTTGCCTTTTCGCTTGAAGCCGCTCTGGTTGCCAAAGTTGTCGGGACGGTAGCCGCCGTTGCTGCCGCCGTAAGCGTTGCTGCTGGGCGCGCTGGCTTCGGCGCGGAAGTCATTGCCGGGGTTATCGTTGCGGCTGCCACCGCCTGGACGGCGGTCGCGCTCACGGAACTTCTTCTTCCAGCGCTTTCCGCCCTGGGCCTGCCCTTGCTGCTGGCCGGAGTTCTGCTGGCCGCCAGGCTGTGGACTGCCGGATTGCTGCCTTCGCGCTTGCGACTGGGGAGCGGCGGAGGCGGCGAGGGCGAGGCTTTCGCCTTCCATGACCAGAGGAGTTGGGTAAGGTGACGCCGTCGCTTCCGGGGTTGTTGGCTGGTCATCGCCAGCGACTTTGTTCTTGCGCTTGCGGCGGCGGCGGCGGCTGCTCTTGCTCTGGCCCATACCTGGGCCAGGTTGGCCGTCACTGTCATCTCCAGAGTCGGCAGACTCGAAGTCTGCGTTACCGAAGTCTTCGCCGCTATACTTCTCCGTCGTGCTGTAGGACGGAGCATCCACTAGATTCTGCTCTGACATGGTGCTGTGTTTTCCCCTTACAATTGGGTGCCTGATTGGATCTGACGTGTGACCGTAGCGGAGCTGCGACCTGAAGAGCGAGGCGCAACTTTTCTGAAACAGGACAGTCGTCTTCTTTCAAGCGTTAGAGAACTGATATTGATCTGTCGTACTGTACCGACGAAGGTCTTCTATGAGAAGCGCTTGTGCGCGAATAGCTCACCTTCGAATCGCCCGCCGCACCCGGCAAGCGAGCACATCTATTGCACAACGTGTTTGGTTCCAGATTCATCTTTGAGAGGAACATGCGGGCCCGGAATGATTGATGTTCCGACGATGCGTCTGCCGACAACCGAAGATGGAGCTGGTTTGGTTGTGCCACCGGCGGACGCATTCTGGAGATCTTCGGAACGACTCTGGTTGCTCACTACGTTTGATCGAACCTCGTATTTTGTCCACATCCAAGGGATGATTCAACTGATGCAGCGTGCATGGCGACCATCATCGCACGTTCCGCCTGTGATGCGATGGGCGATATAACGTTCGATAGCACCGTGGAGTCACTCATCATTTTGTAAGGACTTGCATTAAGGGATAGTCCAGTTCACGACTCGCCGGATTGGTCACGGCGCGAGATAAACTCTAGCCCTCAGAACAATCTGATTTTACGCTGCACCTTAGAGAAGCGCAACAGGAATTGCAAGATGGCCATGCAGGACTTCTGTCGAGCGAGACGGATGGGTTTGGGATCAGAAAGCCATTGGGTCATCTCCCCTCCCCGGAAGATGACCCTTGTGCCCCTAACAGCCAGTCGCTGGCCTCCAGAATGATTCCTATGGGCACATGATGCCCAGGAATTGCTCGGTGGGGAATGCCCCTCTTGTAGGGGGTCTATCTGCCCTGCGCTCAACTTGCTGGCTACCGAACATCCGTTGGTCAAGAACGCCGGTCAGCGACTTGATCTCGAACGATGATGTATGTAGCAATTGAGGAACCAAACCAGGAAGGGTCCAATTAGGCCGAAATTCGAGGAATCGGGGCGTCTGCATCGCTGAAAACTGGAATTACGAGGGTTGTCGTCTCCAGATTTCAGGAGATTTGAGGCTTGCGGGCGAGCGTTTTTGGTAGAAAGTTTGACCGCGGATGGTGGGACTCCTATAATCCATGTCAGCCGACTTTCCTCTCGCGCCCGCAAACCTCTCCTGCTGTCCAGATAGAGGAAGCTGGCAGCACCGCAAGGTGTTCCACGGGTGAAGGAAGGTGCGGCAGCCTTCCCAGCGGCGCTTGGCGCCGGGAATGACCCAGCCGAAATCTCCGTACTACGGATCCTTTTAAGGAGTCTCAAACACCGCATGAACCGTACCCTTGTCTTTGCTACTGCCCTGGCCGCTGGCCTCGCAGCTTCCTCCGTCCTCGCACAAGCCCCCGCATCGGCTTCAGCCAAGGCAGCACCTGCTGCACCGACGGCGGTGGCACCTGAGGCCATCCCTGCCAAGGTTGCGGTGATCGCGTTCGAGCAGGGCGTCGTCGCCACCAACGAGGGCCAGCAGGCTGTTGCTGCGGTCCAGAAAAAGTATGAGCCGAAGAAGGCTACGATCGATTCCGAGTCTGCGGAAGTGGATTCGCTGAAGAAGCAGTACCAGGCGCTGCCTGCGACGCTTTCCGATGAGGAGCGCGCGAGCCGTTTGAAGGCGATCGATACGAAGCAGAAGGAGCTTCAGCGCGACGTCGAAGATGCCCAGAATGCGTATAACACCGATGTACAGGAGGCTTACGGAAAGGTAGCGCAGAAGTTTGGCGGTACGGCCGTGAAGTACGCCCAGGATCACGGCTTTACGCTCCTGCTGAACATCGGCGGACAGCAGCAGCTTCCGACGGTTTTGTGGTGGCAGCAGTCGACGGACATCACGCAGGCTGTGATCAACGCCTACAATGTGGCGTCTGGCGTAGCAGCGCCGACACCCTCGGCACCGACGCCGCACCGTGCGCCAGCAGCAGCGCCGCACAAGTAGTCTCTGTGCACATGCAGTGCAACAAAGGAGGCTTTCGGGCCTCCTTTGTTGCGTCTGTTTGCTTGAGTTGAGTGAAGAGTAGTGCAGGGTTCAGGGTTGGGAGCGAAGCTGCGAGAGCCGCGCTTGTAGCGGCTCGACGCCTGCATCGTCGGCGACCATCGAGATGATGTGAACGTCGCGCAGGTTGGGGCAGTGTTCGATGCCGACGAAGGAGTGGATGTCGAACTCGTCGCTCTCGCCGTCCCAGAACGGATAGACAAACTCGTATATCTTCAAACCGCCATCGAAGGTCAGTTTGGTGATGGTGCCGAGCTGCTGCTGCGAGAGCGGATAGCGGGCGAGGTATTTGTAGACGGGCTGGAGGAGGTCGTAGCCCTCTTGGTCAAGATCGACGGTGCGCTTGAGCACGTGGTCGGCGAGGTCCTGCGGTGTGCCGAGATCGAGATGGCCGGTGCGCATCAGCTCGTCCAGGACGGCGAGCTTGAGGTTGGGGTCGGCGAACGGGGCGCCGGGTTTGCCTGCGGGTTTGGTGTACTTGCCCCTGGGCGCAACAATTCGCTCCTTGCCGGTGTGGTACTTCGCGCTGGGCAGTTTGATGGAGATGCCGACGAGGACGCTGTCCTTGTCGAAGCGGACGCTCAGTAACTGACCGTCTGGGAGAGGGACTTCCCATGATGTGTAGCCGTACTCGTTGTCGCTGGGCAGTTCACGCAGGTTTGGATAGAGGGCGAGCACATCCGCTTTGGACATACCCTGGCGCAGGCCCTCGAGGCTTAGCTCGCCTGCGCGATGCAGGGAGATGCTGCCGATGTGGCCGCTGGTGTCCATTCGCAGCGTGAAGCCAGCGGCGGAGAGGCCGAAGTAGAAGCCCTCGTCGCGTGGAACGCGGGGCTTCCACAGCTCGCCGAGGACGGCGGCGACGTTCGCCTCGGACATACCGGGCCGCAGCTTGAGCAGCGCGGCGTGGTCCAGGGTTGCGAAGTTGCGCCGCGCCAGCTCGTCGCGCTCTTGCTGCTCGCGGTTGAGCCTGGCTTTCAGTTCAGGTGAGACATTGAGTTCCATCGAAGACCTCACGCGCTGGGTAGAATCGCTACTCTTCGCCGACTTTGAGCACGGCGAGGAAGGCTTCCTGTGGGATGTCGACCTTGCCGATGCGTTTCATCCGTTTTTTGCCTTCCTTCTGCTTTTCCAGAAGCTTGCGTTTACGGCTGATGTCGCCGCCGTAGCACTTGGCGATGACGTTTTTGCGGATGGCCGTGACGGTTTCGCGGGCGATGACCTTGGAGCCGATGGCGGCCTGGATGGCGACTTCGAACATCTGGCGCGGGATGAGTTCGCGCATCTTCGAGACGAGGGCGCGGCCACGCTGCTGGGCGAAGTCTTTATGGATGATGATGGAGAGCGCGTCGACGGGGTCGCCGCCGATGAGGATGTCCATCTTGACCATGGGCGAGACCCAGGTGCCGGAGAGGACGTAGTCGAGCGAGGCGTAACCGCGGGAGACGGTCTTGAGGCGGTCGTAGAAGTCGAGGACGATCTCGTTGAGCGGGAGCTCGTAGGTGATCATGACGCGGGTGTCGGAGACGTACTCCATGTTCTGCTGGCGGCCGCGTTTCTCTTCGACGAGCTTGAGGATGCCGCCGACGTACTCCTCGTTGGTGAGGATCTTGGCGGTGATGACGGGCTCTTCGATCGAGACGATCTCGGTGGGATCGGGCCAGCGGGAGGGATTGTCTACGTCGAGAACGCTGCCGTCGGTCATCGTGATCTTGTAGCGGACGCCGGGCGCGGTGGTGATGAGGTCGAGGTTGTACTCGCGTTCAAGGCGTTCCTGGATAATTTCAAGGTGAAGCAAGCCTAAAAAGCCGCAGCGGAAGCCAAAGCCGAGGGCGGCGGAGGATTCGGGCTCGAAGTTGAAGCTGGCGTCGTTGAGGCGCAGCTTTTCGAGGGCGTCGCGGAGGAGGCCGTGCTCGTGCGAGTCGACTGTGTAGAGGCCCGCGAAGACCATGCTCTTGATATCTTCGAAACCGGGGAGAGCATCGGCGCAAGGATGTGCGACGTGTGTGATGGTGTCGCCAACTTTGGTGTCGGCGACGTTCTTGATGGTTGCGACGAAGAAGCCGACCTCGCCTGCACTGAGTTCGTCGAGCGCGACGGGTTTGGGGGTCATGACGCCCATGGATTCTACGTCGAACTGGCGGCCGTTGGACATGATCTTGATGCGGTCGCCCTTGCGCAGGCGGCCGTTGATGATGCGTGCGAGGACGATGACGCCGCGGTAGGCGTCGAACCAGGAGTCGAAGATGAGGGCCTGCAGGGGGGCTTCGGCGTCGCCGCTGGGTGGTGGCAGCAGCATGACGACGGCTTCGAGGATGTCGGCGACGTTGAGGCCGGTTTTGGCACTGACGCAGACGGCGTCGGATGCAGGCAGGCCGACGGATTTTTCGATCATGGCCTTGGTGCGTTCGATGTCGGCGCTTGGCAGATCGATCTTGTTGATGATGGGAATGATTTCGAGGCCGTTGGATATGGCGAGGTACGCGTTCGCGAGGGTCTGTGCTTCGACGCCCTGGGAGGCATCGACGACGAGGAGCGCGCCTTCGCAGGAGGCGAGTGAGCGCGAGACCTCATAGCTGAAGTCGACGTGGCCGGGCGTGTCGATGAGGTTGAGCTGGTAGGTGTGGCCGTCCGAGGCGGTGTACATCATGCGGACGGTGTGGGCTTTGATGGTGATACCGCGCTCGCGTTCGAGGTCCATGGCGTCGAGGACCTGCGCCTGCATCTCGCGCGAGGTCAGGCTGCCGGTCAGCTCAAGCAAGCGGTCGGAGAGGGTTGATTTGCCGTGGTCGATGTGCGCGATGATCGCGAAATTTCGTATGTACTTTGGATCCATGGGGTGGGAAGAGCCTTAGTGTTCATGTTAACACTCGCATGCGTTGGGAGAGGGAATGCTTTGCGTTGGCATGTGAGCCGCTATGTGCAGCGTGAAGCGCGACGGATGCGTGGGCGAGAGGTGAGCGGCTCGGTGGCACGGGAATCCGCTTGATACAGTTGTTCTGCGGAAGAGGGATTGAGGGTTGCGCAGCAAAGAGCCAGAGGCGAGGTCAAGCCCTTACAATAAGAGGGTTGATGGTGAATCTACGAACTATCTCTTTCTTTGGGCACCGCCCGCTTGGCACGGCATGCGCTTCGCCGCTGTCGGTTGCGATGTCATTGCTGGGTGTGGTGCTGATGCTGACGCTCACCGGATGCCCTGCTGGCAGCAACTCGGCCGGCGCGCCGGGGAAGGCGACTGCGCATAGTACGGCACCGACGCTGCAGCAGCAGAACGCGCAGCCCACTGCGGCCCAGGCGCAACAGGCAGCTGCGGATAAGGCTGCTGCGGATCACGCGACGAAGGTCCAGGCGCTGATTGCGAAAGCTGAGGCGAGCTACCAGTCGGGCGTTGAAAACTACCACGCAAACAGACTGGACGCGGCGCGGCAGGATTTCGATTTTGCAGTGGATACGATGTTGTCGAGCGGTATGGATCTCAAGAACGATCCGCAGTTGTCGGTCGAGTTTGACCAGTTGCTTTCGCGGGTGAATTCGCTGGAGCTTGTGGCGCTCAAGCAGGGTAATGGGTTCAGCGAAAAGATTGAAGAGGCACCTCTGGACGCGGCCAACGAGGTCACGTTTCCGCCAGACCCTGTTCTTGTGGGCAAGGTGGCGGCGGAGTTGAAGACAACGCAGTCCGATCTTCCGCTTGTCGTCAATGACTACGTGGCGGGTTGGATCAGCTACTTTACGAACTCGCCGAAGGGACATGCGCACCTGGTGCGTTCGCTGGAGCGGGCGGGCAAGTATCACGACATGATCGCAAAGACGCTGCGCGATCAGGGAGTGCCGCAGGATCTTATTTATCTAGCTGTGGCGGAGTCAGGCTTTCAGCCGCAGGCGCTGAACGGGAGTTCGGGCGCGGGCGGCATGTGGCAGTTTATGCCTCAGGGCGGCTATGGGTTGGAGCGCAATGGCTACTTCGATGAGCGGTTCGATCCACAGAAGTCTACGTTGGCGTATGCGCGCTACATGAAGGAGCTCTACAACCAGTTTGGCGACTGGTATCTGGCGATGGCTGCGTATGACTGGGGTCCTGGCAGGGTGCAGCACGCGGTTGCGAAGACCGGTTACGCGGACTACTGGCAGCTGTACAAGTTGAACGCGCTGCCGGGGGAGACGAAGAACTATGTTCCGGGCATCATCGCGGCGGCGATTATGGCGAAGAACCCGGAGCAGTATGGCCTGACAGGTTTAGTGCCGGATGCGCCGGTGCTGTCGGACCAGGTGACGACGGATTATGCGATTGATATGCGATTGGTAGCGGACCTGACGAATTCGACTGTGCCCGAGATCGTTGCGCTGAATCCTGCACTGTTGCGGCTTTCCACGCCGAATGACATACCGTACGATTTGCATTTGCCCGCCGGAACGCATGATCTCTACGTGAACCGGCTCAAGAATATTCCTGAGGAAGACCGTATGAACTGGCGCTTCCATGTGGTCAAGGATGGAGAGACGCTCGATCAGATTGCGACGGCGTTTCATACGCGTGTCAGCGAGATTGCAACTGTGAACGACATTACATCAGCGGAGCCGGCGGCGGCAGGGGATGAGCTGGTGATTCCGGTGGCGGCGATCACGAAAGCGTCCACGGGGGAGCGCTACACGCTGCGGCGGGGCGACACACTGATTACGGTGGCGGATCGCTTTGGAGTGAGCGTGGAGCAGTTGCGTCAGTGGAACCATCTCACGTCGAGCCACGTCTCACCTGGTCGCGCGCTGTACGTTGCTGAGCCGGTCCGTCTTGCGCCAAAGGGTCGCGGGCGCAGCCGCCGGCATACAGCTACGCCGAAGGCAGCGCGCTTGGTCCACGCTGCAGCTGGTAAAAACAGTCATGAAGCGTCCACGACGAGTGGGCATAACAAGGCGTCCGTATCGCACAAAGCAAAGAAGAAAACCTGACAATCATTCGTACGTTTTCACGGAGCGATTGCGTGAGCATAAAGAAAGATGCATTGCACCGAAAAAGGTGCTTGCTATTTCCCGCGCGCGCGCGTAATCCTGTTCATGCGGTGTGCGTGATGAACGCAACATCTTGAACGTACGACTTTGATTGGACAGGGCAGTAGATTCCGCAAACGGGTCCGTAGCAACACTCGTGATTTCGATGCAATGCAACAGTAGTGATTCAACGGTTGGGGGAAAATAGTTATGTTGCAAGACGAAGAAAGCATCAAGCTTTACGCAGCCGGCTTCGATGAGGATGACGACGAAGCAATCGATATGGACTCACTGGACGACGAAGAAGACGAGGAGGAGGAAGAAGAACTCAACATTACGACGAGCAACCACGCCGAGGATGCTGAGATCTATGCTGCTCCGCCAACGCCGATAGCGCCGTACGAGCCACCCACAAAGATGTCTTCACCGCCTACGCCGAGTGAAACGATGCCCAGTGCAACGCCGCAGGCCGTCGCCGAAGAGAAGGCACCCGCGAAGAAGTCCGCACCAGCCAAGTCACCCGCGAAGAAGGCTGCTGCGAAACAAACTCAGATGAAGGCTTCGCCTGCGAAAAAGAGCCCTTCGAAGACTGCTGGTGTGACAAGGGGTTCCACAGCGAAGACACCTGCGAAGAAGGCTCCGGCGAAGGTCTCCGCAGTGAAGAAGACGGCTGCCAAGGCTCCTGCGAAGAAGGCGCCTGTGAAAGCTGTTAGCAAGACACCAGCGAAGAAGACAGCTGGAGGAAAGAATATTTCAAGTTCTGCCGCGAAGTCAGCAAGTGCTCTGCGCGGCGGTAAGGCTGCTCCTAAGAAAGCAGTCGGCAACAAGGGCACTAGCAGTAAAAAATCAACTATGAGAGGTATTACCTTGGCAACGAAGAAAGTAGCAGCGAAGAAGGCAGTCGCAAAGAAGGCTCCAGCGAAGAAGGCAGTCGCAAAGAAGGCTCCTGCGAAGAAGGCCGTCGCGAAGAAGGCTCCTGCGAAGAAGGCAGTCGCGAAGAAGGCTCCTGCGAAGAAGGCAGTCGCGAAGAAGGCTCCTGCAAAGAGCGCGGCTGCGAAGAGCGCTCCTGCAAAGACCACGACTGCAAAGAAGTAGTCTTCCCTAACCGATCCACAAGGCAAGCAAAAACGCCCGGCGCTCAGCAGAGAGCCGGGCGTTTTTGCGTTCCGACCACGGGAGTCATCGGCTGCTTCGCCGTAAGCCGTATGCAAGACCTTTCCATGGCTGGGTTGATGCATCTCAGCTAACAGCGGGTGCCAACGTCCAACAAGAGAGGTACTGTGCAGTTGCCTTGGACGTTCTCCTCGCAGTGGGCAGGGTACCGGATTCGATCAGGAGTAGGCGTGCGCGATAGTGCAGGGCATGCGAAAGTCAGTCGTTTGGCGACGCGGCGGGAGATCGGTGGATGGATCGCAATTGCTACGTCTTGTGCCGTGCTCTCGTGCAGCACGCTATGTGCTCAGACGGCCGTGGCGGCGCTGCCAGATTCGCCGGGTACAGTTTTGTTGTCTGCACGCGTGGCAACTGAGGCACCGCTCGACGATGATGGGCAGAACTCTTTGCCCCAAGTCAGGCAGGCACAAACCACGCTGCCGAGCACGATTGCAGCACCGGACCGGACGGATATACCGGCTGTCCCGCTTCCTACGCCATTGCTGCAACCGCCCGTCGTGGCACCATGCCCAGCGCACGAAGCGCGGCGCGAGTGGCCTGAGCTGTTTATGCCGTCGGTGTCGCTGCGTTGTATGGATGAGCTGCAGCTCATCGTCGACACTGGCTATGTGAGTCCGCTGACGCCGAACGAAAAGGGACTGCTTGCGTTTCACGCCGTGGCCGATCCCTTCAATCTGCTTACGATTGCGTCGTTTTCGGCAATCTCTGTAGCGGCGAATGCGCACTCGGATTATGGGCCTGGTTTCGCGGGGTGGGGGAGGCTGAGTGGATACAGCCTCGGAGAGGATGCGCAGATGGAGTTCACTGGCACCTATCTGCTGCCGACTATCTTTCATGAAGACCCGCGGTATCACCGCATGGTCGATGCCTCAGTGAGACGCCGTATCGAGCACGCGCTAATCCATGGTTTTGTGTCGCAGCATGACGATGGTTCGGTGATGCCAAACTATGCGACGCTTCTTAATTACCCGCTGAGTGACGAGATCTCGAATTTATACGTGCCGGGTCTGAGTACGAACCTGCCATCAACGGCGAAGCGCGTTCTTTTGGGATATGCCACGGAGCCTGTGGGGCCGCTGCTCGCGGAGTTTTTGCCTGACGTGGCAAAGCGTGTGCACATCCATATCATCTTTGCGCAACAGATTCTCAATCAGTTGGCGCTTGGATCGGCAGCGCCTTCGTCGTCGGATTAGCCGATGGGGCGATGAATCCGGCTAGAATCGAGAGAGATGGAATCTTTGGTACAAACCGGCGCAGCACGTGCATCCGAGACGTTTGATGTACTGATTGTGGGTGCGGGCCATGCGGGCTGCGAAGCTGCAGCTGCGGCTGCACGGATGGGGCTGCGCACGGCACTTTTTACGCTGAACATGGATCTCATCGCGCAGATGTCGTGCAATCCGGCGATTGGCGGCGTGGCCAAGGGACACCTGGTGCGCGAAGTCGATGCGCTGGGCGGCATTATGGGTGAGGTTGCGGACGCGTGCGGGATACAGTTCCGGCTGCTGAATACGTCGCGCGGACCTGCAGTCTGGAGCCCGCGCGCGCAATGCGATAAGGCACTGTATCGGGTGAAGATGCGCGAGAAGCTTGAGTCGATTGCGAACCTCTTTATCAAGCAGGCTGAGGTCGTTGACCTGGTGATGGAGTCCGTAGAAGACGAAGCGCAGTTGAAGCAGACGCCGCGCATCAGCGGAGTACTGCTGCGCGATGGACGTACGGTTGCAGCGGGTGCGGTGATTGTCACGACGGGAACTTTTCTCAACGGACTGATTCATTGCGGCGAGCAGCAGTACACTGCCGGGCGATCGGGTGAGCCTGCGTCGGTTTTGCTGGGAGAGGCCCTGAAGCGGCTTGGGTTGCGTGAGACGCGGTTGAAGACGGGCACGCCCCCGCGGCTGGATGGGCGGACGATTGACTGGTCGCGCTTTGAGCCGCAGCCGGGAGATGCGGATCCTACGCCTTTCAGCTTTCGGAGTGCGCCGCATACTGGCGAAGCGATGTGGCATCCGCCGCTGCGACAGATCGCCTGCCATATTGCAGTGACGACGCCGGAGACGCTTGCGCTGATCCGCGCGAATGTGCACCGCAGCCCGATGTACACCGGGCAGATTGAGGGCATTGGGCCGCGGTACTGTCCGTCGATTGAGGACAAGATCGTGCGGTTTCCTGATAAGACATCGCACCAGTTCTTTCTTGAACCGGAGGGGCTGAACACGCATGAGGTCTACATTAATGGCATGTCCACGTCGCTTCCGATGGACGTGCAGCAGGCAATGGTGCGATCTATCCCCGGCTTAGAGCACGCAGAGATGCTGCGACCCGGCTATGCAATCGAGTACGACGCGATTGACCCGACGGAGCTGGATCGTACGCTGCGGGTGAAAAAGTTCACGGGGCTTTATCTTGCTGGGCAGATTAACGGCACCTCGGGGTATGAAGAGGCTGCGTGCCAGGGATTGATGGCTGGGATCAACGCGGCGCTGTTTGCGAAGCGTCAAAAGCAAGCCGCAGCGCTGGGTGAGGCATGCGATGTTCCGGTCGGCTTCACGCTGGATCGCACAGAGGCTTACACGGGCATTCTCATCGACGACCTGATCAGCAAGGGAACCGATGAGCCGTATCGGATGTTTACTTCACGCGCGGAGTTTCGACTGCATCTCCGGATCGACAATGCTGACACGCGACTCACGCCGTATGGCCGACGTCTTGGTTTGATCGATGATGACGCGTGGGCTGCCTTTGAGGCCAAGCAGGCGCGGCTTGCAGCGCTCACGGCGGTGCTCGAAGGCGCGCGCCTCAATGATGAGGACCTCCGCAGCCTCGCCAGTGCTGCCGGCACGGCAGGTGCGGCGACGGCAGAGATTCCCGCCAAGGGTGACCTCTTCGCGCAGTTTCTCAAGCGGCCATCGGTGACGATCGAGCAGCTTCTTCCGGCGCTGGTGGCGCGGCTTGAAGCTGTCCCTGCTGCGGAGCCGTGGCTGGCTGCACTTGCTGCGGCAAAGTATCCTGAGACGCTGCCGGCGTGGGTTCGCAACGAGATGAAGACTGTTGAGACCGGGATCAAGTTCGCTGGATATCTGGCGCAGCAGCAGCGCTCGATGCATCGTTTACGTGCCGATGAAGCGAGGGTTATCCCAAGTTGGTTTGATTATCATGCGTGTTCTGGACTTTCGCGTGAAATGGTCGAAAAGCTGGACCGCGTACGGCCGTCGACGCTCGGGCAGGCCAGCCGTATTTCGGGGGTAACGCCTGCGGCGTGCTCGCTCATCCAGATATTTCTTGAGATTCAATCGCGTGCGATCCAATCTCAGGCGCTCACTGCGTAGGCGCTCTGCAACAGCATCTGATCTTTACAGGCCAGGAGCGGCTCAGATGTAGCCAAACCGTGGCTATCACGATCGCCCGAGGCCACAACGCATGAACGTTACACGTCGCAAGGTACTCCAACTTCTCGCAGCGACTGCACCGGGTCTGGCGCTACGCAAGGCGCTCGCGAAGGCAGATGGAGGACAGGCTTCGATTCCGCCAGCCTCCGGCATCAGCATCACGCCCGGCCCGTTCACGGACACGCGCGCATCGCTGGAGCATTACGCTACTCCAGCGTGGTTTGCGGATGCGAAGTTTGGTATCTGGTCGCACTGGGGACCGCAGTCGGCGGTGGGCGATGGCGATTGGTATGCACGCCAGATGTATGTCGAGGGCTCCGAGCAATACAACTACCATCGCAAGCGTTTTGGGCCGCAGTGCGCGGTTGGGTATAAGGACCTCATTCCGCTATTTACCGCCAGCGAATGGGACCCGAACTATCTGATGGGTCTGTATCAGGAGGCGGGTGCCAAGTATTTTTTCTCCATGGGGGTGCATCACGATAACTATGACCTGTGGAACTCCAAGTATCAGCCGCGCTGGAACTCCGTGGTGAGCGGTCCGCGGAAAGATGTGGTGGGGTTATGGGCGGCGGCGGCGCGAGAGCGTGGGTTGCGATTTGGCGTCTCCGAACACCTCTCGAACAGCTTCGACTGGTTTGCTCCGTCGCACCTTGCTGACACCAGGGGCAGCTATGCGAAGCTCCCTTATGATGGCCAAAACCCTGCCTTCGCCGATCTGTATCACAGCTATGCCGACATGCCTGCCAACTTCGCAGAGACTGCGGAGCCGATGGGCCGCGTTGCTCCGGAGTGGTGGAAGCTACAGTACTTCAATCGCGTGAAGGACCTGATCGATCAGCATCAGCCGGATCTTCTCTACACGGACGGAGGGATTGAGTTCGGTCGGTATGGCCTTGCTACCGTCGCTGAACTATATAACGTTGGACCGACGAGCTACAGCGGCCTTTCAGAGGCGGTGTACTTCAGCAAGACGCTTTCGGACTGCGGCATGGGTACGTGTGTTATTGACCGTGAGCGCCAGGTCACGGATTCGATCGCTGCTCAACCGTGGCAGACCGACACGTGCATTGGCCAATGGCACTACAAGGTTGGCCAGGTGTATAAGACGCCGAAGAAGGTGATCGACTTGCTCGTGGATATTGTGAGCAAGAACGGCAACCTGTTGCTCAGTATTCCGCTGCCTGCCTCTGGCCAGCCGGACGCCGAAGAGTTGAGCATCCTTGCGAGTATCTCGCAGTGGATGCAGATCAACGGAGAGGCGATCTACGCGACGCGGCCATGGGTGATCTACGGCGAAGGCCCGGCGACCAAGGTCGTTGTGCCAACTACTGGCACCGAATTCAATCCTAATGAAGATAAGAAGCCCGATCTGACGTTCGCCGATGTGCGCTTCACAACGAAGGGGAAGACGCTTTACGCCCTGGTTCAGGGTTGGCCAACGCAGACTGGCGAAGGAGGAAAGCCCGAGCTGCTGATTCGTGCGCTTGGTGTGAACAGTCCGCAGCAGCCGGAGAAGGCTGTAGATATTCGACTGCTTGGACGTGACGAACCGCTGCGTTTTACGCAGGATTTTTCGGGGCTCCGCGTCATTTTGCCTGCTGCCAGGCCGCTAACGGCAGATATAGGCGTGGCGTTACGAATACACTTCGCGTAGAGGAGATTAGCGACGGGAAAGTGCTCCCGCAGATATCGGTTAAAAGTTACATTTGTGGGGCGAGAAGGGGAGTATTCTTGAGACGTACCAGAAAGGTACGTGCATGCCGTTCGTCCTGATCGTGTTGCTGGTTATTTCCCTATTTATTTTGATTGCGGCCTCAAGGGCTTTTTACACAGTTCGTACCGCTACAGCCGGTGTGGTCGAAAAGTTTGGTAAGTTTGACCGCATCACTCGACCCGGGCTTCACTTTCTCGTCCCGTTTGCAGAGCGGGTGTACTTCGTCGATCTTCAGGTGAAGCAGGCGCAGTTCTCGGTGGAGACGAAGACGCACGACAATGTGTTCGTTCAGATCCCGGTGAGTGTTCAGTATCAGGTTCTGGATGACAAGATCGCAGACGCGTTTTACAAGCTGTCGGCACCACAGAAGCAGATTGAGTCGTTTGTATTCAACTCGATCCTTGGCCATGTTCCCAAGCTGACGCTGGATGAGACGTTTGAACAGCAATCGGGGATCTCGGTGGCGGTGAAGGTTGAGTTGGACCAGATCATGTCTAACTTCGGGTTCAACATCTTGACGGCGCTGGTGACCGATATTATTCCTGATGTGAAGGTGAAGGCTGCGATGAACGACATCAACGCGGCACAGCGTGCGCAGGTTGCGGCGCAGGCGCGCGGAGAGGCCGAAAAGATTTTGAAGGTGAAGCAGGCTGAAGCCGAGGCTGAGTCTAAAGCGTTGCAAGGAAAGGGGATCGCTGCAGAGCGTCAGGCGATTATTGACGGTCTGTCCGCGTCTATCGAGCACTTTCAACAGGGGGTTCCAGGAGCCACGTCGGAGGATGTGATGGCCCTGGTGCTGCTTACGCAGTACTTTGATACGCTTCGGGATATTGGTACTCGGGGAGGCACGAATACCCTGTTCCTGCCAAATTCGCCTGGAGCTGCAGGCGATTTTCAATCGCAGATTCTGGCGGGGCTGCGGGGTGGGCAGGTTCCGAAGACTGGCCCGGACGCGCCCCGGGTCGTTGAGCCGGAACGCCCCTACAATCCGCCGCCGCCGCCGATTGGCACGCCAGGAACGCCCAACCCCTTTACGGAGACGCCCTTTCCGTAAAGCTAAGAGCTTGAAGGGAAAGTCCTAACCGGCGTGGATGGAGTGATTGGCCGCTGGATCCTGAACCGCTTGCGGATGGGTGTGCCCGTGAACCAGCGTCACGTCCGCAGCCTGGTCGCCTTTGTCGCCTTTGACAACGTTGAACTCGACTTCAGCGCCTTCTTTCAAGGACTTATAGCCGTCGATCTGGATTGCGGTGAAGTGACAGAAGACGTCAGGACCGCCTTCGCGGGTGAGAAACCCGAAGCCCTTTGCATTGTTGAACCACGCTACTTTACCGTGATACATAGCCATCGCTTTTTCTCCTTTGGACTGAATTGAGCTAGAACTGACAGTGATGCGAAATATTGTTTTCATTAAACTGAAAAGGGGCGTCTAATCGTTACAGGCCCAAATTGATAGAGCCTTACACACGCGGCGCATCGCCGATGAGGTTCTATGCAGAAGCGAATCTTGATCGTTACTCATGACGAGGTACTTCGGGCGACGCGGTCTACTTTGCTGAGCAATGCCGGGTATCAGATCACGGCAGTTGCAACCGCCGATGAGGCGGTGCAACTAATTGATAACGAGAGGTTTGATCTCGTCGTTATAGGCCGGACGTCGCGCTTGCCGCCGATGCCTTTAGATCAGCGTTTGCGCGAACTGTACCCGCATTTATTGATGCTTAAGATTGCTCAACCCTCCGAAGTGGATGAACCGTTTCCGTCGAGAACTACCAAGTCAGATCCTGTTTCGGTGCTGCAGGCCATCCGTGGAATGCTGGGGCTAGGCGAAGGCGCAGTTATCATTTCCACACCTTCGCTCCTACTCCATAACTAGTTCTTTATCTGTGATTTGCTCGATGGTTTCGATACGCTGGAAGCGGCCTTCTTTTCGTCTTCCTGGCTCTTTTTGTCGGATTGCTTCTCTTTGGCGCTCTTGGGACCTTTGGGTGCTTCGGGTTCTTTGGAGGCGGCTTTAAGGATGGGCGCTCCGGCGGCGACGATCTTCTTTGCAGCGGCAACTTCCTCGTTCAGGTTTTCGGTGAGGAGGGAGACTATCTCCTTCTCTCCGAGCAGTTTAGCCATGGAGATGACGGCGGTGTAGCCGGCGATTTCGTAGTGCTCGGTGCGCAGTCCGGCGCCGATAAGGCCAGCGTCGAAGGATGCGCCGATCTCGTCTTTTTCGAGCTGTTCGGAGCCTTCCTTGATGACGCCTTCCATGCCGTTGCAGTGCTGGCCGGTGGCCTTTTTGCCGAGGTGTTCGAAGACCTGCCTGAGGCGTTCGACCTGACCTTTGGTTTCCTGCAAGTGACTGGTGAATAAGGCTTTGAGTTCGGGGTTTTTAGCTCCCTTGGCGAGTTTGGGGAGTGCCTTCACGAGCTGGTTCTCGGCGCTGTACATGTCTCTCAACTCATCGATCAGTACGTCCTTTAGTGCCATCGGTATCCTCTTTCAATTGTCGGATTTATCGGTCATTCCGAATCATGCAGTGAGAAGCAGATTCTGGGCTGGGAGTTGCCGGGAGTGAGAATTTGGATGCGTTCGCCGCAAATGGGCGAGATGTGCGCGTTTTAGCGCGTATGCCGATGGAGTTCGTGGCTCATTCGCCGGGGTTAGTGGACATCAGGAGAGATTTCTCGTCACTTCAGGCGAAGTGCTCGGGCAATTCTTTACAAGCGATGAGAGGCGAGGGTCAGGCGCGGCCGCGGGCGTTGGGAGCCGGGGGGGGGTAGTGGGGTTTGCGCTTGGCGGGTTTGGAGACGCCGGGGGTGACATCGGGTGGGGCGGTGAGGTCGATGGTGCGGTGCAGTTCGACGGCGTCGGCGAGGGCGTACTTGAGCTTCTCGATGCCTTCGCCGGTGACTGCGGAGATGGTGAAGAGCGGGAGCTTTTTGCGCTTTGCGAAGGTGGTGAGCTTCTTGAGCTTGTCGGGGTTGGCGACGTCGATTTTGGTGGCGACGAGGATGGTGGGTTTGAGAGCGAGGGTGGGATCGAAGGATTTGAGCTCGGCGGTGATGACGTTGTAGTTGGCGACGGGGTCGGAGGTCTCGCCTTTAGCGGACTCGGGGGTGATGGCGGAGTCGGAGACGTCGATGAGGTGGACGAGGACGCTGGTGCGTTCGATGTGTTTGAGGAACTGGACGCCGAGGCCCGCGCCGAGATGGGCGCCTTCGATGAGGCCGGGCATGTCGGCGACGGTGAAGCTGCGCTCGTAGGGGGCGTCACCGATCTGGACGACGCCGAGGTTGGGTTCGAGGGTGGTGAAGGCGTAGTTGGCGATCTTGGGTTTGGCGGCGGAGAGGCGGGAGATGAGGGTGGATTTGCCGACGTTGGGGAAGCCGACGAGGCCGGCGTCGGCGAGGAGACGAAGTTCGAGGCGATAGTTTTTGGCTTCACCGGGGCGTCCTAGTTCGTGCTCGCGGGGGGCCTGGTGGGTGGAGGTGGCGAAGTGCTGGTTGCCGCGGCCGCCGCGGCCGCCGCGGGCGATGACGATCTCTTCGTTGGGGTGGGAGAAGTCATGGACGAGCTCGCCGGTGTCGTCGTTGAAGAGGAGGGTGCCGACGGGGACTTTGAGGAGTGTGTGCTCGCCGGCGACGCCGGACATGTTGGAGCCGAGGCCGTGGCCGCCGCGCATGGATTTGTGCTCGGGGTTGAAGCGGAAGTGGACGAGGGTGTTGTGGGAGAGGGAGCTGGCCATGAGGATGTCGCCGCCGTGGCCGCCGTCGCCACCGGAGGGGCCGCCGCGGGGGACGAACTTTTCGCGGCGGAAGGCCATGCAGCCGTTGCCACCGTCGCCTGCTTTTACACGGATTCGAGCTTCATCAATAAACATCGCAAGTACCAGTGTACTGGAGTAGGTGTTGGAGACGTATAGAGCTGAAGCCGCGGCGTGGCGGGGAGGGGGCCAGGGGTATGCTTTGAAGGGGATCTTTGGTGAGCAGTTATGTGACGGACCAACACCAAGCTGCCATGTGTCGGCCGTGGGCTCCAGTTGGAGCTAGTAACGAATTGTGAAGTGGTTTGACTAAGGGGGATAACGATACCTGACTGAATGGTCATTGTGATGGGATACTTATCTCATCATGAGACAGGCACCAATTGGCTTGACATGAAAATTATTTTTTTGCTTGATTTTTGGATACACTGCGTGTACGCTCATGGTACGCGTACCGCAGTCATAAGATCTCTAATGTCTGAGGAGTACTTGATGGGCTATTGACTGGGTGGAATCCAATCCGCATCATTAGACTCATATCCCCCCTGATTTCTTCGGAGACAGGGATATGCAAGCCGCCCCGCGGGGCGGCTTTGCATTGCGCTGAACTATGCCGAGCAACCTACGCACAACCCTCTATGTGGACGGCTTCAATCTGTACTATGGTGCAGCGAAGAATACGCGTCTGAAATGGGTCAACGTGATCGTACTGGCTGAAACCGTGCTGCCAGGATTGCGGGTGAATAGGACGCGCTACTTTACCGCAATGGTCAAATCTACGCCGACCGATCCCCAGCAGGCCCAGCGGCAACAAACATACATTCGAGCACTCGAATCGCTTCCGAATTTGACGGTCCACTACGGTCACTATCAGGCGACCAAAATTAGGGCTAAAGCATGTAATCCGCCGCCAGATAGCGTTTTAGTACACAAAACGGAAGAAAAAGGTACCGACGTAAATTTGGCGACGTACATACTTGCAGACGCGTTTCGTGATGAGTGCGATCAACTAGTCGTGATAACAAATGATTCGGATCTGGCTGAGCCAATACGTATCGTAAATTCCGAATTGAAACGCAGAGTAATTGTGCTGAATCCTCACTCCACTGATACGGCGAGCAGAAAGAATGCGAGAAATGGCGGAAATCATAAGTCTCATCCCAGCTACCATCTGTCTCAAGTTGCGTTTGCGGTAAAGGATATTCGCTCACATGGCAATAATTGCCATATGACGCAAGCCCAATTTCCCCACTCCATAACAGACGGTACCGGAACGATCACTATCCCCTCGGCTTGGCTATAGACATAAAACCTCCCGTGAAGAAGCAATGAGATGACCGGGGTACCCCCTGTAAACCAAATGATGATAAATACTACTCGGATATTTCGGAAGGTTCACCAATCTGATGAAGAGGATTGGTGAGAAGTCTAAACCCGCTCCTCCGGGCCCATATCAATTTTTTATCCGACCAGCGTGGCATAGATCAGACGCTTAACCAAAATTCCCGTCCAAGGTGACCCAACGCAGGAATGTATTTGACCGTTGGCCCTCTGAAGCGGTAACGAAGTGGTTTCGTTGTGGACTGTGATTTGTCAGCAGATGTACCCAGTGGCTAAAAGCCGCGTTTGATTTTGCGGCTTTTGCGGCCCGGCTGAAGCCGGAAGCTTCCGAAAGGCAGAACCAATTAGAGGTTTCATTCGTCACGCCTGGTTTAGTTGGTGAGGGCGATGGTGGTGGCGATTTTGTCCATGGTGAGGCGGGTGGAGGGGGAGCCGGGGGTGTGGGTGTCGACGAAGATGGAGAAGATGAGGGTGCGGCCGCTGGCGGCGTCGAGGTAGCCGGAGAGGGCGTGGGTTTCGCCGAGGGTGCCGGTTTTGGCGAAGAGGTGGTCTTTGAGCGGCGGGTCGGGGAAGCGATGGTCGAGGCCGCCGTCGACACCGCCTTCGGGTAGGGTGGCCTTCCAGGCAGGGAACCAGGGCTGCTGGGCGGCGAAGGCGAGGAAGGTGGCCATGGCGCGGGGGGTGACGACGTCGTGGTCGCTGAGGCCGGAGCCGTCGAAGAAGGTGAAGTCATCGGGGTCGACGCCGGAGCGGATGAGGTAGGCGCGAACCAGGCGAGCGCTCTGGAGGATGGAGCCGCCGTTGCAGAAGGCGGCCTGACCGAGGTGGTGGAAGAGGAGCTCGGCGTGGAGGTTCTGGCTGATCTTGTTGGTGAGGACGACGTCTTCGCCGAGCGGCGCAGAGGTGTGGGAGGCGAGGAGATCGCCGGGGAGGGGTGGGGGAGCGGGGCAGGTGGCGTTGCAGGCGCTGTGTTGGGTGTTGTGGATGTCGAGGGGATCGCAGCCGGAGGTGGAGCGGAGGGAGGCGAGGAAGCTGGAGGGGTCGGTGGGTGGCTGGTGGCGGGCGCGGGCGGAGCCGGTGACGAGGATGCCGCGCTGGAGGAGCATGCCGCGAAGGGCGAGGGCGGCGTAGAGGGCGGGATCGGCGATGGCGATCTCTTCGGTGTCGGGTGGGGCGTCGGCGGCGATGGTGCCGTAGATGCGGAGGGTGCGGGAGCCGGGGAGGCGCTCGACCTGGATGCCGGGGGGATGGGAGCCGGGAGGGCTGGTGCCGACGTCGGCGTCGACGGTGTAGTAGGGGACGCTGTGCTGGTCGAGGGAGACGTTGGCGGGGGTGTAGAGGATGCCGCTGGGGGCGCCG
>JABBOG010000052.1:25098-26113 GCA_019351975.1 Acidobacteriota bacterium
TGGGGAGGGTTGCGGGGGTGCCGGGGGTGATGGTGAGGCGGAGCTGGTTGTTGGCGATGCTGAGGGCGGAGATGGGAGCGCCGTAGCCCCAGATCTGGTCGTCGGCGGCCCAGGAGGTGGCGTAGGGTTCGTAGGGGAAGAGGGTGTCGTCGCCGATGATGTCGCCGGTGATGCGGCGGATGCCTTTGGCGAGGAGCTGGTCGGCGAGGGAGGCGAGGTCGGCGAGGACGGGAGGGGTTTCGGCGGTTGGAGAGGATAGGCGCTGGGAGGGTGGGAGATAGGGGAGGTCGGCGGCGGCGAAGTTGGCGTCGCCGCCACCGAGGAGGGTGAGGTCGCCGGAGATGGTGGCGGTGGAGGGGTTGAAGTGGCCGAAGATGCGGGTGTCGAAGGTGGTGGCTGGGCCGAGGATGGCGAAGGCGGTGGCGGTGGTGAAGATCTTGTTGTTGGAGGCGGGGCGGAAGAGCTGGGCCTGGTTGAGACCGAAGATGGGTGTGCCGTCGAGGGTGGTGACGGCGATGCCCCAGTGGGCGCGGGAGACGGCGGGGTCGGCGAGGAGGGCGGCGATTTGTTGGGCGAGGGGGATGTCGGTGGCGGTGGGGTAGAGGGGTGGTTGGGGTGCGCTGGGGGCTGGAGCGGGGTTGGGGGCCGGGGTTGGAGCCTGGGCGTTTGCGGGCGCGAGGGTGGGTGCTGTACAAAGAACTGCCAGAAGGATTGCAGATCGCGCGAAGCAATGCATTGCGGTCAGTCTACAATGACGCCGACGCGGTTTGCGGGGAAATCGCGTAGGGAAGGGGACGGAAGGATGCACTGGGAGCCTTACAGGGCGCGCTTTGAGTGGGTGTTGCGGACGCGCAGCATGATGCTGGGCGAGCGGACGCGGCTGATGGCGATCGTAAATCTGACGCCGGACAGCTTTTCGGGGGACGGGCTGATGGGCGGGGCGGTGTCGGGGATGGGGAGCGGAGGAGCGGCGGCGGCGAAGATGGCGGTGGCGGCGGCGGTGGCGGCGGTGGAT
>JABBOG010000002.1:0-4959 GCA_019351975.1 Acidobacteriota bacterium
TGATCACCTTGACGCCGCGCGATTGAAGATGTTCGAGGAAGCCAAGGGTGTAGAAGATCTGGTCGCCGTGGTCGCGGTTCCAGGCGCTGGGGCTCATGCGGTTGAAGACCAGCGAGTACTTCTCCTCAGGATGGTCTTCAGGCGCGTAGAAGTGGTCGGGCGCGTAGAGCTTGACGTACGGCGTGCCGCGGCGGTCGAGTTCGGCGAAGAGCGGCTTGAACCAGTTTGGCTGCTCGTAGTAGATAGCGATGGGAAGCGTGGCTTGGGTCGGCGGCATACTGTTACAGAATATCCTGCGCGAATCGCCAGGTCATCCGCGTTGCCGAAGACAGCCTAACCGAGTGGTGGATAGTGCACGCCGGTCAGCTCCTCGGAGACCACCCACAGCCGCTCGCCGACCTTCTCATCGAGCCCGTTCGGCCGCGGCTGCACCACCGTTGGCGTTCCCTTGAACTCCATGAAGCCGCTCGGCCCAATGTACTGGCCGCCGCGCACCGATGTGCTCGTCGCCGCAAACAGCGTCGGCCACGCGCCCTCCGCGTCCTTCGACGTCAGAAACCTGGCGAACGTAAACAGAACGCGGGTCTTCAGGTCGCTCGCGCCCGGCCCGTTGGCCACAATGCTCGTCTGCGACACGCCCGGATGCACCGGCACGCTGATCAGCCTGCTGCCCGCCGCCTTCGCCCGCCGCTCCAGCTCGCGCGCGAACAGAATATTTGCCAGCTTCGACTCCCCATACGCGCCCCACGGCTTGTACTCGCGCTCGCTCTGCAGGTTCGCAAAATCGATCTTCCCGTTCCGGTGCGCCAGCGAGGCCACCGTCACCACCCGCGGAGCCATCGCCTGCAGCAGCTGCGGCATCAGCAGCCCGGTCAGCGCAAAGTGGCCAAGGTGGTTGGTGCCAAACTGCCGCTCGAACCCGTCCACGGTCAGCTCGCGCCTGGGCAGCGCCATCACGCCCGCGTTGTTGATCAGCACATCGAGCGCGATGCCCCGCTGCGCAAACTCCGCGGCAAACGCGCGAATCGAGGCCAACGACGCCATATCCAGCGCTGCCACCTCGGCCTTCGCTCCCGGCACTTCGCGCGTTAGCCGCTCCAGCGCCGCCTGGCCCTTCGCCGCGTCGCGGCAGCCAAGGAGGACGTGCGCGCCGTGCCGCGCCAGCTCCAGCGCCGCCTGAAATCCGATGCCACTATTGGCTCCCGTCACCACCATCGTCTTGCCATCCTGCGCAGGAATCTGTTCGACGCTCCAACCTGACGTTGCCATCGCTGCCTCCAAAAAACTTCCCCAGCATCACCTCTGGTTGCACCGATGCTATCAGTTGCTATGCCAAACTTACCCAAACTGCTATACACTTCAGGGAAACGATCTCTCGCAAGATGCACCTGATGGAAGCGACAGAGAGAGAGCTGGCAAACCTTTGTCCATGTCATTACAATCAAACGGCATGAAATCGGGTACTATTTTGTGATCGAGCCCTTTCGCGGGTCGAGAGCGACGTTGTTACATAATTGGGAAGGGTTCACAGATGAAACTTAGCGCACGAATGACGGCAAGTGCAGCGCTTCTACTGATTTTGGGGAGCACGATTGGTTGCACCAAACTAAAGGCCCGCGATCAACTGGTGAAGGGCGTTCAGGCTTTCAAGTCTGGCAAATACGAGGAAGCGGTCAACTTCTTTCAGAAGTCCGTAGCGCTTGATCCCACCAGCGCCGTCAGCCACCTGTACCTCGCCACGGCGTACAGCTACCAGGTTGTACCCAACCTCGATACCCCGGAGAACCTCGCGATCGCCAACAAAGCGTTATCCGGTTTCAACGATGTGCTCGCCCAGAACCCGAATGACCTGGACGCCCTCAAGCAGGTCGCCTCGATCGACCGCAACATCAAGAAGTACGACGCGGCCAAAGCTGAGGAGATGAAGATCCTCTCCATCGATCCGAAGGACGCGGAAGCTGCGTACACCATCGGTGTCATCGACTGGACGCAGGCCTACAAGCGCGCCACGGATATCCTTGGTGCGGCTGGCTTGCAGGATGACGGCGAAGGCAACGTCAAGAAGTCCAAGGACGTCTGCGCGAAGCTGGTCGCAGCCAACACCGACCTCGTAAATGAAGCGCAGAAGTACCTCATGCAGGCCGTGCAGATCAATCCCACCTACGATGACGCCATGCAGTATCTGAACCTCACCTACCGCCGCAAGGCCGACCTGGAGTGCGGTAACGACGCTGCCCGCAAGGCCGACCTCGCCCAGGCTGATATGTGGGTCCAGAAGGCAACCGGCGCACGCAAGGCCAACGAAGCTGCCAAGGAAAAGATCGCCGAACACGGTGGCGTGACCGCGCAGTAAGCATCCACCTCCGAACCTGCACCATCAGCAATGCCTCCCTAACGGGAGGCATTGTTCTTTCCACCACCATTTTGGGGGGCCCCATGTCTTGCTTTTGAGACATGGGTTGTAGGATCTCCCGACGGGCAGATGTCTCTGCGCACTGCCATCACACGCTCGCCGTCCGCAGTAAAATAGAGCCAATGACCCTCACGCTTCCCCCCGGCGACTTCAAGGCCTACCTCTTCGACTGCGACGGCACCATCGCGGACTCCATGCCGCTCCACTACATCGCCTGGAAGCAGGCGCTCTCCGAGTACGGCTGCAACGACTTCACCGAGCAGCTCTTCTACGCGCTCGGCGGCATGCCCGTCGACGCGGTTGTACGGCAACTGAACGAGCGCGATGGACTCTCCATTCCGATGGACGCGTTTGCGCACCGCAAGGAGAGCCTGTACTACGACCTCATCCACCAGCTCCAGCCCGTTCCCGAGGTGCTCGAACAGATCCACCTCCAGCACGGGAATATACCCTTCGCCGTCGTCTCCGGCAGTACGCGGGAGTCGGTGGTCGCGTCGCTCAGCGCACTGGGCATCCTTCACCTCTTCGATACGTTGGTCTGCGCGGGCGATTATCGCCATAGCAAGCCCGCTCCGGACCCGTTCCTGCTTGCCGCCACACGGCTCGGCGTCTCTCCCGAACACTGCCTTGTCTTCGAGGACGCCGACATCGGCATCCAGTCCGCGAAGGCCGCCGGCATGGCCTGTGTACGCATCGCGCAGCCGCACGAGCGTCCCGCGCGCGCGTGAAACCGGCGTTCGGCGACGCGGCGCGCAACGGGAACGCGCAAAACCCTCCCTGCGGTGCGCGAATCCCGTCGAAGGGCGCACTAAAACATGCTATTCTGAATGACGTTGTTCAATAGCAAGTCATCATCTATACCGTGATGCAGCAGGGTACACCATGCCAAAACTGAAAACCCATTCGGGCGCAGCCAAGCGCTTCAAGAAGACCGGCACCGGCAAGTTCAAGCGCGGCCAGTCCAAGATGCGCCACATCCTCACCTCGAAGACCAACCAAACCAAGTCCAAACTTGGCAAGATTGTGCTGGTTTCGAAGCAGGATACACCGAAGGTCGCACGCATGTTGCCTTACGCGTAAAGCGTAGACAGCAGGCAAGTTATTTGGATCGAGCCGCTGAAAGGCGACGGGCCGCCAAAGCGTAGAGGCCCCTGGGATTGCGAAAGCAGCCCACTGAGATTCGAAGTTGCAAGTGAGTGAAGAGGCCACCCTTACCTCCAGCCGCTTAATCGAAACACGCAAAAGGAGAACACGATGCCCCGCGTAAAACGGAGTACGAAACGCAATGATCGCCGCAAGAAGATCCTCAAGCGCGCGAGTGGATATTTTCTAACGAAATCAAAGCTATACCAGGCTGCGCAGGAAGCGGTTGAGCGTGGGCTTAAGTTTGCCTATATCGGGCGCAAACAGAAGAAGCGGCAGTTCCGCTCGCTCTGGATTGTGCGCATCAACGCGGCCTGTAAGCTCAATGGAATGAGCTACTCCACGTTCATCAACGGCCTGAAGAAGGCTGGGATTGGGCTGGATCGCAAGATCCTTTCAGACATTGCGGCCAATGATGCAGCAGGCTTTGCGGCTCTTGCCGTGTCGGCGAAGGGTGCACTGGACGCGGCCAAGAAGGCGCGCGCCACCGCCTAAGTTTTTCGAAGATGACGTACCCGAAACGCGGCCATGTGCCGCGTTTCGGTGTCTTTGGTGCGTATGAACGCGGGGTTCGAGCGCGTTATGCTGGACTTAATGGTTTCGGGGCGGGCGTCGCCGGTTGGCGCGGGCGGTACACTGGAACGCATGAAGAGGGCTCGGTGGGCGGCTGTGGTGGGGGTGGCGCTGGCGTGCGGTCTGCGGGTCGGCGGGCAGCAGGTAGATTGTCAGGCGACGCAAACAGCGTCGGCGAGTGCACCAGACCTGCAGGTGGCGTTTACGTTTGACGACCTGCCGGCGCATGGGCCGCTGCCGCCGGGGGAGTTTCGTCCGGAGCCGATCCGTGTCATCCTGAAGACGCTTAAGGCGGAGCAGATGCCGCCGGTGTATGGGTTTGTGAATGGGTTTCGTACCGCTCGGTTTCCTTACCAGACGGAGCTGCTGCGGGAGTGGATCGCGTCGGGCAATCCGCTGGGCAGTCATACGTGGTCGCATCCGGCGCTGGATCAGGTTTCGGCGAAGGCGTACATCGCAAATATTGCAGAGAACGAACCGCTGCTGCGCGAGGTGGATCCGCATGGCGACTGGCGCTGGTTTCGGTATCCGTTTCTGGAAGAGGGCGATACGCTGGTCAAGCGCGAGGCTGTACGCAGCTATCTGCTGGAGCACCACTACAGGGTTGCCGAGGTGACGATGGACTTTGGCGACTACATGTGGAATGACGTGTATGCGCGGTGCGCGGCGAAGAGGGATGAGGCGGCGATTGCGTCGCTGCATGAGAGCTACCTGGCGACGGCGGATGAGTACATTACCTACTCGCGGACGCTGTCGCAGCGGCTGTATGGGCGGGATATACCGTATGTGCTGCTGCTGCATGTGGGCGCGTTCGACGCGAAGATGCTGCC
>JABBOG010000002.1:5059-152310 GCA_019351975.1 Acidobacteriota bacterium
ATATACCGTATGTGCTGCTGCTGCATGTGGGCGCGTTCGACGCGAAGATGCTGCCGCAGCTGATTGCGCTGTTTCGGGAGCGGGGGTTTCGGTTTGTGACGCTGCCGCAGGCGGAGGCTGACCCGGCGTACAGCGTGGATCCGAAGGTGGGATATCCGGGGGGTGGGTTGATGATGGAGCTGGTGGCGGCGCAGCGGAAGGTGGATACGCCGGATGCGAGCGAGCCGGAGAAGCAGCTCGATGCCATGTGCCGTTGAGCGGCACAAATGTGTACACATTTGTGTATGATGGTGTCAGGCAGGGCGCGTGGAACTGAATTTCGAGTGGGATGAGGAGAAAGCGAAAGCCAACCTCGCCAAGCATCGTGTTTCGTTTCTGACGGCTGCTGCGATGTTTGCCAACGAGATCATAGAGCGGATCGACGACCGCCAGGATTACGGAGAGACCCGATTCATCGCGCTTGGGATGGTCGATGCAGAGGTTTTCCGGGTGGTTTTCACATGGCGCGGTGAAGATCTCATCCGCATCATCAGCGCACAGAAAGCGAGCAAAGATGAAAGAGCGATCTACCATCGTGCGACACTCCCTTAGCCAGGTCAGAACCATGCGGGAACGGGGCGAGGACAAATCCAGCGCTGATGCACCGGAAGCTGAGTCTCTGGGTGCGGAGTTCTGGAGCAGCGCCCGCGTGGTCATGCCGGGAGGCAAGACTTCCGTTCATCTTCGTCTCGACAGCGATGTGGTGGAGTGGTTCAAGGCGAATGGGAAGGGACACCTTACGCGCATGAACGCGGTTCTGAGGGCGTACGTTGAAGCACAGAGACGTTAGCGGTTCGCAGTCCGCGCGCGATGCGATACAACTGGCGGCTGTATGGGCGGAATATACCGTATGTGCTGCTGCTGCATGTGGGCGCGTTCGACGCGAAGATGCTGCCGCAGCTGATTGCGCTGTTTCGGGAGCGGGGGTTTCGGTTTGTGACGCTGCCGCAGGCGGAGGCTGACCCGGCGTACAACGTTGATCCGAAGGTGGGTTATCCGGGGCGTGGGCTGATGATGGAGCTGGTGGCGGCGCAGCGGAAGGTGGACACGCCGGATGCGAGCGAGCCGGAGAAGCAGCTCGATGCCATGTGCCGGTGAGGATGAGGCGATCGTCCGATGGACGACCATATCTACAGATGCATTTGAAAATGGCCACATATCATGCTATGCATATTCGGCCTATACTATTGACTGAGGAAGAGCTATGCACAACGCCAAACGAGATACGAGAAGTATGGCTTTTGATTCAAGTAGCAAGCTCGACAACGGAAGCGATCTTTTTCGAAGCTTGAATACGCTGAGAGTGGAAAACAATGCCCCCAATCCTTTTGTGGTTGCGAAAACGGGCAATCCTCCTACGACATCGACAGTACCTGCGGGAAGTTCAAGCGAACGTAAGTAGAAGTAGGGTGCGGAGTGCTGCTTGAAGCTTGATCTGTCGACAGTCTTCCTTGTCATCCTTTGCGTGATACCTGGATTGTTTGCACAACGAGGACGTAATCTTGTTCGTCCTCGATCATTTGAGAACCAGGGTGCGACTACTGAATTGGGGGAGTTGGTTGCGCTCGGTATAACAACCCACGTTCTTCTGTTCCTATTCTTTGCCTTTCTCCTTCTCCTTGCAGGAGTTCTCCACTGGAATCTGCTTTTTTATTTCCACCAGATCGACCGCTGGCATGGTCAGACGTGGGCTACCACCCACGTAGCCGAAGGTTTATCTCTCGCGTGCATTTATGTCTTCCTCACCTTCGCAGTCAGCCATTGGTTAGGCGTATTTTATGGCACATGGACTCCGCTTCTCACAGCCTTCGGCATCCGTCGCATTCCCTATCTTCGTAGGCGTGTTCGCAGTCTGATCGGAGAACGGCCGATCGTCTACGAGGCATTTTCTCCGCGCCGTGAAGGTCCGGACAACACACCGAACCTGGTATTTGTAGAGGTTGAAATGAAAGGCGGCTTAGGCTTTTACGCCGGCCAACTCCATCAATTCTCTATCTTGAGCGACGAAGAGCCCCATAAGCCGATCTATCTGGCGAATGCATGGTTTAAGCTGCTGCGTGCGGATGAATACCAGGTGATCGAGGCTGATGGAATTCTCTTGGATTTGGCTGAGACGGTTCAAGTAAGCGTCCGCCAAACTTCTTCTCACTCTGAACCCGCATAGATTATTGGCGTACAGTCCAATGTCTATGCACTATGTCCGGTCTCGGTGAGTGACGTTCGGTAGACTGTAAGTCTATGAGCGAGAGCAACAATGTTAGCGAGAGCAGCAAGAATGTGAAGCCGGAGAAGTCGTCGCAGCAACGTCCTACCCTGAAAGCGGTGCGGGGGACGCGCGACCTGCTGCCTGACCAGACACCGCTGTGGAACCGGGTGGAGGCGACGGCGCGGGCGGTGTTTGCGCGGTATGGTTTTGGCGAGATACGCACGCCGATCTTCGAGGCGACGGAGCTGTTTGCGCGCGGCGTGGGCGAAGAGACCGACATCGTGAGCAAGGAGATGTTTACGTGGGAGGATCGCGCGCGTGCGGCCAGCGAGAAGGCGCAGTCGTTGACGCTGCGGCCGGAGTCTACGGCGGGGGTGGTGCGGGCGTACATTGAGCACAAGCTGGGTGAAACGGGGCAGTTGCAGAAGCTGTACTACATTGGGCCGCAGTTTCGGCGGGAGCGGCCGCAGCGGGGGCGTTATCGGCAGTTCTGGCAGATTGGCGCAGAGGTGATTGGGCCGCAGACGTCGGGGTCGGACTCGCCGGTGCGGGATGCGGAGGTGCTGGAGATGCTGGCGTCGCTGCTGGATGAGCTGGGGATTCGGGACTGGAGGCTGGAGCTGAACTCGGTGGGCAATGCAGAGGACCGCGTGCGGTACAACGCGGCGCTGCGGGAGGCGCTGGAGCCGGTGAAGCACCAGATGTGCGCGGACAATCAGCGGCGCGCGGAGACGAATCCGCTGCGGGTGCTGGACAGCAAAGATGAGGCGGACCAGGAGATTATCAACGGGCTGCCGAAGATTGCCGACTACCTGGGGGCGGAGTCGGCGGCGCACTTTGCGCAGGTGCGGGCGGCGCTGGATGCGTGCGGTGTGCCGTATCACTTGAATCCGCGGCTGGTGCGCGGGCTGGACTACTACACGCGAACGACGTTCGAGTTCACGGTGACGACGGGATTGGGAACGCAGAATGCGCTGCTGGGCGGAGGGCGGTACGACGGGCTTTCGGAGATGCTGGGCGGGCCGAAGGCTCCTGGGATAGGGTTTGCGATTGGCGAAGACCGGCTGATACTGACGCTGCAGGCGCAGATGGAGGCCGATGCTGCTGCGTCGGACGGTGCGCTGGAGGAGCCGAAGATGGACTACTACGTTGCTCCGCTGGGCGTTGAACAGAATGCGGCGGCGCTGCGGCTTGCGCAGGAGCTGCGGCGCAAGGGGATGACGGTCGAGGTCGGCGATGGCGGCTTCAGAGTCAAGAAGAGTTTTGAGGCGGCCGAGAAGGTGGCGAGGGCGATTGTGCTCCTGGGTGAGGATGAAGTGTCAACGGGCGTGCTGACGGTGAAGTCGTTCGCCACGGGCGTTCAGGCGAAGGTAGAACGCGCGCGTTTGTTTGAGGCGTGATGCGTTGCGGTCGGCGCTGGGAAAGAAATGATTTGGACGTGCAGGAAGGTTGCCGGAATAGGGGCGAAATGATTGAATCTATAGCGAGATGGACTCCAAGCAGATAACGAACCGGCCGAGCGAGGCTGAAGCTGGACTATTGTCGCAGCGCATTCACGGATCGGGCGAGATGGCGGATCGTATACGACGCCACGCGTGGGAGAGGACGCCTCTTGGCGCGGTCGCGGGGTGGCCGACCGAACTGGTTGTAGCCGTGAACCTGATGCTGAGTTCGAAGCATATCGCGTGCATGATCTGGGGTCCGGAACGGATTCTGCTCCACAACGATCTCTACCGGCCACTGCTTGGAACGAAGCCGGCGAGTTTGGGCGAGCGGTTTCTGGATGTATGGCAGGAGATCCGCGAGCAAGCGTCGGCCATTATCAGCGAGCCGATGCAGACCGGGGAAGCGAACCTCTTCGAGAGGGTCGGGTTTCGCATCCTGATCGACGGAGAACTCGTGGAGCGGATATGTACGCTTTCGAACAATCCTATTTGGGGCGAGACGCCGAACGGACCGAAGATCATGGGACTGTATCAGTCGATCAGCGATTACACGGAGGCGGAACAGACAGCAAGGAAGCTGCGTGAGAGCGAAGCGCAGCTTTCGGCGATCTACGATAGCGGCGCGGTCGCGGCGGCGTTGATCGATGCGAAGACGTTCCGCTATCTCCGGGTCAACTCGAAGCTCGCCGAGATGTTAGATCATTCTGTGGAGGAGCTTACGGGAACAAGCGTGTTCGAGCTGGCGGGAGATGTGAAGGGTCTGCGGGCACAACTGGAGGCTGTGGCGCGCGGAGAGTCACTCATCGGTGTGGACGCCGAAGGCTCACTCAGCAATACACCGGGAGTGCACAGACACTGGCACAGCAACTACGTGCCTGTACGCTCGGCCGACGGCGAGGTGACAGGCATCGCCGGCGCGACTATTGAGACAACGCAACAGAAGCTGGCCGAGGCAGCGCTGATCCAGGCCGAGAAGCTTGCTGCAGTGGGACGACTGGCGGCATCGATTGCACACGAGATCAACAACCCGCTTGAATCGGTGACGAACCTTCTTTATCTGGCAAAGACGGCGCGGGAGAAGGACGAAGTTGAAGAGTATCTGGAGACTGCGGAAGTAGAGTTGCGCAGGGCATCCGCGATTACAAACCAGACGCTGCGCTTTCATAAACAGTCTACGAATGCGCTGAGGCTGACGGGCGCAAGTTTATTCAGCAGCGTGCTGTCGATCCATCAAGGCCGTCTTCTGAACTCGGGTATCAGGGTCCAGGAGCGGATGAGGGATCGACGGCCTATCGAGGTCTTTGATGGCGAGATCCGCCAAGCGTTGAATCATCTGGTTGGGAACGCCATTGACGCACTGCCTCCGGATGGGGGACGCCTTCTGGTTCGAAGCCGCGAGGGGACGGATTGGCGGAGCGGCGCGAAGGGGTTGGTTCTTACCGTAGGAGATACGGGATCGGGTCTTCCTACGGAGATACGAGAGAAGATCTTCCAGCCGTTTTATACGACGAAGGGCCTGGCAGGAACCGGACTTGGGCTGTGGGTGAGCAAAGAGATCGTGGATCGCCACAAGGGGTTCATTCGGGTTCGGAGCAGCCGAAGGCCCGGGCGTAGCGGGACGGTGTTCACGGTGTTTCTTCCGTATGAAGCTGCGCGCCGATAACGTTTGGCGTTGGTGCGTCAGCGCGGCGTTTGCAGGGACGGGCATCGGGCGGCGTGCTCTATCCCAGGACCTGATGTCGCCGACGTTGTGGCTGCATCTATCTCCTCAGGCCGCGTTATCTTCACGTCGTGTACACGGGTAAGACCATCGACCTCTCCCAACGAGGGTGGAGGCAAGCGGTGCCTGCTGCCGCGGTGCGAGGCTTGATCACCGTCGGTCTGGCATGGCTGCTTGCCTGCACGTCGGTCTTCCGGCTGAAGCTCAAGCGGTGGCTCAGGCTTGGGCCGCATCTCGAAGGCGACCAGCGTCTCCTACGTGGCCTGCAGAGCGGACATCCCGGAGATTACGTTCTCTATCTTACTGTCGGGCTGGCGCTATTCGGCTCGGCCGCTATGCTACTTCTCCGCTCGTAAGTGTCGATCGACGCAAGATCCATGAGCGGCCATAGCTCCTGTAAGGCGCACGGCCATTGGTGGAGCAAGGCATGGCTACTATACAGCGCCTCGTTCACGCCTGACCGCATCAACAGGGCAGCGCGCCAGCTTCGCGCAGCATCGCAATGAAGGTGACCGCAGGAGGCTGCGATGGCTAGAGACGATTACTGGGTGGCCCCGCTGCTGGAAGCGGCGTTGATCGGGACTGTCGCCCTCTGCGGCTGGCTCACCCACCAACCGCTGGTATTCGCCAGCTTAGGTCCCACAGCGTTCGAGATGGTTGAGACACCGACGCGGCCCAGCGCACGTCCATACAACATCATCGTCGGCAATCTGGTCGCTTTACTCGCCGCCTATGGGGCTCTGTGGCTGACTCAGGCATGGTGTGCACCCAGCGTCTCCGCACAGGGCGTACCGCTTGCCCGCGTGTGGGCTGCGATGCTGGCAGCGCTCTTCACTGTCCTGTTCACACTGCTCTTGAAAGCGACACAACCGGCCGCACTCTCAACCACACTGCTGGTTGCGCTCGGAGTCATGCAGACGCCAAGAGATGGGGCTCTCATCCTTGCTGCAGTTATCTGGATGACTCTGCTCGGACTGCCAGTGAGACGGTGGCGGGAAAGAAAGACGATAGCCGCAGCGCAAAGGTGAGGTGCAACTTGGAGCAACTAAAGCTTGTCGGCCCAGAGCGGAATCTACAGATCTTCGGCATCAAGGTCCTGGAAGACAAATGCTCCACCGGGTCGGCAGACCTTGCACCGCGAGTTTTTGTACGTCTTACCGACAACTGGGTAGAGCTCACGGTGCGCTTTCTCTGTCAGGACCATGACATTCGCGCTTTGAAGGACCGTATGAGCCGCACCATCAAGGCCAGACTCGATGCGGCAAACATCGGCATCGCCTCAAGTACCTATGACATTGCCGGCATGCCGCCTATCCAGGTTGAAATGACGTCCCCGAGGCCAGAACACAGATAAATAGCGCACTGCCTTCGATGAAGAAATTCGGGCCCATGCTGATGGTCTCTCAACCCATGTGCAGAAGCGCTACTGGCGCAGGGCGGCCGCGGTTCGTCCGTGGCCCCAAGGTCACTTTAGCGTTTCCAGATACGCTGCGACATCGCGCGATTCTGATTCGGAGAGACCAAGCGTGGGCATCGCAGTCTTCGGTTTTAGTTTCTGGGGAGCCATGATCCATCGGGTGAGCATCTCCGGATTGTTCGGGAAGTTGCCACCGATATATGTACGGCGTCCGACAGATTGGAGCGGAGGTCCAACGACACCATTCGCTCCGCGAATGCCGGGGATGGTGTGACACTTGCCGCACCCATAGGTACGTATCGCCGCTCTCCCGCGTGAGGGCGAATCAGCCGTTTGGGCAGCTACTGAAGTACTTTGCTTGCAGCCTGAGATCAACCCGGCAGCAAGGCAGAGCGCAAGCTTGAACTTGTGGGGACACATGCACATGCCATCTCCTTCTACTTCTACGGTGCAAGATCTAGACCACCACCAAGGCCTTTTGCCAATGGTGTGGCGTTCGTGATGCGGAGATAGATGCAGGATTCAGTTGAAGCGGCATGCCCTGCAAGGAAGGAACGATTAAAATATATCTGAGTGCGAGTCAACCATGCAGCACCCCCTGCATCCAAGCAAACGTGGGCAACAACATGGCAGAGAACAAAGCACGCGCACGCTGCAGGTTCATCCTTGGATGTGCGATGGCGTGTCTCGCACTGTGGGTGTTGTGCTGGCCTGCCTCGGGACAGACACCGGAGCCCAACGCCAAACCTGACGGAGGGGCAATCTTCGCCCAGAGGTGTGCCGCCTGCCACGGAGATCGGGGCCAGGGCATTGCAGCTGCGGTGACGATTGCAGGACCTTCGTTGCAGGCCGAACATGATCTGGGAATGGTGATGACGGCGGTCGAATCAGGTCCGAGTCATATGCCCGTTTTCTCCAGGGTTCTGAAGTCCGCGCAGATTCAAGCCGTGGCCCGCTATGTGACCACAGACCTTGCGGTCATTCCATTGGCACACGGGAACATCGGTGAAGGCGGAAAAACTTTCCGCATGTATTGTGCTGCCTGCCACCGCACGGCGGTGCGCGGCGGAGTGCTGGCCTTCGCAGGACGCAATGCACCGGATCTCAAGAATAAATCCGCAGCGCTGATCGCAGGCACCATTCGGTGGGGACCTGGGACGATGCCGAAGTTTCCTTCATCCGTTCTCAGCGACGAGCAACTGGCTTCGACGGTTGACTATGTTCGATTCGTGCAGCACCCGCCGAACCCGGGAGGCAATCCTCTCAAGCAGGTAGGACCGGTGTCCGAGGGCGGCGTCGGAGCGATCGCCGTGCTGTTTCTCATTGGGATTACTGGTTGGATTGAGCGAGGAGGCAAGGGATGACAGACGACGGGAAACAGCGGAAGAGTGGCCTTACAGCATTTCTCGATCTGTGCCGGGAGACGCTGGAACTCGGCGGAAAGACGCTGGATTTCCTGTCCACCGCGATGCGGCAGATGCAAGCGCCCAGGCGTCCTCCAGAGCCGCTTGCAAAGAGTGGACGTTCCGAAGACCGCGAGCTCGAAACTGAGGCGCAGATCCAGCGGCGTGAGCGAATTGGCACCGGTCTGGTCATCTGCTTTTTTCTGCTCGCTGTATTGGGAGGGATCGGATTTCTGATCGCGTATTGGTCGGGGCGAAACAATACTCAGGTGCTCGGCGGAAGCCTTGCGCTGTTCCTGTGCGGGATGGGCATCACGCTGGTGCTTTGGGCGCGGTTGCTCGTGGTCCAAAAAGAAGCGGTGGAGCAGCGGCATCCGCTGCAATCGAGCCCATTGGCGCAGAAGGTAGCGGCAAAGGCTTTCTGCGATGGCGCGCATGACATCCGCAGGCGAAGGCTGCTGGCGTGGATGGGCGTTGGCGGAGCAGGTCTATTCGGAGCGATGGTGCTCTCGCTGCTGCGGTCGCTGGGAATGTCTCCTGACAAGTCGCTGTACAGTCGGATTTGGAAGGGCGGTCAGCGCCTTGTGACCTCCGATGGAAAGCCGCTGTCGCTGAGCTCGCTGGAAACGGGAAGCATGGTCACCGTGTTTCCCGAAGATCAGATTGGTGCTGAGCGCGCACAGACCATCCTTGTACGCGTGAAAGAGCATCTCCTGCAGCTGCCATCGGAACGCGCGGGATGGGCGCCGAGTGGCTACGTTGCCTACTCGCGCGTGTGCACCCACGCGGGATGCCCGGTGGGCGAATTCGAGGCCGAGCAATCGATCCTCCTCTGCCCGTGTCATCAGTCCACCTTCGATGTCCTCCGCGCAGCAGCACCGACAGGCGGCCCTGCTGCCAGACCACTACCCCAATTGCCGCTGTACGCAGATGCGGACGGCACCCTGCGTGCAGGTGGAGGGTTCACGGCGCCGCCGGGCCCCGGCTTCTGGGGGATCTCATGATCACAGAGAAGATCGCGCGCCAGGCCAGTGAAGCCATCGACTCCCGTCTGCGTGCCGCAAAGTTCATACGAACGGCGCTCAACCACGTCTTTCCCGACCACTGGTCGTTCATGCTGGGCGAGATTGCGCTTTATTCGTTCATGATTCTGGTGGTCACGGGAACCTACCTTGCTTTGTTCTTTCACGCCAGCTCAGCCAAGGTAATTTACAACGGTTCGTACCACGCGCTGGACGGTCAGAAAGTCTCGGTCGCCTACCGCTCCGTGCTCAACATCTGCTTCGATGTGCCTGCCGGTTTGCTGGTACGCCAGATGCATCATTGGGCTGCCCTGATCTTCCTCTGGGCCATTCTCGCGCACATGGCGCGCATCTTTTTGACCGCAGCGTACCGCAAGCCTCGAGAGATGAATTGGCTCATCGGGTTGACCTTGTTGGTGCTGGCGCTGGTGAACGGATTCTTCGGCTATTCCATGCTCGACGATCTGCTCTCAGGGACTGGCTTGCGCATTGGATACGCGATCCTTATCTCCATCCCATTGGTCGGCCCATGGCTGGCCTTTTTGTTTATGGGTGGAACGGTTCCCAATCCGGCCACACTTCCGCGCATGTTCGCGCTGCATATCTTCCTGGTTCCTGGGTTGATCACTGCTCTGCTGGGACTTCACCTCTTCATGATCTGGCGTCAGCTGCACACGAACTATCCGGGCCCGAAACGGACCAACCGAACCATCGTGGGATCCCGGCTGTGGCCGGCCTATACGGGAAAGTCCATCGGTCTGCTCCTTCTGGTCTTTGGCGTGATTGCTGGCCTGGGCGCTTTCTTCCAGATCGATCCCGTGTGGACCTACGGACCCTATGATCCAGCGAGCACCATGGCCGGCGCGCAGCCGGACTGGTACCTTGGCTGGGTGGAGGGAGCGCTCCGCCTGTTTCCCGGTGTCAATCTGCGCCTCGGCCATTGGCTGATTCCGGAGATCTTCTTCCCTGCCGTCCTGATGCCATCCCTGCTGTTCCTTTTCCTGTACTCCTGGCCCTTCACCGAGAAGCTATTTTCGAAGGACACGGGAGATCAGAATGTACTCCGACTGCCCTATGAACAGCCCTTTCTGACGGCCGGTGGAGCCGGGCTATTTATCTTTCTGCTGGTGCTTCTGGTCTCTGGGGGAGACGACTTTTTGGCTCTTGCGGTCGGCGGATCGGTGGTAGAGATTCGAACCATTCTTCGCATTGTCGTGTTGATTGCGCCGCCATGCGCCGCCGTGCTCACCTACTTCATTTGCGTTCGCGTCATGCGACGTAAGGCTCTGCGCACCAGGATGACATCGCCAGAGGCGTCGGCGGAAGCCGCCGCTCCAGACGAGATGGCTCTCGAGCCCCGGCCGCCGGTGGACGTGCACGAACTTACTCCAGGAGGGGAATGATGTCTGGCAACTCCATAGCGATCCCTCCGCATCTTGATCAGTGTCGCGCACGCCCCCGACATGCAAACCTGGAGGCCGTCCGATGCTCACCAGGACGAGACCTGCTACGTACCATCGAGCGCCGTGTTCGCTTCGGCGCGGGTTCCAAAGTACTCGTTTGGCATACAGAGATATCTGCATCACAGACTGAACACAGCACACTTCAGGAGACCGAATGAGCACGCTGGCGGCAGAGGAGCAGCTAACCAGGCTTTGGGAGACTCCCAAAACTATCTACGGATGGTTTGCGTCCGTAGACCACAAAGATCTTGGAATTCGCTACCTTACTACCGCTTTCATCTTTCTGATCATCGGTGGTGTAGAAGCACTCATCATGCGGCTTCAGCTCACCCATGCCAACGGCGCACTCCTGACGCCGGAGGCGTACAACGAGCTCTTCTCGATGCACGGCATAACGATGATCTTCTGGTATGCTTCACCGATCCTGTCGGGCTTCTCGGTGTACCTTGTTCCATTGATGACGGGTGCGCGTGACGTTGCATATCCAAGGTTGAACTCGTTCACCTATTGGTCGTTTCTGTTTTCAGGAATTTTGTTGTACATAGGTCCCTTCACGGGCCAGGCTCCGCACGCAGGCTGGTTCTCGTACATGCCCTACACCAACATCGTCTATTCGCCGGGTCATGGGATGGATTTCTATGCGCTCTCGCTCATCATGCTCGGGATCTCGACCACGGGCGCGGCGATCAACTTCATCGCAACCATCCTATTTTTCCGCGCTCCCGGCATGGCCATCAGCAAGATGCCGCTCTTTCTCTACAGCACCCTCACCATCTCGTGCACCATCCTCTTCGCCATGCCTGCGCTCACACTTGCATGTGTCTTCCTGGAGTTGGAGCGGCGCTGGGGCATGCACTTCTTCGGTTCGGCGAGCGGCGGAAGCCCGCTGCTCTGGCAGCAGTTGTTCTGGTTCTTCGGCCATCCCTGGGTGTACGTTATCTTCCTTCCTGCGACGGGCATGATTTCAATCATCATCCCCGTCTTCTCGCGGCGTCCCATCGTCGGCTATCCCTATGTGGCCATGTCCACGGTCCTGACGGGCGTCGTGGGTTTCAGCGTCTGGCTGCACCATATGTTCACGGTCGGCATGTCGGACCTGACGATGAGCTTCTTCAGCGCGGGCAGCATGATGATCTCTCTCTTCACCACGATCACGATCTTCGCCTGGCTGGCAACGGTGTGGAAGGGGCGTCCTGTGGTTACGACGTCCATGTTGTACGCTCTCGGCTCTGTCGCGTTGCTGGTCATTGGAGGTCTGAGCGGCGTGGTCGCCGGGATCATTCCTGTCGACTGGCAGCTGCACAACACCTACTACGTCGTCGCTCACATCCACTATGTACTGATCGGTGCGAACGTCTTTCCGGTGTTCGCGGGCCTCTACTTCTGGCTGCCCAAGATGACGGGCCGCATGATGGATGAGCGGATCGGCAAATGGAGCTTCTGGGTCATGTTCGTCGGGTTCAACGTTGGGTTCTTTCCCATGCACATCGTCGGCCTGATGGGTATGCCGCGACGCATCTATACCTATGCAGCCAATCTCGGTCTGCAACCCATGAACGAGGTGATGACCTTCGGCGCATTCTTATTCGGCGTCGGAATGCTTATCAGCATCGTCAACCTGTTCTACAGCCTTCGGCACGGCGAGCTTGCCGGCAACAATCCATGGAACGCCGATGGCCTGGAGTGGGCCATGTCGTCGCCGCCGCCGGACTACGAGGTCGTACGCATTCCAGCGGTCGCCACAAGGCATCCGCTGTGGGACACGTTCGACGAGGACGAAGATCCAGGCGATCTGCGCGTCCTCTCACAGGCGCGGCTTTGCATCACGTCGAACATGCTGGACGCTGTACCGCAGGCGGCCGCAACCATGCCAAACCTCTCCCTGGTTCCAATGTTTCTTGCTCTGGCCCTCTTCGTCTTCTTCCTGGCGCTTGTCTACCAATGGATGTGGGTGTGTCTGGCGGCCCTGATCCTCACCTTTCTGCTGGGCTGTACCTGGCTCTGGCCGCGGCCCATTAAGGGGCACCTATGAGTTCTCTCGCGACACCTCCTGTTGCACCCGAGACGCCGCACACAGGCGTCTGGCCGATCGAAGCGAACCGTGGTGTCTATGGCGTGACCATGGTCATCCTCACCGAAGCGACGCTTTTTGTCTGCCTCTTCGGCAGCTATTACTTCCTCGGTGCGGACAAGTACCGGTGGGCGGTCGACCACCCGCCCAAACTCGCCAAGGCATTCATCATGCTGGGAATCCTGTTCGCCAGCAGCCTCGTCGTCATGTGGGGCGAGCGACTCGTCGAGCAGGGGCGCTATCGGCTCGCACGCGGTGCCGTGTTCACAACAATCCTGATGGGTCTGGTATTTCTTGCGGTGCAGGCATTCGAGTACAAGGAGCACTGGAAGACGCTGACGCCGCTGACCGACTCGTACGGCTCCATCTTCTACACGATCACGACCTTCCATGCCGCGCACGTCATCATGGGCCTGCTTATGCTCGGCTATCTCTCCATCCTTCCGGACTACGGACCGACGCAGCTTCCGCCGCATCGTCCCTACCATGTGGTGGCTTTGTACTGGCACTTCGTGGATGTGATCTGGTTCTTCGTCGTCCTTCTCCTATATGTAATTCCACACTTTCAGTTCTATGGATTTTGAGATGACAAACCCTATGAGCAGCGACCCGCGACACGACAACGCAAGGCATCCAGAGACGCCCCCGAACAAGCGTCTATGGTTCGAATTTGCCGCGTCGGTCTTTGCGTGGCTGAGCCTCGGCAGCCTGGACTGCGTAGTCGCGTGGCGAGCCTGCGTTCATCAGGAACAATTCGGAGGTGCAAGCTACCACCCTGGAGCTCGCGTTCTTTACTTCGTCTTGTGGATCGCGTTATTCGGGATTGCATTCCTGAGCGGCAGCATGGCCTACCGCACGTGGCGCAGGCTCTCCGATGCCAGCGGACTTCTCAGCGCGGAGGGTCGCGAGCGGCGCGAGTTCATGTCGCTCTGCGGATTATTCATAACGCTGACGCTGGGCTGCGGCTTCTTTTGGATGTGCCTGCCTCTTTTCATCCTGCAGATGTGTCTGAGGGCGCGATGAGACAAAGACCCCGCCAGCCCGCCTTCACTCTCCTTGTTAGCTGCCTTGCGACTACTTGCTGCCTGCTCTCCGGGTGCATCGGAAGTCATCCCATGGGAGGCTATCAACCTGCGATGAGCGGCAACCCCGCTGCCGGAAAAGCTCTCATCCAAAGCTACGGATGCGGCTCCTGCCACGTCATCCCCGGAATCCGAACAGCGCGAGGCATGGTTGGGCCGCCGCTCTTTTACTACAGCCGCAGAACCATCATCGCCGGCGAACTTCCGAATACGCCCGACAACCTGGTGCGGTGGATCGAAAACCCGCCGGCTATCGAGCCCGGAACCGCCATGCCAAACCTCGGCGTTACAGACAGTCAGGCGCATGATATCGCCGCTTATCTCTACACCTTGCGATAGCAAAGGAACTTCATGGGTCGTGCTGCTAAATTCGTTGCCTCTCTACTTCCGCTGTTCCTGGCAGGCTGCGCCACGGTGCAGTCAACCTCCAATGCGCACGGACCGGCAGCGCACAGCATCGCTCGCCTCTCCTCCGCGTTGACGATCACCTTCGTGATTACGATTCTCATCATGTGGGCTCTCCTTGCGATCGCTCTGAAGAAGAACCGAGGCAGCCTGAAGGAGCACATGCCGATCGACGTTGGCGGAGGTCAGGCATGGGTGGCGATCGGTGGAATTGCAATTCCTTTCCTTGTGCTGTCAGTCTTCTTCTTCCTTGGTCTTGACCTGCTCACTACTTTCCCGATCCATGGCGATCATGGAGCGATGAACATGGGTGCGGCGGCAGCGAAATCCAAGCCGGACATCCTGATCATCGGCCACCAGTGGTGGTGGGAGGTCCACTATCTCGGAGCGGCGAATCAGCAGGTCATCACCGCCAACGAAATCCATATTCCAGCACACCGCCCCGTCAACATCGAGCTCCGTTCCGCCGACGTCATCCACTCCTTCTGGGTCCCGAGTCTTCACGGCAAGGTCGATCTCATTCCCGGTGACGTCAACTTCATTCGCATCGAAGCCAGCCAGCCCGGAGACTATGTCGGTCAATGCGCGGAGTACTGCGGCAGCCAGCACGCAAACATGCACATTCTGCTTGTAGCGCAGGAGCCCGCCGCCTTCAACCAATGGCTTGCCAATCAAGCCAGGCCCGGCGTAGAACCCACCAACCCAGAGACGATGCAGGGACAACAGGCGTTCCTCGATGGCCCCTGTACCAAGTGCCACACCGTCCGCGGAACTGCGGCGGCGGGACGATTCGGTCCGGATCTGACCCATATCGGCAGCCGCAAAGAGATCGGTGCCGACTCTTTCCCAAACAACGATGGCTACCTGGAAGGATGGATCACGAACGCGCAATCCCTCAAGCCCGGATGCAAGATGCCGAAGATCACCCAGTACAACGGGACGCAGTTGCGCTCACTGGTCGCATATCTGCGTCAGCTCCAATAACAAACACCGGAGACGGATAACATGGATCGCAGAGATTTTCTACGAGCTGTGGCGATGGCAGCTCCCGCCTTTGGCATCGCGACGCGTTCAGTTGAGGCCGAATCTTACGGCGATTTGACATCGAAGACTCCAGGTTCCGGATGGCGAACGTATGAGGTGGTGACGAGCGTCAGGGTGCTCAGACCGTCTGGCCGAACCCACGTATGGCTGCCACAGCCGCTCGCTCAAAATACCGAGTTCCAGAGAACGCTTTCAAGCTCCTTGCAGTGTGAAGGAGGTAAGACTTTTTTGCATGAGGACGCGCGGACCGGCCTGAAGATACTCTGCGCCAGCTTTCCCTCGGGCGCCGCTCCGGCAATCACGACGGTGCAACGAGTGGCTACACGGGATTGGTCGGTTGATCTGAACGCAGCAGTTGAGTCTTCCACGGCACGACTGCCTTCGGTTCCGGCAGATGCTGCGAGCTTTCTAAGGCCCACCACGTATGTTCCCACCGATGGCATCGTTAAGGCGACGTCTGAAAAGATCACTGCTGGCGCGCGTACCGACGTAGAGAAGACCCGTGCAGTCTACGAATGGATCGTCAAGAATACTTATCGCAAGCCTGCCGTACGCGGTTGCGGCGTGGGTGATATCCGGCCGATGTTGGAGACCGGCGACCTGGGAGGCAAGTGCGCCGACTTGAACGGACTTTTCGTCGGGTTGGTGAAGGCGTCGGGCGTTCCGGCAAGAGATGTCTATGGCTTGCGCGTCGGTCGTTCGGATTTGGAATGTTCGAGTCTGGGGACGTCATCGGGTGATGTATCAAAGGCTCAGCACTGCCGCGCGGAGGTGTACCTTTCGGGTTTTGGATGGGTGCCGATGGATCCGGCGGACGTCCGAAAGGTGATCCTGGAGGAGCCCCCCGGAGATCTCTCTCTAACGGGCATCAAGGTCGAGTCCGCGAGACACCGGCTCTTCGGATCCTGGGAGATGAACTGGATTGCCTATAACTACGCTCAGGACGTATCGCTGCCTGGATCGTCGGGCCCTACACTGCCCTTCTTGATGTACCCGCAGGCAGAAACCGAGCTGGGCAGGCTGGATTGTCTCGATCCGGAGAGCTTCCGGTATTCAATCACTTCGCGCGAACTGACAGACGAGTCTAGCTGATACACCCGATCTCAGAACTTACGTCTGAGGACGAAGAACGCAGTTGCCAGGACGCAGATGGCACCGGCGGCTTTGGCGATCACGCGACCGGTGGACCGTTTCGCTGTGGTGGGCATCGCCACTTCCTTCGGCGCTTCGATCTCAAGTGCAAGCCGCCAGTCTCGCGCTGAAGACTTACCTGCTTGAACCCAGCCGTAGCGTGTGAAGAGGGAACCCACAATTCCGGCGCAGGCGGCGAGACGACGCAGCGCAACGCTGCGCTCAGGTAGAAACACCGAACCTATGCGAAACAGCAGCGGTACCGGACCGGAGAGCCATGCCCCCGTGCTCACGAGTACTCCGCTGCCTCCGTGTTTGAGCGGAAGAAGCGCACGCGCGTTTGACTTTGAGATGTCTATCTTCTCCCATGTCTCCATGGACGCGCTCAGCACACCCAGCAGATTAAGGGCTCGATTGTCTTCGTGCCCCATCAACTCAAGAATGCTCACCCCGGATTGCAGACCTGACATGCCGAAGTGCCCGGGAAGCGAATTCGCGCGCGCGTTCCAGACCGGCATTGCAGTCGTCGCCAGCAGAACCCCGGTGTAGTTATGGAAAGGCATCCCAAAAATCACGGAACCGAATCGTCCCATGCCACGCAGCAAGTGAGAGAGCAGGTTTGCTCCCCAAAGGGCATCCATCGCGTCCGCTGCGGATGATATGGACGCAAAAACCGAGAATCCTGACAGTATCCAGGAGCCCATCGACATTGTGCTCTGCGGCTTGAACACACGAAGCATATTGAGAAATCTGCTGGATCTTCCCAGATCCGTAACGAGCAAAGCCCCGGAAAGAACGGACCCTCCAAACGCCAGCCAACGTGCCTGCTCGGCCAGCCTCTTCTCGTCTCCCAGCACGTCAGCCAGTGATCCAATGACACCTAGTGATCCGGCAGCTCCACCCACGAAAAAATAAAAGGGAATCAGTTGCGTCCACTGAGGCTCTTTTAAAAGCGGCTGTTGGTAGTAGCCGGTCTGTGGCGACGCGATCGGAAACGGGGAACCCTCAGGTCGCACTCCTGGACTTTTGACTTGCCCAGTCAACTCGGCCTCGCGGCGAATTTCGAGCAGGTGCTCCTCGCGTTGATCCACCAGCTGTTCGATCAGCATCTGCGTCTCAGACATGGATTCCATCCTTCCGTCCACTGCGTGCCGCCATGAATGCAGCCGCGACTCCGGCGAGCAGGAGAAAGCCGTCGCGGGCGGCCGACTTCCATCCGTCGCGCAGATAGATGGTGGGCACCTCGGGATTCGGTGGCAAATTATACGTCTCAGGCTCGCCGCGAATCAGGAACAACGCGTGGATGCCCTTGACGCTGGTGTGCGTCGGATTGTAGATCTGCGCATCAGCCATGCCGCGGTCCTGCAGGACGGCGAGCCGGTCGGCGGCTTTTTCTTCCATCGTCTCCAGAACTCCGAACTGAATCGACTGCGTTGGGCAGGCCTTTGCGCATGCAGGTTCGAGTCCGACCTTTTGCCGATCGGTGCAGAAGGTGCATTTGAACGCGCGGCCATCCTCTTCGTTCTTCTGCACCACGCCGAACGGGCACGATATGACACAGTAGGCGCAACCGTTGCAAATGTCCGGCTGGAGAAATACGCCGCCAAACTCCGTCCGCACCAGCGCACCGGTCGGGCAGGCTTCCAGGCAGCCGGCAACCTCGCAATGCTTACAGACGTCGGAGGAAAACTCCCAGCTATTGTGGTCGGGCGAATTCCCTCCCAATCCGGGAATAGGCGTGTCTTCCACGAACTTCACATGTCGCCAGGTCGAGGCGCCGAGCCCCACAGTATTGTCATAGGAGAAGCCGGAAAAGTTATACCCGTCAGCCTCCAGACCATTCCATTCCTTGCACGCTACCTCGCACGCCTTGCAGCCAATGCATGTGGTGGAGTCAGTGAAGAATGCGGTCTTCTTTCCAGGTTGAACTTCAAAGTTTCCCATCTTCTCGCTCATGTGCGCTCCTTGAGAAGCTTATTCAGTTCCTTGAGTGCTGCCGGACCTTGCTTGCGACGGCCTGGGATCAGGTTGCAGACGAGCGCCTTCGATTCCATGATGCGCACGTTCGGGCTCTCCGAGATCGCGAGAAGATCGTTCACCACGTCTCCCGTGGTGATGCCTTTCCATCCCCAGTGATAGGGCAGCCCGACCTGGTGCACCATCTTTCCATTAACCTTCAAAGGGGCCATGCGTCCGGTCACAAGGGCCTTTGCGGAGAGCAGACCTCGTGGCGAGTAAATGGTCACCCATTCGCCATGCTTGACGCCACACATTGCAGCAAGTTCCGGCGAGATTTCAGTGAAGAGCTCCGGCTGTAATTCGGCCAGATGGCTCAGGCCGCGCGACATGCCTCCAGCCGTATGATGTTCCGTGAGCCGATAGGTGGTCAACACATACGGAAAACGCGGGTCGTCCGGAGACTTCGCATACGGATTGTCCGGGCGCTCCTTCTTGTGCGCCGGCGGATTCGTCTGCTCGGACGGATAGACAGGGTTGTGCACAAGCGATTCAAGGGGTTCAAAGTGCGTTGGCAGTGGGCCATCTTTCAAGCCACTCGTGACGAACAACCATCCGCGACCATCGGGGTGCAGCGTAAACGGCTGGTCGCCGCTGAGCGCCTCAAGTCCACGCTTGTTGGGATCACCTTTGTAATCAGGCGGCATATCGGGCTTGAAATCGCTGACATCTTCGCCTACCCACTTCCCTTTTTCCCCCGCGGCAGGGTCCCACCAGATGAGCTTCTTGCGCTCGCTCCACGGAGTTCCATCGGGCTTCGCGGAGGCCCGGTTGTAAAGGATGCGTGTGTCCTTGGGCCATGCAAAGCCCCATCCGTGGCCGAGCGAATCGTGCGACTCCCTTGTATTTGGGAGGTTTTTGTCAGGAGCTGGCATGAGCCCAGCGTAGATCCAGCAACCGCACGCCGTCGAACCATCGGGCTTCAACTCGTCGTACGTCTTGATGTGCATCTTCGTGTCCCAATGGCAGCCGTTGATCTCCGCCAGGATAGCCTCGGCGACGGGCTCCGCGATGGCTCCTTCGGTGGGATAGCTCCACGTCAGATTGTTGATCGCAATGTTCTTCGGTCCCGGCTCCCTGGCGGCCTTCTCCTTGATACGCCGACCCAGGTGATACATGAACCATGTCTCACTGCGCGAGTCTCCCGGCGGGTCAACCGCCTTGTTATGCCACTGCACCAGACGCTGCGTATTGGTGAAGCTGCCGTTCTTCTCTGCCTGACCCGCTGCGGGCATCAGAAAGACCTCGGTCGCGATTGTTTCAGGCACCAGCTCGCCGCGTTTGACTTCAGGCGAATCCAGCCAGAAACTTGCTGTTTCGGTTTCCACCATGTCGCGCACGACCATCCACTTCAGGTTCTGCATGGCGGAGCGTTGCAGTCGGCCGTTGGGTGCGCCTACTGCGGGATTCTGGCCCATGACGAATAGACCTTCCATCTTTCCGTCCGCCATATCGAGCCAGTAACCCAGTTCCGAGTGGTCGCCCGTTACCCGCGGCATCCACTGAAAGCCCCACTCGTTCTCAGCCGTGGCCGCGTCGCCGTACCAGGACTTCAGCAGCGAGATGATGTACGCGTCAAAGTGCGCCCAGACACCTGCCTTGTCCGAATGCTTGTCGATGTATTTGCTGAGGCTCGTCGAATCATCCTCGAAGAAGGGCATCGCAAGGTAGCCGGGCAGGATGTCATAGAGCGTAGGAATATCGGTAGAGCCCTGAATCGAGGCATGTCCGCGCAGCGCAAGTATGCCGCCGCCGGGTCTTCCCATATTCCCCAGCAAAAGCTGCAGGATGGCTGCGCTGCGAATAATCTGAACACCGGTCGAGTGATGGGTCCATCCCACGGCGTAGCAGATCGCGGCGGTCTTGTCCGGCCCAGAAGCACTTGTGAATGCTTCGGCCACCTCGAGGAACACATGCTTCGGCATTCCGCAGCCTTGCTCCACCATCTCCGGCGTGTATCGGGAGAAGTGCCGCTTCAGCACCTGGAAGACGCAGCGGGGATTCTGGAGGGTGGGATCGGTGGTGTACTGGTGCGTATTCCCGGCTTCACCGCCGCGATCCTTGCCGTGGCCGCCATCGGCGGGATGATGCCCAGGCGCAGGCTGCGAAGGGTGACGCTTCTTCTCAGAGCCCTCATAGAGCCAGGTATCCGGACTGTACTCCTTCTTCTCCGCGTCCCATCCCGAAAACAGTCCATCAAGATCCTCGGTATCGCGATAGTCCTCGCGCAGGATTGTCGATGCGTTGGTGTACGTGAGGACGTAGTCCTTAAACCACTTATCATGCTCGATCGCGTAGTGAATCAGACCGCCAAGGAAGAGAATATCTGTACCGGCGCGCACAGGCGCCCAGATATCCGCGCTCGCTGACGTGCGCGTAAACCGCGGGTCAACGTGGATGACCTTGCCACCGCGCTCCCGCGCTTCCATCACCCATTGAAAGCCCACCGGATGCTGCTCTGCCATCGAGGAGCCCATAATCATGATGGCGTCGGAATCTGCCAGCGAGGTAAGTGCCGTTGTGGCTCCGCCCCGTCCTACCGTGGTGCCCAGACCGGGCACCGTAGAGCTGTGTCAAATTCGGGCCTGGTTGCTGACGCAGACCAAGCCGAGACCTCCGCTAAACAGTTTTTTGATCAGGTAGTTCTCTTCGTTGTCCAGCGTCGCTCCGCCCAGATGAGCCACCTTCGTGGTGTTCATCACCGCGCGGCCCTCTTTCGACTCGACGAAGCTGTTGTCACGCGACTCCCACAGCCGGTCGGCAATCATGTCCATCGCCTGCTCCAGCGGCAACTCTTCCCAATCCGTTCCGTAAGGCTTGCGGTACTTCACCTTCTCAAGTCGATTGGGAGCAGTGTGCAACTGGAAGGTGTTGGCACCCTTGGGGCACAGGTGCCCGCGCGAGATCGGCGAGTGAGGGTCACCCTCAATCGAAATAAGCTTGCCTTCCTTGTGATAAATCATCTGCCCGCAACCGACCGCGCAGTAGGGGCAGATGGACCGCGCAACATCAGCGCCTGCCGTCTTCGGCTGCAGCGTTCTCGTCCGCTCACTCCAGGACTCAGAGCCGTTCCCATTCGAGCGATTTTTGATCTGCTGATACACAGGCCACTTCGATAAAAGTTCCTTGATCAAGGGATCCTCCTTCGGACCGCACCGTTCGCGGAGACAACTATGTCGCTATAGGACGCAAGCTCGAGGAAAAGGGTTGTGACGCTCAAATCCGGCAAGCCGCCGATCCATCTGGCCGCTCCCGCGAGCCAATCTTGGTTAAAGTACGATGCGCGAATTTCCTACTCTTCGCGTGATTCTCTGCCGGTCCAGATACTCCAGCAGCGGGATAGCGTACTTGCGCGACAAGCCTGTGATTTGCTTCAGCCGACCCACGTCGAGGCTCTGGCCTTTGAGCCCGCGAACCGTCTTCTCCAGAGCTTCGATCGCCTCGCCGCACATGAATATATCGTCGACCGCTACCTTGATCAGAGTCTTGTCGCGCAGCAGAACCGTAACGAACGCTCGTGCATCCTTCTCGGTGAAGCGAAGCTCTCGTAGCGCCTCGGAGAACAATGGAGGATTGAGACCGGCACGCTGATAGAGTTTGGCCAGCGCTGCAATCCGCGCCGCGTTCGGATCGGGTGCTTCGAGTTTTGGACCGGGGAGGTAAACCAGTTCGCCTCCAGGCTCGCCGCGCAACTCAATGCGTTTCTGTTGCGCCAGCGTCGCCATCACAGCGCTGAAGACCTCCGGCGCAAGCTGCGAGTGGCTCCGCAGTTCGTTGATGCGCACCCCCGCTGTCGCCCTGTTTGCAGCTGCTGTGGGAAGGGTCTTCAGCAGCTGTTCCGCCGCATGATGCAGTGCTGTGCTACCAATCAGCAGCTTCTGTGAGAGCAACTGCATTGATCCACGCTTCGTCATCGTTTGTATCGCCGCCTGGATGGCATCGACGGTCCAGCCCGCCTCCTGGGCCAGTTCACGAAGCCCGATCCCGGCTTGCTCGCGACGGTCAACCCGGAGCTGTAGCTGCTCCGTCTCTGAAGCGTTCTTTATCTGCTCGAGCCACTCGGATGCTTTCTTCTTCGGCGTGCGCGGTAGAGGAGACGCGTCGATGACACGTCCTCCGCCGATGGTTTGTGCCGGGGAAAGCCGACGCAGCACGAAGCGGTCTCCGGGAACGAGCACAATGGAGTTCGCGAGCTTCAGACGCACGATACGGCTGCATCCCGCCGCTACTGGGTGGTATCCATACATCGAGACCGTTGCTATGGTCTCCGAAGAGAAACCATGCAATCGAACGCGAGAGCGGTGTACGAGATCCGGCGCTCCTGGCAGCAGCGCGATCTCCGCGTCGAGAGTATCCACGGAACGCAGAGTCGAAGGCATCACGAGTGTATCTCCTCGACGCACCTCGCCAACCTCAATCCCACTCAGATTCAGCGCGGCCCTTGAGCCAGCGCGCGCCTCCTGGCAATTGTGTCCGTGCCTCTGTATTCCACGAACCCGCACCTGCTTTCCACCGGGTTCGATCGCAAGGGTCTGTCCAGCCTTCAGAATCCCGGATTGCAGGGTTCCGGTAACTACCGTGCCAAAGCCCTTCATCACAAAAGCCCTGTCGAGCGGAAGGCGTGGCAAACCCGCACAGCCGCGGACCGGAGCCTCCTGCGCTACTCGCCGCAGTGCGGTGCGGAGCGCAGCCATGCCGAATCCTGACTTCACACTCACCGGCGTAATGACTGCATCCTTGAGGAACGACATTCGAAGTGCGAAGCGTACTTCTTCGCACACAACTCCGAGCTGTTGCTCGCTCACCAGATCGGCCTTCGTCAGAACGACAAGACCTCTCCGAACACCCAGTAAACCGCAGATCGCCAGATGCTCTTCGGTCTGCGGCATGACGCCCTCGGCGGCTGAGATGACCAGCATTACCGCATCGATTCCACCCGCTCCGGCAAGCATATTGCGAACAAACTGCCGATGTCCGGGAACATCGATGATGTCGAGCCAAAGCCTGCCTCCCGAAGACGACTCCAGCTCACACCGGGCGAAGCCCAGATCGACTGTAATGCCGCGGCGCTTCTCTTCCGGCAGCCGGTCGGTGTCAATCCCCGTCAGTGCCCGTACCAGCACCGTCTTTCCATGGTCGATGTGGCCAGCGGTTCCGACCACGATGGTACGTTGCGATTGATCCTGCAGCATCATCCCAGTCCCTCCACCGCTGCACGAACCGCGCTGGAAAGCACCTTGTCATGTTCGGGAGGAACCGTCCTCAGGTCAAGAAGGACACAGTCGTTGTGCACGCGTGCAACGACTGGCGGGGTCTGCCGGCGAAGAGCCGCAAGCAAACCCGACGATGAGCCAGCGCGAGGACGCAGCGAAAGTGCAAAGCTCTCCAGCGCTGTACCAGGAGTCGTGCCGCCGCCGATGACGCTTTGAACCGCGACGATCGCGGCTTCTAGCGTGTCTGCTGTAATGTCCTGACGTACCGCTTCGCAGCGCTGACGCAGCTCTTCTGTGGGGATCCGCAGCATGCGTATGGTCGGTATCTCATGCTCCTGATGCGACGCGTAGCTCAGCAACGTCGCCTCCAGCGCAGCATAGGTCAGCTTATCTACGCGAAGTGCACGAAAGAGCGGGTTCCCCCGAATTCTGTCCACCAGACTGCTCCTTCCCAGCAAAAGCCCACACTGCGGCCCACCCAGAAGCTTGTCCCCACTGGAAGCGATCAGGTCTGGTGCTTGACGAAGGCTCTCCGTGAGCGACGATTCGCTTTTGATGCCCATGCGTTCGAGGGGAATCAGAAGGCCAGTTCCCTGGTCCTCAAAGACGACAAGGTTCGCACGTTTTCCCAGCTCGACCAGCGCTGCAAGCTCTGGCCTTTCCGTAAATCCGTCCATCCTGAAGTTCGACTGATGAACTCGCAAGATCATGCGCGTATTGCCGGTGATTGCCTCGGCGTAGTCTGATACCCGTGTCCGGTTGGTCGTTCCGACTTCGCGCAAGGTAACGCCGGCCTTGCGCAAGATATCTGGCACACGAAAGCCACCGCCAATCTCCACCAACTCGCCGCGTGAAACCAGCACTTCCCCGCCTTCGGCCAGCGAGTTGAGAGCGAGAAAGGTGGCAGCGGCGCAGTTGTTGACCACCGCGACACTCCATTCGCTGGCAAGCTTTTCGAGCGGCTCATCCATGAGTGAGGCTAAGGCCTGCAGCAGCATCGGCTCTGCGTGCCGGTCGCGACGTCCGCGGCTGCCCGTCTCCAGATCGAATTCTAGGTTCGAATAGCCGCCTGCCACTTCGACGATGGCACGCAGTGCTGGCTCACTCAATGGCGCGCGGCCAAGGTTGGTGTGCAGGATCACTCCGGTAGCATTCAGCACATGCATTAGAGTTGGCTGCGTCGCTTCGACCATCCTTCTCTCTATGACTTCCCCCAGTCTCTCTATGTACCCGATCAACGTCTCCTGGGTCTGAAGACCCTGAACAACATCCGCTCGCGCGCGAGCAAGTTCCTCCCGTACGGCCTTTGCCAGTGCGAGCCGCGAAACCTCTTTCCCGAGAGCCATAAACTCCGGGCGCCGGAGTAGCTCGTCCACGGATGGAAGAAGACGATAGAGTTCTTGGGGAGCGTTCTCTCCTTGGGTCATCCCCAGCTCCTCGCATCGGTCGGTCCGGAGGTCAACTCGATCCATGAATCTCCCCGCGTGGCAGGATTCGCCGCGAGCACGCAGCCAATTCGGGCCGCAGGCAGGCCCGAGGCCTTGAGTTCCGCCAGGAACGGCCCGGCGTGATCTGGACTGACGGCCAGCAAGAGCCCTCCCGCCGTCTGCGGATCATAGAGAAGCGATCGCACTTCGTCGGAAATGTACTCATCCCTCATGTCTTTCACCACGCACTGTGCGAAGTCGCGGTTCGATAGCAAGCCTGCCGGGACTGCGCCGAGCCGCACCGCTTCGATAGCTCCCTGGAGCAGCGGAATCGCCGATACGTCGATCAAAAGTCGCACGCCACTTCCGAGAGCCATCTCCCGTGCATGGCCCATCAGCCCAAACCCTGTAACATCTGTCACCGCGTGGATCTCGTAGGTGCGTGCCAGATGGATTCCGGTTTTGTTGAGGGTTGTCATGGAGCGCACGGCCCCCTCCACCCACTCCGGCATAGCCTTTCGCTGCTTCAGCGCCGTCGTGATCACGCCCGTTCCGATCGCCTTGGTCAGCAGCAGAACATCGCCCGCCTGAGCCCCCGAATTCGTAAACACCTCCTCGGGATGAACGACGCCGGTTACGGCATAGCCGAACTTCATCTCTACGTCGCGAACGCTGTGGCCGCCGGCCACTGTGCATCCGGCCTCGCACATCTTCGACAACCCGCCGAGCATTATCTTTTCGAGCACATCCATATCGCCGTCTTGAGGAAAGCACACCAGCGAAAGTGCAGTCACAGGTTTGCCGCCCATGGCATACACATCGCTCAGCGCGTTTGTTGCGGCGATCTGACCGTAGGTATACGGATCGTCCACCATGGGCGTAAAAAAGTCGACGGTCTGGACTATCGCCAGGTTCGGAGCGATCCGGTAGACTCCTGCGTCGTCGGCCTTATCGAAACCTACCAGCACGTTTGGATCGTGCTGAGCAGGCAGTCGAGCCAGCACAGAATGCAGCAGCCCAGGCGGCAATTTGCTGGCACAGCCACCAGCTTTCACCTGTTCAGTAAGTCGCACCGGCTCAGCAGTAACTAAGTCCGCGGTCAGATTCTCACTCTTCATGCGCTCCCTCTAGGTCTTTGCATCAAATCAATAGATGCACTCTAACGGGGCGATGGAAGCGCTCAGGAATCCGGTGATCCTCCCGGTCTTCAAAACCGGTGGTCGTCCTTCACGGGCGACGGTGTGTTCGACTCACACGCGCTTCCGCCATTCTTTTCCCCTCTCAGTACCTCAACCCACTCTCGCGAATACGTTTGATCCTCGTACCCCAGTTGGCTTGACCGCTCCCAAGCTGGAAATAGTGCGGACCACCTAAAGATAAAAGCTGAGGTTGAGTTTGCGCGAGGATGTCCGTACTCATGTACGTTCTGCAATAACACTATTCCGCAACAAGTATCGCGAGCGCGATTTGAGCGTCGTGCTGGCGCATCAATACCTCGGGTTGCCTCCGAACCGCACTAAAGCCGCTCGCCTTTCCCATCTCCCATCCGCCTGATGCAGCGCTGTCGACAGATGATACGTGGAGAAAAGAATTGGTGCGAATAGCTGGTGCAGTTCTTCCGCAATCTCGGAGATAGGCGGGCACGTCCTCAACTGTTCAGATCCTTATGCCGTATCGAGGTCCCTGCTTGCAAAGAGAGCGCCGCATTAATCAATCCGATATGCGAGAACGCCTGAGGCATGTTTCCAATCAGGCCATGCTTATGGTCGTACTCCTCCGAGAGAAGACCAAGATCGTTGCGGAGCTTGAGCAGTTTTTCAAAATGTACCCGGGCCTCCTCGTGCCGCCCCTGAAGAACATACACCTCAACCAACCAGAAGTTGCAGGCAAGGAAGGCCCCCTCTCCAGCCGGAAAGCCATCGTCGACCTTTGCGGAGTTGTACCGGAGCAGCAGTCCATTTCTGAGCAATCGTTTCTCAACCATCTTCACGGTTCCGACTATCCTCGGGTCATCGATCGGCAAGAACCCAACCAGCGGCAGCAGCAGCAGACTTGCGTCCATCAGCTTATTATTGAAGCTCTGGGTGAAGCTGTTCAAGCCTCGATTGAACCCCTGACTGCACACTGTTTTATGGATCTTGTCCCGAACCCTGCGCCACCGGTCAACGGGGCCGTCTATTCCGAACTGTTCCGCCGCGCGAACACCCCGATCAAACGCTACCCATGCCATCACCTTGGACTGCGTAAACTGTCGGTTGCCGCTCCGCATCTCCCAAAGGCCGCGGTCAGGCTGGTCCCATACGGTTTCCAGATGCCGCAGTAACGGAACCTCAAGACCTTGTCCACTCTTGTCCTGGATGGGATACAGATGGTGTCGACGAGCGCGCAGCAGCGCATCCATCACCTCCCCGAAGGTATCAAGTTGCAGCTGACTCGAAGCCTTGTTTCCGAAGTGAACAGGCCTGGAGTTCTCGTATCCCGAAAGCCAATCCGCCGTCCATTCACTATGCTCCCGCCTTCCCGAAATGCCGTACACCACCTTCAACTCCTTCGGATCTCCCTGTAGGCATCGGCTCAGCCACTGCAGCCACACCTTCGCATCCTCGTGCAACCCGCAATGGACCAGCCCCAGAAGGCTGAACGTCGTGTCGCGGAGCCAGCAATAGCGGTAATCCCAATTGCGGACGCCGCCTACCTTTTCCGGAAGTGAACTGCTCGGGGCTGCGACAAATCCCCCGGACTCCATGTCGGTTAAGGACTTAAGCGTCAGCAAGGATCGGTTCACCGCCTCCTGGTAGGGGCCTCTGTAGATGCTTTGGCCAATCCAGTTTCGCCATCCTTCCTCGGTCTCTGCTTTCGCCGCGAATTGGTCGAACGCCTCCGGCGTACTCTCACCGTAGGATCTGCTGTACTCCAAAACGAAGCTCGCACAATCGCCCTTGCTGACACGCCATTCCGCCAGCAGCGCTCCATCCTCGAGCTTCAGAGAAACGCTGGTCCTCAGTGTCAGTCTGTGCGGTCCGCTGACCGCCGTCCATTCGCCCCCTTTTCCCTGTTCGAACAACGGTCGCGTATTGCCATAATCGAATCTGGGAGCAAAGCGCATCTGCATCTTCGCCGCCCCCGCAGTACCTCGCACGATCCGCACCAGTGAAGAGCGCGCTCCGGACATCGGCATGAAGTCCGCCACCGCAACAGTGCCCCCGAAGCGCACGTCATAGACCGACTCCAATGTCATGGTGTCAGGCATATAGGATCTTTTTGTGCTGTACGCATGCTTTGGTGCCAGGCTCCAAACGCCGTTGTCGTCGCTCCCGATCAACATGGCAAAGCATGCATCCGAATCGAAGGCTGGCCAGCACAACCAGACGATTTCGCCCCTACCGCTCAGCAGTGCAGCTGTGCGTTGATTACTGATCATCGCGAGCTTTGGAATACAGGAATTCATGGCAGCACCTCTACCTAATGGCCTTTGGATTGTTGTTCCCGCCCCGCTCTTCGAACACGTGAGCGAGGGGAGTCGTTCAGACGTTACACTTGCATCCTTGGCGGACCGGTGAAATTCCCCGTTCGAGGCAAGGAATCAGCCTTCGCTCCGTCGATAGATAAGATGCATCCTTGCGCCGCTGTAGGAGCTGGGACTTTGGAGAGGGACTCTGCAGGTCCAGTCCGGTCGGTCTTCCGAGTTGATAATGATTGTCGTGCACATCGTGCGGAGACGTGCTTTGCGCAAAGGGTATGTCCAGTGGAGGCGAGGTAAAGGGCATCAAGCTTTCCGTTATCGGCCGGTTGAATCCCCTGACGACCGGCAGAAGGATGAACGACCATGTCAGCATTCTTCCGCCTCACCTTCGGTCTTGATTTGTTTGTCGTGGGAGTTCGAGCCCCAACGCCACACCGATCGAAATAAGAATGACCCCAATCCAGCGTTCCATCTGCACATGCTCTCCGAGGACGAACTCACTCAGAAATGCCGTCATCGCATACGAGGATGCGACCAGTGAGCCTGATTCTGGTTTCGGCGTGGGCGTGCTTTGCGCTACAGGCTGTGAACTACGCCGCGTTTTCGCTGTTTGTGACGCTGTACATCGTGTACCTGTTCCGGTTCGGCGGATTTTCGCAGACCACGGCGGGGCGTACATCCGGCTGTACAACACGGCGCTGGACGGGACGATGCGATCGTCGTGGATGTGGCGTGGAAGGTGTTTGTGCCGAAGATGCGCTGAGCAGGGCCAAAGTTCGTACAATAGAAACATTGTGACTCTCGACTTTCTTGGTACATTACAGCGCACGCATATGTGCGGCGACCTGCGCTCCTCTCATGTGGACAGTGCGAACTCCGGCGAAACCATCACGCTGATGGGGTGGGTGAATCGCCGCCGCGATCACGGCAACCTGATCTTTCTCGACCTGCGCGATCGCAGCGGCATCACGCAAGTGGTGCTGGATAAAGAGATTGCACCAGAGGCCCACGCGAAGGCCGAGGCTGCGCGGCCGGAGTACGTGGTGGCCGTGACGGGCGTGCTGCGCGCGCGCGGCGAAGGGCTCGCGAACCCTAACATGGCGACCGGCGAGGTGGAGCTTGTGGCGCACTCGCTGCTGCTGCTGAACGATGCGAAGACACCGCCATTTTCCCCCGCCGAGGACGCCATCGGCAATGAAGAGGTGCGGCTCAAGTATCGCTACATCGACCTGCGGCGCACGGAGATGCAGCACAACTTTGCGCTGCGCAGCCGGGTTGCGATGGCGATCCGCAACTACCTTGTGTCCCAGGGTTTTCTGGAGATTGAGACGCCGTTCATGACGCGCTCTACGCCGGAGGGAGCGCGCGATTATCTGGTGCCAAGCCGCGTGCATCCGGGGCATTTTTACGCGCTGCCGCAGTCGCCACAGATCTTCAAGCAGATCCTGATGATCTCGGGCTTCGACCGCTACTTCCAGATCGCGCGCTGCTTCCGCGACGAGGATCTGCGCGCCGATCGCCAGCCGGAGTTCACGCAGATCGACCTGGAGATCACCTTCCCGCAGATGGCGACGATCTTCGCGACTGCAGAGGGATTTCTACGCGCAGCGTTCAACGCGGCGGGTATAACGCTCAGCGATCAACCGTTCATCCAGATGACCTATGACCAGGCGATCACACGCTACGGCATCGACAAGCCGGATATGCGGTTGCCTGCGATGGTGGATTTATCCGCCACGCTCACGGCGGAGCTGCGCGAGACGCTTAAAATCGATGCTGCGCTCCCGGTTCTCGGCTTCACGATTCCGCGTGTAGGCGAGATGAGCGGGACGGCGCGCAAGGCGCTCGTCAGCGAGATTCGTGCGACGTTCGGTGACACCGGACTGGACTTTCTCGACGTTGCGAGACTTCGCACCAATGAGACGTTTCTGCCGCTGGCCGAGGCCATCGCAGCCAAGCTCACGGCCGAGCAACTGGTCTTTAATGGCGAGAACTTTACGACCGAAGACCTCGCTGTGGTCATTACGCCAAAGCCCGGCACGCCGGCGATGTGGAACTACGATCCGCAGTGGATCTACAAACGTGTGGGTGCGCTGCGGCTGGAGCTGGCGAAGAAGTTTGCGGACAAGCACAAGCTCTTTGAGCAAACCCACACGGCGGCCGACTTCAAGTTCCTATGGGTTACGGACTTCCCGATGTACGAGTGGAACGAGGAGAGCAAGACGTGGGATGCGGCGCATCATCCCTTCACGTCGCCGCATGAGGATGACATCATCAGTGGCCGACTGGTGAACGACAAAGGCGCTGTGCGGGCGCTGGCGTACGACGTTGTGCTCAACGGCACGGAGCTTGGTTCCGGCTCGATCCGTATTCACCGCAAGGATGTGCAGGCGGAGATCTTCCGGTCTTTGGGCATGTCGGATGAAGAGGCGCACAACCGCTTCGGCTTCTTCCTCGACGCGCTGGAGTACGGCACGCCACCGCATGGTGGCATCGCGCTGGGGCTTGACCGCATTGTGATGATCCTTGCAGGAGCGCAGTCACTGCGCGAGGTGATCGCGTTCCCGAAGACGGCGAAGGCCATCGACCTGATGGTCGACGCACCGACGCCGGTGAGCGAGCAGCAGCTGCGAGAACTGAGCCTGAAGACTGTTACACGAAGCTAAGGGACACAGAGCTCAAGCGGCGCGGCTTCGTGCGGAACTGCGCCTTTCTTCACTGCGCCAACATCCAATAGATATGCCGACTGCCGCCGCATCTCCTGAGTCTTCCGCTGCAATGCGGAACGCGCCGGACAAGGTGCCAGGCGCTGCGGCGCACGTCTTCGCGGTGTTTCTCTGCGGCATGTTCGCGTTTCTTGATCTGTATTGCGTGCAGCCGTTGCTGCCGCTGCTATCGCACGTCTTTCGCGCGTCCGAGGGGCGGGTAGGCATCACGATCAGCGCGTCAACGGTCGGTGTAGCGATCTCCGCCGTTTTGCTGGCGATCTTCGGGGAGCGACTCCCGCGCAAGCCCACCATTGTGGCTTCGATGGCGGCGCTGGCGGTGGCGGCGCTGCTCACCTCCACGGCTACAAGTCTAGTGTCGCTTGCATGCTGGAGGTTTGTGCAGGGGCTCGTCACTCCAGGCATCTTTATCATCACCATCGCGTACATTACCGAGGAGTGGCCGGCGCTGATGGTGCCTCGCGTGATGAGCGTGTATGTGGCGGGCACGGTCTTCGGCGGCTTTGTCGGAAGGCTGCTGGGTGGCCTCATCGCAGAGCATCTCGGCTGGCGCGATGTCTTCTTTGTTCTCGGCTGCATCGGCGTCTTTGGAGCACTTGCGACGCAGCGGATGCTTCCTGCGGCGCGACGCCGTGCGTCCGTAGCGCCGCCTACGGGACGCCTTGATGCTCTGTTCGCGAGCCTGCGCAACCCGCGGCTGGTGGCTACGTTTGCCATCGGGTTCTGCATGCTGTTTACGCTGATCTCGATCTTCAGCTTCATCACGTTTTACGTGAGCGCGGCACCGTTTCATCTTTCGACGACCGCGATCAGTTATCTCTTCGGTGTCTACCTGGTGGGTCTTGCTGCAACGCTGGCCGCTGGAACGGTGTTGGCGCGCATCGGTCTTCGGCACGGAATGCTGGCGGCGGTGGGGCTGTGCCTGGGCGGCCTCGGCTTCACGCTCGTACATTCTCTTCCCTTTGTTGCACTGGGGCTCGCGTTTGCGAGCTCCGGAGTGTTCATTGCGCAGACCTGCGCGAACAGCTTTCTGCGTGACGCCGCACCTGCGGGCAGCCGCGTCTCGGCTGCGGGCCTGTACATCTGCAGCTACTACATCGGCGGAAGCGTGGGCGGTGTTCTTCCGGGGCTTGCATGGAGCGCGGGAGGCTGGCCCGCGTGCGCGGCGCTCACCGCTGCCTTCCTCGTCATCGCGGGTGCGACCGCCTTCTTCGGATGGCCGCCGCACAACACCGCTCCCGACCCGATTCCGCTGTAGTCGCTGTATCATTTCTGCGAGACAATCGCTTGTTCTGTGGGGTATCCTGTTGCCCATGCGGCAAGTACACCTTCGCTCCACGTTCCTCTGCACCATCGCCCTGGTTGCTTCAGCCGCCGTTGCGCAGACGCCGCAGCAGCCTGACTTCGGCTCCAATGTAGCGGTGCTTTCGCCGTCGACGCCTCAGGCGCAGATGCAGGCGGAGATTGATCGCGTGTACGCCATCCAGCAGCACAACGAGTTTGGTACGCAGCGCAATGCGTTTCTGCTGATGCCGGGCGACTATCACCTCAACGTACCCATTGGCTTCTACACCGAGGTCGAAGGGCTGGGCGCTACGCCTGACGCAACGCACATCTACGGCGATGTGCATGTGGATGCGGCGGCGCGCAACAACAATGCGACGACAACCTTCTGGCGCGCAGCGGAAAACTTCGCGGTGACGCCGAGCTCAGGGACGATGCAGTGGGCTGTGTCGCAGGCGGTGCCGATGCGGCGGATGCACATTCTCGGCAACCTTGTGCTGAACCAGAAGCATGGCTGGGCATCCGGCGGATGGATGTCGGACACGCTGGTGGACGGCAACGTGGATTCGGGTACGCAGCAGCAGTGGATCTCGCGCAACGACGAGTGGAAAAGATGGACTGGCGCGAACTGGAACATGGTCTTCGTTGGCGTTCCGGAAGCGCCTGCCAGGGAGTGGCCGAAGCCGCCGTATACCGAGGTCGCGCGCACTCCGGTGGTGCGCGAAAAACCTTATCTGCAAGCCGATGCAGAGGGGCACTGGAGCATTCACGTTCCGGCGCTCACGCATGACACCGCGGGCGTCTCCTGGCGAACGCCCACTAGCGATCGGGTGATTCCCTTCTCCGAGGTGTACCTTGCGCACGCCGCACGCGATACCGCTGCGACGATCAACGGGCAACTCGCGCGTGGCAAGAACCTGCTGCTGACGCCGGGTGTCTACAACCTCAGCACGCCGCTGCGCGTGACGCACGCGAATACCGTTGTGCTTGGCCTGGGCTTCGCAACGCTGCGCCCCATCCACGGCACTGCCGCGCTCACTACAGCAGACGTGGACGGCATCACTGTCGCAGGATTGCTGATCGATGCGGGCGAGAAACTTTCGCCCGTGCTCATGCAGGTAGGGCCGCGTGGCAGCCACGCCAGCCACGCGCGAAATCCCGTTGTGCTGCACGATGTGTTCTTTCGCGTCGGCGGCGCTGGCGTTGGCCGTGCGGGCATCAATCTGGAGATCAACAGCAACAGCACTATCGTGGACCATACGTGGATCTGGCGCGCGGACCACGGCAACGGCGTCGGATGGGACAAGAACCTCAGCCGCAACGGGCTTGTCGTCAACGCCGACGATGTCACCATCTATGGGCTCTTCGTCGAGCACCATCAGCAGTTTCAGGTGCTGTGGAACGGCAATCGCGGGCGCACGTATTTTTATCAGTCGGAGATACCCTACGACCCGCCCACGCAGGCCGCCTACAGCAGCGCGCCTGGCGTTGACGGATGGGCGTCGTACAAGGTCGCGAATCGCGTCACGCAGCATGAGGCGTGGGGGCTCGGCGCCTACAGCGTGTTTACGTATCCGAACGTCTTTCTTACGCGCGCCATCGAGGTGCCTACGACGCCGAAGGTCGTCTTCCACGACATGATTACGGTCTGCCTGGAGACGCGCGGCGGCATCCGCAACGTGATCGACGACACAGGCGGCGCAACCTCATGCGCCACCCACTTCACGCCGAAGGTAACGCTGTATCCGCCAGCGAAGTAGACGCTTCTGGCGGCGTTGGACGGTTTGCGCGCGCGACCTCCACGAGCGTGGAGTAGAAGGTCGCGCCGCCGCCAAGGTCGGTCAGCCGCTCGCTGGTTAGCGTGTTGACGTTTGCGCCGTTGTGCGAGAGCTTCTGCCAGTCCAGCCGCGCGGCAACGACGCCAGTGGCCACCGTGGTGCCGACCCGCGCCTTCAGCGTGATGCGCCCGCGCGCGTTCCACACAGAAACCGCATCGCCCGATGCAATGCCTCGCGCCCGTGCATCTTCGATGTGCATCTCCAAGATGCCGTCGGTGCGGCGCTCCATCTGCTGATGTCCTGGGAGGTTCGCAAACGTGGAGTTCATGAAGTTGTCCGCCTTGCGCGGCAGAAACTCTAATGGATAGGCACCGTCGCCCGCTGCACCGCTGCGCGACTCCTGCGGCGCGACAAACACTGGCACGGGCAGCAGCTCACCACGGCCGCTTGGCGTTGCGAACCACTCTGGCGTGCTGAAGGGCAGCGACTCGCCGCGCTCGTTCTTCGGCAGCGACAATGCGACGTGGCCCTCGCGTTCCAACCGCGCCTTGGTGATGCCGTTGAAGAATGAATGGTCGGTTTCCAGTGCCTGCGCGATCAACGCGTCTTCGTCGTCGTTGAACGCCGGATCGTCAAACATGCGCCGCCCGAGCGCACCGAAGAGCCACACGTTCGAGCGCGCCTCGCCTAACGGCGCGATTGCCTGTTGCGAGATCTGCGCAAAGAGATGGCCGTAGGCACCCATGACATCTTTGGCCTCAAGAAACGTCGTTGCTGGCAGAAGGATGTCGGCGTAGTCCGCCGTGTCGGTGAAGAACTGCTCGTGCACGACGGTGAAGAGATCCTCGCGGCGCAGCCCTGCAAGTACGCGCACAGAATCCGGCGCAACCGCTGCTGCGTTGCAGTTGTAGACGAAGAGCGCCTTCACCGGCGGGCCGTCGCCTGCGCGTGAGCCAAGCTCCGTTAACGCCATCCCCAGCTCGTTCATGTTCACGACGCGTGAGGCTCGGCCAAGTCGACTTGCATGCATGAACTCGGGCATCTGCAGACGGTTTGCATTGAAGGGAAACGAGCCGCTGGTGGAGAGCAGCAGGCCGCCGCCCCGCTGCTTCCAGCTACCGGTGATGAGCGGCAGCATCGCCACAGCGCGCACGGCTGTACCGCCGTTTTCGCTGCGCTGCACACCGTAGTTCAGGCGTATCACGGCAGGCGCGCGGCCTTCGCGGCCAGCCTTACCGTAGGCCTGCGCGAGCCGCTCGATGGCCTCTGCTGTAATGCCGGTGATCGCCGCGGCACGTTCAGGTGCATGCTCGGGCAGCAGCGCGTGCATCTTCAGCGCTTCAGCGCCGCGGGTGCAGTCGTGCATGTAGGCTGCATCATCGTACCCATCGCGGAAGAGGACGTGCATGATCGCCAGCGCGAGCAGCACGTCGGTGCCGGGGCGAATTGAGAGATGCTCATCGGCCAGCGCCGCCGTGCGCGTGCGGTAGGGGTCGATCACGATAAGCTTTGCGCCGTTGCGCCGCGCCTCTTCGATGAACGGCCACAGATGCACGTTGTTGCCGTGGATGTTCGCTCCCCACGCGAGGATCAGGCCGGCGTGCACGAAGTCCTGCGGCACGGTGCCGAGCTTCATGCCATAGACGCTCATCATCGCAGCACCGCCAGCACTCGCGCAGATCGTGCGGTCCAGCTGCGACGCTCCGAGCCGATGAAAGAATCGGCGGTCCATCGAGCCATAGCCGAGCTGCCCGATGGTGCCCGCGTAGCTGTACGGAAGAATACTCTCCGGCCCAAAGGCGGCGGCGGTCCGCTCCAACCTTTGCGCCACAAGCTCCAGCGCTTCATCCCAGGAGATGCGCTCAAACGCCTCTGCCTCGCGGCCCTGTGGCAGCGGGCCTTTCAGCACGCCGGGCCTGCGCCGCATCGGATACAGCAGCCTCTCCGGTGAGTACACACGGTCGAGATAGCGCGCCACTTTGCCGCACAGAAATCCACGCGTTACGGGGTGCGAGGGATCGCCTTGCACCTTCGTCGCGCGGCCACTCTGCGTGTCCACCGTCACCAGAACGGCGCACGAGTCGGGGCAGTCATGTGTGCAGACCGCGTGCACGGTCTTCGACCCGCGCACAGCTTCATCCGCGACGGCAGCGCACGTATTGGGTATCATCGGCATACCTCTATTCTAGGCTCTGGCGCTCGTCGTCCCCTGCTGACGCGTGCCCTTGCCAAGGCTACACGGAGCACCCATGTATCGTCTCGCATCCGCCATTCTGCTCTGCGCGCCGCTTGTCGCAGCCGCCCAAACCGCACCTCCGCCGCCGGAGACCACCGCCATCGTCAGCGCGCTCAACCAATCTGCCGATGCATGGAACCGCGGCGACATCGACGCCTTCGCCGCCAGCTACAAGAACTCGCCTGACATCCTCTTCATGAGCCGGACGATCCAGCACGGCTACGCGCAGATGCTGACGCGCTACAAGGCGGCCTATCCGACACCCGCAGCGATGGGCAAGCTCAGCTTCACGCATCTCGATGTGCAGCCGTTGGACAGCCGCTTCGCCACCGTCACCGGCAACTTCCACCTGCAGCGAACCCGCGCCGGCGGCGGCGATGCGGACGGCTACTTCCTGCTGGTGCTGGAGCACACGCCCGCAGGCTGGAAGATCGTCCGCGACGATACCACAGCGCTTCCGCCAACTGCGGCAAAGTAGCTTCTGCGGTAGGCTCTCAACAGGAGTTTCCATGTCTGACGAGCCGCTGCTCGAAGCCCACAACCTCGTCAAGGACTACGCCACCGCGCGTGTCATCGACAACGTTTCGCTGCACCTGAATCGCGGCGAAACGCTTGGCCTGGTGGGCGAATCCGGCTCCGGCAAAAGCACCATCGCGCGGCTCTTGCTGCGGCTCGTCGAGCCTACCAGCGGCAGCATCACGTTCCGCGCCTCACGCGCAGATGACACGGCGTTACGCACCTACGATCTTATGCGCGTGACGCCAGCCGAGATGCGCCGCCTCCGCCGCAAGCTCTCCATCGTCTTCCAGGACCCCTACGCCGCCCTCAACCCACGCATGTCGGTCCGCCAAATACTAGCCGAGCCCTTCGCCATCCACCGCGAACAGCCGCCCAGTGGACTCGACGCTCGCCTCCACGAACTCCTCGCCGAAGTCGGCCTCGAACCCTCCGCCCTCCGCCGCTACCCGCATGAGTTCTCCGGCGGCCAGCGCCAGCGCATCAACATCGCCCGCGCCCTCGCCCTCCGCCCCGAACTCCTCGTCCTCGACGAGCCCGTCAGCGCCCTCGACGTCTCCGTCGGCGCACAAGTCATCAACCTCCTCCGCGACCTCCAGCAGCGCTACGGCCTCACCTATCTCTTCATCTCGCACTCCATGCCGCTCGTGCGCTATCTCTGCCACCGCGTCGCTGTGATGCAGCGCGGCCGCATCGTCGAAACGGGCACCTGGAGCGAAGTCTGCGACCACCCCCGCGAACCCTACACCCAGCAACTCCTCGCCGCCACCCCGGAGCTGCCGCCGCTTGATCTACGCGACTGAGGCACCCTGCTTCTTCGCCTCAACATCACACACATTCCGCAGATAATCCCACGAGTACAGCCCTGCCTCGTGACCGTCGTTCCACTTGAAGCGCACCGCATACTTGCCCACCGGCGTCACCTCCACGGGACGCGGCGGAGCCTCATACATCGGCAGCAATGACGCAGGTTTCGGTTTCGCCACGCCCGGTGCGCGGCCCTCTTTTTCGCGCTCCTCATGGCATGTGGCGCAGGGGCACGCGGCGCGGAGCCACGCAAAGTTCCACGCGCTGCGGTGGCCATCCTTCCACTCGATCACGACGCCGCTGCCGCCGCTCTTATCCACGCGCACCTTGGCCGGAAGGATCGCATCGCCCGTCAGCTTGGGGTGCTCCTCGCGCTGCGCTTCTTCGGCACTCACAAATCGAATTCCTTCATGACTCATTGCATCTCTCCTTTGCTAACCACCGACATCAGCGCGGCGCTCCCGCAGGCTGTTTCGGATGCGTTGCATGTCGATCGAACCGCAGCTTCAACACCAGGATCGTCATCGAGAGCACGAACGTCAGCGCATTTGCCACCCACACCGGCGCAGAGTGCACCATGATGCCGTACACCAGCCACGCAAACGTCCCCGCGGAGAAGATCAGAAACATTCCCAGCGAGATATCTCGCGCCGACCGCAACCGGATCACGCGCAGCAGCTGCGGCACAAACGACACTGTCGTCATCGTGGCTGCAGCGTAGCCAATGCCGTCGATCTCCATCTTCGATACTGTCATCCCTGCGCCTGTCTCCAGAAGAAATATGCCGCGATCACGCAGCCCGTCGCAACGACGATCGCGCGCAGCACATCGCCGTTGACGCGCCGCGCAAACCGCGCTCCCACCCATCCGCCAAACGCTGCGAAGACCATCGAGACCACGCAGTAGTGCCACACGATTGCGCCCTGAAAGATGAACGTAATGATCGCCACAAAGTTTGAAAGCAGCGCTGCAAATACCTTCATCGCATTGAGCGTGTGCATCTTTTCCATGCCGAAGAGCGCAAGGATTGTCATCACCAGAAAGCCACCGCCAGCGCCAAAGTATCCGATGTAAAAGCACACCGGAAAGAGCGCGGCTGCGAGCGCGAGCCTCGGGATGTGCGGCTCCGCCTCATCCTGCTTTGCGCGTCGGCGCATCCACTTGGAGACCGGACCACTGACGCCAAAGATCAGGGTGCCGCCGAGAATCAACCATGGAATGAGGTTCATGAACGTGCGCTGTTTGGTATGCAACAGCACCTCCGCACCCAGCACACCGCCTACGATGCACGTTGCGGCAACCGCTGGCAGCAGGTCCTTGCGCACGTCGCCGCGCAGCGTCGCCAGCGACGTAAGCTGCCCCGGCCACAGCGCCACGGTGTTGGTTGCGTTCGCCTGCACCGGCAGCACGCCCATGCCGAGCATCGCGGGAAACGACAGAAACGAGCCTCCGCCGGCCATGGCGTTCATCACACCCGCAATCGTCGACGCCGCTACCAGCCAGATGTAACGCAGATGTGGGATGTGGTCGAAGAACATGCTCTCTTGATTGTAGTCAACCGGTGGGCGCGGATTCACCGTCGGCGTTAGACGAGCCCGGTGAGCTGCAACGCTTCCTCTGCCGTATCGGCGACGAGGAGGATCCCACGGTTGCCGCGGAGCATCCCCTGCGCATCGCAGACATCCAGAAACTGCAACAGCGTGTCGTAGAAGCCTGCCACATTCAGCAGCACGACGGGTTTCGCGTGGATCTTCAGCGTCTGCCACGCCAGCACCTCGAACATCTCCTCCAGCGTGCCGTAACCGCCAGGGAGGATGATGAACGCGTCTGCGCGCTCCGCCATCAGCGCTTTACGCGTATGCATCGTGCTGGTCACATGCAGCTCCGAAACGCCCTGATGCGCCACTTCGAGGTCCACAAGTACATGCGGGATCACCCCAACTACATGGCCGCCCTCAGCCAGCGCAGCATCTGCGACTGCGGCCATCAGCCCCGTCTTTCCGCCGCCATAGATCAGTCCTAGGTTTCTGCGTGCAAGGACTCTGCCTAGCGCTTCAGCCGCCGTGCGATATTCTGGCAGCTGCCCGTCCGCCGATGCGCAGAATACCGCCACACTCGTTGTTACGCGCTCATGATTCATAGCTTCAGGATATCCTGCTCCGGTCGCGATATCCTGAGGTCGCGATCCTGTCGCAACGAGGTCTCACGTATGCCGCTTCGCAAGCCGCTTTTGGCCCTTGCCATGCTCATCTCAATCTGCCTCGCACCTGCTCTCGGTGCGCAGCAGAAGGGCCAGCCCGGCAAGTTCGACTTCTACCTGATGAACCTCTCGTGGTCGCCGGAGTTCTGCGCGATCCGTGGCACGTCGCCGGAGTGCAAAGCGCATCCCGGCTTCATCCTCCACGGACTTTGGCCCCAGAACAATGACGGCACCTACCCGGTCTTCTGTAGCGACGAAGCAGGTCCGGCCAACCCGCAACAAAACCTCGACATTACTCCGGATCTCAGCCTGCTGGAGCATGAGTGGGCTAAGCATGGCACCTGCTCCGCTCTGGGCCCGCAAGGCTTCTTCGCGCTGGAGCGTCAAGCCTTCCATGCGTTGAGAGTACCCTCGCAAATCAGCGGCCTGACGCAGCAGATCAGCATGAGGCCGGACCAGATCCTGGGCCTGTTCTACGCGGCGAATCCCGGCTTCCCCCAGGGCAGCATTGTGCTAAGCTGCGGCCACAATCAGCTCACAGCCATGGAAGCCTGCTTCAGCAAGGATCTGCATCCGATCGCCTGCCAGAATCTTCGTAGCTGTCGCGCCAACGCCGTGCAGATCACACCTCCCTGACGGAGGTTAAATGCCAAAGGAAAAGGCCCCACCCGTTGGGTGAGGCCTTACGTACTCGTATGGTGCGCTTTCCTTTACCAGAGGCCCCACGAACGGCTGACATAGTCACTCAGCGTCATCGTAATGAGCACGAAGAAGATGAAAAACCCGGCGGCGATGGTCATCTTGATCAGACGCGACTGGAAGACGACATGCATAAAGAAGAGGATGACCAGCACACCTTTAATCGTAGCGATTCCCAGTGCAATGACCGGATTCGCCCATCCCAGATCCACGTAAGCTGCGCCGACGGTCGCTCCGGTGAAAATCAGCAGAGCTACGTACACCAGCGAATACTGCAACGGTGTGATCAGCCGATGCTCAGCATGCTCGGGGTTCGTTATATTCTGGGGGTCGTTCGCATCCGTGTGTACCACTTGATGAGCCATTTCAGTTCCTTACAAGATTTTGGAGCGCTATTTGAGCGGGTGGCGGTTGATCAGATAGAGCAGTGGAAATAAAAAGATCCACACAATATCGACGAAGTGCCAGTACAAACCAAAGTTTTCTATGGGCGCAACGTACCCCGACGTGAAATCACCGCGGTGCGCTCGCAATGTAAGCCATGCAAGAATTCCGATACCGATGATCATGTGGAGTGCGTGCATTCCGGTCATTGCGAAGTACAGAAAGAAAAAGATCTGCGTCTTCTGCGCCATGTCCGGTGACAGCGGATCTTCCTTCAGACCATATGCGGCAGGGTTGACGAACATGGCTGTGCTAAAGCTCGCACCCGGAATGTGATGCTTCTCGTATTTCTCGTGGTACTCATCGGCCTTGACGCCGAGAAAGATGAACCCAAAGAACGTTGTAAGGAGCAGCATGACCACGAGCAGACCCTTCTGACGGACCTCTGCAGCCCACACGCCCAGCGCCATGCAGAAACCTGACGTAATCAGGATTGCAGTATTTACCGCTCCTAAAGGAACGCTCAACTGGTTCGAAGCTACGACAAACGCCTCATAGTACCAGTTGCGATACAGCAAATATGCAAAGAACATGCCGCCGAAAAACATGATTTCGGTCAACAGAAAGAGCCACATACCGAAGCTGCCTGCCTCGCGCTGCTGCTCTTCGGTCTCAAAGTGATGGCGGTGCTGCGGCAGCACCGCATGCTCGTGCTCCTCGTGCACTGCGGGAGTGTATGGAGGATACAACGTAGGGTCTGTCGTCATGCCCGTAGATGTGATCGCGTTATCCAACCGTCGTCACCTCGTGTTTCGTCTTGTTAGCAAGCCATTCATAGTCGTACGCCTCATGGTCCATGATGGGCGTCTCTACAAAGTTCTCCGTCAATGGCGGAGACTGAATCTGCCACTCCAGGCCAGTGGCCTGCCATGGGTTATTACCGGCGATGGCACCGTACTTCAGCGACCATCCGAGATACAGCAGCGGCAGCATGTAACCTACACCCAACACCGTAGCTCCCGCCGTTGAAAGCACGTTAAGCACCTGGAATTCGGGTGGGTAGGAGTGATACCGGCGCGGCATCCCCAGATACCCCAGGATGAACTGCGGCATGAACGTCAGGTTGAAGCCGATGAATGTCGTAACGGCTGCCAGCTTCGACAGCGATTCGGGATACATGCGGCCCGTCATCTTGGGCCACCAGAAGTGGATCCCCGCAAGGAAGGCCATCAACATTCCGCCCACCATCACGAAGTGAAAGTGCGCCACGATGAAATAGGTCTCCGTCAAGTGGATGTCCATGCCGAGCGAACCAAGGAACACGCCTGTGAGGCCACCGATCGTGAACAGGCCCATGAAGCCGAAGGCATACAGCATCGGCGTCTCAAACGTGATAGACCCCTTCTGCAGAGTAAACGCCCAGTTGAAGATCTTGATCGCCGAGGGTACCGCAACGAGCATCGTCAGCAAGCTGAAGACAAGCGCCGAATAATTGGAGACGCCCATGATGAACATGTGGTGCTCCCACACGAAAAAGCCGAAGAGCGCGATGGCAACCGAACTGAACGCTACGGCCGTATATCCGAAGACGCGCTTACGGCTGAAGGTCGAGATCACCTCGGAGATGACGCCCATCCCGGGCAGAATCATAATATAGACCGCCGGGTGCGAGTAGAACCAGAACAGATGCTGGAACAGCAGTGGATCTCCACCCTTGGTGGGGTCGAAGACGCCGATGCCGAAGGTGCGCTCCAGCGCGACCAGAACCAGCGCGATCGCCAGCACCGGGGTTCCGAGCACCATCAGCAGCGAAGCGGCGTAGTGCGACCATACGAACAGCGGCATCCGGAACCATGTCATTCCCGGGCAGCGCATCCGGTGAATGGTCACGATGAAGTTCAGCCCGGTGAAGATCGAAGCGAAGCCCGCGACGAAGATACCCATCGCCGTTGTAATGACGTGGGTATTCAGATAGTGGGTGGAAAGAGGCGTCGTGAACGTCCAGCCGGTATCCACTCCACCGAGAACCAGCGCAGTCAGCGTAAACAACCCGCCGATCACATACAGGTACCAGCTAAGCAGATTGATCTTGGGAAACGCGAGGTCCTTCGCGCCCAGCATGATCGGAATCAGGAAGTTCCCCAGCGTAGCCGGCACTGATGGAACCAGAAACAGGAAGATCATGATAATGCCGTGCATGCTGAAGAACTTGTTGTACGTGTCCGACGACACCAGATCCGGCTGCGGCGTGAGCAACTCCAGCCGAATGAGCCCTGCGAACGCTCCTCCTATGAAGAAAAAGAAGGTGATCGAGATCAAATACAGGATGGCGATGCGTTTATGGTCGCCCGTCAACAGCCAGCTCAACAGACCGTGTTCGTTGTTGATGTAGTTGCGCTTAGGCAGCCGCGCAGTGGACTGGTCGGGGAGAGAAACGATCGTGTTACCTATCGCTGTGCTCATGGCTTCACCATTTCCGTTGTGCCCTGTGTGGGCGTTGTTGGAGCTGCTTGGTTCGACTCCGAAGTCACCAGCGTCTGCTGGATCCGGTAGTTCGATTGCATATCCTTAATATATTCGACGAGGTCGATCAATCCATCTTCGCTGATCTGACCTTGATAAGTCGGCATGATCGGAGCAAAACCCGCGGTCACGTGCTGCGACGGGTTCAAAATCGCGTCACGTATGTAGGCGTCGTTCACCAAAACCTGGCTCCCGTCGGTCAACGTTAGGCGCGAGCCGTAAACGCCTGCGAGGTTCGGTCCACGTGCTGCTGCATTGCCGCTGTGGCACGAGTTGCATCCCATGCTTGCGAAGAGACGCTCGCCGTTCTGCGCCAGACTCATCCCGGAATTCGACTGCGCCAGCCACTTCTTGTAGTCCTCCGGAGTAAGCACCGTCACTTCGCCAATCATGCCCGAGTGCTGCGTACCGCAGTACTGCGTGCAGAAGATATGGTACGTGCCTACCTGCGTCGGCTCAAACCAGACCGTCGAATACCGGCCGGGAATCACTTCGCGCTTGATGCGGAAGTCCGGGATCGAGAAGCTGTGGAAGACGTCCTGCGAAATCATCGTCAACTGAACCGGCTGCCCCGTCGGGACGTGCAGTGCGTTGATCTCGTGCTGGCCTCCCGGGTGCTCTGCCTTCCACATCCACTGCTTGCCCACGACGTAGATGTTCATGGCATTGGTCGGCGGGTTGTAGATGCGGAAGTACAACAGCGCGCCCCATACAAACGTCACCAGAAAGATCGCGAGCGGAATGATCGTCCAGGTCGCCTCCAGTAGCGTCGAGCCCTCGATCTGTGTCGCCACCGGATTCTTTTCACGCCGGTAGCGGATCGAAAACACAAGAAGAAGCACTGCGACGAGCGCCGTACCGACGATCGTCATCAACAGCAGGAAGACATACAGCGCGTCAACGTATGGCGAAATGCCGCTCGCCTCTGCCGGGAACAGCGCAGAGTTGTGCAGCCACTTCACCAAAAATTCCCACAATACTGGACTAAGTCCCATCGTTAACCTTTATCCGTTTCGCCGGTCTTGCCCGGCTTTGATGTGTCTTGATCGTGCGAAAGCTGGATATCTCGCCGAAACATGAGGAATATGAACCCGCCCAAGGAGGCCACTGTGATAATGCCACCCAACTGCACAGCACGCACCACCATCAGGGAGTGCTTGTCGATCTGAGGGTCGTACCTGTAGCAGTACGTCAGGATGTTTGCTACAGGCGAACCAATCTTGTTGCCCGACGCATCAATCAGCCCAAGCAGCACATCCTTGGGGGAGTATTCGACGCCAAGATAGTACTGCGCCAGCTTCCCCTCCGGTGTTGCGATCTCAATCGAGCTCGCATGCGCAAACTGGTCGAGCTTGCCGTCCGGACCTGCGACCCGCAAATACCCAAAGCCGGTCGCATGGGTCACGGCATCGATCGCAGGCTGCTTCCCCGTTAGATAATGCCATCCGCTTGCTGTCTCCGGATGACCGTAGCGCCTCAGATAAAACGCCTTCTTTTGAGCAGCGAGTTGCGGTGTTTCACTAGGATCGATGCTGATCACGACGACCTGAAAGTCCTTCCCAGGCGTGAGGTGAACCATCTCTAATGCGCTGGTCAGCCCATCCATCTCCTCAGAGCAAAGCATCGGGCAGTTGTAGTACACCGTGGTAAGCAGCACCGGGTGCTTTCCATCGAAGTACGTACCGAGGGTGACGGCGTGGCCGGTATCATCCACAAACTGGGAGTCCAGCGGTAACTGCGCGTTCAGATGCTGACGGACTTGAATCTTCTGCAGCACCGTTGGGAGCTGATCGCCCACATTCTCGCCTTCGGTCTTGTCGCCATAGCTCGACACCTGCGCGGAGCTCCGCAGCGGCAGCATAGACAGGCCGAACGCGAGCAGAAGCCCCGCTATCGCCGTCGCTCTTCGAGTTATAGAACCTGCCGTCAAGGTGTACATATCCTAATCTTACTTCTTGCAGTGCAACTCTTGGGCTGAACATTTGACCGCTCCAGCCTGCGTTTGTGTGACCCTACAGAGCTAGCGCTTTTCCTGCGCCTGCTTGAACTCATTCCTCTCGTTACGCGCCTCGATGGTCTGCAACTCATATCCGGTTCGCGCAAAGCCATTCGTCAGCGGAGCGGTGACAACCGGTTTTGACTCGCCCGCCATCAACGTAACCGGTTGGTCGGACGCAGCTGCCTGAGGCAGGCCGCGCTGCACAACAAGCTGCATCGCGCGGTCAATCGGGATGCGAATCGTGCCGGAGGGTAAGTCCGCCGAAGAACTGTAGTAGTGCAGCAATAAATCCTCGCGTGCGTGCAGATCGGCCAGATCCTGATTGCCGTCATCGGTCTCCAGGCGGGGCGTCGGAAAGACCTGCGTCATGCGCTGTAGCTGGCGCTGCTCCAGGGTGGCGTTCGACGTGAGATCCTCACGCTTCTGCCCATACTTCGTGACGCCCACAGAGGAAAGATTCGTATGCCACTTGTCCGCCGGTCCGTCATGCTTTGCAAGGGCGTAGTTGATCGCCTTGCCCATGGCGAAGCAGAAGAAGAAGAAGATCGTGACAAACCCTGCCAGACCCGCCAGGAACGTGACGACGCCTCCAATGTTGACGTCCTGTGTCTCGTAGCCCGGGTGCTCAGTGTCATGCTGCGGCGCAGCGTGTGCGGCAACGCCCTCCGGCTTCCCCATATCGTGTCCCTTAGTGTGCATGCTCAGGCTCCAATAGCTCTTCCGTGTGAGGATCATTCACGTTGATCAGTGGCCGCTTCATCAGTTCGGTAAGGTAGATCACCATCCAGACCGCAACCACGGCGACGGGGACTGTTACATAGGCCAGAATCCCGACGTTCCCTCGAATGTGAAGATTGCTCGCTGCATCCTTGAAGTTTGGCTCGATCAGCCAGAACATATCCACCAGGCGCGCAAACAGCATGAACACACACAGCCAGATCATCTTGTGCTTGGACCGTTTGAAGTCCCGTGACAGCAGGATGCAGAACGGGATCAACCAGTGGCAGACCACATCCAGCGTGCAGATCATCCACCATCCACCGTGGATCCGGTGCAGATACCACGGAATTTCGTCGGGGACGTTGCCCGACCAGATGATCAGGAACTCCGCAAATGTCAGGTAGATGTTCAACATCACAAACGCGAACGTCAGCTTGCCGAGATCGTGAAGCTCAGTGACACGGAACATCGTCTTGATCGGCTCGTAGCGCGACAACAGGATAAGGGTCAACATACCGAGCGCCAGCACGGCGTAGCCCTGCGCCACCAGAAACTGCAGGCCGTAGACCGACGAATACCATGTCACATCCAGCGATTTCACGAAGACGATGACAAACGCCGTCATCATAACGACGTAGACCAGGATCGACGGCCCGGATAAATTCTCGAACCGAATGCGCCAACGATCATAGCTGGCAAGGGTACCCGCGTCGCTGTCCTGATCGCGCTGGACCGACCAGCGATTCAAGAGGGTGATCACCAGCGCCATGAAGCCCAGCACTATGGCTGCCTGGACCACGGCGGCCGTTGGATTCAGCATCGTGTGTTTGGAGTTCGCCGTGAGCTGCTGCTCCTGGGTCATCAAACCCTGCTTGAAAGCCTGCAGCGTCGCCGCCTTGTTTGGGAACGCGGCCCACTGGTACAAGTGCTTCATGAGGAACAGGATGGGAAGAAGCATCACGACAAGCGCCCAGATGGTGCGAGTCATCGCCTCCAGAGGCCGCCGCAGAATGTCACCCCATTTGCCGCCCGACACATACTGCACCATCAAGAATGCGAGCGCGCCGCCACAGAAGTTGAAGCACGTCATGTAGCCCATAAGATAGGCGCGGAGCAGGTGCTCTCTCCCCAGCGGAACAAAGAGGAACACCAGCGAGATGAGGGCAAAGACTACCGCCACGATAGCGGCGCGTACTCGCCACACACCCACCGCGTCGGGCGCCGTGAGTACCGCAGGCAGCGTGTTCACCCCTTGATACCGCGCCACTTCAGGACGCTGGAGGTTTCCTCCGTGATGTTCGTGTGCCATTTCCATGCTTCAGTCGCCTTCGAATTCCAGAATCAAAGATTGGTGCATCGTCATTACTTACTCAGGACGCTGATACGGTGTCCCATCGGAGGAGCGAGCCATAGGTGCTCCCCCTGAGTCGCGCTGTCCAGAGTTACTCGTTGCGGCTTGACCGTAGTGTGCGCCCGCACCGTTGGGCGGTGTGCCCATCGGCTGGCCGGGAATACCGTTATTCTGCCCGTTCGGCGTTCCGTAAACTGCGGTTCCTGGAAGCTCCCACGGATCAGCAAACCCGGGAGGCATTCCATCATCCTTCGCGATCGCATGCAGATCTTCCACATGATCGCCCGAGGCAACATCGCTGGACTTGGCATTCTGGCTTAACTGCAGCGCGCGAATGTACGCCGCAATTGCCCACCGGTCCGCAGGTGTTACCTGTGCTGCATAATCCGGCATCGCTCCGTAGCCATTGCTGATCACAGCGAAGAAGTGGCCGAGCGGCGCATTGCGCAACCGGTCAGTATGAAAGTTCCCGGCCGGGAGATATCCGCGCTGCACGATCATACCTTCGCCATTGCCGACCCGCGAGTGGCAGGGCGTGCAGTAGATGTTGTACCGTTCTTGCCCACGCGCCATCGTCGCGGGCGTCAGTGGAATTGGCAGCCCGTCGCCTTCTTTGCCGTTCTGAATTCCAGTGTAGAAGTACGAATCCTCTACCCCTTGATTCCGAGCCACCGTATCCTCAACCTGCGGCCTCACAGAACGGCCCGAAGCGTAAAAGGACGTACCGCGCTGCGGAATGAACTTTGGCTGGTTATGCATGTCTTGACGGCAGCCGGCGAGCAGCAGCATCGCCGCCATTGCGCTGACAGCACCCAACGTAGTTGCGAATCTCATCGGTCGTCCTACTCTTTTGTGCATCCGCTCCAGGTTCCGCATCAGTGGTCAACCTCCACAACGGAAACAGGAGAAAATTGCTCTAAAAACTGCCTCGTCTGCGCGCGGTCAAAGCGCGGATCGTGAGACTCCAGGCACAGGAAAAACTTGTCGGATGTTGCTCCGCTCGCAAAATTGGGTGCATTGAAGAGCGGATGATAGAGCTGTGGCAGACCATTCTGCGCGATCATGCCGAACGCAGTTGAAAGACCCGCAAACAGGATCGTCATCTCATACTCTGGAATCACGAACGCTGGCCAGCTGAACAGCGGCATCGCGCGGAGATTCAACGGATATCCCCAGACGTTAATCCACGTCTCCAGCAGAAATCCCGTGGTGAGACCCGCCAGCCCGCCCAAGAGACACATCAGCGGAACCCGTGTCTTATGGAAGCGCAGCGCCTCAGCCGCCTCTTCTACGGGGTACGGCGTATAGCACTCCATCCGGCGATACCCTTCGCGGTGCGCCATCTCGGTTGCATGCACCAGCTCGCTGGGCGTATTGAACTCGGCCAAAAGGCCATAGATACCTTCACGCGGTGGCATTAGAGCGCCTCCTGTACAACAACTTCAGCATCGGCACCGCCGGGGCGAATCTTGGTCTGCGGCAGCATCATGCGAATCTCGGACATGGGAATCATCGGTGCGAGACGAGCGAAGAGCAGAAACAGCATCGTGAAGAGACCCCACGTTCCGATAAACAGCATGTAATCCCACTTCGTTGCCCGGTACGTGCCCCAGCTCGACGGAAGATAATCGCGGTACAGCGTCGTCACAACGATCACAAACCGTTCAAACCACATGCCTATGTTCACGATGAACGACAGCACGAAGAGGTACGCCACATTCACCCGCAACTTGCGGCTCCACAGCGTAGTGAGGGGGATGGCGATATTGGTCAGAATCAGGATCCAGTACGCCCAGCCCATCGGCCCAAACATACGGTTCCACATCATGAAGAACTCCCAGTGGCTGGCCGAGTACCAGCTCATGAAGACCTCCATGCCGTACCCATACGCCACGATCGAGCCCGTCGCCAGCATGACCTTGGCCATATTATCCAGGTGCCGCAACGTCACAAGATCTTCCAGGTGATAGAATTTGCGGATCGGAATCGCCAGCGTCAACACCATCGCAAAGCCGGAGTACACCGCACCCGCAACGAAGTAGGGCGGAAAGATCGTCGTGTGCCATCCCGCCATTGCGGCGACCGCGAAGTCGAAGCTGATCGTCGTATGCACCGACAGCACAAGCGGCGTGGACAGCCCGGCCAGCAGCAATGAAGCCGACTCATACCGGATCCAATGCCGTGTCGATCCCCTCCAGCCCAAGGACAGCATACCGTACACATACTTGGCCAGCGGCATCGTCGCGCGGTCGCGCAGTGTTCCCAGGTCAGGGATCATACCGATATACCAGAACACCACCGAGATCGTTGCGTACGTCGATACCGCGAAGACGTCCCAAGCCAGCGGGCTGCGGAACTGCGGCCATACGTTCATGGAGTTCGGATACGGAAGCAGCCAGTACCCCAGCCACGGACGCCCGATGTGCAGCAGCGGGAACATGCCTGCGCAGACCACCGCGAAGATCGTCATCGCCTCCGCAAACCGGTTGATCGAGTTGCGCCAGGTCTGCTTGAACAGCAGCAGAATCGCCGAAATCAGCGTTCCCGCGTGACCGATACCGATCCACCACACAAAGTTGATGATCGCAAAGCCCCAGGCGCCAGGGATGGTGATACCCCAGATGCCGACGCCCTTCAGCACCAGCCAGGTTACTGCAATCACGACGCCCGTCGCGATAGTTGCCGCTAGAAACAGACCGCCAACCCATGCCCACGGCGTGTTTGCCGTCAGCACAATGCCGGCGATCTTCTGCGTCACACTCTTGAAGGTATGACCGGGTGCGATGACCGCGTACTCGCCGGTGCGCGGGTCAATCATCGGATCGACGATTTCAGGAATGGGTCCTTGGGTTGCCATGTTATGCAAGCTCCGCGTTCGGGTTGATGACGCCAGCGGTATAACTTGTGCGCGGACGATAGTTCAGATCTTCAAGGACGTGATAATCGCGCTCGGCTGCCTTGAGCTTGGTCACACGCGCCTTTGGATCGTTCAGGTTACCAAAAACGATAGCATCGGTCGGGCAGGCCTGCTGGCAAGCTGTCTGGATCTCGCCATCTGCGATCGCCCGATTGTTCTTGTCGGCCTCGATCTTCACTTCTGCAATGCGCTGGATGCAGTAGCTGCACTTCTCCATCACACCGCGCGACCGCACCGTTACATCTGGGTTGCGCATGAACTTGAGGCTCTCGGTGTCATAGTCCGAGTACAGCAGGAAATTGAACCGGCGCACCTTGTACGGGCAGTTATTCGAGCAGTACCGGGTCCCAACGCAACGGTTGTATACCATCGTGTTGATTCCCTCTGGCGTGTGAACCGTCGCTCCTACCGGGCAGACCTGCTCGCACCCTGCACTCTCGCAGTGCTGGCAGGCCATCGGTTGGAAGTGAGCCTTGGGTGCATGCAGATCGCCCTCGAAGTATGTATCGATGCGGATCCACTGCATGATGCGGCCAATCAGTACCTGTTCACGCCCAACCACAGCAATGTTGTTCTCTGCGTAGCAGCTTACAATGCACGCATTGCAGCCCACGCAGGAGTTCAGATCGATCGACATGCCCCACTTGTTCTGCAACACCTTCGCATTATTGCCAACGACCTCAACGTGGTCGTACCGCCAGTTGTCCGGGAAAAAGCTCTCGTCGTGCGGAACATGCTCTCCCTGCGGATTGTACCCAACCTTATTGACCAGCGTTCCGTCAGAGTCCTTCGTCCCCAGGTGCGCGTAATCCGGATTCTTCAGCGCCTCTTCGTAGGTCGCATACCGGATAATCGAGCGCTCCATCGCCTCATGTCCCGCCAGCGAGTAGGTCCCCTGCGTGTCGTACTCAGGACGCTCCAGATCATGCTGCGCATACGCCCCGCGGTGCTCAATATTGTGCACCTTGGTCACGCAGAGCTCGTACATGCCTTTGCCGCGCGCCACCGTCAGGCCACCCTGGTACTGCGGGTGATCCGCGGTGCGCAGCGCGTAGGCACTGAAGCCTACGCCCGCGCCAACTCGTCCGCACTCCGCACGCCGTCCCAGACCCAGGCTCACCGTGATAGCGCCATCAGGATGCCCCGGGCACATCAGGACAGGCGTGATGATCTTGCGGCCGTTGAGCGTCAGCTCAATGGCCTCATTCTCCTCAATTCCCAGCTTGCCCATCAGGTCCATGTTCATCAGCGCGGCATTGTCCCACGAGATGTTCGTGACCTGCTTCGGCAACTCCTGCAGCCAGCCATTATTGCCATAGCGCCCGTCATAGATCGACGCATCCGGCACAAAGTTAATCTCCAGGCCCGTCGCCTGTTCACTAGCCATCCCGGCCCCAGCCTTGGGCGCGCCCAACGTCTTCGGAGTGAATGCCGTATTTTCTACCCAGCCATCGTGGACAGCCTTACGCCACGCCTTGCCGAAGTCTGCCGGATTACCCTTGCCGCCGCCGATATACGTCTTCGCATTCGCAACCACCGCGTCATACGCACTCACGGATGGATCCAGCAGCGTCTGCAGCACGTCATGCGCGCTCTTGCCGCCATACAGCGGCGCAATCATCGGCTGCACAATCGAGATCGTGCCGTCATACGCCCGCGCGTCCGTCCAGCTCTCCAGGTAATGAGCTTTATTGATATGCCACGTGGAGTAGAAGCCCGTCTCATCCAGATGCATCCCCAGATGCACGCTGTTCGGCACCTTGTTGAAGGCATCTTCAAAGTTCAAATCGACCGGAGCGTTGTAGAGTGGATTGACGCCCAGCATCACCAGCCACTGCACCTTGCCCGCGTTCATGTCCGCGACCAGCGCCTTCAGATCTGACGTATGCTCGCTCGGAATCGGTGCGACCGTCTCGGTATACATCACCGTCTTGCCCACAGCACCCTGTGCGTTCACCGTCAGCGCAGCGTTATGTGCTGCCTGCGAGCTCTGCGGCCCAACGATGACAGCAAATCTTCCGCCCGACTTCTTGATATCGCCCAGCACAGCTGTCAGGAACTTCTGCGTCTCAGGCTTGTTCAGCCCCGCACCACTGCCACCCGCCAATGCGTTCGCAAAGGCGTCGATCTCGCTCGGCGTCAAGGCCAAACGATGGTCCGCCTTGAAGCCCGTCACCGTCGGCATCGTCTCGACGACATACATCCGGCTCATCGGCTTGTCTTTATCGAACCTCCGCCGCGCGCCCCACGATGCGGAAAGCGGCAAATTCCCTGGGAATCCAATCCCCCCGAGGAAGTCCGCATCGATGGCCAGAATCACGTCCGCGGCGTCCAGTTTGTACTGTGTATCGTAGTAGTCCCCGAACGCCGCCTTGGAGGCCGCACGCGCCGTATCGTTATTGATCGGCTCATACTGGATCAGCTTTGCCTGCGGATACTTCGCCTGCACCTGCTTCCACTGCGCAGCGAGCGTCGGCGACGTGACCGTCTCCGACATGAATACCAGGCCTTCACCGGTCTTGGTCGCGTTGATTCCATTCGCGAACGCCGTCTGGAACGATGCAAAATCCGACACATCGCCGCGGTACCGCGGATGATGCGAACGGTCCGGATCATACAGATCCAGCAGCGAAGCCTGCGTAAACGCATCCGACTTGCCCTTCGACATCGGGTGCTCCGGATTGCCATCGACCTTGATCGGGCGGAACGCATCGGACTTTACCAGCACCGGAATCGCACCCGTCGGGAACGGATGGGCCGACGCAAAGTACATCGACTTGCCCAGCACCAGGTCCTCTGGCTGCTTCACATACGGAAAGATCGCCTCCTCAGGCTGCTTGGTACATCCAGCCAGACCCGCCATCGCGAAGCTCGCCCCCATCACCTTCAGGAAGCTGCGGCGGCTGACCGCATCGACCCACTCCCCGGCCGAAGCCTGGCGCGGGAACTCCTCCTGCATCAACTCCTGGAACGCCGGCGTATCCGCCAGTTCATCCAGGCTCTTCCAATAGCGCTTGCCGCTCTGGCCGTCGAGCTTCGCCCGCACCTCGGCGAGCGTCATCTTGGCCGGCGCAATCGCCGTAACTACGTGGGGCTGGTTCTCTGCCATCGGCTGTTCGATATCCATTCGCGTTTCGCTCATCGGTGGCACACCTCGCAGCTTGCCAACTGGTTGGCATCGCGGATGTGATACTGCTTCATCAGGTAGTGGCCAAGGTCGATCTGGCTGGTGAACTTCACATAGTTCGCAGGCATCTCGATCACCGGCGTGTTCGTAACGTCTTCATCGCCCGCACTGGACTCAAGAGGTTGCAGCGATCCAGGCTGCAGGCTCGCACCCGACTGCTGCTTGCCAATCCCTTGCGCCGCGGTCAGCTGCGCAATCTGCGGGTTCATCGTCGCCGGGTCCGAAGACACGCACGTCACACCCTGCGCCGTTGGCCCATCGCTGCCCGTCGTCGCGCACCATAGCGGACGGTCTGTCGTCGGTCCAGCCCACGCCATGTTGTAAATCTGAGCCGTAGGCCGCAGATTCACCGCTGGATTCCGATGGCAATTCAGGCACCACTCCATCTGCAGCGAGTTCTGCATGTACATCAGCGGCATCTCGTCCACACGGCCATGGCAGCTTGAGCAGCCGATGCCCTTGTTCACGTGAATCTCGTGGTTGAAGTACACATAGTCGGGCAGGTCATGCACCTTGATCCACTGGATCGACTGGCCCGTCGCCCAGCTCTGCCGTACCGGCTCCAGCAGCTGCGCATTCGTCCAGATCTGCGAGTGGCAGTTCATGCATGTCTTCGTCGGCGGGATACCCGCATACGAGCTCTTCTCCACGGACGTATGACAGTACTGGCATTGGAGCCCCAGCCCTGTGACGTGGTGCTTGTGACTGAACGGTACGGGCTGGTCCGGCCGCTGTCCCTGCCGGGTCACCCACGGTGACCGCTGCAACGAGTTCAGCGCCACACCCAGCGCGATGACGATCAAGCCCGTCAGCACGAGGCTCGCGCGAGCCAGGGCGTTCGAACTGCGGTCAAATACTTGCGCCATGAATGCGTTCCTGCTTCCTCTGCGTCAAAAAACCACTGTGGAGGTCAAATTCTTCCCAGCATGTCTCGCTGCGTGGTCAATCCAGCACAGACATCTCGTCCATTAACGATGTCGATTGAAAGCTACAAAACTGTGGCTTACGAAAATCGAGTATAGCAGTCCAAATTGGTTGCACACAGCCCGATGCTTTCCCATATCTTTTTATAAGCAATTACCTGAACGCTTATCGGCCATCTTTTTGCGCCAGATTCCAAAAACATAGGGCGTTTCCACTAATTTCTGCTTATCTTTCTTGCAACTACGTCCACATCAGTCCGAATTCAGCGGTGGATTTTTCTCTCCACCTTTCGCCGTGCTCCCCTCCTGCGACTCTCTCTCCCTACACCCTCACCACGTCGACGCACCAGCACCCACAACCCCTTGCCGACCTCCGCCCAGAAGCCCGGAAAAACCCATCCTTCTCAAAGCACGCAACTTCCACCTCCACTCCGGGTCTTCACGATGGCAGTCAGGAATTGGAGAGATCAAATGATGAAGATCAAATACCTCGTAGCAGTCGCATGTATAGCATTCCTCGCGTCGACTGCCTTCGCCCAGTCAACCACCTACAAGCAGCGTCACACCATCAACGCCCGCGACGCGCGCCAGCAAAACCGCATCAACAAGGGTGTCGCCGATGGACAGATCACACCCAAAGGCGCGGCCGCAGCCGACGCGCACCAGGCAAGACTTCGCAATGAGCAGAGCAACATGCGCGCAGCCGATGGCGGCCATCTCACCGCGCAGGATCGTCACAAGATCGCCCGTCAGCAAGACCGCACCTCCCAGAACATCTACAACCGTAACCACAACGCAGCTACCGATCCCGGCGTCACGCCGCACGACTAACCTCCTGCGGCCACATGAACCCCCAACAGGTGCTCCGTGCAGCCTGAACCAACCTCCGGTTCAGGCTGCACGGACCAAACAATCCGCCACGTCGGGCCGCCCACGCAGTATCATTCCCCTCATGCCCCGCCCCACCCAGCGCGCTGCCCACCTCCCCTACAACCGCGCCGAAGCCGTCACCGAGCTCTCCGCCGCCGACCCCAAACTTGTCGCCCTCATCGCCCGCGCCGGCCCCTTCACCATGCGCCTCGCCGCCACCCAGTCCCCCTTCGAGGCGCTCACCGAGTCCATCATCTACCAGCAGCTCCACAGCAAAGCCGCCGCCACCATCCACGCCCGCCTGCTCTCCAGCTTCGAACCCCTCTGCGGCCCTGGTTCCCCCCGCAAATCCGCCCACCCCTCACCACAGCACATCCTCGACTGCCCCACACCCCAGCTCCGCGCCGCCGGCCTCTCCCACAACAAAACCCTCGCCCTCCGCGACCTCGCCGCCAAAACCCTCGACGGCACCATCCCCTCCCTCACCCGCATCCGCCGCATGCCCGACGACATCGTCATCGACCACCTCACCCAGGTCCGCGGCATCGGCATCTGGACCGCCCAGATGATGCTCATCTTCCGTCTCGGCCGTCCCGACGTCCTCCCCACCACCGACTACGGCATCCGCAAAGGCTTCGCCCTCACCTTCCAGGGCCTCAGCCCCACCACCAAAGTCACCGCCGACCTCCTCGCCACCCCCGCCGACATCGAACGCCGCGCCCGCCGCTGGGCCCCATGGCGCTCCGTCGCCAGCTGGTACCTCTGGCGCGCCTGCGACCTCGCTAGGACCAGTGAAAGTATTTAGTCGGAGATTCCCCAACGCCATCTGAAGAGCAGATAGAAAGCACCGATTCAAGCACCTCAGAATCGATGGCGACGCCAAGGATCAAGTTAGGTGCCGGGTACAAGGCATAGTTATACTCACCCAATCACCAAAATGATTTGCCGGGGAGGCAGATGCAGCTTCTGAAGAGGTTCCGTATTCCAGCCATATGCTGCGCCTTGGCCGTACTCCTTTGTGAGCTGCTAAGCCGTCCTTACGCAGAGATGGGAATCTCTGACGACCTTGCCTACATCGTCAGCGCACATAATCTGGCTCTCACAGGGCACCTCCATTATGTGGGCGCCGCTGCTGCTATGCTCGCTGCCCAACTTTATGTAGGGGCGGCCTTTATCAAGGTCTTTGGCTTTTCATTCACCATCGTTCGCATGGCAACGCTGCTGTTTTCGATGCTCTCCGCGTTCTTCTTGCAGCGCTGCATGGTGCGGTCGGGGCTAACCGAGTGGAACGCGACCTTTGGCACGCTCGCCCTCGTTCTCTCTCCCTTGTTTCTTATCCTCTCCGTTACGTATATGAGCGACATCTACGGCGTGTTTGCCGTTGTAATCTGCTTTTATTGCTGCCTGCGAACGCTACAAGCCGCAAGCACGATGGCGAGCATCGGCTGGCTGTTCGCCGCCGTCGCCGCGAACGCGGTATTTGGAACTGCCCGGCAGGTAGCATGGCTAGGCATCCTCGTCATGGTTCCATGCACCCTTTGGCTCATGCGACGCAATCGCCGCCTCATGCTTGCGGGTGCCTTGTTCACGTTGGCCGGAACGACCTTCGTCTTTTGCTGCATGGCCTGGTACAAGCACCAGCTATATTCGCTACCAGTCCCCCTGGGCGGTGGCAGCTTGGAGCTGGCGCACACTCTGGGTCAACTCACCCATCTTTTTCTGGACATCCCGTTCCTTCTCCTCCCCGTCTTTGTTCTCTTCATCCCACAGATACGGCACAGCAGCAAACGCGGGTTTGCCATAATCGCTTTCGTATGCGCAGGCTACTTCCTGCTTGCTTTGCACTGGCGTATTTCGCATCCGGATTTCCTGCTCGAACCCACCGAAGGAGCTCTCGGCGGATGGGTCGGATTACACGGAATCCATGAGGGAACGCACCTACAAGGAAATCCGCCTCTCCTTCTAACCACTCCACTACAGATCGTGCTCACTGCGCTCTGTGTCGCGGGCGTCATCGGCGTCTGCGTCTTCCTTGCCCGAAAACATCCCACCCAAAGCCAGAGGTTGAGCGGGTACGACATGCGATGGAGAGATTTGATCGTATTGCTGGGCCCATTTTCCATCGCCTACACCGTCCTTCTTTTTCCAAGCGCCACCAACGTGCTCTTTGACCGTTACGCGCTAGAGCTACTGTTGGTGTTGTCCCTCTGCCTCGGACGCCTCTATCAGGATTATGTGCAGACGCGCATTCCAGGACCTGCCATCATTGTCCTTGCGGCGATGGTTCTTCTCGGAGTGGGCTTGACCCACAACACCTTCGCGCTATATCGCGCACGCCTTCTTCTTATAAACGAGATCCATTCTGCGGGAGTTCCCGACACCGCCGTCGATAACGGCTGGGAGTACAACTTCGAAGTGGAGCTTGAGCACAGCGACCACATCAACGACCCAGGCATCCGTGTGCCCGATCATGCCTACATCCCGGAACGTTCGACCGACACGGGCGTGTGTCCCAGCTTTGTCATGGGAAAGACCCCCCACATCCACCCCATCTACGGCGTCTCTTACTCACCCAACGCCTGTTACGGCCCCGCCCCCTTCGCCCCCGTCCATTACTCCCGCTGGCTGGCCTCCTCCCCCGGCACGCTCTACGTCGTCAAGTACCTCCCACCGGACGCGCCTCAATATCGCCACTGACCCCCACCCGCCCGCGCACCTTGGTATCCTGAAACCGATGGCAGCCCAACGCAAGCAGCTCCCCGCGTCCTCACAGCCTCAGCCCCGGCGCTACGTCTGCGTCCACGGCCACTTCTACCAGCCGCCGCGCGAAAACCCCTGGCTTGAAACCATCGAGCTTCAGGAGTCCGCCGCTCCCTACCATGACTGGAACGAGCGCATCACCTCCGAGTGCTACGCCCCCAACGGCGCCTCGCGCATCGTCAACAAGCAAAACCAGATCATCCGCATCGTCAACAACTACGCGCGCATGAGCTTCAACTTCGGCCCCACCCTCCTCAGCTGGCTCGAAGACTTCGCTCCACGCACCTATCGCATGATCCAGGACGCCGACCAGGCCAGCGCCGCACGCTACTCCAACCACGGCTCCGCCATCGCCCAGGTTTACAACCACATCATCATGCCCCTCGCCTCCGAGCGCGACGCACGCACCCAGATCCGCTGGGGCATCGCCGACTTCGAGCACCGCTTCGGCCGCCGCCCCGAAGGCATGTGGCTGGCCGAAACCGCCGTCTCCCGCGCCACCCTCGACCTCCTCGCCCAGGAGCGCATCAAGTTCACCATCCTCGCCCCCCACCAGGCCGCCCGCATCCGCAAGCTTCCAAACGCAACCCCTTTGCACGAGCCCGCCCCAAACGCTTTGAAGGGGACGGGCTTCAGCCCGTCCGATAGTTCGCCCGGCCAGGATGGGGCTTCAGCCCCAGAGGCAGACCTCCCCTGGATCGACACCCCCAACGCCACCGTCGACACCACCCACCCCTACATCGTTCACCTCGACGAAGGCCGTTCCATCGCCGTCTTCTTCTACGACGGCCCCGCCTCCCGCTCCATCGCCTTCGAAGGCATCCTCAACGACGGCGAAGCCTTTGGCCGCCGCCTCGTCTCCGCCTTCGACCCCAACGCCACCGAGCCTCAGCTCTCCCACGTCGCCACCGACGGCGAAAGCTACGGCCATCACCATCGCCACGGCGAAATGGCCCTCAGCTACGCCCTCCACTGGATCGAAGAGAACAACCTCGCCCAGCCCACCAACTACGGCGAGTTCCTTGAGAAATTCCCGCCAACGTGGGAGGCCGAAGTCGTCGACGACACCTCCTGGAGCTGCGCCCACGGCGTTGAGCGCTGGCGCTCCGACTGCGGCTGCAACGGCGGCCACGCCGGCTGGAACCAGCGCTGGCGCGGTCCCCTTCGCGAAGCCCTCGACATGCTCCGCGACCGCACCGCTCCTCTCGCCGAAGCCGTCGCCGCACCCCTGCTCAAAGACCTCTGGGCCGCCCGCGACGCCTACATCCACGTCATCCTCGACCGCAGCTCCGACAACCTCGACCGCTTCTTCGCCACCCACGCCACCCATACCCTCTCCCCCGCCGAGCGCATCACCGCCTTCGAGCTGCTCGAACTCGAGCGCCACACCCAGCTCATGTACACCTCCTGCGGCTGGTTCTTCGACGAGATCGCCGGCATCGAAACCGTCCAGATCATCGCCTACGCCGGCCGCGTCATCCAGCTCGCCGCCAAGCTCTTCCCCAACCATCCCCTCTTCGGCGACTCCGCCTCCACCCTCGAAGCCGACTTCCTCGAGATCCTCTCCCGCGCCCATAGCAACGACCCCTCCATGGGCAACGGTGCCGAAGTCTACCGCCGCTTCGTCAACGCCGGCCGCCTCGACCTCGAAAGCGTCGGCGCACACTACGCCATCAGCTCCATGTTCCGAAGCTACCCCGACTCCGGCAGCATCTTCTGCTTCGAGGTCCAGCGCCAGAGCTACGACACCATGGTCTCCGGCCGCGGCCGCTTCGCCGTCGGCCGCGCCTGCCTCCGCTCCCGCATCACCGAAGAGACCGAAGACATCTGCTTCGCCGTCCTCCACCTCGGCGACCAGAACCTCTCCGCCGCCATCAAGCGCTTCCGCTCCGACGACACCGCCGCCTGGGACGACTTCATCGCCAACGCCCGCGCCTCCATCCGCCGCGCCAACCTCCCCGAGCTCGTCCGCTACATCGATGCCTTCTTCAGCGGTGCCAACGACGGCCGCTACCTTCCCCCAGGCGTCCAGAACAGCTCCCTCTACTCCCTCACCTCCCTCTTCGCCGACGAGCAGCACCGCATCCTTCGCAGCATCCTCAACCAGACCCTCTCCGAGGTCGAAAGCTCCCTCGTCCGCATCTACGAAGAGCACTCCACCCTCCTCGACTTCCTCGCCGAAGCCAACGTCCCCACGCCGCCCGCCCTCGCCGTCACCGCCAGCTTCGCCATCAACGCCAGCCTCCGCCACGCCCTCGAAGCCGACCACTACGACACCGCTGAGATCGCCCGCCTCCTCCGCCGCTCACGCACCGACCACGTCACCCTCGACTCCGACCTCATCGCCTTCACCGCCGACCGCCGCATGAAGCGCGCCATGGTCCAGCTCGAAGCCGCCGCCGAGCTCCAGACCCCGCAGTCCATGAACACCCTCTACGAGACCCTCGCCATCGCCGACAGCCTCCGCACCCTCCCCATGGAGGTCAACCTCTGGCAGGCCCAGAACATCTGGAATGACCTCCTCCGCCGCTCCGACGCCACCTACTGGTCCCGCGAGTGGCGCGACGGCTTCCGCAAAATCGGCCTCGCCCTCAACATCGCCGTCGATGAGCTCGTCATCGACTACGGCGTCCGCGCCTTCTAGCGCAGTCAACCTGCAACGCGCCCAACACTGTCACCCCTCACCCCACCGGAGCCCCGGCAAGCGCTCTCGACTCGCCCGGTAGTCCAGCGAAGGTCCCACTTGCATCAGCATGCGCACCAATCCCCGCCCCAAAACCCCTAATCCCGGCTACAAAGCCATTAATACAACCCAAAATGACGCCTGCACGCACCCACCCCTGCGAGAAAACGGTTTCTGCGATACACTTCCGCAGTCGGCACTTCTACCTCCCGAATGTGAGTGAACCTATGCGATCCACCCTCCACCTCCTCATCGCCAGCCTCCTGTCCGCTGCCTGCCTGACTGCGTCCGCGCAAACTCCAGCGCACCTCACCATCGACACCGGCACCATCGCGCACCCCGCCAGCCCCGGCCTCTACGGCCTCATGACCGAGGAGATCAACCACTCCTACGAGGGCGGCCTCTGGGCGGAACTCATTAGCAACAATACCTTTAAGGGCACATGGGACGGCGTCGAAGGATGGGGCGACGTCGTCAAGGGCGACGCCCAGATCACCCAATCCATGGACAAGACCGACGGCCCCAGCACCGCCATCCCCTACAGCCTTAAGCTCCAGATCGCCTCCGCCTCCAAAGGCAACGAGGCCGGCGTCCGAAACTCCGGCTTCTGGGGCATCGCCGTTCGCCCCAACACCACCTACAACGGCTCCTTCTACGCCAAGACAGACACCGACCTCGGCGCCGCCACCATCCGCTTAATCGCAGATAACACAGGAGATGTCCTCGCCTCCACAACCGTTCCCATGCACACCGGCGCGTGGTCGCAGTATAAGTACACCCTCGCCACAGAGAACGTCCCAACCTCCTCCACCAACCACATCGAGTTCACCGTCGCCCATCCCGGCACGCTGCACCTCCAGCTTGTCTCCCTCTTTCCACCCACGTACGACAACCAGCCCAACGGCAACCGTCCTGATCTCATCGAAAAGATGCAGGCCATGCACCCCCACTTCATCCGCCTCCCGGGCGGCAACTACCTCGAAGGTGACACTCTCGCCGACTGGTACAACTGGAAGCAAACCATTGGCCCTCTTGTAGATAGGCCCGGCCACCAGGCCCCCTGGAGCTACTGGTCCACCGACGGCTTCGGCCTCATGGAGTTCCTCAAGTGGACCGAAGACCTCCACGTCGAACCCATCCTCGCCGTCTACGCCGGCTACTCCCTCAAGGGCCAGCACATCACCCCCGGTAAAGACCTCGACCCCTACGTCCAGAGCGCCCTCGACGAAGTGGAGTACGTTACCGGCGACACGTCCACCAAATGGGGCGCCGAGCGCGCCAAAGACGGCCATCCCGCCCCCTTCCCGCTCCACTACATCGAGATCGGCAACGAAGACGAGTTCGACAAGAGCGGCAGCTATCCCGCTCGCTATGAGCAGTTTGCAAAGGCCCTCCGGCAGAAATATCCGCAATATAAACTCATCGCCACCACCCCCTTCAAGGTCATGCCAGCCGACGCACCCGACCTCATCGACGACCACTACTACAAGTCCCCCGCCGACATGTTCGCTCTCGTCCACCACTACGACAACGCGCCCCGCACCGGCCCCAAGGTCTTCGTCGGCGAGTGGGCCACCCGCTCCGGCTCCCCCACACCCAACTTCGGCGACGCCCTCGGCGACGCTGCCTGGATGACCTCCATGGAGCGCAACAGCGACATCATCAAGATCGCCAGCTACGCTCCGCTGCTCGTCAACGTCAACCCAGGTGCCATGCAGTGGCCCACTGACCTCATTGGTTTCAACGCTTTAACCAGCTACGGCTCCCCCAGCTACTACGCCCAATGCATGTTCGGAGCGCACATGGGCGACGGAACACCGCAGAGCGAAGTCACCGGCATCGCCCCCGAGGCACGCTTCTTCTACTCCGCAACCATCTCCTCCGGTACCCACGTCCTGCACCTGAAGCTCGTCAACGCCACCAGCAACGCCCAACCCCTCGACATCGCCCTGAAAGGTCTCGGCGCAGGCTCCCACAGCGCAAGCCTGATCTCCCTCCACGGCGCCACCTTCGAGGCCACCAACAGCATCACCGATCCCAGCGCCATCACCCCCGCTGACAGCACCGTACCCTTCACCGGCTCCACCCTGAACCACACCGTCCCCGCGCTCACCATCGAGGTCATGGACATCCCGCTACAGTAAATCTCACATTCCAAAACGGTTAAACTGAGCCTCTACACCACGTAGAGGCTCACATACTCATCCACAGCCATGCGCTCCAGCTTCGTCCGGTCGAGCGACGCCTCCAGAATTCTCCGCTGTGCCTCTTCGCTGAAGCGCCGCGCCAGATTTGTGCGGAACTTCTCCAGCAGCAGCGGAATCCCCTCCGCCCGCCGCAACCGATGGCCGATCGGATACTCCACCACCACCTCCGGCAGCACGCTTCCATCCTCCAGTTCCACCGTGATCACGTTCGCAATGGATCGCTTCGCAGGATCGTGGTAGTCCGCCGTAAATTGCTTGTCCTCAACGCATTGGATTCGCCCGCGCACCGCATCGATACGCTGCCCCAACGTTGGATCCAGCGCGATCGTATCGTCGTAATCCTCCGCCGTCAGCCGTCCTAAGATCAGCGGCACAGCCACCATGTACTGAATACAGTGGTCGCGGTCCGCCGGATTGTTGAGCGGCCCCTGCTTGTCGATGATCCGCAGGCACGCCTCATGCGTCCGGATGGTAACGCCCTTGATCGCCGCCGCCGTCTTTCCCATCGCCGCCAGCTGCCGGTACAGCGCCACCGCCGCCTCTACCGCCGTCTGTGCGTGAAACTCCGCCGGGAAGCTGATCTTAAACAGCACATTCTCCATCACATACGACCCATAGGGCCGCTGAAGCCTGAACGTCTGACCGCGGAAACTCACGTCATAGAACCCCCACGTCTTCGCCGTCAGCGCCGTCGGATATCCCATCTCACCAGTCTGCGCGATCAGCGCCAACCGCACCGCGCGCGAGGTCGCATCACCCGCCGCCCAGCTCTTCCTCGACCCCGTATTCGGCGCATGCCGGTACGTCCGCAGCGATTGCCCATCCACAAACGCCAGCGAAACAGCATTCAGCGTCTGATCGCGCGTGAGCCCGAGCATCTGGCAGACCACCGCCGTGCTCGCCACCTTCACCAGCAGCACATGGTCCAGCCCCACCTTGTTGAACGAGTTCTCCAGCGCCAGACAGCCCTGAATCTCGTGCGCCTTGATCATCCCCGTCAGAACGTCGCGCATCGTCAGCGCCGCGCCGTTCCGCGCCATCCAGTCCGCCACCGCGAGAATCGCACCCAGATTATCCGAAGGATGCCCCCACTCCGCTGCCAGCCAGGTGTCGTTGTAGTCCAGCCACCGGATGATCGTGCCGATGTTGAACGCCGCCTGCACCGGATCAAGCTCATAGCTCGTTCCCGGAACCCGCGCTCCTTTGTCCATCGTCAGCCCCGGCACCAGCGGCCCCAGCAGCTTCGTGCACGCCGGGAAGTCCAGCGCCTGCAACCCGCACCCAAGCGTATCCAGCAGGCAGTAGTGCGCCGTCTCATACGCCAGATCGCTCCTGATCTCATACGTAAGCGCATAATCAACAAGATCAACCAGCGGCTGATCAAAGGCGGGACGGTTCGTAGCAATATGCAGTGACATGCGCGTTCTTCCTGATGCTTCGTGAAATGATCTTCATTGCAACGGCCGTGCCGCTGCGTCTGTAAGGTTGCGTGCTATGCGTGCTACGCGACGTGCAACACCAGCCGCTTCCCAAGCGCATGCAGCGCCTGCGCCGTCGTATCGATCTTCGTCTTGTGTTTCAGGTTCAGAACACGCACAAGCTCCTGGCGTGGTATTCCCATGCGCCGCGCCAACTCGATAGGCCGAACCTTTTGCTTCACCATCTCGTTATGCAGCAGGATCTTCGCTGCGACCGTCGGCGGAAGCTCAATCATCTTTTGGCCGCGCTTTGCCGCAGATGGCGTCGGAATCGAACGTCCATCGTCGAAATAAAAATCTAGCGCCGTTTCAAGCGCATCCACGCCATGGCGCAGCGCGTCAGCCTCGTCGACGCCGAAGGTTAGAGCCTCCGGGATATCCGGAAAACTGACGTTTACAGCTTTGCTATTTCTCTCTTTGACAAGTCGAACCGGAAATCGCATACAACTTCCTCAACCTTTCAAGCCAAGTTGCTTCAAAATGGCTTTATACGTGCCCTTCGGAACATCCGCATCGTGCATCGCAAGGACAGACTTCTTCCCATTGAGATACACGTGAAAATGACTTCCCTTGCCAGGAGCAAACGTAGCGCCTTGTTTCGCCAGCCACCGTTTCAGCTCCGCGCTTTTCATGCTACTCCACTGTAATCATTATTGCTTACATTCTTAATGCTGAAATAAAAATCATGGGTACGCGCGCTCCGCCATCGGCACAAACTTTAGTTCCTCCGGCCCCGTATAAATGGCCGCCGGACGAATAATCTTCCCATCCGCGCGCTGCTCCATCACATGCGAGGCCCATCCGCTGGTGCGCGCGATCGCGAAGATCGGCGTAAACATCGCCGTCGGGATGCCCATCGTGTGATACGCCACGGCGGAGAACCAGTCCAGGTTCGGAAACATGTTCTTCACCTCGCGCATCACCGTCTCCAGCCGCTCCGCCACGTCATACATCGCCATGTCGCCAGCCGCCGCGGAGAGGTCCTGCGCCACCTTCTTGATCACCACGTTGCGCGGGTCGCTGATCGTATACACCGGATGCCCGAAGCCGATGATGACCTCCTTCGCTGCCACCCGCGCGCGGATGTCTGCCTCTGCCTCGTCCGGCGACGCGTAGCGCTGCTGAATCTCCAGCGCCACCTCATTCGCTCCGCCGTGCTTGGGCCCCTTCAGAGCGCCAATCGCGCCAGCAATCGCCGAGTACATATCCGAGCCCGTCCCAGCGATCACCCGCGCCGTAAACGTCGACGCATTGAACTCGTGCTCCGCATACAAAATCAGCGACACCTGCATCGCCTGCACCCACTCCGCTGACGCCGTCCGCCCGTGCAGCAGATGCAAAAAGTGTGCCGCAATGCCGTCATCCGCCGTCTCAACCTCAATCCGCCGACCATCCCGCGCAAAGTGATGCCAGTACAGCAGCATCGACCCGAGCGATGCCATCAGCCGATCTGCAACACGCAGTGCTGTCTCCGTGCTGTGCGGCTGCGGCTCAGGCTCCAGCGTCGCCAGCACAGACACTCCCACCCGCAGCACATCCATCGGGTGCGCCGCCGCCGGAACCTGCTCCAGCGCCGTCCGCACACCCTGCGGAAGCCCGCGCATCGTCTTCAGCCGCGCCTTGTACGCCGCCAGTTCGTGCCCCGTCGGCAGCTTGCCGTACAGCAGCAGGTACGCCACCTCTTCGAACTCACAGCGCGCCGCGAGGTCGAGAATGTCATACCCGCGATAGTGCAGGTCGTTGCCGTTGCGCCCTACCGTGCACAGCGCCGTGTTGCCTGCCGCAACGCCCGAAAGCGCCACCGACTTCTTCGGTTTGAATCCAACTGCCGTCGTCTCTGCCATCACTTCGTGTCCTTTGCAAAAAGCGCGTCCAACTTCTGTTCGTACGCGTGGTATCCGAGGTACTCATACAGATCTGCGCGTGTCTGCATCGTATTCAGCACGTTCTGCTGTGTTCCGTCCGCGCGTATATGCTCATACACGTTCAACGCCGCCGCGTTCATCGCGCGAAACGCCGACAACGGATACAGCGCCAGCCCAACCTTCACGCTGCCCAGATCCTCCAGCGTAAACAGCGGCGTGCTGCCAAACTCCGTGATGTTCGCCAGCACAGGAACCGCCGTGCGCTCCGCAAACGCCGCATACTGCGCCAGCTCCGTGACCGCCTCCGGAAATACCATGTCCGCGCCTTCCTCCACGCACGCCGCCGCGCGATCCAGCGCAGCCTCCAGGCCCTCGGAGGCAAGCGCATCCGTCCGCGCCATGATCACAAACGCGGCATCCGTGCGCGCATCCACCGCCGCCTTGATGCGGTCCAGCATCTCCGCCAGCGGCACAATCTGCTTGTTTGGCCGATGCCCGCAGCGCTTCGCCTGCACCTGGTCCTCGATGTGGCATCCCGCCGCACCCGCTTTGATCAACCCGCGCACCGACCGTGCCAGGTTGAACGCGCCACCGAATCCCGTATCGATATCCACCAGCAGCGGTAGCCCGCAAACATCCGTGATCCGCCGCACATCCGTCAGCACGTCATCGATCGTCGAGATGCCGAGGTCCGGCATCCCCAGCGATCCCGCCGCCACGCCACCGCCAGAAAGGTAGATCGCCTTGTATCCCACGCGCTCCGCCATCCGCGCATGGTACGCATTGATCGCGCCCACCACCTGCAGCGGCTGCTCTGCCGCCACCGCCGCGCGCAGCCTCTCTCCCGGCGTCTGTACTGAATCTTGGCTCATGCATCTCCTGTCCGCTTGCAGACGAGCCATCTTAACAGCTTCGCCGAACCCTTTGCGCAGCCTGCCGATGCACTGTGCGGCTATTGGACAGTGGCCGTCGGGCACGCACAACGCAGAAAGCTCGCCGTCTGCGCACTCGTCACCGTACACGCATACGCAGGCCACACAATCTGCATCGCCGCCGATTCCAGTGCCGTCTCGATATCGTGTGGTCCCGCGAAGAAGAAGTGCTGATACAGCCTCGCGTCCGGGCTGCTTCCGTTTCTATCAGCCAGAAACAACGCCGCCAGCTTCGCCGCCGACGCACCCGAGTAATCCGGCATATGGTACGTCGTCGAGTACGTGTACTCCGGCGACCACGTCGCATCGATCCCCGTCTTGTTGCTCGCAACGAACACCGTATAGTCCTTCAGAATCGCCTGCGTCGCATCCACCTGCGCCAGCGTAAACGACGGCGTATTGCCATTCACCGGCGTGATCGACGGAGTCAGCTTGCCCGGTATCGTGCCCCCCGATGTCTTGTAAATGCGCATCTCGTCCATATGCGTATGCCCCAGCAGAATCAGCCGGATCACATCCGGAAACGCCGTGAGCGCATCACCCAGGGCATCTGACCCGAGAAACGACTCCGGCGCCTGGCTGTTGCAGATCCCTCCGCCGCCGCCATGCTTGGAGAGCGTCGAATACGCATCCACCCCCGGCGGAATGTGCGCCAACACCCACACATGCTGGCCCGCCGCTCGCGCTGCCGTCAGCTGGTCCCGCAGCCACGCAATCTGCTCCGCCGCAGGTGCCGCCGTCGGTGCGCCACCGCAGCCAGCATAGCGGTTCGACTGAAAAATATCCTGCAGCACAATCAGCCGCGTCTGCTGCATCGGCGCAGGCAGGTTGATCGTGTAGTCCCCAAGCTGCGGAAACTCCTTCCGTATCGCCCTGCTGTTCGCCGCGCTCAACGCATCCGCTGCAAAGCTCACTGCATCCGCCTGCAGAAAGCTGCTGTCAGGGTCTTCCTTGTAGTCCACGCAGCCGGAGTCGTTGTTACCCAGCGCAAAGTACACCGGCGAGTGCGGAAACGCCAGGTGCAGCTGCAGCGCAACATACGCCACCGTCTTCGCCGCAAACGCCGAGTACTCCGCCGCCGTTGCCCCCGGAGCCAGCGTATGGAACCGGCAATCGAACTTGTGCGCCATCAGGTCGCCCGACACCGTCACAAACAGTGGCGCTGCCTGCTGCTTCTGCGCAGCCGCCAGGCTCGATCGCAACAGTGCCTCAGACGTATCGATGCCGCGAGCGCCGCACGTGGTCTGCAGCCTATCGAACTCCGCGCCCTGCGTCGCCGACTCTGGCTCATCCAGAATCGCCGCCCATCCCGTCACCGGTGCTGCGTGCAACTGCGCAAACTTCGCCGGGTCATGAAACGGATCAAGGTGAATATCCGACAGCATCACCACCGGCACCGTCTGCGCCGCCGCGCAAACTCCAAGGGCTCCGGACAGCATCAGCAACCAAAGCGTTTTCAATGAGGCGCATCGTCTCCGCATACCTACGAGTGTATCGTTCCGCGCTCCAACCCAGATGAAGCTGCGATGATTTGCACGCGCGCCCGCACCCCCCCGTCGCCGCCGCTGCGTTCTAATAGACACATGAAGCGTATCCCCTTCGATGAGCTGCACCGCCAGATCAAGCGAGTCCTCGTAGACCTCGGCGTCCCCCCCGAGCGCGCCACGCTCGGTGCCCGCCTTACCGCCGAGACCGACCGCGACGGCGTCCGCACCCACGGCATCGCTCGCCTCCCGCGCTTCGCCCAGTGGGTGCGCGACGGCGTCCTCGACCCGCGCGCCGCGCCCGAACGCGTCGCCAGCTTCGGTGCCATCGAACGCTGGCGCGGCCATCGCGGCCCCGGCAACCTCGCCGCCCACGCCGCCATGCAGCGCGCCATGGAGCTCGCCACCCAGCACGGCATCGGCTGCGTCGCCCTCGCCGAAACCTCCCACTGGATGCGCGCAGGAACCTACGGCTGGCAAGCCGCCGAAGCAGGTTTCGCCGCCATGTGCTGGACCAACACCATGCCCAATCTGCCGCCGTGGGGCGCAACGTCCGCCGCGCTCGGCAATAACCCGCTCGTCATCGCCATCCCGCGCACACTGAACGATGCAGCCGCGCCCATCGTCCTCGACATGGCCATGAGCCAGTTCTCCTACGGCACGCTCGCCTCCTACCGCGACCGCGGCCTCCGTCTGCCCGTCGCCGGCGGTTTCGATGACGCAGGCATTCTCACCACCGACCCCGCCGCCATCGAGCGCACCCAGCGCGCCCTTCCCATCGGCTTCTGGAAGGGCTCCGGCCTCTCCTTCGTCCTCGACGTCCTCGCCGCCATGCTCTCCGGTGGCCTCGCCACCCACCAGATTCCAGCCGACCCCGCCAAAGAGATCGGCATCTCGCAGATCTTCCTCGCCATCGCTCCGCAATCCTTCCCATCCATGCAGGAGCTCAGCCACATCGCGCAGGGAGCCATCGACGCACTCCACGCCGCCACTCCCATCGACCCCGCACAACCCGTCCGCTATCCCGGCGAAGCCACCCTCCGTACCCGCGAAGAGAGCCTCAAGCTCGGCGTCGCAGTCGATGACGCCGCCTGGCGCGCCTTCGAGCAGCTGGAGACCCACACCGAACCACCCGAGATCCGCCGCTAGGACTCGCTTCAAGTTTCACAAGGATTAAATCGTGCCCTCACGGAACGTCTCGTCCCTCGAACGGGATGGGCCCAGCCCGTTCATAAAGCCCCAGCAGAACAGGGGGCTTTTGCCCCCCTGGTAACTGCAAAGCAGCCCCGACTCCCACTCAGTCGCCTCGCAACAACGCCCCTGCAACAACCGCCTACAACGCCGCCTACATATTCGCGTGGCCGCCGCGCATCTGCTCGTTGAACGTCGGCTTCAGGAACGCCAGCGCCTCCGCTACCTGCGCGCGATACGCCTCTTCCTGATTGCGCAGCGTATCGGTCGCCGCACCCCACTCGCCACTCTCATCCAGCAGCACAAGCCCGTCCTTCGCAAGCGCCCCCACCGTCGTCTTCAGGTCAGCAACATTCGTATTCAGGTACTGCGCATCGCGCGGGTCTGTCAGCCACACCGGTGCACCGCCGCCCAGCACATGCGACAGCCAGAACGCCTTCGCCGCCAGATACGCCCGCCGCTGCTGCTCCGTCGTGTCGTTGAAGATAAACACCTGCTGCTTCATCGAGTAGTACCGCGTCGTCACCGGCACCGGCTGCCGATTGCCGGACTTCACAAGCTCCAACTGCCCCTGGTCCAGCGTCTTGCGCACCGCGTTGTAGATAAATCCCTCCGCGAACGGCTGCTCCAGCGCCAGCACCACCGTCGCAAACGTCTGCGTCAGCGACGCCGAAATCTTCGCGTGCAGGCCCGTCGCATTGCCATCTTCCAGGTGGATATTGCCATGCACAATGAACGTGTCCGCCCCCGACGTCGACCCATGGAACGGCCACGCGAACTGCCCAAAGCTCAGCGGCAACCCATGCAGTGTCAGGTACACATCCGGCCGCGGATTGCGCAGCCGATGCGCCGCCTCGCGAAGATACACCGCCAGCTCTGCCGCGAACTTCGGATTCGACGCGTCGAAGGCCTGGCTCAACTCCAGCACCTGTTGGCGCGACGGATCGGCGGCCAGCGACAAGACGGCGCGCGTCGTCGGTGTGCCTGCAAAGTCTGTGCCGGGCTCGGCTGCGGTAAGTATCAGGCCGGCGTTGGTGGCAGCGGCTTCGAGAGCGGGCGAGGGTGCATTGATAGCTGTGCTCATAGGTTCCTTCATGCGTAACGTGCAGCATCTATTTTAGCGGACGACCGCCAGAACACACAGCTCGCTGCCACTACGGCTTCAGCGTTCGCACAAAGAACGCCGCAGCAGCCTCATACGCAGCCACCCAATCCTTGTGCAGCAGAAATCCATGCAGCTCGTCCGGGAAGATCAACTCCTGCACCGGCACACCCTGCGCGCGCAGCTTCTCCGCCAGTATCGGCGTCTCCGCATACGCCACATCCGGGTCATTGTCCCCATGAATCAGCAGCACCGGCGACGTCCAGTGCTCCACAGACCCCAGCGGTGAACTCGCCAGCGCCTTCGCCGCAATCGCATCGCGCTCCGCATAGCTGCCCTGCTTCCAGTCCGCCGCATTGTCCTCCAGGTTCCAGTCATGCACGCCGTGGAAGTCCACACCCGCCGCAAACAGATCAGAGTTCCGCGCCAGCGCCAGCGCCGTCAGATACCCGCCATAACTTCCGCCCCAGATCCCAATCCGCTTCGCATCCACATCCGGCATCTCGTGCAGATACTGCGCCGCCGCCAGCACATCGTTGTACTCCGTGCCGCCCATCGCGCCCGCCCTTTCGCACTCGCGAAAGTCCATCCCATACCCAATCCCGCACCTGTAGTTCACCGACAGCACCACAAACCCCAGCGACGTCAGATACTGGTTCATTGCATACGCATTCGAGTAGTAATCCATGCCCGTATACCCCAGCATCATCTGCCGGTTCGGGCCGCCATGCACAAACACAATCGCCGCTCGCTTTGCCCCTGCCGCCAGCGGCTGCGTCGGCAGAAACAGCTGTCCATGCAGGTGCATCCCGTCCGATGACCGAAACAGCACCTGCTTCGGCGTCACCATCTCCCCGCCCGGATACCCCGCCGGAATCGCCTTCGGACGCATCGCCGTTATGCTTCCATCGCTCCCAATGATCGCCACATGCATCGGCGTCCGCGCGTCCGCCACCAGCGCCGCCACCGTCCCGTCCGCCGCAATCTGTGGGTTCGTCTCCATCCCGTCCCCATGCGTCAACTGCACAGGAACACTGTCCGCGCGCTTCAGGTCAAGCTCCCAAAGATGCCTCCGGTCCACATCCAGCAGGTCAGCCGCCACCTCGTTCGAGCTGTAAATCAGCCTCCGCCCCTCTGGCCCGACCGCCGCGCCCTCCGTTTCAAATCGCCCCGGCGTCAGCCACGCCGTCTCCGGCGCACCATCCGTCGGCACCTCGTACAGATGCACCCACCCATCCGCCTCGCTGTAGAAATCAATCGCTCCATCCGCCGCGAAGATCAATCGCGGTCCACCCTCCGCTAGGTGCGGCAGAACGCTGCCCGGCTTGTTCGGCTCCGGAGAAAACACCGTCCGCGTCACCCCCGTCGCCAACTCCTCCATCTGGATCGACCACGGATTCGCCGACATCCGATTCGCGCCGAACTCGCGCAGCGGCACAAACGGCGCACGCAGCCACGCAATGCGCTTCCCATCCGGAGAAAACGCCGGTGCCAGATCATCCCCCGTCGAAGGCGCAGGAAACGTCAGCGCGTGCGTCTGCAGGTCGTAGAGCGCCAGAAAGCTGTGCGACGGCGCATCGTGCTCGCTGCGGCGGCTGATAAACGCCAGCAGCCTGCCATCCGGCGACAGCGTCAACTGCGACGCCGATCCCCGATCAAACACCATCTGATGCGCCTCCGCAGGTGCCGCCGCACGCGCCACCCATATCTGCCCCTCGCGCACAAAGTATACGCTACCGCCATCATGCGAGAACACCGGCGCGTGGCCCTCGCCAATCACCACAGCCTTCGCATCCCGCGCCAGCGGCTGCACCACCACCTCCAGCGGCGTCGGCCGCTGCAGATGCGCCGGATTCGCCGGCTTACCATCCGCCCCCATCTCCGCGCCATACGTATACGCCATCGCCGCGCCGTTCGGAGCCCACGCCAGCTGCGTAATGTCCTGCGCATCATCCGCGGTGTTATGCGTCAGCTCGCGCGCCGGCTGCTTCGCCCCGCCCACATACAAATTACGCCGGCCCTCCGCATTCTCCACCCACGCAAACAAACCACCCACCGGAGATGCACGCAGCTCACTCGCATACGGCGCGCTCAGCGCCTCCTCCACCGTAAACGGCCTTGCCCCGTGCACGTGCGGCACCACGCTGACCAGCGAGGCCAGCCAAATCGCTCTGGAAAAACCCATGCACACAAGAATACGCGCCGCACCCGTTACCGCTCCAGCCCACCGCAGCCTCAACCGTCCTCAGCGCATCCTATGCCGTAAGGAACCCATGTCGCAGAGTCACATACAAGAGCAGATCGAGCTCATCGCCAAACATGAGCAGGAGTTCCTCGAACGCCGCACCCGCGCCGAGTGCATCAGCGACAACATCGCCGGCTTCATCGGCAGTCTCGCCTTCGTCGTCCTTCACCTCTGCATCTTCGCCGTCTGGATCACCTGGAACAGTTGGCCCGGAACGCCACACTTCGACCCCAGGCCCTACGGCCTTCTGCAAACCATGGTCGCCATGGAAGCCATCCTCGCCGCCAGCTTCATCCTCATGCGCCAGGCCCGCTCCAGCCGCCGCTCCGACGAGCGCGACCACCTCATGCTCCAGATCCTTCTCCTCACCGAAAAAGAGCTCACCGCCCTTCTCGGCATGGAGCGCCAGATCGCCACAGAGATGGGCCTCACCCGCACCGCCAACAGCCCCGAAGTCCGCGACCTCAGCCAGGAGACCTCCATCGACGAGGTCGCCCAGACCATCAAGGAAAATCTCCCCAGCGAATAATCCGGAGCATACATCATCTGAAAGGGACCACTCCAGCCATCCTCATCCTTGAAACGAGACGACCCTCAGCCCTTTACCCGCTCTTGAAGGGGACGGCTTAAGCCACTCTCATCCCATACCTTTGAAGGCTACCGGCATCAGCCACTCTCACCCCACCTTTGAAGGGGGCGGGCTTCAGCCCGTCCATCCACCCCACGAACTCCAGAGGCTTTAGCCCCGGAGGGCCCCTCTTACGCCGCGCTGTCCGCCTTCAGCCGCTCCGCCGTATAGTGTGCAATCAACGCGTCCACCGTCGGCTGCAACTGACCCTCCATCACAATCGCAAGCTGATGATTCGTCAGCCCGATGCGATGGTCCGTAAGCCGGTTCTGCGGGAAGTTGTACGTGCGAATCTTCTCCGACCGATCGCCCGTTCCCACCTGCTGCTTGCGCTCCTTCGCCTGCAGCTGATGGATACGCTCCGCCTCCACCTCGTACAGTCGCGAACGCAGCACGCGCATCGCCTTCTCGCGGTTCTTGATCTGCGACTTCTCATCCTGGCAGCTCACCACCGTATTCGTCGGCAAGTGCGTAATCCGTATCGCCGAGTACGTCGTATTCACCGACTGCCCACCCGGCCCCGACGAGCAGAACGTATCCACCCGCAGGTCCTTGTTCTCAATCTTGATGTCCACCTCCTCCGCCTCCGGCAGCACCGCCACCGTGATCGCCGACGTATGCACCCGACCCTGCGTCTCCGTCGCCGGCACGCGCTGCACCCTGTGCACGCCCGACTCATACTTCATCTGCGCATACACCCCCTGGCCTTCCATAATCGCCGTAATGTCCTTCAGCCCGCCCACATCCGAGTCCGTCTGCGACAGGATCTCCACCTTCCACTTATGCTGCTCCGCAAACCGCAGATACATCCGAAACACCTCCGCCACAAACAGCGAAGCCTCATCGCCGCCCGTGCCTGCGCGCAACTCCAGCACAATGTTCTTGTCGTCGTTGGGGTCCTTCGGAAGCAGCAGCACCTTCAGCTCTTCCTCCACCTTCGCCATCCTCGGCTGCAGCTCTTCCATCTCCATCTGCGCCATCTCGCGCATCTCCGCATCGGCCTCGCCCAGCATCGCCTTCGCATCCGCAATCGCGTCGCGCAGCTTGCGATACTCGCGGAACTTCTCCACCGCCGGCTCCATGTCGCGGTGCTGCTTGGCTACCTTCCGGTAGTTCTCCTGGTCGTTCACAATCTTCGGGTCAGAAAGCTGCGCTCCCAGATCTTCGTAACGTGCTTCCACTTGGTCAAGGCGGTCAAACATGCTGTCGCTCCTCCTGCATCAGCGCAGGGATTTGTACATCCATATGAAATTTGCAAAGGGAATGAGATCGTATCCTGGCGCAGCTACGCAAAGTCGCGACGGGGCGTCGCGTTGGGAGCACTCACCTGGTTTGCGTTCAAGCACATCATCTCTCTTTAGATGGTACAGCCAACCGCCACGATGCGCAGCCGCAATTCGTCTCACCTCAACCTACGGCTTGCCCGCGCCCTCCGCCGGCACCTCGCTCGACGCTCCCAGCGTCACCGTCGCCGCGAACTTGTGGCAGCTCGTATACGTCGCCTCGAACCGCCCCATCGCCCCGCTCAGCGGCATCTCCGCAATAATATGGTCGGACAGCTGATACGCTCTCCCATCCAGCTCCACAGGCGCAAGATCGATCGACGCGAACGTCGCCAGCTTCAGCGGCTTTGCCACCTCCGGCGGCAGCGTCCGCTCAATGTGCCGCACATTCCCCGCAGCATCCAGCAGCGCAAATCCCTTCAGCCCGCGCTCCGTGCAGCTCGGCGGAGCCATCCCCACCGGCCGCGCCACAAAATCGATCCGTCCCGCACCCATCGTGTACCGGAAGCACGCCTGCACCGACGGCAGAAAGTATCCCAGCGCCGTCGCAAATCCTCCGCTCACAAACAACGGCGGCATCTTTGGCACCACAAGAAATATCCACTGATGCTTGTACTCGTTCTTCTCCACCAGATCTCCATTCGGCTCCCGGATCGCGCGCACCATCCCCGCCATCTTCACCGTGCGCCCCACCTTCCCGTCGTGCACCACCTCGCTCACCGCCGTCTCATCGCACGTAAAACTCGGCATCGAACTCATCAGCGCATTCGCCGACGCACCCAGCCGCTGCATCTCCTCGCGCGGCACCGGCGCACTCACCGTCGCCGTCGCCTGCTGCGCCCAGGCGACCCGCGCAACCGCTCCGCACACCCACACCACGATCATCCACCGCACCACAAATCTCATACGCTCTCACATCGTTAGACGTCCCGCGCAGCCCCTCGCACTCCACCCGACATCCTTGCAGCATCGTATAAGAGAACGCGCCCCGCCCGGACCCAGCCGCCCCCATGACCCCCTTCGCCCAACTCGCAACGCTCGCCGAAGAACTCGCCACTGAAAGCAGCCGCCTCAAGAAGCGCGCCGCCATCGCCGCCGCACTCGCCGAAGTCGCCGCCCAAACCCCCGACGTCGCCGGCCTCTTCTGCCTCTACCTCGCCGGCGAGCCCTTCCCCGAGACCGACCCCCGCAAGCTCAACACCGGCGGCGCCATCCTCACCCGCTCCCTTCAGGACGTCGCCCACTGCACCGATGCCGCCCTCACCGCCGCCTACCGCAGGCACGGCGACCTCGGCGCAGCCGCCTTCGATCTCCTCCCCTCCACCGACCCCCAGCCACCCCTCACCCTGCACGACGTCGCCGAGACCTTCGTCGCCCTCGCCGCATCGCGCCTCACCGCCCACCGCTCCGCTCTCCTCAAAACCCTCCTCCAGCGCGCCACCCCCCTCGAAGCCAAATACCTCCTCAAGCTCATGCTCGGTGACATGCGCATCGGCGTAAAGCAGAGCCTCATCGAAGAGGCCATCGCCGTCGCCTCCAGCACCGACGTCGCCGACGTCCGCCACGCCGTCATGCTCGAAGGCGACCTCGCCCGCGCCACCTCCATGGCCTTCCGCGACACCCTCGCCACCGCGCGCATGCACCTCTTCCATCCCCTCGGCTTCATGCTCGCCTCACCCGTCGAAACTCCCGAAGAGGCCATCGCCCGCTTTACCGAACCCACTCCCGCTGTCGCGCAGCCCAAGCCAAAACCCTCCAGGCGCACAAAGAAACACCCCGCCGCCACGCCACTCGGCTCCCCACAACTTCCCGCCAACGCCTCCGAAGCTGCACTCGTCGAAGACATCGAAGCCGAAGCCTCGACCCACGCCCCCGAAACCCCCACCGTCCATGCCTTCCTCGAAGACAAATACGACGGCATGCGCGCCCAGATCCACTGCGGAGACCCATCCCAGCCCGCCCGCGTCGCCATCTACTCCCGCAACCGCGAAGACATCACCGAAAGCTTCCCCGAGATCGTCGAAGCCTTCAGCCGCCTTCCCCTTCCCTCAGCTCCCGACGCCACCGCCCTCATCCTCGACGGCGAACTCCTCGCCTGGGACTTCACCGCCGCCAAAGCCCTGCCCTTCTCCACCCTCGGCCAGCGCATCGGCCGCAAGCGCGTCGATGCCGCCATGCGCCGCGACATCCCCGTCATCTTCATGGCCTTCGATCTCCTCGCTGCCTCCGGCAATCTCCTCCTCGCCCAACCCTTGCGCGAGCGCCGCGCCCGCCTCGAAGCCCTCGCCCAGACCCTCGCAGCCCACCTCGTCTCGCCCCTCGAACCCGCTCCCCACCACAACCACGCACAGGCCGCCCTCTTCGACGCCGCGCCCCCATCCGACGCCGTCCCGCGCCTCATGCTCTCCCCCGCCAGGCTCGTCCAGACCGCCGACGAAATCGACCGCGCCTACGCCGACGCCCGCTCCCGCGCCAACGAGGGCGTCATGCTCAAGGCCGCAAACTCCGCCTATCTCCCCGGTCGCCGCGGCCTCGCCTGGGTCAAGCTCAAGCGCGAACTCGCTACCCTCGACGTCGTCATCACCGGCGCAGAGTTCGGCCACGGCCGCCGCGCCGGCCTCCTCAGCGACTACACCTTCGCCGTTCAGGACTCCACCGGCACCCTCCTCAACGTCGGCAAAGCCTACTCCGGCGTCACCGACGCCGAAATCGCCGAGCTCACCGCCTGGCTCACCGCGCACACCCTCCAGGACCACGGCCACTTCCGCACCGTCGAACCCCTCCGCGTCCTCGAAGTCGCCTTCAACAACATCATGCGCTCCGACCGCCACGCCAGCGGCTTCGCCCTCCGCTTCCCCCGCATCCTCCGCATCCGCGACGACAAGCCCGTGCAGGAGATCGACACCCTCGCCCGCGTCGAGCAGATCTACCACTCCCAGCCCGACAAAGGCCGCCAGCCGTAAGACTCACCCTCCCTCCCCAGGCCTCACTTGCCCGCGCAACGCGCCCTGTGCGGCATCTCCACAGTAGGCGTCTGCAGCGCCTCCTGCCGCAGATCCTCAAACAGCACCGTTGACAGATATCTCTCCCCTGAGCTCGGAATGATCACCACAATCAGCTTTCCCGCGTGGATCGGATCATGCGCCAGCCTCACCGCCGCGTGGACCGCCGCGCCCGACGAGATCCCCACCAGAATCCCCTCTTCCTTCGGCAGCCGCCGCGCCATCTCCAGCGCCTCCCCGTTGGTCACCGTCACAATCTGGTCGATCACCGACCGATCCAGCGTCGCCGGGATAAACCCCGCTCCAATGCCCTGAATCTTGTGCGGCCCCGGCAGCCCGCCCGACAGCACCGCGCTGTCCTTCGGCTCCACCGCAACCGTCCAGAACGCCGGATTCCGCGACTTCATATACCGGCTCACCCCCGTCAACGTCCCGCCCGTGCCCACCGCCGACACAAGGATGTCCGCCGTCCCTTCCGTGTCCTCCCATATCTCCGGCCCCGTCGTCTCAAAGTGCACCTGCGGATTCGCCGGGTTCTTGAACTGTTGCAGCATCCACCCTCCCGGCGTCTCCGCGCGCAGCTCCTCCGCCTTCGCAATCGCGCCCTTCATCCCATCCGCTCCCGGCGTCAGCACAATCCGCGCACCAAACGCCAGCAGCAGGATCCGCCGCTCCACCGACATCGTATCCGGCATCGTCAGGATGACCCGATACCCCTTCGCCGCCGCCGCGAACGCCAGCCCAATCCCCGTATTCCCGCTGGTCGGCTCAATCAGCGTCGTCCGCTCCGGCGCGATCTTCCCCTCCCGCTCGGCCGCCTCGATCATCGCCACACCGATACGGTCCTTCACGCTCGCCGCCGGGTTTTGGCTCTCCAGCTTCAACACCACCCGCGCCCCTGCACCCGCCGTCACGCGTTTCAGTTGTACCAACGGTGTATGCCCGATCAGCTCAGTGATCGACGCCGCAATCTGCATGATCGCACCTCAGTGTCGTTGCATTCGATGCTCCAACCGCAAAGACAGGAGCGCTGCTACAGCGCATCGAGCCGCAAGTCTAGCACGCACATTCAAAGGATGATTGCCCGGTATCAGACATACACATACGCCCGCGCATCCAGCCCCGCCATGAAGATCCACCCCACACCGCAGCGGAGCTGGCTGTACGTCGATTGTGCGGGAAACTCACTCCGCCGAAGTCCTTGGAGCAAACAGGGGGAAAATTAGAGATCCTCTGATTTAAGCCTCTGTTTTGAAGGGGACGGGCTTCAGCCCGTCCGTAAATCTCGCCAAATCATGTGGCTTCAGCCACGGAGGGAAATGCTTCGGACCTAAATCAGAGCTTCCTTAGAGGAGATCAGCGCGCAGGAGTTGTCTTCCAGACAAAAAGGTGATGCTCATTGCTCGACGTCGCAATGCTCAGCTTCTTTTGGTTCGCCGCGCGGCTCAGCGCGGAGCGTATATTCTCCTTGCTGTCCGGGAGCTCCGACAGCGGAATCTTCAGTGCTGATCCATCCGCCAGCTTCTCGATATCGCTCAGCAGCTGCGTGATAATCACCTTGTGCTTGCCGTCTCTTCCCTTCGGCACATCGGCCTGCAAGATTGACTTGAAGCGCATCCCATCGGGTAAGCTCTCTTCAGTCGCGTCCATCGGCTTCTCCTTATCGTGATCGTAACGTGACGCCATGTTGATCTGATCCAATCCGCATCCTGTCCAGACACTAAAAGCACCTAAGTGTGATGCAGCGAGACAAGACGAAGTTTGCCCCCTTAAGCCCGGTTCAGCGTAAACAAGCTCCGCGAAACAAGATGAAAAAGAGTTAACCCATGGCAACTCGAGACGCCTACTTTGCATATAGAGGTGCTTGCCATGCAATCCCAATTGAACTACAAGGTTGTCCCCCTCGGTGACGTTCCAAGGGAAGATCTTCGGCACTCTGACCAGGATCGCCAACCCCTCATCCTCGTCGTGCACGATGAAGAACTCGTCGCCGACTGCATCGCCACCCTGCTCGCGCGCTCCGGCTTTACCGCACGCGTCGCCTATAACGGCAAAACCGCCCTCGAGATGGCCCTCGATCTCCGTCCAGAGCTCCTCCTCAGCGATATCGGCCTCCGCGACATCGACGGCGTTCAGCTCGCCATCGCCATCGTCAACGCCATACCCGACTGCAAGATCCTGCTCTTCTCCGGCCACGATAGCTATAACGACATCCTCACCGCGCGCCAGGAGGGCTACGACTTCCCCGCCCTCCTGAAACCCGTCCATCCCGCCGACATGCTCCAGCGCGTCCGCGAGCACCTCACCACCGCCCCCATCCAGTAGCAACCCCCCACAGCCAGTAGCTACTCCGCCTGTTCCGCCTGCCATCCTTCGCCGCCACGCGAAGGTTCCGCTCCGTCTCCATCGCCTCCCGCCGTCTCCTTCTCTCCCATAAGAATCCCCGCCCGTCCCGCAGCATCCAAAGAGTCAGCAGAAGATCCCCGGCTCCTCCCCATCCCTGCGATACTGAACGTCATGGCGACCGCCCAACACCATCGCACCCGCGACACCTTCGACAACACCCTCCGCAGTGCTCGCTCCACCGTCGCCTTCCGCGAAACCCTCAACCTCGCCTACGACAGCTTCTGCTCCAGCAAGACCCGCTTCCTCCTCACCATGCTCGGCATGGTCATCGGCTCAGCCTCCATCGTCCTCGTCGCCACCGTCGGCCTCACCGGCAAACAGTACGCCCTCAATATGATCTCCGGCCTCGGCCCCAACAAAGTCGAGATGCAGTACAGCGGCGGCGTCGCCATGGGTCCCGGCAACGTCAGCTCCCCCGACTTCATGACCATCGAAGACCTCGACGCCGTCACCTCCCAGGTCCCCGGCATCCTCTACAGCTCGCCCATGCTCGAGTTCCACGACAACATCGCCGTCGGCGACGGCGTCCACAAAGACGCCATGCTCCTCGGCGTCAGCCCCCAGTACAAGCAGATCCGCAACCTCAAAATGAAGGCCGGCCGCTTCTTCGACGATCAGGACGCCACTTCCCACGCCAAAGTCGCCGACATCGTCGGCCCCATGGCACGCGAGCTCTACGGCAGCTACGACGCCGCCATCGGCCAGACCCTCTCCATCCACGGCATCCCCTTCACCATCATCGGCGTCTTCACCGAAAGCATGGACACCTTCGGCCAGTCCGAGATCAGCGAACATACTCTCCTCGTCCCCTACGAAGTCGCACGCTACTTCACCGGCAGCGAAGAGCTCAAAGAGATCTTCTTCAGCATGGACAGCGCCAAAGACGTCCAACCCGCCGCCGTACGCATCACCGACATCATCAAAAGCCGCCACCGCCCCACCAGCGAGTACCAGGCCCAGACCCTCACCGACGTCCTCAGCACCATGGCCTCCATCGCCAACATGCTCACCATCGTCCTCATCCTCGCCTCCACCATCACCCTCATCGTCTCCGGCGTCGGCATCATGAACTCCATGCTCGCCAACGTCCAGTCCCGCATCAAGGAGATCGGCATCCGCAAAGCCCTCGGCGCCACCAGCCGCGAGATCCGCCTCCAGTTCCTCACCGAAGCCGTATTCCTCTCCCTCGCCGGAGGCCTCGTCGGCACCATCATCGGCCTCGCCATCCCCATCAGCGTTGGCCTCTTCACACCCTTCGCCATCCCCATCAACTACTGGGCCGCCGTCATCGCCCTCAGCACCTCCGTCATCGTCGGCGTCATCTTCGGCACCCTCCCCGCCAACCGCGCCGCCCTACTCGACCCCGTAGCCACCCTCAAATACGAGTAACCCACCCCCACAACAACGGCCCCAACAAAATTGTCATCCTTCGCCGCAGGCGGAGGACCTGCTTTTTCTTTGCAGCACCGAAAGACTTTCACCACCACCCACGATTTGTCATCCTTCGCCGCAGGCGGAGGACCTGCTTCCTGCCTTTGACTTTGCCGTTGCCGTTGCCGTTTTTTTCTGTCATTCCCGAAGGGAATCTGCGTCCTCATCCCCGTCGTTCCATTCTGAGCGAGCAGATTCCCCGGGTTCCCCATCTTCGCGCGCACTTTGCGCCTGAGGCGGTATCGCGCCTTCGCCCCGGATAACAGCCTCGTGCGCCACCGATGTATACTTCCCCCAACGATGCAAGCGACCAGCAAAATCCATCGGCTAGCACGCATCACCCTGCTTTTCGCGGTGATCCTGAGCCTTCTGCTTTTGCTGCTCGTTCCGCATCTCAACCACGCCTCCGGATATCTTTTCCCCTGGCTCTGCTTCATCCCACTTCTCTTCTTCGCACCCGCTGACTTCCGTCGTCACCTACCTTCCACAGGTTCCACCTTTGACGGACGTCGCTCTGTACTTCTTGCTCTTCCCTCCCGATTTCAGCTGCCCCCGCCCACCCGGAACGCCTAAGACACGCAATACATTCGTCTTCATGAGCCGCGCTCGTGAAGACTCCTGCCGTCTTTCTGCGCACGCTCCTAACGAGCGATGGAGGCCCCCCATGATCAACTCTGGTCTTGCATTCTGTTTCTGGCTATTTTCCGCTGTCATTGCTGCAATTTTCTTCTACAAACGCTGGCGTTGGCGGCATAACAAGCGCAAAGGCAAGCGCCATTTAGGCTTCTATCCCAACACCGCTGCACTCGGAAACGCGCTACAGGTTCTCCAGTCGCTCACCGCTCCCAGCATCGAATATACCTTGGAGCAAAAGCTCGACGAGCCAGCTGAGGATGAAGACTCTGGCGGCCCTGACGATCCAACCGCGCACCTCCACCGCCAAGCCAATCGGATCCGCAGAGGCAATCCCCCGGATCGCATGACGGCACGCCTGCCCCCGCGCCCAAGATAGGCAGTCAACAGCATCTCTGCGTGGGGGAAGGCGCCCCCACACCCTACCCCACCAGCATCTCCGGCCCATTATTCCGCACATTCCCCACCGCTGTATTGCACACCTCCGCCACCATCCCCTCCGCCTCATACGGCTGCAGCAGATGCATCGGCGGCTCCTCCGCCTCGTCCCTGCTCAGCCACTCATCCCAGTCCCTCTCATGCAGAATCACCGGCATCCGCTCGCAGATCGGTGCCAGCAACCCATTCGCCGGCACCGTCACCATCGCAAAGCTCTGCAACCACCGGTCCACCTCCTGCGGAGACTTCTTCGGCTCTCGCCACGCATCCCACAACCCCGCAATCGCCATCATCCCGCCATCCTTCAGCGTCACCGCATACGGCTGTTTCCCACCCCGCGACGGCTTCGCCGTCCTACGCCCCGGCGGCACCACCCGCGCTCCCGCCGGCTTCATCGCCCACTCATAGTACCCATCCATCGGCACCAGACACCGCCGCTTCCGCAGCGGCTCTCGCCACGTCGCCGACCCAGCCGCCGTCTCCGCCCGCGCCACAAACGTCGTCAGCCCCTTGAACTCCCTCAAGCTCCCCGCAAAAAACGGCACCATCCCCCACCGCAGCAGCGCCATCTCCCTCTCACCCGAGTCCCGCCCCAGCCGCACCACCGGCTGCATCGTCGTCGGAGCCACATTGTAATCCGCCAGCATTGGCTCCTCAAGCACCTTGCCTACCCGAAATCGCTCCGCAATCGCCTGCTTCTCCGACCGCCTGAAATACCGTCCACACATCCAAACAGCCTACCACCCCAGCTTAGACAAGTATGTCGCCCACCGCCCACACACACACGAATGCTCCACACCTTCCTCCACCGCACCCACCTCCGCACCCGCCGCCACACCAGCCGCCACACCCGCCCACAGCCTATCCGCGCATCAATGCGCTGTGTCTCCTCCGGTACTCTCTTTACGCCGCAGCAGATACACATCGCCCGACATAAATGGTACCCGCTCATACTCCGGACTATGCGCAGCCACCCGCTCAAACACCCACGGATCTCTATGGACAACCACATAGTCCGGCCGGTCCTCCTTCAGCCACGACGTTACGTCTCTATGCGCAATGTGTTCAGCATTCTTCGGCTCCGTCAATCCAATAATGTCCAGCACCTTCCGGTGGCTCGCCCACCCAATCTCACCAATCTCAGCCGTCTCCACGGTCGCCGACGGTGACGCATGTTCATTCAGCCACTCCGCCGCTTTCTGATAATTGCCTCGCCTTGCCTCCGGTGTACGCCGCACAATCACCGTCGTTACCCCCTGCGCCACGATCAAAAGCGCAAGGAACACCTCACCCCGCCTGCTTTCATGGAACGGAACCACCGCATACAGCGCCAGCACAAACAGCAGCGGCGCATAGTACCAGTGATAGTTCGGTATGTTTGCCCCAACATAAAAGCAAATCAGAATCGCAGCAAACGTGAGCAGCACCACAGTCCGCATACTTCGCCGCGTCCTGTAGAGCCCAACAGCTCCCGCAATTCCCAGAAAAGGCATCGTGTAGGGTGCATACTTCGATTCGGTCCAAAGCACGCGAAGATGCAGAAACGCAGTCGGCCACCTGCCCCAATACCCCGAACGCGCCTGATCCAGCTTCGCCGTCGAAGACGTCGGCAAGTACGCTCCATAAAAATGGTGATTAATAATCAAATACAACACTGCAATCGCTACCGCCGGTAGGTACGACAGCAGGGACGGCCATCGTTTGTTCCGATACATATAGATCGCGCACGCCGGAATCATCGCTCCCGCCTCTGCCCGCGTCAGAAGCAGCAGGATGAGAACAAGCGGCAGCCAATTCACCCGATCATCCAGAAGAAGCGCCAGCGCCAGAACCAACAGAAACAACAGCAGCGGCGTCTCCATCCCCACCAGCGAATAGAAATAGCCCATGCTCGCAATCACCAGCCCTGCATAGCTGGACTGCCGCTCCGCCAACACGCACGCCCCCATCAGAGTGATCGCAAAAATCAGCGACGCCGCCAGATGAACGTCTCCGCGCACCATCCAGCTCACCAACAGCAGCACATACGTGTAAAGCGGCGACGTGAGCGCATTGATGTGCTCGCCGGGATTGAACACAAGTCCCAGCCCATCCAACGCATTACGCATGTACCTGAAATAAATCAGGGCATCATCGATCACATAGTGGCGGCTCGTGTACGTCAGTATGCCCACCAGGCACACGACAAGAAGGGTTCTTACGCGCAAACTCAACAAGGGGGCTCCGAACGGTTGAAAGAGATAGCCCGATCTCTGGCTACGGGAACACATGTTCATACGTAAATACAGGTAGATGCGATACCTACAGAGTAGCCCACTGCGAGGCCGTTTCAAATTCGGTGCACCACCGGCAGGAATCAAACCCGTCACCGCCGTCATCCCGACCAGCACCCCAACAGCAACCTCTGGCATTCTTAGCCCCCAAAGCGCAGCCACGCAATACTCCCTCCTGCCTACCCAGCCAGCCCACCCTCACTCCCGCAGCACCACCACGTCCGCCGCGCTCTCGTTCCCCTTCGCATCCACCGCCGTCACGCTGTACTTGTACGACACCCCCGGCTGCGCCGTCGCATCATGGAACGACGGCTCCCGCACCGGCGCAACATTCAGTCGCTCTCGTGCGCCCTCCGCCGCTCCCGCCGCATCCACCCGCTGCCGGTCCACGTTATAGCCCGCCAGCGGAACCACCGCCCCCGCCTCGTCCACCGGCTCCCACACCAGGTCCACCGCATACTTGCCCGGCACACCCTCCGTCGCCGACTCATTCTCAAAGTACCCCACCGCCCTCAGCCCGGTCGGCACCCGCGGCGGATACACCTCGCGCAGCGTAAACTCCACCACCGCCGTCGGCTCGCTCCGCATCTCCATCTCATGCCCGCCCAGCGCCACCGTCACCCGACGCAGCGCGCTGTAGTCGTACGGCGTCTCCGGCACCGCCGTCGTATCCAGCACGCGGTCCGGTTGCCCCTCTCCGCTCTGCCGCGTCCCCATCCACACCATCGCCTTTTCCGCGGCATGGCCCGGCCGCGACAACGCCAGCTCCGGCTTCTTCCTCGCGACCCTCATGGGCTCCGTCTTCGTGCGCGTCTTCACGGCAGGCTTCGCGGCTGCCGCCTTCGCCGGTGCCGCCGTAACCTTCAGGTCCGTGCGCTCGATCAACACCTCGCCCCCCTGCGACTCCGACACCGCCTCCGGCTGCCACGCCACCACCACACCCAGCCGCGACCCCTCCACCGTCAGGCCCTCCACCTTCGCCGGTGCCGCTCCCGCCACCGTAAACGCCTCCGCAGACCACCCCGCCGTCCGCCCCAACGCATTGAAAAACTCCACCCGGTATCCCAGCAGCCGTGGCGCTCCGCTATCCAGCGGCGCTGGCAGCGCGTCCGCCCAATGCACCTCATTCCGCGCGCCGTTCGCCCCCTGCGTCGCTACCGTCACCTTGGACGACGGCACCGCAACGCACACCTGATGCTCCACCTCCCGGCAGAACTCTCCCGTCAACTGTCCGTCGCGCACCGCGAGTTTGTCCGTCGTCTGCGACGGCACCGTGAAGTGCAGCGTCACCGCATCCCCCACCCGGCTAGCCGTCAGGTCAGTCACCAGCGCAGGCAGATGCAGCGTCGGTGCCTTCGGTGGCCCCGGGCTCGCGCACCCCACCACGGTCAGCGCCGCCCCGGCCAACCAGCCCGCACCTACCCCACCGCGACGCAAACGCAAACCCATGGAGATGAGCCTAGCATTTCATCCCGCCGCTCTCACCAGCCGTCAAACGGCTTCTGCCCTGAAAAATGGTGCATCCACCAACTCAGGTCCAAACTGCATCCGCAAAAAGAAGACGCAAAGCCACTAAACCCTGCTTATAAACCTTTAACGGCGACGAGATGTGCACGAAAAGCGACCAAACCCGCTTCCGACCGCTCCACAACCCGTCAGCCATACCCTGACCATATGCTACTTCTTGGCGCTCATCGCCGCCTTCGCACCCTTATGCATCCCGGAGTTGTCCAGCGGCACCCGCGATCCGCTATGCGATCCGCGCAATGCCTCCGGCATCGTCAAAATCAGTGCCGTGCAAGACGTATCACCTTTGCTTTCATAGCTATGCACAGCCTCCGCATTGAAGAACACCGCATCTCCAGCATCCAAAGCCTCGACTTTCCCGTCGTGCTCCAGCTTCAGCGTCCCATCCAGTACGTACAAAAACTCATTTCCAGTATGCTGATGCGCCTTCGCCACCCGCTTCCCGTTGCTCGGCAAAAACTCCGCCACGTACGGCGCAATCGGTTGATCTGATGGGACTTGCCCGAGACTCTCGAAGTAATACCCAGGCTCTTCCGCACCCGTCTGCGGCAGCTTCTGCCGCTCCTCCGCACGCACAATCCGAAACAACTCAAACCTCTCCGGCTCGAAGAAGTAGCTCAGATCCTTGGAGAAAACCATGGCAATGCGCGCCAGGTTCCGAAGCGTCGGAACCACCCGCCCAGTCTCCAATTGAGAAAGAAAGCTGGCCGACAATCCGGTATGCTTGCCCAGTTCTACCAGCCCCATGTGCTTTCTTTGCCGCAGATACTTGATCCGCTCGCCGATCCGCTTATCCTCGATAAAGCTTTCGGCAGCCTCCGCCGAAACCTCCGTCTCAGCCACGGTGCGATCGCTCGCCGGCTCCTGAATGACTGCACGGTGAGCCTGCGGCTCGTCCTTTACGCCATAGCTCTCATGGACGCCATCAGCCTTCTTGCCCAGTGATACGTTGGGCGGCACGGGTGCGGACTGCGATACAGTTTCAGCGAAAGCTCCCATAAAACACCATCCTCAGGTCAAAATCGTTATCGTATAAACAGACGTTGTGGCAGGACGAAAGATTCCCGCCCCATGCAGCGTTTTCCGCGCAAGCAATCTTCAAGCGCCTTATGTTGATTCCATCGAATCAACAGAGATTCCATCTCAGTCTTCATCAAAAATGTGAGGCGCACTTTTAAGGTGCACATAAGTAGCTTCGGGGTTGCCATCACGAGCCTCGATTGTGTCGATGCAGCCCACAACCGCAGCACCTGCCATGTCCCTCCATGTCCTTCTTTCCTGCTAGCCTTACGACACAGGGGCGCAAGCGTTGTGCTCCTATGGCTCTCAAGGCAGGACTTATGGAGATTACAATGAAACAAGTGGCTTGGATTGTTATGTTTGCCGGAGTAGCGTGGGGTGGTCAGGCACAAGCGCAGCAAACCCAACCCACCACAACCGGCGCGTCGACAACTGCCAATGCAGCCTCCACGCTGCAGTCGCTCGAAGCTCAGGTTACAAACATGAAGGCACAGATGGACGATTGGGCGGATCTGTCCCGTTATCGTGACGCAGATATGGCTCTGCCCGCGCATCAGCCCGGCCGGGTTGTGTTTTATGGCGATTCCATCACCGACGCCTGGGTGAAGGACGGCGGCAAGTTCTTCCCTGGCAAACCGTATATCAACCGCGGCATCAGTGGTCAAACCACGCCCCAAATGCTCGTACGCATGCGTCAGGACGTCGTGCAGCTGCACCCGGAGACGGTAGTGATCCTTGCCGGAACCAACGATATTGCTGGAAATACGGGCCCTTCCACGCCAGAGATGATCGAGAATAACTTCAAGTCGATGACGGAGATCGCGAAGGCGAACGGGATACGGGTCATCCTGGCGTCGGTGCTGCCGGTGAAGGTGTATCCGTGGCGACCATCGGTGACCGACCCGGCGGGGAAGATCAAGGCGCTGAATGCATGGATCAAGGGGTATTGCGCGAAGAAAGGGTGTACGTATCTCGACTATTGGAGCGCGATGGCTGCGCCCGACGGCGGGATGAAGCCCGGAATCAGCATCGATGGTGTGCACCCGAACGCCGCTGGATACGCCATAATGGAGCCGCTTGCTGAGGCCGCGTTGGCGAAGAAGTAGCTAGTAACCGGCGGCTTTGCCGAAGTGGTGGCCGCTGTCGTGACCGCCGAAGAGTTCGCCATGCTTTGCGCCGTGCGGAACCTTTGGGCTGACCTCGATCAGTTCATTGTCGCCCCATGTGCCGGGGGACTTTTCGTCGAATTCGGCGGCGCGTTTGGTGGTGTAGCCGCTGGCTTTAAGGGTTTCTATGACGGGAATTGGGAAGGCTTTTTCAAACTGCAGGACGTCCGGCAGATATTGATGGTGGAAACGGGGCGCGTCTGCCGCCGCCTGAATGTTAAGGTGGTTGTCGACGACCGAGATGATGTCGTTCGCGACGGTGGTAATGATCGTCGAACCGCCGGGGGAGCCGAGCACCAGCAGAAGCTTGCCGGGTTTACAGGACTTTGGGACGGCGCGCTCGGGCTGGACCTCGGGCGGGGTGGAGGGAATGTACCCATCCGGGCAGACCGGCGGCTCGACAACCATGGTTGGGGTCATGGAGGAGAGCGGGCGCTTGCCGGGCGCGATGGCGTTGGCCGGCCCCTGGATGAGGCCGAAGGCGTTCGGTACGCCCTGCTTGGAGGCGAAGTCGTCCATCTCGTCGTTGAGGACGAAGCCCAGGGGGGAGACGGTCACGCCGGAGCCGAAGAAGAAGTTCAGCGTGTATGTGCTTGAAACGGCGTTGCCGTCGGCGTCAACGATAGAGAAGTGGGTGGTCTGGGGCGACTCATGGATCGGCGGCGCTGGCTTGGGTGGCGGTGGGAGAAATCCTGCCGGGCGCACGAGGGAGGCCGAAGGTGTGGGCGCGACCGGCTGGATCGAGCTACGCCATGCAGCAGCGTACGCTGGCGAGGCCATCTCGTTGAGAGGAATGGTGTTGAAGTCCGGGTCGCCGAGATAATCTGCGTGGTCCATGAAGGCGCGGCGGAAGGCCTCGGTAATGATGTGGATCTGCGCAGGGCTGCGGTCTGGTCCTAGCTTGGGAAGGTCGTAGCCGCTGAGGATATTGAGGATCTGGATAAGCGCGATGCCGCCGGAGCTGGGCGGGGGCGAGGTGATGATCTGCAACCCGCGATAGCTGCCGATGAGCGGGAGACGCTCTTTCACCTGATAGGCTGCGAGGTCCTGGGCCGTGATGAGGCCACCGTTCGCGGCTTCAAAGCTGGCGATCTGCGCAGCGAGTGTGCCGTGGTAGAAGCTGCCGGGATCGGCGGCGATGCGGGTGAGGGTCTCGGCCAGTTCCGGCTGCTTGAAGGTGTCGCCCGCCTTGTAGAAGTTGCCATCACGCTGAAAGATGCGGCGGGAGTCGGGGAACTGGGTGAGGTTCGGGGCGTGGAGCATCTGGGCCTCTTCGGGGGAGAGGACGTAGCCGTCGCGGGCCAGGCGTATGGCAGGAGCCATGACTTTGGCCAACGTGAGGCGCCCAAAGTGGGCTTCGGCGTAGGTGAGGCCGGCGACGGTGCCGGGGACACCGCTGGCGTGCGCGCCGGTGATGGAAGCTTTGGGGATGACGTTCCCGCTGGCGTCGAGGTACATGTTGGCGGAGGCTGCGGCGGGCGCCTTCTCGCGGTAGTCGAGGAAGTGGGGCTGCGGAGATCGGTCGTGGCCGATACCGCGAGTGGTTGCCGGGCGGATGAGCATAAAGCCGCCGCCGCCGATGTTTCCGGCAGCGGGGTAGACGACGGCGAGGGCGAAGCCGACGGCTACGGCGGCGTCGACGGCGTTGCCGCCTTCGCGAAGGACTTCGAGGCCGGCATCGGTGGCGTCGTGGTGAATGGTGACGACCATGGCGTGCGGGGCGGTGACGGGCGGGGGTGGCGGGAGTGGGGCTGGCGGGGTTTGGGCAGACGCAGTGCTGAGCAGCGAACCTAGAAGAGCGAGAGACAAAGCTGAGGGAGAGGTCATCCTGTGGGCGCACTCCGAGTGAGTTGAGGCAATCATACCGGGGAGAGCGGGCAGTGTGCCGCTTCTCAGGCTGCGAGGCGGTGGGAGAAGTAGGTTCCCGTCGGGACGACGGAGATAGAGAGTGAGGGAGTGAGCATATATGAGTGAGTTCCTATCATTTTTTATGCAACTATTCTTGAAGGTGTACGTCTAAGGAGATATAGGGCGATGGAGCGATCCCGCTCAGAACACTTTCTAGTCATGAAATCAAGGAGATAGGGCAATGACAGTAACTCGTTTTGTACCGTTCCGTAGTGGTTTGAATGATGTGGCTGTACTGCAGAACCGGCTGAACTCGATCTTTTCAGACTTTGCGCGGACCGAAGATGGGTCTTCTGAGACGCTTGCGGCTGGAAATTTTGTACCTGCGGTCGATGTTTACGAGGATGCGCAGAAGGTCATGCTGAAGCTGGAGGTTCCGGGGATTCGCCGCGAGGATCTGGATATTCGCGTTGAGGGCCGGACGCTGACGGTGAAGGGCGAGCGCAGGTTCGAGGCCGAGGAGAAGGAAGAAAACTTCCATCGGGTCGAGCGCCGTTATGGCAGCTTTGTGCGCAGCTTCTCGCTGCCTGCGACGGTAAACACCGAGGACGTAAAGGCGGTGACGACCGATGGCGTACTGAGCATCTCGCTGGCGAAGAAGCCGGAGTCGCAGCCCAAACAGATCCAGGTGCAGGTTGGGTCTGGGCCGGAGCAGAAGGAGCACAAGCAGGTTGAGGCGACTGCGAAGCAGTAGGTACAACCACGAGGAACACAGACCAAGTGCACGCGGCGTGGGGTGCGTCCAGGAACGACGGAGTTCCGGACGCACTCTTCGCGGTCAAGCGAACGGGACGCTGCCTCTATTGCACTTCGCTCTTTCGCGTGGGAGCGTCTGAGAGCCAACCGGTGCGTTCTGTATGAGGTGAAGCAGGCTGGATTTGTTGCTGGAGCATACGACGCTTCAGGGTGTCGTAGATTGGCTCATTTTTGAGTAGCAGTGCGATGATCATGGCTCCGAGAGAAGCTGCAATGAGGGAGAGAGTCAGGTCGACACGGCCTGTCATCTCGACGACGATGACGATGCCAGTGATTGGCGCTCGGACGGTAGCAGTGAATAGCGCACCCATACCGACGACTGCGCACGCAATGGCTGAGAGGGCAAGCGAAGGTACGAGGAAGTTGAGCACATGGGCGAAGAGTGCTCCGAAGGAGGCACCTAGAAGCATGATGGGCGTGAAGATGCCTCCGGGAGTCCCAGCGGCATAGGAGAAGGGTCCAAGGATGAAGCGGAGGCAGAATATGGCGAAGAGCGCTTCTATGGTGTGGCCTTGTGCGAGGACTGCCTGGGTGAGCCTGCCGCCGCCGCCGACAAGCTCAGGCTTGAACCAGGCGATGAGCCCGATGACAGCACCTATGGCGGTTGCGCGATAGACGGAAGGGATTCGGCTGAAACGGTCGGAGAGGTGAAGGGATGCGATGGTGAGGTTGTTATAGGCGGCACCGGCGGCACCCAGCAAAGCTCCGAGGAAGAAAAACGGAGAGACGTGCCACATGTGGTCCAGGGCCTGCTTGACTGTAAATTCTAGAGTGCTGCCAAGGAGGAGGCGCATGAGCCATATGGCGACGGAAGTGGATGCCAGTGTCGCGACCAGAAGCCAGGGACTGAAGCTTTCGGTCAGCTCTTCAAAGACAAAGATCGAACCTCCGATGGGAGCATTGAATGCCACAGCGAGGCCAGCACCAGCACCGGCTGCCTGAACAACTTTGTAATCGTCAGCGTCCAGCGCAAGGACCTTCGAGGAGAGCGAGGCGAGAGCTGCTCCCATCTGAACCGTGGGTCCTTCGCGACCCAGCGCGAGGCCGGTGCCGAGAGCGAGTATGCCGCCGAAGAACTTTACTGGAACGACGGCGATGCCAGCGGGTTTGGCTTCTCCACTAAATACAGCTTCGACGTGCTGTACTCCGCTGCCTGCGGCGAAGGGGGCAAAGCGAATGACGAGCAAACGTGCCAGGCCAGCACCAAATGCAACAAAGAGAACGGGGAGGAGCCAACCGAGATGAGGCCATCCATGTGCTGTAGCGACGAGCAGGTCGCGGAGATGATCACATGCGAGCAGAACATAGCGGAATGCTCCACCGACGAGGCCGATTGCAACGCCCGTGCAAACACTGGCGGCGGTAATTTTGATGACGCGAGGCCTGAATGGGAGCATTGCGTGAGAGCGCCATTGAACCTTACGCAGCCAGGCGATTGCTCTGATGTCATTCATTTAGGCTGGATTCCGTCTCGGAACGTTTTGTGAGCGTGCCTGATTTCTTCTGTCGGTCGGAGCGCCAGTATACCGCAATCGCAAGCGAGGCTGCGGTAGGGCTAGCGAAAGTTTCGCTGACATGCCGCGCGAGTCAGGATAGATCGCGTCATATAGACCATCAACAGGGCTGCGCGGATTGCTCGAATGATGGTTGAGTTCCAGGAGTGCGTATCTGCGGAGCTCTGTACTGGAGCTTCAAAGGGCCGCGAGTGTGAGGAGATAGCAATGGCAATCAAGTGGGACAAGTTTACGGTGAAGTCGCAGGAGGCGCTGCAGGTGGCGCAGGGAAGCGCGGCGGAGAGTGGCAATCCTGAGGTACTGCCGCTGCACTTGATGGAGGCGCTGCTGGAGGACCGCGAGGGTGTGGTGCTGCCGGTGCTGGAGAAGGTGGGCGTGTCGGTGCAGGCGCTGGAGAGTGCGGTGGAGACAGCGATTGCGCGGCTGCCGAAGGTGCAGGGCGGGTCGCAGCAGACGGGGATGAGCCAGGCGCTGACGAAGGTGCTGGAGGGTGCGTTCAAAGAGGCCGAGAACTTCAAGGATGAGTATGTTTCGACGGAGCACCTGTTGCTGTCGCTGGCGAAGCAGCGGAATGAGCCGGTGCAGATGGCGCTGGCGGCGCAGGGCGCGGACCACGCGGCGATTCTGAAGGCGCTGGCTGGCGTGCGTGGATCGCAGCGCGTGACGGACCAGAATCCTGAGGGGAAGTTTCAGGCTCTGGAGAAGTACGCGAAGGACCTTACGGAGATGGCGCGGAGGGGCAAGCTTGATCCGGTGATCGGGCGCGATGAGGAGATTCGGCGGGTGATCCAGGTGCTGAGCCGGCGGACGAAGAATAATCCGGTGCTGATTGGCGAGCCGGGCGTGGGTAAGACGGCGATTGTGGAGGGGCTGGCGCGGAGGATCTTTCAGGGGGATGTGCCGGAGGTGCTGCGGGATAAGCGGGTGATCTCGCTGGATCTGGGGTCGATGCTTGCCGGGGCGAAGTTTCGCGGGGAGTTTGAGGACAGGCTGAAGGCGGTGCTGAAGGAGATTGACGAGTCGAATGGGCAGGTGATCCTGTTCATCGACGAACTGCATACACTGGTGGGCGCAGGCGCTGCGGAAGGTGCAATCGACGCGAGCAATATGCTGAAGCCGGCGCTGGCGCGGGGAGAGCTGCGCGCGATCGGCGCGACGACCTTGAATGAGTATCGGAAGTACATCGAGAAGGATGCGGCGCTGGAGCGGCGGTTCCAGATTGTGTATGTGGGTGAGCCGAATGTGGAGGACACGATTGCGATTCTGCGTGGATTGCGCGAACGCTATGAGACGCACCACAAGGTGCGGATCAAGGACTCCGCGATTGTGGCCGCGGCGGAGCTGAGCCATCGGTATATCAGCGATAGATTTTTGCCGGACAAGGCGATTGATCTGGTGGATGAGGCGGCGGCGGCGCTGGCGATCCAGATTGGGAGCGTGCCGGTGGAGATTGACGATCTGGAGCGGCGGGCGACGTCGCTGGAGATTGAGAAGAATGCGCTGAAGCGGGAGGACGATGCGAACTCGCGCGAACGGCTGCAGGCGGTGGAGCGCGAGCTGGCCGAAGTGCGCGAACAGGCTTCGGGGCTGCGCGCGCGCTGGCAGAAGGAGAAGGGTGCGATCGGCGAAATTGCGGCGCTGAAGGAGCGGCTGGAGAAGCTGCGCTTTGAGGCCAGCGAAGCGACGCGCAAGGGGGATCTGCAGCGTGCGGCGGAGCTGCAGTATGGAGAGATTCCGAAGGCTGAACGGGAGCTGGCGGAGCTGACGGAGGCGCAGGACGCGGCGGTGGCGGAGGCTTCGGATGGCGATGGGCGGCTGGTGGAAGAGGCGGATGGGGTAGACGCGGAGAAGCAGATTCCCTTCGGGAATGACAGAAAGAAAAGCAACGGCAAAGGCGGCGGTGCCGGCAGGGGCAACGGGAGGGGCGGAGTGCCGAGGCGGCTGTTGAAGGAGGAGGTGGATGAGGAGGATATTGCGCGGATTGTGAGCAAGTGGACAGGGATTCCAGTCGCGAAGATGTTGGAGGGCGAGGTCGAAAAGCTGACGCAGATGGAAGAGCGGCTGCGCGAACGTGTGGTGGGTCAGGATGAGGCGCTGGTCGCTGTCGCCAATGCAATTCGGCGGTCGCGCGCGGGTCTGAGCGATCCGAAGCGGCCGATTGGGAGCTTTATTTTTCTGGGGCCGACGGGCGTTGGAAAGACGGAGACGGCGCGCGCGCTGGCAGAGTTCCTGTTCGACGACGAGCAGGCGATGGTGCGGATAGATATGAGCGAGTATATGGAGCGGCATGCGGTGGCGCGGCTGATTGGAGCGCCGCCGGGATATGTGGGCTTTGATGAGGGCGGGCAGTTGACGGAGGCGGTGCGGCGGCGGCCGTACGCTGTGGTGCTGTTTGATGAGATCGAGAAGGCGCATCCGGATGTGTTCAATGTGCTGCTGCAGGTGCTCGATGATGGGCGGCTGACGGACTCGAAGGGAAGGACGGTGGACTTCAAAAATACGGTGCTGATCCTGACGTCAAACATTGGCGCTGGGCAGCTGGCGACGGCGTGGGCGCAGGGCGAAGACGGATTTGAGGACGCGAAGGTGCGCGTAATGGAGGAGCTGCGGAAGCACTTCAGGCCGGAGTTTCTGAACCGCGTGGATGACATTGTGGTGTTCCATCCGCTAGGCGAGACGCAGCTGACGCATATCGTGGACCTGCGCCTGGCGGAGCTGCAGAAGATGCTGGTGGATCGTCACATTACGCTGGAGCTGACCGACGCAGCGCGCGAGGCCATCTTCAAAGCGGGCTACGACCGTGCGTATGGGGCGCGGCCGCTGAAGCGGGCGATCCAGAGGCTGGTGCAGGACAAGCTGGCGATGAAGATTCTGGATGGCAGCGTGCTGCACGGGGATCGGGTGGTGGTGGATGCGGGAAGCGAGGGGCTGGAGTTCCGCGTTGCGGAGCGGACGGCGGTGTAGGTTTTACGGTGCGGACGTCCTTCGGGAATAACGGGCGCTTGCTGCGCATGCGAGAAGCGGATTTGCCACTCTGCTCGGAATGACAATCAGGAGAGTAAGGACAAAGGCAGAGGGGTGTCTGCCGCTGCGGGGAGACACGACGAAGGGATGAGCGTTAGCGTTCTCGAGCGAATGGGTCGGTGAGGCGGATGAGTTGGCCGCGGAGGGCTGGGGCGACGGGGGTTTGGGGGGTGTGGTCGGCGGTGAGTTGGTGGTCGATCCACTGCCAGCTGCCGGGGTAGAGGACGAGCAGCGGCTGGGGCTGCTGGTGGAGCGCGGCGAAGGTGGCGATGGAGAGGTGGGTGAAGCTGCGCATGTTGCGGGCGGTGATGGCGTTGGTGTCGTGGCCTAGCCAGCGGATCTCGTCGGGGGCGCTGTAGACGAGGGTGTAGCGCGCGCGCAGGCCGGGGTCGGGGTCGTAGTAGCTGTCGCGGTAGAAGTCGCCGAGGGTCTGGATGTAGATGGGCTGGGTGGGCTGCTGGTGGAGCGCGGCGGAGGCGGTGGGCGAGAGCTGGAAGCTGGCGAGCGTTGCGTTGGTGGTGCTGCGTTCGTGGAGGATGTTGGCGGTGTTGATGTCGATGACGGCGAGGAAGATGATGGCGAGGGTGATGGCGTAGAAGGTGTTGCTGCGGAGTCTGCGCTCGAGAACGATGGCGAAGGTGGCGGCGAAGGCGATGATGGCCGCGATGACGTAGCGGACCTCCATGGTGTGGGTGACGAAGCGGCCGAAGAGGTAGCCGAAGAGAGGCAGCAGGGCCATGGCGGCGAGTGCAACCCAGGTGCTGGCGAGCTCGGTTGCGGGGCGGCGCTTGAAGCGTTTGTACCCGGCGATCGCTAGCCAGAGGGCGAGCACAACCATGATCGTGGCGGCAAGTTTTTGCAGCGGAAGGGGCCAGGTGGTGTAGCGCAGGAAGAGTTCGCGGTAGCCCTGGCTGATGTCGTGGAGGTTCACGCCGGCGATGTAGTAGTGCTGGCGGTAGACCATGACGGCGCGCTTGAAGGGGAGGATGAGGACGATGGAGGCGAGGCCGAGGGCAAGCGCGGTAAGCACGCCTGCGTCGAGACGCTTGCGCTGGAGCGTGCGTGCGAGTTCGCCGAGCGAGACGGGGATGAGGATGAGGACGCCGAAGTAGTGGCTGGTGATGGCGAGAGCGATGGCGAGAGTGAGACCGGCGAGCGGAAGCAGGCGGGAGCGGGGTGGAGCATCGGGGTGCGGTCGGAGGTCGGTGGCGATCTGCCAGCAGAGGAGTGAGAGGGCGTAGAGGCCGAGGAGCAGGCCGTAGGGGCGGCCTTCGACGGAGTAGTAGAAGCTGGCGGTGAGCAGAGGCGCAGCCATGGCGACGAGCGCGGCGCGGGCTCCGGCGATGCGTCGGACGAAGAAGAAGAGGCAGAGCTGAAAGAGGAGAAATCCGGCGAGCGCGGGAAGGCGAAGGGCGATGGCGTTGTGGCCGAACGCGTCCATGGAGAGGTGTGAGAGGAGGTGATAGGTGGGCGGGTCGAGCGAGATGGGATGGTGCAGTTGGACGAGGATGACCTGGTGGAGGGTTGCGACGCCGTCGGTGTAGAAGGAGAGGAATTCGTCCTGCTCCATAAGGCGATTATGGGACCAGAGGAGTGAGAGCGTGGCGGTGAGGAGGAGAAAGAAGGCAGGAAGGAGGTAGGTGCGGGTGGCGCTCTTGGAGTTTGGCTGCGTGGCTGTGGTTTGCAGTGTCATGCTGAAAGTTTCCGGGTGGCGATGCCGAGGCTGAAAGCGAATGCCGGGTGGATGCACATGATCTGCTGGGCGGAAGAGGCTGGAGAGCAGGGAGGGCGTGAAGCGCATCGTGGTCCTTTGACTGCGCGATTGCAAACAGTGCAATGGCTCCGCTCAGGATGACAGCTCTGGAAAGAGGTTTTGCGAGGGCGCTGCAAGTGGCTCTCAGGGTGACAGATTCTTCGCATCAGGCAGCGAACTCGCGATGAAGTTTGGAGCGGTAGCGGGACGGCGTGCGGGGCAGGTGGGCCGCGGGAATGGCGGGTGTACTCTGCGTGGTGGTCTGGGTGGCGTTGGAGGCGGGGAGCGTGGGCATGAAGAATTGCTCCAGGCGCGGCATACGGATGAAAAGAAGAAGGCCCATGACGAGGACGGTGGAGGCGAAGGAGGCCATGAGCAGCGGTTCGCGGTAGAGCTTCTCGGGGTTTTGGACGGCGCTCTCGGGCTTGAAGGACAGCTTGAGATAGATCGCCATGGTGAAAGCGATGAAGGGGAAGCCGAGGATGAGCTCAATGCGGTAGCGGATGATGAAGGCGCCGAGGAAGAGCATGGCGGTGGAGGCGTAGAAGAGTACAGAGACGAGCAGGGACTCGGGGGTGTAGCGCTTGAAGGAGGCGCGGTAGGAGCCGGCGAGCGAGCTGTCGCCGGACTTGTGCAGCTCGGAGAGCTCGGAGAAGCGCTTGAGGGCCATGAAGTAGCAGCCGATCATCCAGTAGGCGATGAGAAGAGAGACGGGTGGGACGAGAGGGATGCCCATGGCGGCGGTGACGGCGTACCAGCCGAGGAGCATGCGGAGGGGGTTATTGATGGATTCGGTGAGGACGTCGAGGTAGGGGACGTCTTTGGTGCGGATGGGCGGGAAGTTGTAGATACAGCCCATGATCCAGAGGATGAGCGCCATGAGCGCGAACATTTTGGAGATGGTAAGGCCGATGGCGACACCGGCGACCATCATGAGGATCCACTGTATGTAGGCGGCGGGGATGCTGACGAGGCCGCGGGCGGCGGGACGATTCTTTTTGATGGGGTGAAGGCGGTCGAAGGGAGCGTCGAGGACTTCGTTGATGACGTAGTTGCTGCAGGCTACAAGGGTTATTGAGATGAACGCGATGACCAGCGTGCCGACGAGGTGGAGATTGAAGAGCGCAGGATAGACGCTCAGGGGAACGATGACGCCGGGAAGGACGAAGAGATTCTTGATGGAGTGATCGAGCCGCGCGATGGCGAGATGCGCTCGGAGCCGCACTCCGAATGAGACGTTTGTGCGCTCGCGTTCAGACATCTGCTGTGCTCCCTGGGCTGGTATTGCTGGTGCGCTTGATAGGAAGAGTATAGCGTGCGGGCGGGGGTGAGGCAGGAATCTGGACGGGTTGCGCTATGCTGATGGATAGTATCTGTTAGCGACATCGGCGGCAGATCACGGCGATTGTCTGGAGCTTTGGGCGTAACCCAAAATACATGGTCAAAATGCAGCCACGACGGAAGACGCCTAAGCTTCGCCCAAGTACGAGGCTCCACGGACCAGAGTTGCGGGGGCTGGCGGATTTCGTGCCGCAGATTGTGTGGATGTGTACGCCAAATGGAGACAACATCTACTTCAATCGACGGTGGGTGGATTATACGGGGATGACGCTCGAAGAGAGCTACGGCGAGGGCTGGAATCGTCCGTTCCACGAAGACGATAGAGAAGCTGCTGGGAAGGCATGGAGTCGTGCGGTAGAAACCGGCGAACAGTATCAGGTGGAGAGCCGGATACGTGCTGCGGACGGAACGTATCGTTGGTTTCTGATGCGCGGAGAGCCGATCAAGGGTGCCGATGGCGCGATCACGAAGTGGTTTGGCACATGCACGGACATCCAGGACATGAAGCAGGCGGAGCAGTTGCTGTTGCGCAGCGAAAAGCTCGCGTCCGTGGGCCGAATGGCTGCGAGCGTGGCGCATGAGATCAACAATCCGCTCGAGGCGATTACGAACCTGCTGTATCTGGCGAAGCAGAGCGAAGACATGGAATCCGTTCGCTCGTATATTGGCAACGCTGAAGCTGAGCTGGGTCGGGTGGCGCACATCACGCGGCAGTCGCTGGGTTTTTATCGCGAACAGAATGCTCCGACGCTTGTTTCTGTGCAGCGTCTGCTGGAGTCGGCGATTGAGATTCTGAACGCCAAGATCATTGCGAAGGAAGCGACGGTGGAGATGCGCTGGCATATGGATGCGCATGTGTCGGTGGTGGCTGGAGAGCTGCGGCAGGTGTTTGCAAATTTGATTGCAAACAGCCTTCATGCCATTGACGTTCGGGGCCGTGTGGAGTTACGCACTTCCGTCTCGTTCAATCATGCGAACGGCATCCGGTATGCGAGGGTCACCATCGCCGATAATGGACGGGGTATCGAACGCGAGGTCCGGCATAAACTTTTTGAGCCTTTTTTTACGACCAAGGGCGCGGTGGGTACAGGGCTAGGACTATGGGTCAGCAAGCAGATTCTGGACAAGCATCAGGGGACCATCCAAGTGCGTTCCAGGGCGGAAGGACCGGCGACGGGAACTGTGTTTCGGATTACGCTTCCGCTGCCAGCACTGAGGGAAGAGAGCCTGTAAAGAGAGGATGACACGATAGGCAGGTCAGTCGGACGGTTGAAGCGTTCGTCGTGGTCGATCGATCGAATACGTTGGCATGGGCAAGCGAGCGGTGATTATCGGTGCGGGGCCGGCGGGTCTGACCGCTGCGTTGGAGTTTTTACGCAAGACGGACGTGCAGCCGATTGTGCTGGAGGCGACGGGAGAGATCGGCGGCATCTCACGCACGATCCGCTACAAGGGCAACCGGATGGACATCGGCGGCCACCGCTTTTTTTCCAAGAGCGACCGCGTGATGCAGTGGTGGATGGACCTGATGCCGGTGGAGGCTGCGGGAGATCATGCCGCCGCGGTGGAGATACGCTACCAGGGCAGGCAGCGCACCGTGGCCGTTCCGGTGGATACGGAAGAGGAGCCGCCGCTGCGTGGAATGGGTCCGCTGCAGACGGAGTTGCATGTGACGCGACAGGAGGCAGAGGGGCCTTTGGAGCGGCCGCCCGCGGCGACCGTTGTCGCGCCTGCAGCGCCGGCAGATGCAGACCTGGTTATGCTTGTGCGTCCGCGCAAGAGTCGCATTTACTATCTGCGAAAGTTCTTCGATTACCCGATCAATCTAAGTGGGACGACGGTGGCGAACCTTGGGCCGGTGCGGATGGCAAGGATTGGCGTGAGCTACGTGATGAGCCGTGTTCGTCCGATCAGGCAGGAGAAGAGCCTTGAGGATTTTCTGATCAACCGGTTCGGCAGAGAGCTGTATCTGACGTTCTTCAAGAGCTATACGGAGAAGGTGTGGGGTACGCCGTGCAACAAGATCTCCGCGGAGTGGGGGGCGCAGCGCATCAAGGGCCTGAGCCTGACGACGGCGTTGAAGCACTTTGTGCGGAAGATGTTTGCGCCGAAGTCGAAGGCTGCGGTCGACAGGGGCGGTAAGGATATTGCGCAGAAGGGTACCGACACGTCGCTGATCGAGCGGTTTCTGTATCCGAAGTTTGGACCGGGGCAGCTATGGGAGCATGTGGCGGAAAGGGTCGTCGCAATGGGCGGCGAGATTCACATGGGTTGGAAGGTGGTGGGGATCGAAGCCGAGGGTGAGCGCGTCGTCGCCGTGGAGGTTGTGAACGAGGCTGGCGAACGGCAGCGGTTTGAGGGGGAATACTTCCTTTCCACGATGCCGATGCGAGACCTGGTACGGGCACTGGGCGCATCCGGAACCGAGGCGCCAGCTAATGTTCGCGAGGTGAGCGAAGGGCTGGAATATCGTGACTTCATCACGGTGGGCGTGCTGGCAAACAAGCTGGATGTGGAAGCCGACGCGACGATGAGAGGTTCGCGTTTGATACGCGACACGTGGATTTATATTCAAGAGCCAGATGTGCTGCTGGGGCGGCTACAGATCTTCAATAACTGGAGCCCGTACATGGTGGCTGACCCGACGAAGGTGTGGATCGGCCTGGAGTACTTCTGCTACGAGACGGATCCGTTGTGGGCCATGCCGGATGAAGAACTCAAGCGTTTCGCGGTGGGGGAGTTAGAGACGATTGGAATCCTGAAGACAGCGGAGGTGCTGGATGCGCATGTGGTGCGCGTACCGAAGACCTATCCGGCGTACTTTGGAACGTACGACCGGTTTGCTGAGCTTCGGGAGTGGACGGACAGGTTTGAGAACCTGTTTTTGATCGGGCGCAATGGGATGCACAAGTACAACAACCAGGACCACTCGATGCTGACGGCGATGGCTGTCGTCGATGGAATTGCAGCTGGTCATGTCGATAAAGCTGGAGTGTGGGGCATCAACTCCGAGCAGGAGTATCACGAGGAGAAGAAGGCGTAACGACAGATGCCTGTTGTCGTTTCGGTGCGAGGAGGAATTGTGCGGAAGTGGATTGCGTTCGCGATTTTGATAGCGGTGGTATTTCTGGTGTGGAACCGGCAGCGACTGTATGTGCGCGATCCTTTGGCGAATGTGCTGCGGGATGGCGTGAAGGAAAAAGGCGCGCAGGTTTATATCAACTACTCCAACGACGCGCTGCTGGCGAACTATAACGCGCCGATGTATGTGGAACTGGTCCAGAAGGGGGGGCGAATGGGTACGCCGGCGGTGTTGCATTGCGTGATGTATCTGGCGTGCCTGCTGGATGCCGATACACCCGCGTTGCTGGACGGAAGCAGCGTGGGCAACGTCGTTTCCATGAGTAACAGGCAGGTGCAGTTTCGCGATGCGAAGGGGCGTGATGTTGTAGTGACGCTGCGATAGCAGGAGAGAAGGGCGGCGCTGGAGACTAGTCGCGAGACGGCGGATACCAGGGCAGGGGCTGCGCAAAGTAGATGAGAACGCCGGGGGAGGCTCTGAGCTTGAGCGTGGGGCTACAGGCGTCGAGCGGAACGTAACCGTGTGCCAGCACATCCTTGATGGGGATGAGGTCGTTGAAGGGGCCGCAAGCGGTGTACGCGGGGCGATGTTTTTTGCCAGTTCTCGCGACGCTCAGCGAGAAAGCGGGGGTTCCAGCCGGAATCTGAAGGTACCCGAAGCCGCGGCTATCGATTTTGACGGTGGTGCGCTGGGTGTTTCCGGGAAATTTCGCGCGAATGGATCGATTGCGCATGGGCCTGCCGGTTTTCCCATTCACCATGTAGATGGTGAGGCCGCGCGTGGGCCGCACCGGAGCGTTTTGGGCAGAACAATCGAGGGACGCGGCAACGACGGCAGCTGAGAGGATCGCGTGCACGATGCTGTAGCGAAGGCCCCGCATGGAGTAATTATAGGCTGCGAGGTACATTGATAGGTATGACTTTGCGACGTTTCGTTCCCGCGCTCCTTTTGCTCAGCCTTCCCCTGCTTGCACAGCACCAGCCAAAGGCACAGGGCGACAAGCCTGCAGGGCCGCCAGCTGCTGCGGATGGAGCAACGAAGCCCCCTGCGAAGCCAGACGCTACGCCCGAAGGTCTGCCGGCGGATAAATCCATCGCGCAGACAATAACGGTGAACGGAAAGACGCTGCACTACACGGCGACGGTGGGCACGATCCACCTGAAGGATGACAAGGGCAAGCCAACGGGCGATGTGATGTATACCTCGTACATTCTGGACCGTGGCAAGGATGCGCCGTCGCGGCCTGTGTTGTTCGCCGTGAATGGTGGCCCGGGCGCGTCGTCGGTGTATCTGAATCTGGGAGCGATCGGGCCGAAGCACATTGCGTTTGCGAATGCGGGCGAGTCGGCGAGCGATCCTGCGACGCTGACTGACAATCCGGGTACATGGCTGGACTTTACTGACGAGGTGTTTCTGGACCCGATTGGCACGGGTTTTTCAAAGTCGCTGGTGGATGAAGCAGAGACGAAAAAGCTGTTTTACGGGCCGACGCCGGACATCGAATACCTATCGCTGGTGGTGTACAAGTGGCTGGTGCAGAACGACCGCCTGCTGGATAAGAAGTATCTGATGGGTGAGAGCTATGGCGGGTACCGTGGACCGCGGATGACGCACTATCTGCAGTCGCAGCTGGGAGTGGCGATGAATGGCCTGGTGCTGGTGAGTCCGTATCTGAACCCATCGTTCGGTGACGGAAACCTGTCGCCCATTCCTTGGATGATTACGCTGCCTGCGATCACGGCGGCGCACCTGGAGAACGAGCACAAGCTTTCGGACGCGGCGATGCAACAGGTGATTGGATACACCGAAGGCGAGTACGCTTCAGCGTTGATCAAAGGGCCTGCGGATAAGGCTGCGACGGATGCGATGATCGCGAAGGTGACGGAGATGACCGGGTTGGATGCGCAGTTTGTGCGGTACTCCGGCGGAAGGCTTGACACTGAGGCTTACCTTCGCGAGGTGCATCGCGAAAAGGGTGAGATCGGTTCAGTCTATGACTCGAATGTGACGGCACCGGATCCGTTCCCGTACGCGCCTGAACAGGAATCGAGCGATCCGATTCTGGAGAGCATTATTGCGCCAACGACGGAGGCGATGGTGAACTTCATCACGAATACGGTGGGATGGAAGACAGACGCGCGGTACTATGCGCTGTCGTATGACGTGAACCGTGACTGGGACCGTCAGGGGCCGGCGCTGCGGCAAGGCGCAGTGGGCGATCTGCGACAGGCGGTGGCGGCGGACCCCAAACTGCAGGTGCTGATCGTGCATGGGTGGAATGATCTTTCGTGCCCGTTCATGGGGTCGTTGCTGACGGAGAACCAGATGCCGACCAAGCTTGCGGGACAGATTCAAGTGCACGAGTTTCCGGGTGGACACATGTTCTACACGCGGCCGGAGAACCAGACCGGCCTGCATCAACTCGCGGAGACGATGGTCAGCGCGCACTAGTCAGCATCGAACGCCCGAAGGGGGGCTGCATGATTCTTTGGTTTGTATTGTTGGGCATCACGGTCGGTCTGCGGACGATGACCGCCATGGCTGTGCTGTGCTGGTTTGCATGGTTCCAGTTGCTGCCACAGAATGGGTGGGCATTCTGGGTAGGCTACCTGGCAACGGCGGTCGTCTTCACAGTGCTCGCAGTCGGCGAGTACATCGGTGACACGCTGCCGCAGACGCCGAACCGCACTGACCCGATGCTGGTGGGTGCACGGCTCGCGTTCGGTGCACTTGTAGGAGCGTTGGCGGCGCATGGAACGCTCGAACCAGCTGCCGGCGGCATCCTGTTCGGCGTACTTGGAGCCGTGATCGGGACATATGGTGGTTATCGTGTGCGTATGTACTGGTCGAAGGCGATTGGGCACGACCTTCCAGTAGCGCTCACCGAGTCTGCGATTGCACTTCTGCTGGCGATCTTCGCATGCTGGCAGGCGCACCAGTTTATTGCTGTCTATGCGCTGCCGACGAGGTTTTCGCTGTAGCCATCGACCTGGTTACAGCGCCTTGGCGGCATCCTTTGCGAAGTAGGTGACGATGAAGTCGGCACCGGCGCGGCGGATGCTGAGCAGGCTTTCGAGCATGGCGCGTTCGGGTTCAAGCCAGCCGCGCTGGAAGGCTGCGTGCAGCATCGAGTACTCGCCCGAGACCTGATAGGCGCCCATGGGCAGATCGAAGCGGTTGCGGGCTTCGCGTATGACGTCGAGATAGGGCATCGCGGGCTTCATCAGCAGCATATCCGCACCTTCAGCGATATCCTGTTCGATCTCACGCATGGCCTCGCGCAGGTTCGCGCCGTCCATCTGGTAGGTTCGCCGATCGCCGAACTGCGGAGCGGAATCGGCTGCGTCGCGGAAGGGGCCGTAAAAGGCTGAGGCGAACTTGGAAGCGTAGCTAAGAATGGGCGTGTTGTGTTTGCCGGCTGCATCGAGCGCTGAGCGCATTGCAGCGATACGGCCGTCCATCATGTCGCTCGGCGCGACGATATCGGCGCCGGCGGCGGCAAGGGATGCAGCCGCCTTGGCAAGCAGCGCCACACTGGAATCGTTCTCCACCTCAAAATGTTCGCCATCGCGAGCGACCAGGCCGCAGTGGCCGTGCGAGGTGTACTCGCACAGGCAGACATCTGCGATGGTAACGAGGGACTTGGAGGCGGGCAGCGCTTTGATAGCGCGCAGCGCACGCTGAACGATGCCGTCGGATGCCCATGCGCCGCTGCCCTGCTCGTCCTTTTCAGCTGGGATGCCGAAGAGCAGGATGCCGCCGATGCCGAGAGCGGCGCAGACTTCGACCTCTTTGAGCGCCTCGTCGATGGATAGGTTATAGACGCCGGGCATCGAAGAGATCTCGCGGCGTAGGCCTTCGCCTTCGCACACAAAGAGTGGGTAGATGAGCGCGCGTGGCTGTAGCTGGGTCTCACGTACGAGCGAGCGCATGGCAGCGGTGGAACGGAGACGGCGGAGACGGGTTGCAGGAAACTCCATGCTCATGATTCTATGACTGCGCCGCGCGAAACGCAGCCTTTGTGCGGAAGAGGGAGTTGGGCACAAGCGCGCAGGACGTATTCTAGGGATGTGGCGTTCCTTCCCGAGATACCAAGTCCGTTAGTGGAGATCAGCGCAAAGGCGCTGCAGTGGTTTGAGCTGATCGAGCACCTGGCGCGACGCGCGCAATCGCCGCTGGGGCGTGCTTGGGTCAGCGCACTTGCACCCAGCGCGGACGTGCGCTGGATCGGTCAGCAGCAGCAGCGCAACGCGGAGATGCAGCGCCTGATCGCTGGCGGAAGCTTTGACTTTCGCGGCATCTTCGATGTGACCGAGCTGCTGGATAAGGCGGGGATTGAGGGTTCGGCGCTGGAGGCGATGGAGCTGCGCAGCGTGATCGTCCATGCAGAACGCGTGGAGGCGTGGCGGCAGACGATGCTTGCGCCACCGGATACGGTTCGTTCGCGGTGGCCGGGGATGGAAGATCTTTCGGCGGCGCTGGTACCGCACGACCTCAGCGAGATGCTGCGTTCGCTGAGCGGAAAGATTGAGCCCGATGGCAGCCTCAGCGATAACGCATCGCCGGAGCTGGCGAGAATTCGGAGGGCGATGGGGCAGCAGCACCGCGCGATCGAAGCCAGCCTACGCCGGGCGCTGGCACGGCTCTCAGAAGACGGCAGCACGCAGGATTCGCTGATCACTGTGCGCGGTGAGCGGTTTGTGATTCCAGTGAAGGTGGAGTTCAAGCGCAAGGTTGGTGGCGTGGTGCACGGCTCCAGTTCGAGCGGGCAGACGGTCTTTGTGGAGCCGATGGAGACCATCGAGCACAACAACGAACTGACGCGACTGCTGGACGAAGAGCAAGGCGAGATTCACAGGATTCTGGTGGCGATGACGCGTGCCGTGGCTGCCCACGCGGTGGCGCTGATGGTGGGAGCAGCGGTGCTTGCGGAGGCTGATGCGCACCAGGCAATCGCGCGCTTCGCCGTGGAGCTTGCATGCGTGCGGCCGGGCGATGCAGCAGACGAAGATGCCGAAGCAGAAGAGGGTGTCGGAGAGTTCGATCTCGTAGCGGCCCGGCATCCGCTGCTGGAGATGCGGCTGCGCGAGCAGGATGCAGCCATTATTCCGCTGACCATCGCGCTGCCGACTGGCAAGAAGCAGATGATCGTGAGCGGCCCAAACACCGGCGGGAAGACGGTCGCTCTGAAGACCGCAGGGCTGCTGGCGTTGATGGCGCAGGCGGGCGTTCCTGTACCCGCAACGCGTGCGCGGCTACCACTGTTCACGGCCATCTACGCGGATATCGGCGATGCACAATCCATCGAGCAGAACCTTTCGACGTTTTCTGCCCATGTCGTAAACGTCGACCGGATTGCAAGGCATGCCGATGCGGACTCGCTGGTGCTGCTGGACGAGCTTGGATCGGCGACCGATCCTGAAGAGGGTGCGGCGCTGGCCGTCGCCGTGGCGGAGCATTTTTTGCGGCTTGGGGCGTGGTGCGTCATTACGACCCACCTTACTTCGCTGAAGGTATATGCGGCCAAGCACGACGGCGTATTGAATGCGGCGGTGGGCTTCGACGAAGTTGCGCTGGCACCTACGTACGAGCTGCGGCTTGGTGTTCCGGGTGCCTCCGCTGGATTGAACATCGCGGCAAGGTTAGGTCTGGATCCTGCGATTGTAGCCAACGCTCGTGCGCAGATGACGACGCAGCAGATCGACATTGGGAGGTTCCTGGACGAACTGCATGCGCAGTTGACGGCGGCTGGCGCGGAGCGTGAACATCTGGCAGCCGCGGAGCGTACGCTGGCGAAGGAGCGGCTGCGGCTGGAACAGGAGGGCCGAGCTGAACAGCAGGCGCGTACGCGCGAGCTGGAACGGCAGTTGAAGGCTCTGATCGAAGATTTCGAATCGCAACTGCGCGACACGGTGAAGGCCATCGACGATAAGACGGTGGCGCAAAAGATCGCGCGCGACTCAGCGCTGCGGATCGCGCGGTTGAAGCGTGAGTTCTCCGAACAGTTTCAGACGACAGTGGTCGCGCACAATGCGCCACCACAGAGTGAGGCGGAGCGCCAGGCAGCGCAGCGACAGCGCGAACCGAAGGTTGGGGATCTGGTGCGGTTGCGCTCGCTGAACCGTGAAGGCCGCGTGGTGCGCGTGCTCGACGCGAAGACCCTGGAGGTCGCTGTAGGCGCGATGAAGACGCGCGTGCCGCGTAGCGACATTGCTGAGGTTGTGGCCGCAGCGGAGAAGCCGCTGGATGCCGTAAAGCGACGCGGCGGCATCACCGTGTCCACCGTTGGCGGTGGCGAGGACGCGGAATATGTAAGCTCAGAGATCAACGTAATTGGAAGGACCGCTGACGAGGCCGAGAGCGAAGTCGAACGGTTCGTGGAACGTGCATTTCTCGCAGGCCTGCCGAGGATCCGCGTCGTGCACGGCGTGGGCATGGGGATTCTGCGGCGCACGCTGCGGGACTTTCTGGTGAAACATCCTCACGTCACTTCCGTTTCGGAGCCGCCGTATAACGAGGGTGGGCAAGGGGCTACGCTCGTGGACCTGCGACAGTAAGCTTGCGCTATTCCTTCGCACGCATTGACGTGCTGTAGTCCCCGTTCGCTGCGAGATATCGCCGTTCGCTGTATAGGCAACGACATAGCGTACCAGCTCACCTAATCTAGAACTTGCAGCGAATCGTTCGTTTGTGTGTCTGTTCAAAGCTCAAGCGAATCGACTCTAATACTTCTCGGCTGTGTACTGGCGAAGTACGCTTGGATAGGTTTTCTCGGCATACAGCGTCGCAGTCAATTTCAGGAGAGATCATGGCAAAGGCAACGAAGGTCTTCGAAAAAGGTATCGTTCTCGGAGCAAAGGCTGGATGGAGTGTTTTTAACAAGCTGAACTCGATCAGCCCCAATAAGAGCTTTACGCCGAAGTGGTCGGACAAGCCGTTGCTGAAGTCGTATCAGAAGGAGAAGCCGCCCCTCGGCTGGCCTCGTACCACTGACTCTCTTTGCCCGAAGTGTGTGCCGCAGATTCGTCAGCAGATCGTCGACGGCAAACTGCCGCACGAGATCCTGCTCAATGAGAAGGTCGGCGAGATCAAGGCGCAGATCATCGAGCGTGACGGCCAGATCCTCATGGTGAAGGACTGCCCGATCCACGGCCACTTTGAAGATGTGATGTCGATCGATACCGCCTTCTTCAAGCATTTGGAAGAGGTTTTCCCAGGGCGCGACATTCGCGCGCATAACGATGAGAAGCTGCACAACCACGGAACCTCAACCGTGACCCACGGCCGTGGCTCGGTGCTGACCATCGATCTTACAAACCGCTGCAACATGATGTGCGACCCCTGCTTCATGGACGCCAATCAGGTTGGTTTCGTCCACGAGTTGACGTGGGACGAGATCAAGACTATGCTCGACAACGCGATTACCATCAAGCCAAAGCGTCAGATGTCGGTGCAGTTCTCCGGCGGTGAACCGACGCTGAGCCCGTACTTTCTGGACGCTGTAGCGTATGCCCGCAAGGTTGGATACACCTCGGTTCAGGCGGCTACCAATGGCATCGAGTTCGCAAAGTCGAAGGAATTTTCCAAGGCGGCAGCAGAGGCCGGTCTGCGCTATGCGTACCTGCAGTTCGACGGTATTGGCAACGCAGCGAATTCGCACCGCAAGGTTGGTAATGCCTTCGATGTGAAGCTGCAGGCGATCCACAATCTGCATGAGGCTGGTGTTGACATCGTTCCGGTGACGACGATCGTCAACGGCATCAACAACGAGCAGGTTGGACGCATCATCGAGTTCGCGCTCGACAATCCGAAGAAGATCAACTTTCTTTCGTTCCAGCCGGTGAGCTTCACTGGCCGCGACGAAGAGGTGTCGGAGGAGCGCCGCAAGGCGCAGCGTTACACGCTGTCGCATCTCGCGCATGATGTGAAGAATCAGACAGGTCTCGGCGAGCCGGTACGTGACTGGTTCCCCATCAGCTTCATGTCTACATTCTCTGACTGGGCGGATCTGGTGCATGGACCGAATCACGACTGGGGCCAGTTGTCATGCGGCTGCCACCCGAACTGCGGTATCGGTATGGCGCTGATGATCGACAAGGAAACAAAAGAGGCTGTGCCTGTTACAGCGTTCTTGAACGCAGACCGTCTGGCGAAGGATATTGCGCGCGTGAACGATGCAGCTCGCGGTAAGTATCTGACGATGGTTGGCGCGGCCCTCGCGCTCATCCGGAACTATGAACCAGCGAATGCGCCTACGCACTTCAGCATATTCTCGCTGTTGACGAAGTTTGATAAGTGCTTCGGCGCTACGGGTCGTAACTACGGCAAGGTGTCAGCCGACCGCACGATGGACGATATCAAGATGCGCCGCGCAGACCGCTGGAACTTCCTGTTCATTGCAGGCATGTGGTTTCAGGATCTCTTCAACTATGACTTCCGTCGCACCGAGCAGTGCATTATCCCGTACGCGACGCAGGAGGGCGAGATCAGCTTCTGCGCCTACAACACGGGCGTAGGTTGGCGCAACATCATCGAGAAGATGCACATGACCTCATCGCTGACCAAGTGGTATGAGGAGCACGGACGTCACGAGATCTTTGCTGGCGGCAAGAAGGTCGGTCTGGAGAAGGAGGCTAAGTATGACCTGGTGCTCAATCAGGAGCATGTGGATGCCGCAGCCAACGACACCTTTGATAAGAGCGGCATTGCCAAGAACGCACGCGAAGAGAAGATTCGTGCGCGGGATCAGAAACTGAAGGACGATGCCGAGAATGCACGTATGGCCAAGCTGTATCGCAAGGAAATCCTGAAGGAGCCAGAGCTTCCCGGCGGTTTCGTGGCGATTGGAGAGATTGGTGGACTGGGTGGCATCAAGCCCGCCGCACCGGTCGCGAGCAAGGCTGAGGTTGTACAGAACATCGAAGAGACCGTGGCTGGCGACTAATCGAGTCAAACAAACGAACCATACAATGAAGATCGCCGCCGGGGAACCGGCGGCGATCTTCATTTGGAATGTGCTTCAGTTGTGCTCGGTGAGAGTCCCAGATACTGGATCGCGTTACTGAGAAAGAGCGCTTGTTCAGCTTTTCTCCTACGTACAAGGCCAGCAACGACTTCACCACCTGCATGGACCCAAAGCAGAAACTGCGCTGCAGCACCGGCGAAATCTTCCAGATTCACCTTCCGCAGCAGGCTTGACTGCATAAAATTCCCCCGGCCGGCGTTGAAGCAGAAGTCGACGAGCGCATCGAACTGCGTCTGGCAGATCTCAACTTTTACGGCCTTGTTGACGCAATTGATCGCGTCGGCGAGATCGGCACGCAGGAGCATTTCGGCTTCCGGCTCCGTAATCGTCATCCCCTCTAGCAGCGAAGGTCCGGTGTGGCCGTAACCGATCGTCCAGATGCCTGCGCAGTCGCGATATGCGTGTAGGCGTAGACCTTCAAAGCTCTTGGTGAGTTCGAGTCCTTCTTGACTGTAAGAAAATGTCTGCATGGTCGGCGCACCTCCAAGGGCGCCATCTGTTTCTGTCATTGGCTTCCGAGCGGAAGCGTTGGAGCCGCATCGCGGAGCGGTACTCGCACATCGAATACTGTTGGGTAGCAGTCAGCGGCTAAAATAAGTTGTCCAGCGAAGCCGGACTGCGCTTGCGCGAGAACGCGCGAGCACAACGGAATGGAGCGAAAGTGGCAGAGACAATCTATGACCTCGTAATCGTCGGCGGCGGACCGGCCGGCTACACCTGCGGAATTCGTGCAGCACAGCTGGGCCTCAAGGTCGCGCTGATTGAGAAGACAGACAAGCTGGGCGGAACATGCCTGCACTGGGGCTGCATTCCTACCAAGGCGATGCTGTTTTCTGCTGAGATCTGGGATCATCTGAAGCACGCTGCAAGCTACGGCATCGAGGGAGTCTCCGCCCCAACCCTCAATTGGGACAACCTGTTGAAGCGCAAAAACGACATCATCGTAAAGCACACCAAGGGCCTCGACTTCCTGATGAAGAAGAACAAGATCACCGTCGTCCGCGGCCACGGGCGGTTGACCGGTCCAGCGAAAGACGGCGTCTTCACCATCGACGTCTCCGCAGAGGACAAGGGCAAGGGTCAGGGGTCGGAGTTGCAGACCAAGACGCAGGTGCAGGCGAAGAAGGTCGTCATCGCTACGGGCTCCGACGCGCGCATGCTCCCCGGGTACAAGGCGGACGACACGATCCTGACCAACATCGAGATCCTCACGCTACCGGCTCTGCCAAAGTCGCTGGTCGTCATCGGATCGGGTGCCGTAGGCGTCGAGTTCGCCTCTGTCTTCAAGAGCTTTGGATCGGACGTGACTATCATCGAGGCACTTCCGCGCATCGTTCCAGTGGAGGACGAAGAGATATCCAAGGAGCTGACGCGCGCCTACAAGAAGCGTGGCATCGACGTAAATGTCGGCTGCAAGGTAGACAAAATCGAGAAGGTCGCCGGCGGAGCGAAGGTCAGCTTCACCGACGCCGCGGGCAAGCCGCAGGTGAAGGAGGCGGAGAAGGTTCTTGTCGCCGTCGGACGTGGCCCGCGCACCTATGACGCCGGTCTCGATAAGGTAAAGATCACACTGGATCGCGGATTTATCCCCGTCAACGAATGGATGGAGACCTCTGAGCCTGGCGTCTACGCCATCGGCGATATCGTCGCTGGACTGCCGCAGTTGGCGCACGTTGGCGCAATGTGCGGCGTTGTCGTAGCAAGCAAGCTCGCAGGCAAGTACGCTCGCGCCGTACGGAAAGACCGCGTCCCCGGCTGCACCTATTGCGATCCGCAGATCGGAAGCGTAGGGCTGACCGAAGCGCAGGCGAAAGACAAAGGCTACCAGGTGAAGGTTGGCAAGTTCCCGTTCGTCGGCAACTCCAAAGCGACGATCGTGGACTCGCACGACGGCTTTGTGAAGGTCGTCTCCGATGCGAAGTACGGCGAAGTCCTGGGCGTCCACATTATCGGGCCACAGGCCACGGAACTCATCGCCGAGTGCGTCGTTGCCATGGAGCTTGAAGCTACCGTCGAAGAGTTGATGTTCACCATCCACGCGCACCCAACGCTTGCCGAGAGCCTCCTCGACGGCTTCTCCAGCGTCGAAGGCATGTCCATCAACGTCTAGTGTCCACTCCCGGAAATCAGAGCCCGGTCTCGCACCGGGCTCAATGGACTCATGCACATCCACCTCCTTCAACTCGGCCGCATCCCCTACGCCGAAGGCCTGCGCATCCAAGCCGAGGTCGTTGCCGCTCGTAAAGCGCAGCGCATCGGCGACACGCTGCTGCTAATGGAGCACCCTCCGGTGCTGACGCTCGGACGCAACGCCATCCGCGCCAATATTCTCGCCGCGGACGAACTGCTGGCACAGCGTGGCGTAGAGATTCACGAGATCAATCGCGGTGGAGACGTCACCTACCACGGCCCCGGCCAGCTCGTCGGTTACCCCATCTTCGACCTACGCGGCGATCTCCCGGGCAAGCGCGGCCCCCACCTCGGCCCCGTAGACTTCGTCCGGCTCCTGGAAGAGGCCATCATCCTCACCTGTAAGGACTTCGGTATCCCAGCTCAACGCATCTGCAAGCTTACAGGTGTCTGGACGCTCGCCGGAGGCAGCGTCCGCGAAAAGAAGATTGCAGCCATCGGCGTTCATGTTTCCCAGGCGATCACGTCCCACGGCTTTGCGCTGAACGTAACCACGGACCTTCGCGACTTCGACTGGATCGTCCCATGCGGCATCACTGACCGAACGGTGACCTCCCTCGAACTGGAATCACCTATCTCGCCAAATCCCTCGATGCAACACGCAGCCAACAGTATCTCGGCAAACTTTGGCCGCGTCTTCCAGCGCCAAATGCTCGCAGCCTCCACATTCGGTGACCTGCTGTCGGTATCGCAAACTCTCTCATAGACTTTCATACCTCCCAGTACAAATAATCCGCTAAACGCGCACGCCTTCGAGCCAGCATCCAAACTACAGCCGTATAATTCCTATGGTTGCGCCACTAACACTAAAGATTCCACCGGAGATACTTGCACATGCCGATCGACGTAGTCATGCCCCAGATGGGCGAATCCATCACTGAAGGAACGCTGACCAGATGGCTCAAGAAGCCGGGTGACACCGTCGCGCGCGACGAACCGTTGTTCGAGATCTCTACCGACAAGGTAGATGCAGAGATTCCATCGCCTGCGGCTGGCGTTCTGGGCGACGTCAAGGTCGAAGAGGGCGCGACCGTTGTCGTTGGAACGGTTGTCTGTGCCATCAACGAAGCAGCTGCCGGAGCCACCCCGGTCCCTGCATCCTCGTCCAAGGAAGACACCGTCACCCCGGCAGCCGTGGATACAGCGGCGAAGGATGAGGCTATCGCCGCACCAGCGCCCGAAACGAGCACACCCGGCACCGAGGTTCTCATGCCGCAGATGGGCGAGTCCATCACAGAAGGCACGCTCACCAAGTGGCTCAAGAAGATCGGTGATACGGTCGCGCGCGACGAGCCCATCTTTGAGATCTCCACCGACAAAGTCGATGCAGAGATCCCCTCCCCCATCGCAGGTACGCTGTCGGAGATCCGCGTTCAAGAGGGAGAAACAGTCACCATTAACACTGTGGTTGCAGTGATCGGTGGTGGAGCCGCAGCCCCCAAGCCTGCAGTAGCTCCTGCGCAGCAAGCGCCTTCCACGCAGCCATCAGGCATTCCCGCCGCGACAGCTTCTGCATCTGTCGGAGAGACGCCACGCTCCTCGCCGCTCGTCCGCAAAATCGCCTCCGAAAACAACGTCGACCTCAAAGGTATCCCTGGCACCGGTGCCTCCGGACGCATCACAAAGCAGGATATCCTCGGCCATCTGGAAGGCGCGCCGGCAGCGACCGCTCCAGCCGCCACTACTCCCGTGGCAGCACCCGTCACGCCGCCCCCGCCAGCCACAGCGGCAAAGCCTGCGCCATCCACCGCTGCCGCTCCCACCCCCGGCGAGCTCGTTCCGCTCTCCAAGATGCGCTCCATCATCGCAAAGCGCATGGTCGAGTCCAAAGCCACCAGCCCACACGTTCATACCGTCTTCAAGGTGGACATGACGCGCATCGTCAAGCTGCGCGAAAAGGAGAAGAACAAGTATGAGCAGCGCAACGGCGTAAAGCTCACCTACATGCCGTTCATCACCCGTGCGGCCGTACAGGCTCTGCGCAAACACCCCATCGTCAACGCATCCATGCAGGGCGAAGCGATCCTTTACAACAAGAACATCAACATCGGTATCGCGGTTGCTCTCGAATGGGGTCTGATCGTGCCAGTCGTCAAGCAAACTGAGGAGAAGAGCTTCCTCGGCATTGCGCGCTCGATCGTTGACATCGCTGATCGCGCCCGCTCCAAAAAACTCGCACCTGACGAAGTCGCAGGCGGAACCTTCACCCTTACAAACTCAGGCATCTTCGGAGAGCAATTCGGCACACCGATCATCGCTCAGCCACAATCCGCCATCCTCGGCATCGGTGGCCTCAGCAAAGAGGCCATCGTCCTCACCGACAAAGACGGCCAGGATACGATCGCTGTCCGCACCATCCAATATTTCACCCTCGGCTTCGATCACCGCATCATCGACGGTGCCGACGCAGGCAAGTTCATGTCAGACTTCAAAGCCTACCTCGAAAACTGGTCCGAAGACATCGGCTAAGCAGCACAGCAACGGCCCGGTGGACTCTCCATTCACCGGGCCTTTTTGTACCTAATTGTGCCTTCCGCCCAGATACGCAATCGCCAGCTGCATCATCGTCAGTAACCCGCCAAAGCTTGCGCCTAACCCTTTGATCCGCTGCACGCTGCGCTCATGTGACTCGACCCTTGCTTCCAATTGATGCAGCCTCCCTGGCTGACCAATTCCCATCAACTGTTGCATCTGTGCTGTCAGCACGCTCAACTCCTGTAGCACCTGCCGCTCAAAGTCCGTCATATCCCGCCTCCCCATCTCCCTGACCCGTCTCCCTTACGCCTGCTCATTCACCGGCATATTCACAAATACCGCGCTCGAAAAGCGCGAATACAGCGGCGGTGTACTCGCGTCATACATGCGCACATAGTACTGCTCGATCTGCGCTGCGCACGGAAAGGAGAAGTTCTGCACCGGGCTGCGCAGCACCAGGTCCGCACCATCCACTCCCATTCCAAACTGCCAGTCGACCAGCCGTACCTCAAACCCGCCTCCGGCTGGCGGCGCAATTCCGGTGTTCAGTTGCATGGAGCTCGACGTCAGGCTCGTCACCGTCAGTCGCTGCAGGTTCGCAAGCACCTGACCCGGCTTCGTCGCCGCAGTTTGCGGCAACCAGGCATTCGTTGCAATCGATTGGCTCAGCTTCGTTCCAATGCCAGCCTCCCATTCCGTCGCCCAATCATTGGCAAACGTCACCGCATAATGCAGCACCTCTGGCACCGCACCGCCGTCAGTCACAACAACGCTGCGCACCAGCAGCGACGACGTCACGCCAGCGCTGGTAATTGCCAGCACATCCCCCGGCCACACATCCTGCGGCGGATTGACCATCGCATACTTACCCGCCACAGCCGCCGTCCTGCTCGTCGCGAACGCCAGCACCGCCTGTGCTGCGCTCTCGCAATCTGCACTGCTGCGCGCCACCGGCAGTGTCACCGAACCCAGCCACCGGCACGTCCCCGGCGCTCCATTCACAGCCTCCGACGCCACGCTCGCCGCGTCCGCCAGCCGCGCCACTGAGCGTCGCTGATTGCGATACATCACGGTAACCCGCTCGCCAGCGACTGGAATTCGGCCAGCAAGAAACTTCACCTTACCCGGTGCCCCCGCCGCCGTCCCGTAGCTCACCGAGCAGTCAACGCCCTGCCCCGCCGTTCCGATCAATCGCGTCTGCAGCACACCCGATGGCAGCGTGCTCACGATCCACATGCTTCCATTCCTCGTCAGGTTGATCGCGCCAATCGACCCATACAATTGGATCGAATTCGCCAGCACAAACGCGCACATCGCTGGTGTAACGCCAACCGTCCCACCCACCGCAACGCTGTCATACAACACGGTCACAGGCGTGTTCGACGCAACTCCCTCGTCCACCAGCTCGAACACCATGTCCATCGGCGCGGGCACGCCGCTCGTACTTCCGAAGCCCTGCACTACGCCATCCACCATACAGTAGTACGGCTGCATAATACGCTGCATCTCAACACAATGCAGTCTCAGCCGGAGCGTGTAAAAGTGACCTGCTATCGGTGTAAATACGGTCCCAACTTCAACCCCGTTCACTACCGGAACAACAACTGTAACGCCGCCAGTTCCACTCACACTCTGTCGAACGCGGAACCCCGCAAAACAATTCGCCAGCAGCGGCGTCCCCGCGTACATTCCACCAAGCATACCGTCTGACGCCGCGCCAAAGCTCACCTGGCTCATCTGCACCACCACTGAGCCTCCCATCTCGATCGCATCCTGCGCCATCAACGTCGTCTGCCCATCCAGGCCATTGCCGCCGTTCAACGTCAGCGTGGATGTAAGTAGGCTCTGACCATCGAAGCCACCTCCGCCGCTCGAATTGAGAGTCAAGTAGCTTCCCGGATCCGTCACAATCCACTGCGCAGGATTAAAGAACCCTTCACTGAAGTTATCCACCACAAGATAGCTGTTGGTGTTGTGATACGCCGACTCGGCAAGATCGAAGATCGCCGTCGTTCCATCGCCGAAGAAATTCTCTTGGATATAGGCTGCCGGTTCCTCCGCGCCCGTGAGCGTCACATCGTTCGCCAGTTCACGAACGGCTTGTGTCTCCAACTCCGATACCGAAAGCGTTCCGTCTGCATCGCTCAACGCAATCGTCGTATCGCCAACAGGCTGTATCAAAATCTGATAATTCAGCGCGCGGTACGACGCATACGCGGAGCTCGCTGCGTTGCTCGCATTCTCGCTGAACGATCCTCCAGCACGCGCCGAAAACGCACCCGTCGGCCGTACCGTTCCGTTCGTGGTCACAGCGACTCCTGCCGACCCCGTACCCTGCGCACGCGTCATCAACTGCGTCATCAACGCCGTTCCGTTCAGCCCCAGCGACTCCGCATCTCTAAGCCCCGAGCCCGACCCAAGATTATCCAGCAGCCACTCGTCGCTCACTGCCGTAATCCGCGCCGTATACACCGGTCCGCTTGATGCCGTACCCGCATACACACGTACCGGCTCCGTCGCCAGATAGCCCGTGAACAGCAGCGTTCCATTCGCCGCCATCGCCGTCACTCTTCCCCGGCGCACCGGTGTCGGCAGGCCTTCCATGCCCAGCATGATCTCCGCAGTGCACCGCGTCGGCTCGTTCAGCGCCCGCTGCACACGGATCGCCCCACCAGCCACCACCGCCTCCGTATAGTCAATTGCGCCGAGGCCATTCAGATTGTCGATCGTAATCCGCACACTCTCTCCTCTTCGCTATCCAGCGACATAACTCCGAAAGCAAACCACAGTCTCGCCATCCACCGGATCCTTCACCGGCATCGCGCGAAACGCCGCACTCAGCTGAACCTTTTCATACCCTGCACCACTCTTCAAATTCGTCTCTGCCGCTCCCGCCATAGTCTGCAACCGCGGATAGTGCCAGATCACGCGCTCTCCCTGCTGCCCCTCCCCGACGAACACCGCCGACCACTCTTGAAAGAAGCTCGACCCCTCGCGATCACAAAATCCAACCAAACCGCTCACCTTCATCGACGCACTCGGCACGCCCGCAATCAGTGGACTCTCCAGCGTAAGCGCACCCGTCGTTCCGCTGATCGCTACCGACGCGATCTTCCCCACGTTCAGCGTCACCCGTCGCACATAATCCACGTCCGTCAGCGCGCTCTGCACATACGCTCCACTCACGCCACTGCCTACATATCCGATCTGGGTGGTATAGTCCACATCCACGGCCACCATCGCGCCAACGCTGAACGCCGCAGCAGCCGTCGCTCCAACCTGCAACACGGTCGCCGTAGATCCCGCCTGCAACGCCACTGCTGGCACGCCCGCACCACCCGAACACTCCGCAGCCGCACCCGTCGCAACCGCCAGCAGATTCATCTGCTGCGTTCCCGCCGACAACGACAACTGCAGCTTCCCCCAACTCTCAAAGCTGAACGCTACCGTTGCATCGATCTCCGTCCGCGCCTGCATCTGCGTCACGGCCGGTGCACCCACTCTCACCGCCGCGATCTTCGTCTCGCACTTGCGCGCGAAGTCTGTAATCCATCCCAGGCTCATCCACGGCGCAGGCGGCGCGCTCAGCGCAAACCCGCCGCACTGCGCCGCATCAAAGATCGTCGGCTGCTGCGCCGCGCGATTCACCGGCGCGAAGTACGCGCTCACACGGCTCACCATCGGTGGCATCATGCTTGTCACATCGTTCACAGCTCACCTGCTTCCTGGTAGCTCATCACCACCACCGTTGCCGTCCGCGCCAGCCTGTCATCCTTCACCACCGTTGCCGCAAACGCCACCTCGCCCCACCAGACGTTCGTCTTCATCGCCAACACTGCATTGCCAAACGCCAGCCCCGCATAGTTGCTCTTCGGCGTGCTCCGCGGCAGCGTATTCAGCGAGCTCTGCAACTCACCATCCATGGCCGCCAGGGCCCGCCCGCGGTCCATTCCACCATTCATCGCAGTTCCAGCCGTCTCGTAGTCGATCATGCACTCCATCGCCACCAGCGGCATCGCTCCATCTGCATCCACAGCGCTTACGCTCCACCGCATCCGAAAGCAGTCAGGCAGTGCGACCGCAGTCAGCAGCTCGTTCTCCTGCACCAGCAACCCCGGCCGCACCGCGCCTCGCAGCGCAATCGTTCTGTCCGGATTCAACGCCGCCAGCCTTCCACGCAGCACCTCATAGAACGTGTCCTTTGCGTTCTGCACATCAACCTCCCTTCGCCTTCATCACACCGTTTGCATCAGCGCACAGGCCGCTTCAACAGCAGCCAATAGCAGTAAGGCTGCCCCATCGCCTGCGACGCATAGCTGTCCGTGATCTCGTACAGCAGATCGTCGATCAGCACGCCCACCGCCGTCTCAAACAACACATCCGCAGAGTCATACGCCAGCGTTCCCATCAGCGCATCCACCACGCTCGCAGACACCAGCAGTTTGTCCACATCGTTCGCCTTATGAAACGTTGCCGGCGCCAGCGGCACATCCTGAAACTCAGGCGTGGCCAACCCCAACTGCTCCGCATCGCTTCCAGGCACTGCAGGCGCGGCCAACCGCAGCAGCACCGTCCGCCCTCCACTCGCGCGCATCGCAGCGTCCGCGCACCGCATCGCGCCTGCTCCCGGAGCCATCACATTCGCCATCGTTATCCCAGCCTCTCTGCCACATACGGCCGCAGCAGCGCCTGCACCTGGCTATCAATCAGCGAGTCGCTGAAGTACTGCGTCTGCAGCGTATCCATTCTGCTCGACTTCACGTTCATGCCCGGCGTCGTCTGCGCATTGCGGACAATCTGCGCGCACGCTACCTGTAAATCATTCGGAACCACCGTCAATCCGCCCGTGTACGTCACCTCGGCCTCGCAGTAGCGCATCCCCATCAAATTCCATGGAAACCGAAACTCTCCCGTCGGATAACTCACCCACACCGTTGTAGGATCAACGGCAACCCACTGCCCAGGCAGTGCAAACGCCGCCGCATAGCCAGTTTCATAGACGAAATCACTGTAGAAATCATTTCCATAGCCCGGTCGTGCATACTGCGCATTGATCGCATCGACGCTGATCAGCGGCCCATAACTCAACCGCACCGTCTGCGACCGCAGCGGTATCCGCATCCGTTCCGTGTAGCTCTGCGCCATAAGCGTCGGCCGTCGGCAATACGCATCCATCATCGCGGACGCCGTCGTAACCCACGCATCCGCCGTGTCCACCGACAAACCATACGTCACATAATCCGCTGGCAACAAATATCCCATCGATCTCCTCCTTCTTCACCCACCATAGCGGTGATAACCGGAGCGCCCACCACGCTCCGGCCTCATTCCTTCTAGCGATCGACGAGTACCTGATAGTGCGCATAGCTCGCGCCCTTCACCACCACCGCGCCGAACTTCACCACCGCATACTGGCTCGCCAGTGAACCCTGCAGCCCAAGCTGGAAGATACGTGGATTCGGCTCGCCCAGCCAGTGATACTCAATCAGGTCTTCCGTAACAATGTACGCCGGAAGCACCGCAGATCCGGATCCTGGGACGCCCGTGTAAGGCAGCGTCCACTCAGGAATCAGTGGAATATCGCCGGCCTGTGTGCTGAGCGTCTTCACCGTCAACCCGCCTTCAATGTTGCGTGTCGTCAGCACTACGTTGAACTCCGTCTTCATCTCGCGGTCGATCAGATCCAGCAGCACCGGATTCGCATAGATCGCCGTCGGACGCACACCAAAGTTCGAGTTCGAAAGCATCTGTGCAATCGTCGACTTCAACCCATCCACGATGCTCGAATTGGTGCTGATCGTAGTCGTGTTACCACCCGCAACAATCTGCCCGATCGCACCGAAGTACTGCGGTGTCGTCGGCGAGCTCATGCTCGTATCCGTACCGTTCCACAGCGCAATATCGTGCGTGCGCAGAACGCCGTCCACAGTATCTGTAAGGTCCTTCGCCTGCAGATACGCAAACTGGCTCTGCTGTTGGCCCAGTTCCATGTCGAACAGGTTGTAGTTGATCTGCGACACAAGCGCCTTCAGCGGCACCGAGTTCTCAATACGCGTCGGCTGCACGATCGTCGGCACAATCGCTCGTGGATTCACAAACGCTGCCGAAGCCGCTGCCGCAGGAATCGCCGTCTCCTCAAAGTACCGCGATGGGTGTCCGGTAGCGGGAACCTGCTTGATGCGCTGACCAAACACGCCACGGCGGCGCACCAGATCAAGAATCTCGGTCTGATAAATCGGCACTTCGATCGCGCCAGGTCCAATGTAGTCCGCTGTTGCATTGATGTTCGTAAACTGTGCGTTCATTTTTTTCTCCTCATATCTCTGTAAAAAGGCGCAGCAGGTTCGCCCGCTGCGCCTTACGCTTCACTTCATCTACGGCCATCAACGCCGCAGCAACTTCTTCGCCGGCGCTCGCTGGCTACGCCAGCACGCCTGCCCGTCGCAGCTCCGACTTCACAGCAATCCGCTGCTCAATGCTCAAGCTCGAAAGCGCAGCATCCAACGACCCAGCCTCGATCGATGTACCCGCCGCACCCAGATCCAGCATCACGCCCTGCTTCGCCAGCATCGACGTCATGCTCGCCGAGATCGTCTTCCGTCCCGCGCTCTGGTGCTGTGCCACGCTCGCGCTCGCGCCCGATGCCATCACCGCTGCCAGCCTCGCCTCGGCCTCAGCCAACTTGCGCTCCAGCTCCGCCTCACGCGCCGATTCCACCGTCGCCACGATCCTTCCAACGCGCTCCTCAGCCTCAGCCGACAACGCAACCTGACGCTCCGCCAACCGCTCCGCTGCCTGCTCCAAAGCCTCGGCAACCGATTCAAGCCGCTCCGCCGTCTCCATCAAATCCACTACCTGTCGATCGTTCATTGCTTCCTCCGTCTACTCGCGTTCCTTCGAACGCCGTTATAGTTACAGCCGCTCTACTTCGCCACAGCCAAACGCGGCCGCCTGTGCTCACTCGCGCGGCTCAGGCGGAACGATGTCCCCCTGTACGCCGCCTTGTCGCGCAACAAGATTGCCGCTCCCGTAAAGGTCGCTCGCGTCAGCCGCCACACGGTGTCACGCATGTCCGCGACGTGCGCATCCGCCAACTCGTAGCTCATTCCCATCGCGCACTCCGCTCCGGCCGCCACACCGCTGACCTTTGCTTCCATCTCCGGAAAGTCTCTGGCAAACAGAAATCCTCCCACCAGCAGCTTGCTTCCTTCCAGATGTGCCGATGTAATAATGCCGCACTTCTGCCGCGCATCATGTCCGTCCCATCCAGCCTTGTAATCCACCGCCATGCCCAGCAGACTCGGCAGCGCAGCCTCCGCAGCCTCCCGCGTCAACAGCACACGATGTCCGCGCGCTCCACTCGGTGCCTTGTCACTCGCCACATCCACCAGCGTCAGGCATCCTTCAAACGGCAATCGGTTCGGATGCCCCGCTACCTCCGGAAACTCCACCGCCATGGCTCGCAGCTCCCGTCCACTGCAACGTTGCCGCACCCTTCGGCGCACCTGCACTGCACTCTCCACACAACCCTCCTCTTCGTCCTACACCGGTCAAAGACCCACACAAGACTCTCGCTCTACTGCGCAGCAATCGGTGCAGCGACTGCAGCCGATGCCATCCCGCGCATCGACCTCACCTCCGCCAACGACAGCACTCCCGCAGCAAGCAGCTGTAGCTGCATCTGTGTCTCGACCATCTCGTTGCGGCTATCCAGGCCATTCCATACGAACCGCAGATCGCTCCATCCCAGCCGCTTCTCAATCACATCGCGCGTCAGATGGTCCGCAATCAACTTCGCCAGCGGCACAATCGCACTCACAAACGCCTCGTCAGCGAGCTCTCCCGCCGTCGCTTTGTTCACGTCATGCGAAACCCCCAGCATCATCGCCGGCAGATCAAACGCGTTCGCAATCATCACCAGCAGAAACTGCTGCCACTCCAGCCTCAGGTCCGCATCCGTCCCCGCCGCAAACTTCAATACCTCGGGCTTCTCCTGCGAACTCAGAATCGGAACCCGGCCCGATCCCTCCACCTCATCCTGCCACCACCGCACCACGCGCTCGTGCTGCTCCGGCGTCGGCTGGTTCAGCCATAACGCATACTGCGTCACATTGTTCGAGGCCAGCCGCCCAGCATAACGGTGCGCCTGTAAAAAGTGCGAGATCGATTCAAACGCCACCTCCACCTTGCCGAGCCCAAACGGCGTATGACTGCGCGGATTCAGCCTCACGTACATCAGCTCCTCATCCAGCAGCGGCACCAGCGCATCGGTTCCCAGCTTGCCCGTAAGCTGTGCATACCGCGGATCATTGGGGTCGCCCTTCCACTTCGCATTTACCTGGATCGACGCGCCATCCACCGGATACAACCGGACCGGCATAACGCTGTTCCCCAACTCGATCTCCGCCGCTCCAAACCCACCCACCAGCGTGTCCTCGATCACCTGCTCAATCAGCGTCCGAAAGCTGTCCGTCTCATTCGGAACCTCCAGCGCCCGCCGCAGTGCCTCCACGCGCTGCACGCGATCTCCGGCACCGTCCTCGCCTGCACCCTGCCGCACCTCGATCTGCCAGTCCATGCACGCAATCTTGTCTTTGATGCAATTGATCGCGCGCCGCGTCACCGGCATCTCCGCAAACCTCCGCAGGTTCGCCGCAGTCGGCTTGGGCAGCGCATTCTGCACACCGGTCGTCCTGAACGGCGCAAACACCGAACTCATTCCCAGCGGTGTGATCGCCGTCTTCCGCTCGCTGTTGTCTCCCAACGTCGTATTCGCGCCCGCGCCAGCAGCCTCCACGCCAACCGTCCGCTGCCACATCTCCTTCACCGCCGCTCCCAAACCCATGCCATCTCCTCCTCAAAAAACACAAAAGGCGCAGCCATTGGCCACGCCCTCTTCAACATCGTCGTCCCGCCCAAAATGTCTAAACCCGCAACTCCAGCCGCGCCGTCTCCGCCACACGCCCCAGGTCCGCAACCGTCAGTACCCGGATCGCCTCACGCTCCATCACGCTCACGCCAAACCCATACTGCTCTGCGTCCGTAACCCCCGCCAGGCTCTCCACCACCGCAGTCAACTCCAGCGCCACACCCTCACTCCGCTCCACACCCGCACGCAGCGCCGCAGCCGAGTACGCAATCCCCTTCGCACCCTCCACATCGCTCTCCAGCGACACCGCATGGAACATCCGCACCTTTCCATTCCGATACCCGCAGTCGATCCTCAGCGGATCGCCCGGCTGCGTATAGCCAGCCGCAGCAATCTTCTTCCGCATCAGCCGCCACACCCCTGCGCGCTCAAACGTATCCCGCATCGTCGCCACAATCGCCGTCCGCCCCGTCGCCTTCTTGCGCGTCCCTGACACCTTCAGCGGCTCCACATACATCCGCAGCAACTGCTCCATCTCCGCCGGCAAACTCTCCGCCAGCGTTCCCCGCATCTCCGTCAGCTGCACGCTGTTCGACAGCGAATCCTCCAGCGTCTCCAGCATCGGCTTCGCGTTCACCCGCATCTCGACGCCCGCCTCCAGTCGCCGCGAAATCTCTGCCTCCAGCGACTCCAGCAGCTCCACATCAGCATCCGGATCCATGCATCGAACCCGGCTCCAGTCACGCGTAAACCGCACCGCAGCGGAACCCTCCCGCCCAGCCTCACGCAACACCACGCCGATATTCGCGAACTCTCCCTTCACCACATCCGGCACATACCGGATCAGGGAAAACTCGCACTGCAGCCGCTCACGCACAACGCCTCCTGCACTCCAAACGCCTACTCTACATTACAAATCTTCCAGCAGCCTCAACACTCCGCGGCTCAACAATATTCGTCTGCCTTCCCCATTCAGGAAACGGCTCCCGATCCGACACCCGAAACTGCTCAATCAACTCTCTCACCCGCGACCGTCGCTTCAACAGCGTCTCCATCAACTGCTCCACCACCCGCGCGTCTCCACCGTACCACTCCGGCGGAATCTCCTCCGCAATCTTCCACAGCGCATCCGCCCGAAACGCCTCCACACGGCTCAACCACGGCTCAAAGCTCTCCCAGCCGCGCACCTTCGCATACACTTGGTTCCTCGCAAACACCCCGCGCAGCGGCGCATCCGGAAACGTCCACTCCCCCGCATTGAAACAGAATCCCTGGTCAATAAACGTCGCCCTGTACTTCCGCTCGCGCGGCTTTCGCTCAAACACCGCCTGCCGACCATTGCAATTGCCCGTCCACTTGTCCACGGCCAGCATCCCTGCAAACTCCGCCAGGTTTCGCACCTCGTCCATCTGCGGCTCAGGCAGATAATCCACCACCTGCCCCGGCATCAGGCCTCCCACAAATTTGCTGCCAAACTGCAGCCCGCTCGCACAACGTTCCCGCACCCCGCGCCCCCGGTCCACCATCATCTCCGGACTGTTCGCCACCAGCCAGTCGCTCACCTCCACCACATCGCTCTTCGGAACCGTCAGCCCCACCGCCTCCGCAATCCGCGTCGCAATCAGCTCGTTCGCCAGCACCCGCAGATGCTGCGCGTTATTCTTGAACTTCACCACCCACAGGTTCCCATCCGCTCCCAGCATCAACTGGCTCTGCGCCCCGCCTCGCATCCTCCGAATCGCCTGCACCGCTGTAACCGCCAACGCAAACCCCCACCCTCAACCTTATCGTATCTGCCGCAGCCCATACGACCGTGTCATCATCTCCGCACGCACCGACTGCGCAATCGCCATCGCCATCACCAGGTCATCGTGCGCCCCATTCGCCGCTCCCGTCTTTCCTCGCTCGCGTCCCACAAACGTCCTGCACTCCCCCAGCAGCCTCCGGCTCTTGAACGTCTCCGGTCGCTGCTCCAGCAGCGTCCCCATCCGCGCCGTCATCTCCGGCTTCGACACCGCAGTCGTCAACCATCCCGCCTCCCCACTCTGCCGGTACAGATTTCCATATCGCCCACTCGTCTCGACATACGCCAGCACCGCCGCTCCATGATTGTTCCGCTCCACCACAATCATCGCCTCGCCATACTCCTTCGCCAGCTCCACCGACACCTTCGCCAGCTCCGCCGGCCTCAGCCGCTCCTGCAACTCCGCACACTGCAGCCCCGTCTCCCGGTCGATCACCTGCACCGCCGCAAAGTCACCCTCCTCACCCCCGCCAGCCGAGTCCACCGCGACAATGTACCTCCGTCCAGCCTGTGGCTCGAACCAAACCAGCAACGCCCCACCGCGCCGTACTCTCCGAGCATCGAACACCTCCATCATCTGCCGCTCGATCGCTCCCACATCGAAGAAGCAGCTTCCCGTCGCTCTGAAACACGTCTCCGCATCCTCCGCAAACTCCTGCGTCCGCAGGCCGCCATATCTGCGCTCCAACTCTCGCCGGAACCCGATCTGCTCCCCGCTCAATCCATGCTTCGCAACCAGCGCGCTCTCCACGTCCGTCATCGCCGTATCGCTCACACACCTTCCCACATACGCCGGCTCCATCCACCACGGCAGAAAGTGCCGCACCAGATCACTCTCAGCCTGCACTCCATCCGACCCGGCACACCACTCCTCATAGAACGCTCCATACGCTCCATTCGGCGTGCTCTCCATCACCAGCTCTCCATCCGGAGCCAGCGCCGCTCTCAGCCCCGCCAGCGTCATCGCAGCGTCCCCAGGCCATCGACTCACCTCACTGCAATGCAGATGCTGCACACTCAAACCACGCCCCGCGCTCGTATCGCTCGCACTCGCCACGCGGTACTCACTCCGCAGCTTCGGAAACACCATCAGGCCCGCATTCGCCCGGCTGCGCTCCAGCGGTCCCGCCCGCAGCTCCTCCGGCAGCTCCTCCCACATCCGCTGCACGATACCGAAGATAGCCTCCGCCGCTTCGCGCGTATGCGCCACCTGCAGCGTCACCGTACCCGGCCGCGTAATGGTCCGCAGAAAAAACCTGCCTGCAACCCACGTCGTCATGCCCATCTGCCGCGCCTTCAGCACGACGTTGTGCCTCCGCCGCCGCTCCTCAAACCGCCGCTGCGCCGCATTCGCCGCAAGCGGGTGCAGGCGTCCGTCCCTGCCCCGCACCCGCAGCAGATCTGCCGCTATAGGAATACTAGAAGCAGGAACGCGCTCCATCTCTATCCCCAGCCTCAACAACCGCTCCATCTCATCCACGTCGCATCCCCCCCGCACTGGTTCCGTCGCTCTACTGGCGTCGCGGGCTGCCAACAGGAATCGGATCATCCAACGAGTTCAAGAACCACTCAAACACCGGCGTCGCTCCCGGCAGCGCATACAGCGAGTACGGCACGAAGTACTGGTTCGTGCAGCTCGTCTGCGCCGTCACTCCATTCGAAGCCGTCGTCTGCGTGATCGTTCCGCACGGAGACGCCGTCGTCGTCGACGTCAACACAGCTCCCGTTCCCGTCGGATTCGTCAGCACAATTGTCGGCGGTGAGCTCGCATTCAAACATCCCGCCCCCGTTCCCGTCGCCGTATTCAGCGCCGTCCCCTCCGACGACAGAATGCTCGAAGGCACACCATTCACCGACACCATCGTTCCCGTCACCACGCAGTTCGGTCCACCGCCCGTCGATGTGAACGGCGTAGCATTCGCATACCCCGTCCCCGTTCCGCTGATCGCAACATTCACGCCACCCGCAAATGCATTCGAAAGAATCGCTGTCGCCGTCAGGCAATCCCAGCAAGGCCGCACATCGTTGCCCAGTGCGTTGAACACCATCCACAGTGGATCGTTCACCGTCCTCGACTCCAGGATCCCCGGCCCAGCCTGCTGCGGCGTCCCTCCAAACCAGTAGATCGGCATCGGCATATTGTTCGCAAACATATACACCGAAGACGCCTCGTCGTAGTAGGATCCGAAGCTGAAGTTCTCGCCTAGCCCCTGCCCATAGACAGCCCCGCCGTTTCTCGCATTCTGCGCCCACAGCTGCGCTCCCGTCATACTCGAAACGCTGTCCGCCGGGCTCTGTATGAACTCATCCATCCCCGCCAGCGATCCTCCCGAAGTCACAAGGATCGGCGTCGTCGCATACTTCGCAAACAGCGTCCTGTACATCGTCACCGACGATTCATACGCCGCCGTGTTCTGCGCTGTCGACGCATCGAACGCTGTCTCCATCGCCGACGGACACAACGAGAACGATGCCGCAAAAGAACTCGACACACTCACCGGCACCTGGCTCAATCCAGCCTGGTCCAGCTCCTGCCGGTAAAACGCAGGGCTTGTCCCCCCACCCTGTACATCCTCCACCCCAATCAGCTTCACCTCACCCAGCTGGTGTGCCCGTATCAGCGTCGTCAGATCGAAAAAATTATCCGTATCCTGACACCCATCATTACTGAAGATCACCAGAGGCGGCGTGGCATACGACTTCATCAGCCCCTGATAGAACTTCGTCTGATAGAACAGCTCCGTAATCTCATTCGGCGACAGCACTCCCGGAAAGATTCCTGCCTCATCGATATACGTCCGCGTCTGTGCGCTGTTCGTTCCCGCTACGCCGTAGTAGTTCCCCCCGGAAATATATCCGGGAATCAAAAGCGGCTCGCCCGCCGCATTCATCGATGTCTTCGTCGGCGTCGCCGTAATCATCGCACCTGTGCCCGTCGGCGATATCAGCGTGATCGTCGGTGCCGATGTGCATCCAAAGTTATTGCTGCCAGTGCCTGCCGTCACCGACGTTGGCACTCCATTCGTCGCCAGCATCACTCCCGTCACATTGCACGTTGCTCCGCCGCCTGTCGATGTAAAGCTCGTTGAGCTCGCATATCCCGTTCCTCCAGCGATCGCAAGCGTCACATATCCAAACCCGCTCGCAAAGCTGCCCGACGTCGGCGTCTCCGGTATCGTGGATGGCCCCAGCCCATTGATGTACAAACTCAGCGGCGACGTACAACCGCCACAATAACCGCCTCCCGGTGCACCCGTTCCCGCATCCGTAACCACAATGTCATAGTTCAATCCGTTCGGCATCGCATCAAATCCGCCGCTCGTGCAGATCCCGTTGCTCGCTCCCGTCGTCCCGCGCGAAAAGCACAGCTGGCTCGTCGTTCCCGCCATCTGCAGATACAGCTTCCACCAGTTCGTCGCTCCCGAAACATCTCCCTTACTCGCCAGCACCAGCGATCCAGACCGGTTCCAGTTCAACCGGTCCACATGCACCAGCATCGAGTAAGGCACATTCCACTCAACCGAGCCAAGCGCATTGTTCGGTGCAACACTAAAGCCGTTATAAGGAAACGCAGCCGCCGTGTTATCCGCCTGCGTCGCGTCGAAGCCTGGCTGCCGCGGTAGCACCGCACCCGATGTAGCTGTCAGGTAGTAGCCTGCGTTTCCGCTTGCAGTGCCATGCCACGTTCCATTATTTCCATTGCCGCTGGAATCGACGGCTGTCGAACCCGTCCCTTCGTTCAACTTCCACTTGCCCACCACCGCCGGTATATCTGTACCGCTCGAACAGAACGCCTGTATCTGGGCCTGTGTTGCCGCCGCGCTTGCCATCTCCCAGTTCGACATCCCTCCATCAAAGTTCGGGTACGCTCCCGACGAGGGCGGCACTCCACCGATCAGCATTGGGCCCGATCCAGGGGCAGTAGGTGCCAACGTTGCGTTCGCAATCGTTCCCGTTTGTGTCCCGTCGATATACGCTCGCATCGTCGTTCCATCACGCGTCACTGCAATGCAATGCCAACCCGTCCCGATATTCGAGCCCGTCCAGTTCCACGCCACGCCCGCCGACAACACAATCAACTGATTGCCCGTCCCCGCAAAGTTGACCGGAGATCCCGCCGCTCCAACTCCCACCGTCACACCACCCGATGTAGTCGCACCCAATGCGTTGTTGCCAAAAAATTGCCCGCTCTCCGACGTGCTCGGAACATAGACATTCCCGATATAGCTAAACACTGCGTTCGATTTGAGCGCCGACGGTGCCGAAATGTAGTTATCGGATCCATCCAGAGCACCCCAGAAAGCATTCCCGTCCAGGGGCGCAATAGCCCCCTGACCTGAACCACCGAACACGCTGCCCGTCACACTGTCCTTGAATCTCGCAGACGCATCATTGAAATTGAGATACACCGAAGGCTTCGCAGACATAACCTGGTCTGCAAAGTTAGGCTGCGGATTCACATTCTGCGCAGGCATTGCGGTCCCATAGCAAAGGAGCGCCGCGCAACCTATGCGCAGCGCTCCTTGAAATAGCGGTGAAAAAGAGGATCGCTGTCTCATGATGTTATTGGCTCCTTCCGGTGATCAGAGTCGCTCCAAGCAGGTTCGCATTACCCGCCGCCGTGTCCGACGCAGACCGATAAATTCGATACGTTAGCAAGCCAGGCACCGCAGATGTCGAAGGGCATCCGTTCGCTCCCGGAGATCCGATATTCGCAAGCACCGCCGTCACCACATCTCCATCAGATGTCGAGCTCACGCTGGCGGTCACTGGCACCGCAGCTCCGAAGTTCGGCGCTCCAACCACAGCATTCGCCGAAACGCATGCCGTCTGCACCTCCCACGTCACATTCCCCGCCGTCGCAGCCGCATAAAAGTTGATCGCGATACTTGTCCCCGTCCAATACGGCGGCGTCGACACCGTTGCTTCAGCATACTGCGGCACCGCCGGCGTTGCACTGAACGCCAGGTAGCCCAACCCGCTGCTCGATGGCGACACGCACCCCACCTGCGGCGCTTGGTTGTCATACCGCGTCATACCGGACGCAAACGCCGCCCCGCTATCGCACACCGCCGCCGCATAATATTTCACCTCAGCAGCCGGCGAAGCCGTAATCGTGCACGTCGAACCCAGACTACAATTCTGGCCATTCACCGTCATCGACGCGTGTGCCAGCGCCGTATTCGGAATAGCACTGGCACTTACAGCCAAAGAAGGCGTATTACCTGTTGCGCTTACCGTTGGAGTCAACCACGAAGGCCACGCCGCAGCAGGGGCTGCAAGTTCTGTCGCTACAGCAACTGCAATCGTCTGATTCGGCCACGTTCCTGTGATCGATACATTCGCGCCCGCAACCAGAGAAGGTGTCGTTGTCCCCGTTCCACCTTGGCTTACTGGTAACGTCGCAAGGTTAGGGATTGTGACCTGTGTATTGGTTGAATTCATCTGCAGCAGTGGAAGCCAGCTATTGACCCCATCACAATAGCTGATGTTCGCGTTTTGACCATACGCTGTGTAGTTCGTCTGTAACAGCGGCGTACCAGCAGGGCAAGCACCGGAAGGCTGCCCAAGTCCTCCCTGGATACCCAGTCTTCCCCCAACGGATTCCCCCGGTGTCGAGAACGTGAAGGTGAGAGGATTGGGTGCCACCAGCTGCGCCGTCGATGTAAGAACGTTCGCCCCAGGGTTATATATCAGCTTGCCGAAGCTGCTCGCATCCTCCCAGATGTAATACGGCGCCGTTGCTTCGCCATTCGGCTCGTTACCTTGCACATACATGATCGCTCCGCCATTGGCAGGACGATACCCGAAGTAAAAATCGTTGCCGTAGGATCCTCCTGCTGACATCACATTGCCGCCGTTACCATACCCATTCCCTTGATTCTGGTTGATCGATATTGCACTCACAACGTTTGATGGCCCATCGTCCTGCAACGAGATAAGTGTCGGGGCCTGTCCTCCATCAACCGGGGTTGTCTGTCCATACACCAGACGCAGCACGTCGCCGCTGAACTCTGACGTTGGCGCTCCCTCTGCCGTGTCTCCCGTTGTCCAGTTGACAGTGTTGGTCGCAAGGTTTGCATACCCCGATGCACCTCCGTTGTCCCCGATAATAAACGCTGAAGGATAGAACGTCACATTGGACGTAGCTCCAGGAAGTATCCCAGCGCCCGCATTACACTGCCCAATCACGCAGTTGGCAAAAAATATCTGCGTCGATGACGTTGCGCCCAGAACAAAGTACGCAGGCTGATTCGCTCCCGTCGTAAAGCTCTGCCCTCCAGGGCCACCCTGCATGATGATCGGGTTATAGTTGTTCCACGCATACCGCGTGCTGAACGTTACCGACTGCACGCCACTGCTGACCGCCCCGACTGCCGTCACCGCAGCCTCCTCCTCGAAGGGTCCAGTCAGGAAGACATCCTTACCCACCACGAACGCGCCAGGGGATGCCGGCGATGTTCCCAGCGTCACGTTGCAGGTCGTCAAAGTGTACGTCTGTCCTTGCCCGTTGCCGTTGCCCGTGCAGGAACTGGATATAATCTGCCCCCACGCACTCGACGGTGCTACCGTACCGCTGGTCAGGTTGTAATACGTGCTGGTCGAACCGCTGGGTACGAACGAAGTATTTCCTTCGCTACCCAACGTCGCCGTCGCGCTCGGCCGCGATAGATCAAGCATGATGCCGCCGTCAGGATACTGCTTTGTATCCAGCGTCATGCAATACCCAGAGCAGTTCATCGCAGATGTGCTGATCAGGTTGGATCCGAACGACGCACCTGAATTGATCGGCCCTGAAAAATCACCCATCTGATGCACCTGCTTGGTCATCCCGGTTACACCTTCGTCCGCGTAGGCTATCTTGCCGCCAAAGGCCGTCAGGTACCCATATTCATCCGCAGTATCACCCTCACCAAAGTGGCTGAAGTTTGACGAACTCCGCTGCATGATGCCGCGCGTCCCGCTCATGAACGTATCTACGCCAAGGCCGCAGTAGCTCCATCCCTGCGCAGACGTTCCGCTCGGTCCTACATCGAATCCCGGCTGATAGCAGTTCAATGAATTCTGCTGCAACTGATAACTGCCTGTTCCTGGATTCGCAGCCGCAGTCGACGCCGTTATATTCGCCTGCGACGCCACACCCATCCCCGTGAACGTCTCACTCGCCGAACTCCCGCTGATACTCAAGCTCGTTCCACTCGGCTGCGTAATCGTCTGGCTCGCCGACGGCAGAAGGCTCACCTTCTGCCCCACTCCCGCAGCCACCGCAGCTACATTCTCATCTACATAATTCTTGTTCGCGGCCTGGTTCGGATTCACCGGGTCAGCCGGCAGCCCCAACGGCCCCGTCATCGTGCTTCCAGCCGTCAGCACATACGGTGATGTCGCCAGCGGAAACCCCGACGCAGCTGCCGCGATCGCATCATCTACATACGTCTTCGAAACCGTCTGCATCGCCACACTCACAGGCATCACATCGCTCTTGATCGTCGCAAGCGTGACCGTCGTAGCGCCGCCCGGCACCGTCACCGGCACTACCCAGTACTCCCGGCTCGTCGTCCCATCGCTCAGATGGAACACCGCCGTATAGTAGCTGCCCATCGGCGTCGACCCTGCATTCGGCGCCAGCGCCAACGACAGCGTACCTCCCGCGCCCAGTGTCACCGACGTACTTCCAGACGCCACCGACTGCCCCCCTGCCGTCGTGAACGCATTCCAACTCACCAGCACCGTTCCACTCGCCGGCGTGCCATTTGCGCTGTACACCACATCCTGCACCGTCGTCGTCGCCACCTGCGCCATCGCGACATTCACCCACCCGGCCATCATCGCCACCAGAACCGCCAGCAGCATCAATCCTCGTCTCATTCCGCTCATCGCTCCTCCGACCTCCACTGCTGTCCTCCGACTACGCACTCGCCGCTCTGATCGCAACTCACCGACCCACAGCAGCGCTCACCGGTACAGCAGCCGCCACAACCGCTGCCGGAGCCGTCGCCGCAACCGCTGGAGTTACCGCAGCAGCCACAGGCGGCGCAATCGCTCGCAGCAACATCCCATTCACCGTCTCCGCCAGCCCAATAAAATCGCTATTCCCAAAATGTCCGACCGTCACACCCTGGCTGTGTGCAATCGCCAACCCTAGATTCAAATATCCAAGCACCGTCTGCAACTCACTCGGTTTCATGCGTCTCTCCTCCGCTTTCGCGGTCAATCTCTCTGAACCCATATCCATCGCCTTCACACCACCCTGCTGCGTCTCATCCTCACCACAGCCCTCACGTTGCGCCGACCTCCATCGAACCGCTACCATCACCCATAGCATCGCGCTCCGAAAGGTACCCATGGAATCCAGCAACAACAACACCAATCCTCGTCGCTCTGAAGACATCGCCCTCGATCTCCTGAAATTCGTTGCCTCGCACGCCAACCTCGGCAGCAAGACGCCTTCCTCCACCGGCTTCGGCCTTCCCTCTTCCCCCAAGCCCGAAGACCAGGTCTCACAGATCTTCGAGCTCTACGCCCGCTGCCGCAAGGCCGTCGAATCCCCCGTCTTAGGCGCACCCGCCACCGACGTCCCCGTCAAAAAGTAACCATGCCACCCCTGCGCGTAGCCGTCATCGGCACCGGCGCCTTCGGGCGCAATCATCTCCGCGTCTATCGCGAGCTCGAACAGGCCAATCCCGGCCTCGTTCAGCTCGCCGCGCTCGTCGAACCCGACGCCAGCCGCCGCAGCTCCTTCGCCGCCACCTGCAACATCCCCGCCTTCGCCTCCGTCGCCGATCTCCTCGACGCCAGGCTCACCCTCAGCGCCGCCTCCGTCTGCGTCCCCACCATCCACCACGCCGACGTCGCGCAGCAGCTCCTCACCGCCAACATCGACGTCCTCATCGAAAAACCCTTCGCCGCCACTCTCGCCGAAGCCGATCACATCATCGCTCTCGCGCAGCACCACGCCCGCATCGTCGCCATCGGCCACCTCGAACGCTTCAACCCCGCCGTCACCGCCACCCTCGCCGCACTCAACCAGCCCATGTTCTTCGAGGCCCACCGCCTCAGCATCTTCACCCCGCGCTCCCTCGACGTCGACGTCGTCCTCGACCTCATGATCCACGACCTCGACATCGTCCTCGCCCTCACCAACTCCCCCGTCAAAGAGGTCCGCGCCGTCGGCCTGCCCATCCTCTCCCCCAAAACCGACATCGCCAACGTCCGCGTCGAGTTCGCCTCCGGCTGCGTCGCCAACTTCACCGCCTCCCGCGTCTCCACCGAGCAGGTCCGCAAGCTCCGCCTCTTCCAGCCCCACCAGTACCTCTCCCTCGACTTCGCCCGTCAGGAGCTCCTCACCATCTCCGTCGATCCCACCCTCATCCTCAAAGCCGAACCCCTCACATCAACCCCTGTCATCCTGAGCGAAGCGCGCAGCGCGCAGCCGAAGGACCCCGAGACCCTCAGCCACGCCCCTGCATCTCCCCATCTCTCACCCACAAACGCCGGGCCCGCGCCTGCCACCACCCCACAACACCCCACCGCCGGCCTCTCCCTCACCAAATCCGACATCCCCAAAGGCGAACCCCTTCGCCTCGAACTCGAAGACTTCCTCCACGCCGTCCGCAACCGAACCGAACCCCGCGTCCCCGCCAGCGCCGGCCGCGCCGCCCTCGCTCTAGCCCTCACCATCAACGACCAGATCGCAACCCACGCCCACCGCACCGGCCTCCTCTGACCCTCCTCATCACGGGTGCGGGTGCCCCACATCTCGCTTCTGAGATGTGGGTTCAACCCCTTCTGAGCAAAGCCCACAGTCGAACGACGATGCAACCTACCCACCTACCCAACGAGCGAAAGCAAACTAGCCGCTTGCCTACAGCGAAAGCCTGTCATCTCGACCGAAGCCAAACAGCTACATCGTTTGGCGCAGTGGAGAGACCTGTAGTTCCTTCGTGGAGCGAACCCCCTACACCCTCAGCTAATTTGCTCTAAAAATACAGGCGCATCCGCTGAAAGAACACAGCAACAAACGCGGCATCACCCCGACCGCACCCTTTTGTCATTTCCGAGCGGACTCCGCATCTTCATCCCCCACGAAAACTCCACCTCTTTTTGTCATTCCCGAAGACAATCTGCTTGCCTTCGATCCGTAACCCCACACCCTCTACGGCATCTTCTGCACCACCGCCCCCGGCGGTATCTTCAGCTCGAACTGGTCCGCCTCAAACGTCTCGTTCAGCGTCAGCTTCGTTACATCGATCTTCAGCGAATACTCATCCAACGGCCTGCGTATCGTAATCACCTGCGGAAACTTCACGTCGCCATAATCCTGGTACGCCTCGTACGTCGCCTCCGTCGCAACCTTCCCGCTTTCGTCATAGATATCCTGCTCATACGGCAGCATCGTCACGCGGTCGATCTTCACCACTCGCTCCACCTGCAGAATATTTCCGGCCTTCGACTTCAGCACATTCAAGTCATAGTCCGGTTCAATCATCTCCGTCTTGTGGTGCGCATCCTCATGTAGCACGCGCGTCGACTCCGTCATCGTCACAAACTCGTCCGCCTTCACTCCCGGCACCAGCAGCGAGTCCAGAAATATCGCTGGCCTCAGATTCTCCAGCCCGTTCTTCGACGGCGTCGTCACCGTATCCGACCCCTGCCGCCACACATTCCCACGCGACGACGCCATCTTCAACGTGAACGTCTGCCCGTCGCTCACCATGTCCAGCGCGCTCGACCCAATCAGCGGCAACTGCAGAATCACACGCAAAAACGCCGGCTTCTGCACAAAAATATACCCCTTGAACGAGGTATATTCCTTCACCTTGCCTTCCTTCGCGCCCCCCGTCGTCGCCGTCACCAGCACCTGCGCGTTCAGCGTCTTGATCGCCGAATCCCGCTCCGACACCGCCTTCACCACCTGCTCCACGCTCTCCGTCTGGTACTTCTCCGGAGCCTGCGTCTTCAGCACCTGTCGCGTCGTCGAAAGACAGCCGGTCAACCCAGCGGTCATCGCCATCAACAGCACCGAAACTGCACCAAAACGCTTCATCGCAAGTACGTAACCTCTGATCAGGGTGCCGCGATCCAGCCTACGGATGCAACGGTTCCATCAACCCTCCAAACAGAGTGTGGCCCAGCCACCAAGGGTATGCTCCATACAAAATCAAACTGCTTAAGTATATCGACTCACATCAGCCGCTTCACGACTCACTATCTTCCGTGTACCTCTCCAAACAGCCCTCCCACCCTCAGATGCCTTCTCTCTTCTCCGCAGCTTTCTTACGCCACCTTCGCCGCCGCCGCGCTCCCCGACAGCGAACTCAGCAGCGCAGCCAGCTCCGTCCCCACAATCTCCGTGTACGCCGTCACCTTCTCCACCGACGTAGGATTGCTCACCTGCAACGCGCTCAGCAGCACCGGCAAGTCTGCCTGAATCTCCGTCAGCACACCCTCAATCCCCGTCGTACTTCCCGCCGTCTTCACCATCGCCGCCGCCGTCGCCAGCTTTGTCTTTATATCCGACAGCACCGCCCCAGCCTCCGTCCCCAGCGCCGGTCCTCCCGCAATGTCCACAATCGTCACCACAATCGGCCCCAGGTACGTCAACACACCCTCGGCAATCGCCAGCCACGACGGCGCCTCTTTGAACATCTTCTTGAACTCCGCTTCAACCTTCGACGCAAACGATCGGAAGTCCCCAATAATACTGCCGAAAACACTCATCCCTATCTCCCGCGGTCTCCCGCCCAATCTGTTTCACCCAGCCGCCACCTCAACCGCGACCGCGTGCCCCACATCTCGCCTCTGAAATGTGGGATCCACGAGCCCGTACGCCCCACCGCCATCTGAGAATCACCCCGCAAGCCCGTCTTCCGCTCTACTCCCCGCCGACCACCCGCTGCGCCCCGAACTTCCGCTCCCGCTCCGCCTGCTCCCGCTCCAGCTTCTCCCAATCCAGCTTCTGCATCAGCTTCTCCACCGACGATCCCTTCTTCTGCGCCCTCGGCTTCCGCGGCGACTTCAACAGCTCCGTCGCCAGCTTCACATGCGCGCAGCTGCCCGTCTTCGCCTCTTCGATAAATCCCTTCATGATCTCGTCAAAGCTCTCCGCCAACGCCCTCCGCATATCGTGCCTGCACTGCGATGGCCGCCGATACTTCGCCCTCTTGCGGCCCACCGATGCTCCAACAACGCCCGTTTCAACCACAGCGTCACCCCGTTCCGTCTTCTGCGCCTCAAACTGCCCCATGGCCCTCGCCCCTCGTCGCTTGCATCCCAAAACAAAAGCGGGAAACCCTTGTGGGTCTCCCGCTTGATCTCTACTTATTCAGAATAGCAGCCTGACTACACCATATATGCCAAACATTTTGAAGTTTTATCTCCATTAGAATGAAGCACTTCTACCTACTTCCTCGCCTCTGCCCCCTTGACAGCTTTCCAGCGGCTCCAGCATCCCAGCCTCCAGAAACATCTCCGTCAGCCGATCCAGCGCATATCCATACTGCCGAATGCAGTTCCGCAGGCTCAGCCCCAGCATCCCAGCAGCCTCGCCCTGCGTATACTGCTGCAGCGCAATCCGCTTGATCAGCTGCTGGTCCATCACCTGCATCCGTCCCAGCCGCTTCTCCACGTCGAAACAGAAGATCACGGCATCCTCGAACCCATGCACCCGGTAGCTGGTCACGTTGCCACGAAACAGCTCTCGCCCCAGCAGCGACGGCACCCTCCCCGTCGTCATCGACAGCCGCAGATACCGCTTCAGCATCGCCTCCGTGTACTTCCGGTAGAACGCCACCTCAACCTTCGGTTGCCCTTTTGACTCCACCTTCGCTGCCGCAACCGCCGACCTCTCCGCCACTGCCCAAACCCGCGGCAGCATCAGCGTGTTCGGTAGCACGCGCACCACCTGCCCCGTGCTTCCCTCGCGCACCACGTCCGCCTGGCCCGCTCGAGACACCGGCCGCTTCACCAGCATCAATCCATGTCTGCTCTTTCCTGCCTGCTTCATCTGCTGGTTCATCGTGCACCTCCCGTGCAAGCCACTGTTCTCACTGCCGTACGCCTCTGTGCCTTTCTGCTCGACGCACGCGGTGCCGGAAAATCCGACAACCATAACGCGCATCCACGGCAGTAAACCCCATGTCCAGCAGCGCGCGTCCATAGCGCACCACATGCCTCACATACCTTCAATTCAACGCGGAAGTACTTCATCTTCGTTTCTTCTCCAGGCACAGCTCTCCCCGGCGAGCCTCGGTCATTTTTCAGCGGTCGGAAGGGCTCGCTCGGTTGCTATTAGGTCTGCTCGCTCGCGGTTTGCGTTCTGTGTCGAAATCCCGCCTGCGCCGATCCCTGTTTGTCGTCTGTAGCGAAGCCAGGCCCTGAGAAAGCCCGCCTCGCCAATCCATTCCCCCTCAGGATTCACCCTGCCCGAAACTCTCCTGCTCTGAGCTCCGACAGCGTTCCTCTTGTGTGAAGTGTTGCGTTTATAACCCGAGGCCTAATCACTGTCAACATCTATTTTCTGCGGCCGCTAAACCGTTGTAACTGCAATCGCTACAATAATTTAGGTGTATATTGCCAAAATTATATCCTCAGGCTTTCGCTAAATCTTCGCCTAGCAATAGGTTGCCCGCTTTGGCCACTTTATTTTGCCCCGTCAACCCCAAGATGTAGCGTTTCTCCTGCCTCCACCCCAACCGGCGAGGTCTCGCCCTCACCCCCCGCCCCTTTCCTCCCTACCGCCCCGCCCGGTACGCCGCCACGTTCGCCTGGTGCTCCTCCAGCGTCTTCGCAAATCGCGTCGTTCCGCCCTTCGCGTCCGCCACAAAGTACAAATAGTCCGTTTTGGCCGGATGCATCGCCGCCTCCAGCGCCGCCACCCCCGGATTGCAGATCGGCCCCGGCGGCAGCCCCACATGCGTATACGTGTTGTACTCCGAGTCCGACTTCAGCTCACTCTGATGGATCACCCCAGTCCACGTACCCCGCAGCAGCGACGCATAGATCACCGCCGGGTCCGTCTGCAGCGGCATCCCCGCCGCCAGCCGGTTCTCAAACACGCTCGCCACCTCCGGCCGCTCCGAGTCCACATGCACCTCCTTCTCCACCAGCGACGCCATCGTCACCGTCCGCATCACCGCTCCCTTCTGCATCCCCAGCCGCTGCGACTCCTTCCCAAACCTCCGAACCATCGCCGTCACCATCTGCAACGCCGTCGCATGACGACTGAACGCATACGTGTCCGGAAACAGAAATCCCTCCAGCGACCGCGCCTTCCTCCCCTCCGGTACCCACCCCGCAATCAACTCCGTATGCTTCTCCTCCGCACGCAGAAAATCCTCCTTCGAGTCCAGCCCCGCAGCCTCCACCGCCGCCGCTATGTCAAAGATGTTGAACCCCTCCGGCACCACCACCGCCACCGTGTACACATCCCCCCTGCGCAGCCTGTCATACACCTCCGCCATCTTCACCGGATGGTCGAACCTGTACTCCCCCGCCTTCAGCGTTCCCGCACCATGCCCCGACACCCCCCGCCACACCATGTACATCTCGAACACCAGCGCACTCCGCAGCACCCCTGCCCGCTGCATCTGCCGCGCAATCCCCGTCGCCGCCGTCCCCGGCGCCACATCCACAAACGTCTCCCGCTCCGGCCCATACGGCACCACCACAAACCACCCCACCACCAATGCCGCCAGAACCACCAGAATCATCAACGCCCGAACCACCCGCATCCGCCTCACCTCACCTTCGCATTCTATGTCCATCCAACGCAGCTACCCTGCCATCCCAACCACGCCCGTGTCCTCCCAGGCGCTACCCTGTCATCCTGAGCGAAGCGATTGCGCCTTGTGCAATCGCGCAGCCGAAGGACCCCGAAGAACCTCACCCCGCCCCAGCTCTCCGTCCCCCTCCTCCCACGAACCCGAGGAGCATGAGCCGGAGGACAACACAACCCAACTCCTTCACCGCGCCGTACACTAATCTCGTGCCTCACCCCCGCACTCTCGCGTTAGATGTCGGAGACCGCCGCATCGGCATCGCCATCACCGACCCCCTCGGTCTCACCGCGCAGCCTCTCTTCACCCTCCACCGCTCCAGCCCCAAACCCAATCTCCGCTCCGACCTCAAAGCCATCGCCCGCTTCATCCGCCAGCACAAAGTCGAAGCCGTCCTCATCGGCAACCCCCTGCACGCCGACGGCTCCCCCAGCCCCCAATCCGCCAAAGCCATGGCCTTCGCCGAGGCCCTTCAGGAAGCCACCCGCCAGTCCCACCCCAACCTGGCCTTCCACCTCCTCGACGAGCGCCTCACCACCCACGACGCCCACGCCCTCCTCAGCCACTCCGGCTTCAACCCCCGCGCATCCGGCCACTCCACCCGCCTTGACCGCTCCGCCATCATCGACCAGGTCGCCGCCACCCTCCTCCTCCAAAGCTTCCTCTCCACCCGCACCCCCACCCTACTCCCCGACCCCGACGCGCCCTAACCCCCGCCTCATCTATCTTTTCGTATAATCGACTTTTCACTCTCTCGCCGCGCCTTCAGCGCCGGCCAGCAAAGCAGACCACCTCATGGAAGACATCAAAAAGGCCCTCGAAGATCAGATCAAAGCTCTCGAATACGAGCTCACCACCGAACTCCCCGCGGAGATCAAAAAAGCCGTCGCCCTCGGCGACCTCTCCGAAAACGCCGAATACCACATGGCCAAGCAGCGCCAGGTCTTCGTCAACGCGCGCCTCGGCCAGCTCAAAAAGCGCATGGGCGAGCTCGCCATGGTCAACCTCGACAACATCCCCCGCAACAAAGTCGGCTTCGGCTCCACCGTCGTCGTCTTCGACTCCACCAAGGACGAGGAGTTCACCTACAAACTCGTCACCAGCGAAGAGTCCGACGTCACCAAAGGCCTCATCTCCACCACCTCCCCCATCGGCCGCGCCCTCCTCGGCAAAGAGATCGGCGACACCGCCACCGTCATCACCCCCAACGGCAAGCGCGAACTCGAAATCCTCAAACTCTCCACCATCCACGACACCATCAAACCCACTGCCTAGCGCAAGACCACCAAACCGGGTGCGGGTGCCCCACATCTCGCTTCTGAGATGTGGGCTTTCAAACCCCTCGCTTCAAGCCAGCCCTCAAACCTCGTCTCTTCGCCTGAGCCACAAGGCCGCCCTACCTCTGGCAGAACAACCTCCCCACATCCCCTGAATCCACGATAAACTGGTCTTCACGCCATGACCTGGACAAGAGCATTCGGCAATGGCAGCGGTTGGCTGCTGCAAAAGATCGTCAACGGTCTCGCCCTCTCGCGCATCTCTCCCAACACCCTCACCTTCATCGGCCTCATCATCAACGTCGTCGCGGCCTTCTTCTTTGGCTACGCCCGCGCCGATAACTACGTCCGCATGTTTCTCTACGCCGGCCTCATCATCATCGGTGCCGGCCTCTTTGACATGGTCGACGGCCGCGTCGCCCGCCAGACCAACCAGGTCTCCGTCTTCGGCGCATTTTTTGACTCGGTCTTAGACCGCTACTCCGACGTCGCCCTCTTCTTCGGCCTGCTCGTCTTCTACGCCCGCGGCAACCGCCTCCTCTACGTCTTCCTCGCCGCCTTCGTCATGACCGCCTCGCTCATGGTCAGTTACACCCGCGCCCGCGCCGAAGCCCTCATCGGCTCCTGCAAAGTCGGCTTCATGGAGCGCCCCGAGCGCATCGTCCTCATCATCCTCGGCGCTCTCTTCGAGCGCTGGGACGCCATGGCACCGGCTCTCTGGATCCTCGCCGTCATGGCCACCATCACCGTCGTCCACCGCATCCGCTATACCTATCTCGAAACCGAACGCCGCAAGCTGAACCTCTCGCATCCATGACCACCAGGCCCGTTCTCCTCATCCACGGCGGTGCCTGGGCCATGCCCGACGACGCCATCCCCGCCCACGAGCGCGGCATCGCCGCAGCCCTCCACGCCGGCTGGTCCGCCTTATCCCGCGGCGGCACCGCCGTCGACGCCGTCGAGGCCGCCGTCACCATCATGGAAGACGACGACACCTTCGACGCCGGCCGCGGCTCCTTCCTCACCCGCGACGGCCGCGTCCAGCTCGACGCCCTCCTCATGAACGGTGCCGACCTCCGCACCGGCGGCGTCGCCTGCGTCGAACGCCTCCGCAACCCCATTCAGGCCGCACGCCTCGTCCTCGAAAAATCTCCCCACGTCTACTTCGTCGGCACCGGTGCCGAGCGCTTCGCCACCCAGAACGGCATGCGCCTGGTCGACAACACCGAACTCATCGTCCCCCGCGAGCGCCAGCGCCTCATGGACTTCCAGCGCGCCGAAGCCGCCGGCCACCCCGACACCACCTTCTCCGGCAAATCCGAGTTCACAACACCCACCCACACTCCGGGTGCCCCAGGTCCCGCTTCTGAGACCTGGGATGACGCAGGATCCGCCCCATCCACGCGCCTAGCCCCATTCACGCGCCTTGCACCTCCCACGCGCCTTGAAGGGGACGGGCTTCAGTCCGTCCATCCAGCCCCCGCAGCCGGGGCTTTAGCCCCTGGGGGAGCCCTCGTTGAAGCCGCTCTCAACGCCGAAGTCCTCAACGCCCTCCCCGACGAGCTCCGCCTCACCGACCCCACCCTCAACTCCCACGACACCGTCGGCGCCGTCGCCCTCGACCAGTTCGGCAACATCGCCGCCGGCACCTCCACCGGCGGAACCCTCAGCAAAGCTCCCGGCCGCGTCGGCGACAGCTCCCTCATCGGCTGCGGCTGCTACGCCGACAACCTCTCCGCCGCCGTATCCCTCACCGGCTGGGGCGAACCCATCATGAAGCTTGTCCTCGGCAAATGGGCCGTCGACCGCGTCGCCGCCGGCGCCACCCCACAGCAAGCCGCCTCCGACGCCATCGCCTACCTCTACTCCCGCCTCGGCGGCCACGGCGGCATCATCCTCCTCGGCCCCGACGGCCAGATCGGCCTCGCCCACAACACCCCACGCATGGCCTGGGGCATCGCCACCTCCACCGGCCACCACCTCGGCATCACCCGCAACAGCTAACACCCCATTCGTACCACCAGTCGCCGTACGACTACCGGCCGCTGTTGACCATATTCTTTGCCGTTGCTCTTGCCGCTGTTGTTTTCCGGGAACCTCTGACCAAGTCCCTGCCTTGAAATGTACGAGCTTTAGCTCGTACATTTAACACTCTTATTTGCCCTGAGGCTTTAGCCGCGGAGGGAATGTTTCTGACGAAACCGGAATCTCCCTGGAAGCTACAAGCGAATCTACACCCCACATCATCCAACTCCCATGCCGCCCACCCCCGAAGACCAGGATCAACCCGCTCTGCCCCCGCTCACCCCCGAGCAGGCCGACAAGCTCCCCCACATCCATCGTCTCCTCCTCGGCTACTACGGCCAGCCGCCCGCGCACATCCCCTCTGACCCCCTCACCCAGCTCATCCACTCGCTTCTCGCCGCCCGCACCAAAGCCCTCGCCGCCCAGCAGGCCATGCGCGAGCTCCATCGCCTCCTCAACGCCGGCCCCAATAACTGGGAACCCCTCCGCGACGCCTCCACCGAGGACATCGCCCGCATCATCGCCATCGTCACCTTCCCCGAACAAAAAGCACCGCGCCTCAAGCTCATCCTGCAGCAGATCACAGCCCGCGTCGGCTCCCTCACCCTCGACTTCCTCGCCAGGTACCGCACCGACAAGATCCGCTCCTGGCTCGAACAGTTCGAAGGCATCGGCCCCCAGATCTCCGCCGCCGTCGTCAACCTCAGCACCCTCCGCCGCCGCGCCCTCGCCATCGACGCCAACCACCTCCGCGTCGTCCAGCGCCTCTGCATCACCCCGCGCGCCGACGCCGCCACCACCGAGCACCGCCTCATGCGCCTCGTCCCCGAAACCTGGGACGCCGCCATCCTCGCCGATCACCACACCCTCATCCAGCTCCACGCCCACACCCTCTGCACCTTCACCGAACCCAACTGCGCTCCCTGCCCCCTGCTCAAACTCTGCCCCACCGGCCAGCGCAACCAGGCCGACCTCCACCTCACACCCTGATCCATCCAGTCCAAACGATCCCCGCGCTACACTGGTTTGCATGGATCTCCAGGCCCTCACCGACAACTTCGCCATCCCCGATATCCTCGCCTTCTCCCAGAACGAAGCTGGCCTCATCCGCGCCTCCGTCACCACCCCTGCCTGCACCGCCGAGCTCTACCTCCACGGCGCGCACCTCACCCACTGGCAGCCCACCGGCCACGACCCCGTCCTCTTCCTCTCCGACCGCTCCGCCTTCACTCCCGACAAGGCCATCCGCGGCGGCGTCCCCATTATCTTTCCGTGGTTCGGCGGCCGCACCGCCACCACCAGCAACCCACGCACCGATGGCCCCTCCCACGGCTTCGCTCGCCTCTCCGAGTGGACCCTCGCCTTTGCCGGACTCTCCGGCGACGACCTCCACCTCACCCTCACCCTCGCGCCCAACGACGCCTCCCGCGCCCTCGGCTACGACAGCTTCCAGCTCGCCTACCAGGTCGTCCTCGGCCCCGAACTCCGCCTCCAGCTCGTCGTCTCCAACCCCGCCTACCAGCCCCTCCAGTTCGAAGAAGCCCTCCATACCTACCTCTCCGTCGCCGACGCCGAGCAGATCACCCTCATCGGCCTCTCCGACACCGGCTTCCTCGACAAAACCGACGAGTTCAAACACAAAACCCAGCGCGAAACCCTCCTCAAGCTCACCTCCGAAACCGACCGCGCCTATCTCAACACCGTCACTCCCATCAACATCGACGACGCCATCCTCAAACGCCGCATCTCCGTCTGCAAAGCCAACTCCAAAAGCACTGTCGTCTGGAACCCCTGGTCCGAGCTCTCCGCCAAGCTCGCCGACATGTCCCCCGACGGCTGGCGCTCCATGGTCTGCGTCGAAACCGCCAACCTCGGCCCCAACGCCGTCACCCTCGCTCCCGGTGCCCAGCACATCATGGAATCCCACATCTTCGCCCAGAAATTCGCCCCCAACGTCTCCACCGACATCACCGCCCCCACCCCACCCAAA
>JABBOG010000002.1:152385-162329 GCA_019351975.1 Acidobacteriota bacterium
ACCCCACACCACCACCCGTCCAATCCAAATAGCAAAGCATCCGTTCCCATATACCGAACCCCCGTCATCTCGACCGAAGCGAAGCGCAGTGGACAGACTCGCAGCCCTCAGCCAATTCGCTCGGCGGCTCAGGACGAGATCAAGATAAGCCCAAGACGAACCCACAGCTTCGGACGGAGCCAACCTCAACCCCAGTCAAACCCACCGCACTGAACGGGACAGACTTCAGCTCCAGTCAAACCCTTCACCTTGAAGGGGACGGGCTTCAGCCCGTCCATCACCCCCAACCCCAAAAGGGGCTTTAGCCCCGGAGCGATCCACCCAGCACTCCACCCCCACGCCCACCACAACCCCCACACAAACCCCATGCTCATCCTCGCCTCCGCCTCACCCCGCCGCCGCGATCTCCTCCTCCAGGCCAACCTGCGCTTCGACATCCTCCCCGCCGACATCGACGAAACGCGCCGCCCCAACGAGCCGCCCGCGGCCTACGTCCAGCGCCTCGCCCTCGAAAAAGCCCAGGCCATCCACGCGCTCCACCCCCACGCCACCGTCCTCGGCGCCGATACCACCGTCTCACCCACCCCGAAACCCACACCCCCTCCACAGCAAATCCGAACTCCCTCCCGCAGCAATCCCACACCGAACCCACACCCAGCACACAGCAAATCCTCAACAAACCCACAGACATCTCCGCCGCCCGCGACATGCTCCTCGCCCTCTCCGGCCGCACCCACCACGTCCACACCGGCATCGCCGTCGTCGCACCGCACGCCACCCTCACACACGTCGAAACCACCGCCGTCACCTTCGCCCCTATCCACCCCGACGACCTCGCCCACTACCTCTCCACCGGCGACAGCCTCGACAAAGCCGGAGCCTACGGCATCCAGGGCTTCGCCGCCCGCTGGATCACCCGCATCGACGGCGACTTCTTCAACGTCATGGGCCTCCCCATCGCCGCCACCACCCACCTCCTTCGCGAAGCCCAAGCCCTCTAATCAACCCTCATACTTGACAGATCATCGGCATGGCACTATACATAGCAATACGATGTATAGTGCATGGCACGATATACTGCTCTAGCGGACACCAGCGACTCACCCGACCGCTGGGAGGCCCAGCTCCGCAAAGGAGCGCTCGAGATGGCGACCCTCGCCAGCCTCTGGAATGGCCGTCTCTACGGCCTGGAGATCATCCGCTTTCTCGAAACGCACTCGCAACTCGTTCTCGCCGAAGGCACCATCTACCCCATCCTCAATCGCCTCAAGAACGAAGCCTTCCTCACATCCGAGTGGGTCGAGGCAGACGCAGGACACCCCCGCAAGTACTACTCCCTCACCGACACCGGTCGCCAACGCCTCCGTCTCATGGCCACCGCATGGGTCGACTTCTCGCGCGGCGTCGGCAACCTCATTGAACCTGTACTCGCAACGCAGGAGACATCCAGATGACCTCCACCGCCCTGCCCAACCAGCAGATCGACGCCTACCTCGCCGCACTCCGCAACCATCTTGCTCCGCTCACTCTCGCCGAGCGCGAAGACATTCTCCGCGAGATCGGCGCGCACATCCGCGATTCCGTCGATGTGCTCGGAACCCCCATCGAAACGGCGCTCGCCAGACTTGGACCGCCCGAAGTACTTGCCGCGCAATACCGCGACGGCCTTCTCGTCAGGGCCGCCAGCCGCAGTCTCTCCCCAGTCCTTCTGCTCCGCGCAACGCTACGGCTTGCCACCAAGGGCTTTGTCGGCGTGGTTGTCTTTTTCTGCGGATTCACCGGATACATCACCGGCACCAGTCTCATTCTGACGGGCGTGCTCAAGCCGTTCATGCCTACATCTGTTGGCTTGTGGACAAGCAAAACGACCGCAGTCTGGCAGAGCAACGGTCCTACCTTCGGTATCCAAACGAATCATCCTCCCCACGAAATCCTCGGTTGGTGGGCTATCCCCATCGGTCTCATCGGCGGCGCGTTGATCCTCTTTGTCACCACCTTCGCCATTCGCACCTTCCTGCGACTCTCCCAGAAATGGCAAATCAAACTAAGCGCACCAATTGTCTTCCGGGGATAACGATATGGAGAAGGGTGCCCCATGCATGACAGTCTCATCGTCATGCGTGGGTTCGCAGCATCTCCCTCAAACTCTCACCAGCATCCCCACAATCAACGCCGTCCGCTCGACCAGATGCTTCACCACGACATGCTCATGCGCCGCATGAGCACCGCCCCCCACCGCTCCCATCCCATCCAGCGTGGCCACCCCCATCCCTGCCGTAAAATTCCCGTCCGACCCTCCCCCAGTCGACGCCTCTTCCAAAACCAACCCCATCTCCGCCGCCAGCTTCTTCGCCAGCCTGAACAGCCGAACCGTCCCCACCTTCCGCTCCATCGGTGGACGATTGATCCCCCCCGAAACCGTCAACCCGCATCCCTTGTCCGTCACCTTCAGCCCCCGAAACATCCTCTCGACCCGCGCCGCGTCCGCCGCCTTCGCGATCCGCACATCCACCTCCGCCACGCACGCCGCCGCCACCACATTCGACCGCGTCCCACCCGCAATTACGCCCACATTCACCGTCAAACCCCTCCCCAAATCCGTAAACCCCGACACCCGTTCCACCAACCGCGCCATCTCCCGCACCGCCGAGTGGCCCGCCTCGAAATCCACTCCCGCGTGCGCACCCACGCCCTCCACCCGTAACTCAAAGTGTCCCACCCCCTTCCGCGCCGTCTTGTACGCGTATACGGGGTCCCCAGCGGGCGTTCTTTGCCCGCTGGGGTGGCGGAGCTCCTGCGCCGGCTCCAGCACAAACACCGCCGCGCACTCCGCCGCCACCCGCTCCGTAATCGCCCGCGACACCGGACTCCCAACCTCCTCCTCGCTCACCAGCAGCAGCGTCACCGGCCGCTCCAGCCCCAGCGTCTGCGCTGCGGCGACAGCCTCCAGCGCCATCACCACCCCCGCCTTCATATCCACCACCCCCGGCCCCCAAAGCTTCCCTTCGGCCTCGCGCCACGGCATCTTCGCCAGCGTCCCCATCGGCCAAACCGTGTCCAGATGCCCCAGCAGCAACACCCTCCCGCCACGGCTCCGCACCGGCCCAAACTTGATCTCCAGCACGTCCCCAAACCCCCGCTGACGATGCCGCTTCACCCGCGCCTTCACATAGTCGATATCCTTGATCAGATCGGCCGGCGAACTTGATCTCCAGCACGTCCCCAAACCCCCGCTGACGATGCCGCTTCACCCGCCCGCCCATCGCCTCCACCCACCCCTCCACCAGCACTCCCGCCCTATCCACCGCGCCCTTGTCCTCACTCGGGGACTCCACCTCCACCAGCTCCCGCAGCCGCTCCTTCAGCCGCCCCTCACTCTTCGCCACTGCCTGCACCAGCTCCTGCATCTGCGCCATTCCCAAACCCTCCAGCCCTATCCTCACATACTCTCGCACCGCCATTCACGCCCCCGACCCGCGCAAAACTGTGGCAGATTAGCCACACTTCCTGGCCGTCATCTTCGGTATACCCTTCCATGTAGCATCACCGCACGAGTCCAAAAACCTGCCCACATCGCCCCAATTCGAGCACACCATCCACGAGCCCCTCAGCTTTCACGGCATCGGCCTTCACTCCGGCGCAGCCGTTCAGATGCGCCTCATCCCCGCCCCCGCAGGCTCCGGCATCGTCTTCCGCCGCTCCGATCTCGACAACTTCGAGATCCCAGCCACCGGCCGCAACGTCGCACGCGTCTCCTACGCCACCTCCCTCATGCGCCAGGGCGTTCTCATCCAGACCGTCGAGCACCTCCTCTCTGCCCTTATCGGCCTCGGCGTCGATAACCTTATCGTCGAAATCGACAACCTCGAAGTCCCCATCCTCGACGGCAGCTCCCTGCCCTACGTCTCCGCCATCCTCGCCACCGGCCTCAAGCGCCAGCGCCGCAAGCGTGAGTACATCCGCATCCTCAAACCCATCGAAGTCCGCGAAGCCTCTCCCTGCGGCGAGAAGTTCATCGGCGTCTACCCCGGCGACGGCTACTCGATCCACTACTCCATCGACTTTCCCGAACCCATCGGCCACGATACCTTCGTCGGCGACCTCGAAGCCGGTGCCTACGCCGACCTCATCGCCCCCGCCCGCACCTTCGGCTTCCGCGAAGACGAAGCCATGCTCCGCGACATGGGCCTCATCCGCGGCGTATCCGACGACTCCGCCATCATCCTCACCCGCTCCACCCCCACCCACACCGGCTCCGTCCAAAACGGCCCCCTCCGCTTCCCCGACGAGTTCGTCCGCCACAAAGTCCTCGACCTCATCGGCGACCTCGCCCTCGCCGGCCGCCGCATCTGGGGCCGCGTCGTCGCCGAGCGCGCCGGCCACGCCATGCACACCGCCCTCGTCCAAAAACTCCTCCGCGACCGCTCCACCTGGGAGTTCTCCCACCGCTGCGAAACCTCCCTCGAACCCGACACCTCACCAGAGCCTTCGCCCCCTGAAGACTCCCCAGAAACTCCCTCCTTCACCCCATCCCTGCAACACGCCTGACATCACCCCATCACCCATCACCCATCACCCCCAAAGCCTGTCATCCTGAGCGGAGCGCAGCGCAGTCGAAGGACCCCGAAGATCTCCACCCAACCCATATTGCTCGCCTCTTTCAGCCTCCACACCCGGAGCACCCCAGCATGACCGCCGCCATCGCCCTCGGCTCCAACCTCACCTCCCGCTTCGGACCACCCGACGCCAATCTCCGCGAAGCCCTCCACCGCCTCGCCGACCTCGGCCACATCACCGCCGTCTCCACCTTCCACGCCACCGCCCCCGTCGGCTACCTTGACCAACCTCACTTCCTCAACGCCGCCGCCCTGCTCGATACCACGCTCTCGCCCCTCGACCTCCTCCACAGCCTCCTCGCCATCGAGCACGTCATGGGCCGCAACCGCTCCACCGCACCGCCCAAAGGCCCGCGCATCATCGACCTCGATCTCCTGCTCTACACCGGCGCCGGCGGCTGCATCATCCTCCACGACCCCGACCTCACCCTACCCCACCCCGCCATGCATCAGCGCCGCTTCGTCCTCGCTCCCCTCGCCGAGATCGCCCCCACCCTGCAGCACCCCACCCTGCACCGCACCATCGCGCAGCTCCTCGCCGACCTACCCGCCTAGCACTCCATCCAACCACTCAAACCCTGTCATCTCGACCGAAGCGCAGCGCCGCGGAGAGACCCGCAGCCCCACCCCACCACAAACTCCCGCCCTGAAGGGCACGGGCGTCTGCCCGTCCATCCACCCGACCATCCCACCAGGGGCTTCAGCCCCGGAGGGGTCCCCCAGCCATCCCACCCCTAAAACGTAAATCGCCCACCAATCGTCGGCGCAAAGTTGCTGTTATGCAAAAACCGCACCGCCGAGTTCGGATCGGCGATCGCCAGCCCTCCCGTCACAAACGAGTACGCCAGCCCTGCAAACCCATCGAAGCGGCTCGTGAAGTGGTGGTCCATATACAGCGACCCCTCATCCAGCGTCCCAGCGCACGCCGGCCGAAAGCCCGCCGCCACCGAGCACGGCTGCGGCACACGAAAATCATTCTGCAGCTGCCCATACCACGCAAACGTCACGTCGGTCGTATCGTCATACGCGTACTTCACGCCCGTCCACCATATCCGCGTAATCTTCTCCGAATCCAGATTGTTGTCCTGCACACCGCTCAAAAAATACCCTCCCTGATCCGACGCACCCACACCCAGCGGATCATGCGGATTGTTCTGCCAGATGTACTCAAAGCCCGCAAAGTACTTGAAGTGGTCCGCCGTATACCTCGCCGCGCCCATGATTGCGTTGTTGTCCGTCACAATGCCCCACAGCGTATCGCTCGTCGGTATCAAATTCACTCCGCTGATCGGGTTCGTATTAATGCTGTCCGTCGTCGACTGGTACCCCTGCGTCGGACTCTGCGGCCCAAGCAGCGGGTTCACCACGCTGATCGCATCGTTATAGTGCTGATACACCGCGTCCACCGACAACTTGCGGTACGCTCCACCTACATCGCCGCCAAACGCATTATTATGCGCCGAAACCGGCGTGCAGTCCGCCGCCGTCCACGTCGCCGCAGCCGAGTAGCATCCCCCCGATCCGTCCGCGAACTTGTACATCGCCGCCACATGCGCCGGTCCAAACGCCAGCCGGTACTTCACCGCGTCGTCCCACCGGCTGTCCTCCGTATCGCCGCCGCCCGCCATCGTTCCGTTGTACCCGATGTACGAAAACGCATAAGCTCCAGCCGCCGGATCGTACAGCAGCATCGCATCCGTCCCCAGCGACCGCTCCCTACCGAAGATCAGCGTTCCAAAGCGCTCCGACGACACGCCGCCATAGTATTCGTCGTTAAACGGTTGCCCCGCACGCGCTCCATCAATCGCCACCGAGTAGCTCCCACGCGGCAGCCCGTTATTGATAATGTCCGTCTTCGAAGCATTCGCCAGCAGCCCCGACTGCGGATTGATCCCCGTCGACGCATTGAACACCACCGCCCATCCCGGCATGAACTGCTCCCTGCCCCGGACGCCAAATCCCGTCTGCTGCAGATTATTCGGCGCAATCACAAACCGCGCACTCCCGCCATTGCGGTTCACCAGCGACTCGCCCTCGTAGTTGTAGCCGTTCTCCGGCAGCCCGTGGCTCACCCACCCCACACCCACGTCATACTCTCCATACAGCGTAATGCCATGCCACGTCAGCGCACAGTCGCTGGTGGCCGCCTCGTGCCCGCTCGCACAAGGAGCAGGCCGCTTCGCCAGCGTTGCCTGCGTGGCCGCAACCTGCTGTGTTCCTGCATCCCCCTGTTGCGCTCCCGCCGCTACAGCGCCCACAATCAAAGCAGAAGTGACCACCGCCGCACGCGCCACACGCACGCACTGAAACCGACCCCGAAACCCACGAAGTTTTTTCATATTGATACGATTCTACATAACGATTTTATGTGAATCAATCCAAACCCACTTCCCTACGGAGACCCCATGCCCGACGTAGATATCCTCCTCAAGCCCCGCGAAGCCGCCCTCGCCCTCAACGTCAGCTATCCCACCCTCAAGCAGTGGATCCTCGCCGGAACCATCACCACCGTCAAAACCCCCGGCGGCCACCACCGCATCCCGCAGTCCGCCCTCACGCCGCTGCTCCCCTCTCAGCCCACGCCCGCACGCAAATCCTCGCGCGAGCGCTTCCGCAACGTCAGCGGCCGCAACCAGCTCGTCGGCACCATCACCAACGTCAAAATCAGCGGCCTGCTCGCCCAGATCACCCTCAACATCGCCGACCAGCTCATCACCTCCATCATCACCGCCGACGCCGCCCGCGAGATGCAACTCCGCAAAGGCCAAACCGCCGCCGCCCTCATCAAATCCACCGAAGTCATGATCGTCCGCGTCTGATCGCTTTAACTCCGGTCAACGCACCCAGTACCTTCCACGGCACAGCCCACCCCTCGCCCCACAACCAACGCGTAGAATGACAAAAGCGAATCAGGTTCAGCGAATGTCATTTCGCTTCCGCCATTCAGTGGTACGATTCAATGCAAGCCCACCCTACCCCCGGAGACGAGATTGCTACCCAGGAACTCCCTTTTGCGCACGCCGCGCCCTGAGCCCTCAGCGCCTACTCACGCGCGAAACCCACGCTCGCCCCGGCTTCCCATCCTCTTCGCTCTCACCTTCCTTCTCGCCGCCCACGCCGCCATCGCTGCGCCGCCACCCGTCCACGTCCGCGCGCGGTCCCATCACATTCGCCTGCGTGAGGCCGGCCTCCGCAGCGCCACGCTGCACGGCAGCCTCTCCGCCCGCGGCGCGCTCCTCCATCCCGGCATCCTCCCCGTCGACGACGCCGACATCCCCGACGCCGGCAAAAAATACGAGCTCCGCCTCCACCACCTCCACAGCGGCGAAACCCTCGACGTCGTCTACCGCATCGGCGACACCTATCTCCCCGGCGCCATCGAAAGGCTCGACTACTTCCTCCGCGACAGCCGCACCCAGGACGAAAAGGCCTACGATCCCTCGGAGTTCGACCTCCTCCACAACCTCATGACCCGTCTCGGCAAGCCGCAAGGCATCATCGACATCGTCTGCGGCTATCGCACTCCGCAGAGTAACGAGTTTCTCCGCACCCGCGGCCCAGACACCGGCGTCGCAAAGAACTCCCAGCACGTCCAGGCCAAAGCCATCGACATCCGCGTCCCCGGCATCCGCACCCGCCGCCTCCGCGACGCTGCCCTCAGCCTCGAAGCCGGCGGCGTCGGCTATTACCCCCGCAGCCAGTTCGTCCACGTCGACGTCGGCCCCGTCCGCCGCTGGACCTTCTCCGGCCGCGGCGACTAACCCACCCACCTTCGACCCACCCCCCTGAAGGGAAAAGCCTTTAACGGCCTATCCCTCAACCCGCTCTGAAAAGAACGGGCTCTATAGCAATGTAGCTGCTAGAGCAATAGCAATGTAGCTGCTAGAGCAACCTAGCCATGAACGTATGCAAAATGTTGTCATCTCGACCGGAGCCAAACGGCTTCATCGTTTGGCGCAGTGGAGAGACCTGCAGCTTCTACGAACAACGAAACTACGACACCATGAGCAATGCGCTCTGCAGCCTACCCTCAACCCACGCTTTGAAGGGGACGGGCTTCAGCCCGTCCATAACCCTCCCAGCAGCAGGGGGCTTCAGCCCCGGAGGGAGCTCCCCATCAGCCAAGGCCAACATCTCACACACCCTGTCATCCTGAGCGAAGCGCAGCGCAGTCGAAGAACCCCGACGAACCCCACCCCGCCACCACCCTCCACCCCTTTCAGCCCCCACCCAAAATCAATAAACTTGAAACTCAGTACGCACCACCAACGAATCCCCTCAACAAAAAACTGCTATCAACGAAACACAGGCGAACCGAAACAGATGAAGAGTTGGGTGGAGATCTCGAGCGAACGCCTGCAGTCTAACCTGCGCGCCATCCAATCCGTCGCCGGCTCCACCGTCGAAACCCTCGCCGTCATCAAGGCCAACGCCTATGGCCACGACGCTCCCCTCGTCGCGCCTATCCTCGTCAACGCAGGCGTCCGCTGGCTTGGCGTCACCGACCTCGACGAAGCCGCCCGCATTCGCGCCACCGTCGGCAACACCCCCCGCATCCTCGTCATGAGCGCCTCCGAACCCGCCGACGCCACCGGCATCCTCGCCCTCAACCTCACCCCCGCCCTCTGGACCCTCGACCACATCGCCGCCCTTGAGCAAGCCGCCGCGGCCGCATCCACCATCCTCCCCATCCACCTCGAAGTCGACACCGGCATGTCCCGCCAGGGCGTCGATCTGCGCGACCTTCTGGCCATCGCCCATCGCCTCGCCGCCTCCCGCTGGCTGCACTGCGAAGGCGTCTTTACCCACCTCAGCTCCTCCGAGATCTCCGGCTCGCCCATCACCGCCAGCCAGCGCCAGCGCTTCGCGACCGCTCTCGAAACCATCCGCGCCGCCGGCCTCACGCCCAACTTCATCCATCTCGGCAACACCTCCGCGCTCGACGAAGGTTCCACCATGGCCTGGATCCGCGAAACCGCCGCCCGCAGCAACGCCCGCGCCATGGTCCGCACCGGCCTCGCCCTCTACGGCTACTGCCTGCCCATCGAGCCCCGCGCAACGCCCGCGCTGGCCTCGCGCCTCCATCCCGTCCTCACCTGGAAGACCCGCATCCTCGCCATCCGCGACATCGAACCCGGAGCCACCGTCGGCTACGGCGCAACCTTCCGCGCCGCCCACTCCATGCGTCTCGCGCTTCTTCCCGTCGGCTACGCAGACGGCTTCCGCCGCGCCGCATCCTCCGGCCTCGGCGACGGCTGGGTTATCATCCACGCACACCGCACGCAATGAACTGACACACAATGACCTCCCTCACATTCTAGCTGTAAA
>JABBOG010000108.1 GCA_019351975.1 Acidobacteriota bacterium
GTGGACTAGAGCATAGAGAATCAGGAGTAAGACCCGCCGTGTTGGCAACAGCGAAGAAAACAGACATTATCACGAAGTTCCGCACGCATGATTCGGACACCGGAAGCCCTGAGGTTCAGATTGCGATTTTGAGCGAACGAATTGGCGAGCTTACGGAGCATTTCAAGACACACAAGAAAGATCATGGCTCACGCCGTGGACTTTTGATGCTGGTGAGCAAGCGCCGTCGTCTTCTGGATTACTTAAAGAAGACAGACTCTGATCGCTACCGTGATGTGATTGGGAAGCTCGGTATCCGGAAGTAGCGCGATCATCACTGCCTGGCGTACCAAGCTAGCGCAGCTATATCAGGAGTGTACGAAGATTGAATCAGCCCGGAATGATCGACGGGATTGTGGTGACCATGGCTGCCACTGTCCGCGCGTACGAGCCCACATTGGGCCGGTCGGTCGACCCGGTATTCTGTGATCCGCGTACCCATAACAAACAAATTCATGATGCCCCGTCCGGAGTAGCTTCGGCGGGGCTTTTGTTTTGACGCTGAGTTCCTTGCGTTCGACGATGAAGAGATTCGAGAGAGAAAAAGAGGATTGCTTATGAAGCAGGAAGTAACGGTAGAGCTTGCCGGTGGCAAGCACATTAAGTTTGAGACAGGACGCATTGCGAAGCAGGCTTCGGGCGCGGCGTTTACGACGAGTGGTGACAACGCCGTGCTGGCGACGGCGGTGGCTTCTCCAGATCCGAAGGAAGGCATTGATTTCTTTCCGCTGACGGTGGAATATCGTGAGTTCACATATGCTGGTGGGCGCATTCCGGGCGGGTTTATCAAGCGTGAAGGGCGACCGAGTGAGAAGGAGATTCTTACATCGCGACAGATTGACCGCCCGATCCGGCCATTGTTTCCTGAAGCTTTCCGCAACGAGACGCAGGTTGTAGCGTTTGTGTATTCGGCGGATAAGGAAAATGACCCGGATGTTCTTGGAATCAATGGTGCAAGTTGCGCCCTGGCGCTGTCGGATATCCCCTTTCACGGACCTGTTGGCGCAGTGAGGGTGGGGTATATCGACGAGCAGTATCTTGTAAACCCGACGTACTCCGAGCGGCTGGTCAGCAAGCTGAACATCATGGTTGTCGGTACCAAAGACGGAATCGTGATGGTTGAGTCTGGGTCGAAGGAAGTCTCGGAAGAGGTTGTTGTAGGTGCGATTGAATACGCCCACGAAGAGATCAAGAAGATCGTCGCGGGAATCGAGCATCTGGTGTCGCTTTCGGGTAAGGCTAAGCGCGCGGTGGCCGAGGTTGAGCATGATTATGCGTATGCCGCGACGTTGAAGTCGAAGGTGGGCGACCGGCTGAAGGACGCGCTGGATACGAAGAAGTATCCTAAGTTCGACAGCTACGCCAAGGTGAAGGAAATCAAGGACGAGTTGAAGGCTGAGCTCCCTGCTGATGATCCTTCGGCGGCCAAGAAGCTGTCGAAATACTTTGAAGGATTGCGCGAAACGATCTTCAGGGAACAGGTTCTGAGCGAGAGGATTCGTCCGGACCATCGCGCGTTTGATGAGATCCGTGAGATCACGATTGAAACTGGTGTGCTTCCGCGTGTGCACGGATCTGCGCTGTTCACCCGTGGCGAAACCCAGGCGTTGGTGAGTGCAACTCTTGGCACGATGGATGATGCGCAGCGAATGGAAAGCTATGAAGGCGAGCAGAAGCGCAAGTTCATGCTGCACTATAACTTTCCTCCGTTTTCGGTTGGCGAGGTTGGCCGTATGACGGGTGTTGGTCGTCGCGAAATTGGACACGGAGCGCTCGCATGGAGAGCCATAGAGGCCGTCTTGCCAGCGGAAGATGAATCGCCGTATACGCTGCGTGTTGTATCCGACATTCTGGAGTCGAATGGGTCGTCTTCGATGGCGACAGTATGCGGCGCGTCGCTGTCGTTGATGCAGGCCGGTATTCCGCTTAAGGGTTCGGTTGCTGGCGTTGCAATGGGATTGGTGAAAGAAGCCGATTCGTACGCCATTCTGACCGATATCGCTGGCGCGGAAGACCACTATGGTGACATGGACTTCAAAGTGGCCGGTACGCGCAATGGAATTACCGCGCTGCAGATGGACATCAAGATCATGGGAATCACGACGCAGATCATGCGCGAAGCCCTGGAGCAGGCGCGTCGTGGACGGTTATTCCTACTGGACAAGATGGACGCTGTCATCTCGCATGCGGCGGAAGAGAAGTCGCAGTTTGCTCCACGGATTCACACGATCCAGATTCCTACGGATAAGATCCGCGATTTAATCGGACCTGGCGGCAAGGTGATTCGCGGGATTGTAGAGGCGACAGGCGCGAAGATTGATGTTGACGATACGGGTCGCGTGAGCGTTGCTTCGTCGGATGCTGATGGATTGGCGCGAGCAATTCAGATGATTTCCGACATCACTGCCGTGCCTGAGGTAGGTAAGACATACCTTGGGAAGGTTGTTCGGCTGGCTGAGTTTGGTGCGTTCGTGGAGATTTTCCCGGGTACCGACGGCTTGCTGCACGTTTCGGAGATCGCTGAACATCGCGTCAAGGAAGTGAAGGACGAGCTTCGCGAAGGCGACCAGATCCTTGTGAAGGTGCTGTCGATTGAGGGCAGTAGGATCAAGCTTTCACGAAAGGCTGTGCTGCGCGAGCAGCGCGAGAAGCTCGGACTGCCGCCTGTGGCTGAACCTGCGGCGCATGATCGTGGCGACCGTTCCGACAGAGGTGAGCGTTCTGATCGCGGTGAGCGCTCCGACCGTGGGGACCGTGGCGGAAGGGATCGTGGCGAGCGTTCCAGTCGCGGCGAGCGTCCCGTTCAGGCTGAAAGGCCAGCGATGCCAAAGCATGAAGAGACGGTCGTTCTGATTGGCGGTGAAGACTTCGATGACGACGAGTTCGGCGATGACGATGTCGTTGAGTCGGCCGCAGGCCAGACGCAGGAAGGCACTCTGCCTGAGGGCGGGGTTCGCCCTGCGGGTGCGCGCCGTGGACGTCGGAGGCGTGGTCGCCGTCCGGGAGCGGGCGGCACTGATGCTCCGCCGACAGGCGGAAGTGCTATCTAATTGTGGATGGGAGGGAGCGAGGTCCGCTTGTCGAGGGCTTCGCTCCCTTCTTTTTAAGAGCCGCACGGGTGTACCGCGATGGGAAATATGAGCAGAATCAGGCTCTTAGGGGCTTCGGCTCGCCGATGGTCTGCGTTTGCGATTGTTGTTCTGGCGGGAGCGGCTAAATGGATGATTCCGGACCATTCAGATGGTGAAACTGCGACGCTGGTGGCGGGTGCGGTGGGCTGCGCAGGTGCCTGGATTGTTTTTGCGGCCCTAGAGGCTGGAGCCAGGCGTTCTGGGATGCCGATCAGGCGAATTGCTTTGCGGGGAGAGGCGTTGCGGATCGTGATAGCGGGAGGGATGATTGTGGGCGGCCCTGCGATAGCTTTTCTTCTCCCGCAGACGGTGTATGCGGTGGACTTTGCGATCGCGATGACCCTTACGCCGGTTGTTCTTTCTATCGCTTCCGCGTGGTTCGAGACGAGTTCGGCCGCCGATGCTGGTGGACGTATCTGGCCTGGTTTGTTGGGTTTGACAGGGTTGCTGATGCTTTTCGCTCAACCCGTGCTTACGGATGCGGGCGCGGACTGTGCGTATGTTTTGGCACCGTTATTGACGGGGATTGGGGCGGCACTTTTTGGTTCCAGCAAGGTTGATGCCGGCGGCAGAAGGGGGTTGGCTTTAGGCGGGGGTGTCGCTTCTTTATCCGTTATAAGTGCGATATCCGTCGTACATAGTGGATCGTTGGCGGGCTTTACGGCGCTCTCCGCCGCGATTGACGGACTTCTGGCGGCAGCGACGATAGTGGCGTTGGATCAGTTGGGCCCTGAGCGCTGGTCCGCGCAGTATGTTCTGGTTCCGCTCTTGATTGTGGTGCAGGGAATGATCTACGCGCGGTCGTACATGAGCGGACAGGCGCTGGCAGGGTTGGGATTGCTGGTCGTTGCTGCGGGGGCTTTGCTGTTGCGGCCGAGCGATGCCGGAACTTCGCTTCGGTCGGCGAGCGAGCGGTAAGTTGTCGTCGGGGTGAGGGCAGTGGAGCTTCACTCGAGGCGCGTTTCGAGCTACACTCGTTGGAATGGCAGCCTCCATGTACATTGTTGTCGAGGGCGAAGATCCGGGCTATAACATCTTCGTCAACGGGCGTTTGCTGGCGCGATATGAGAGTGCGATCGAGAAGCTTGCGCTGGAGCTTGGGGTGAAGCCGCTCCTGGAGTTTTTTTCGGCGGATGAGACTTCGATGGCCTTGCTGATAGAAGAGGGTGGGGGAAATCCTGCGCTGCTGCATCAGTTACCGCCGCCGCAGTGGTATCGGGCGGAGGATGGGCTGCAGACACTGAAGGCGCTGATCTTGAGGCTCGGTGCAGACCCGCAGCAGTTAGGTAGCGAGGGTCCGGAGGTGGTGACCGAACTGCGTGAATATGAGGCAGTGTTGCAGAAGACAGCGGAGCGGGGACTGCGGTGGCATCTGGCGGTTAGCTGGCGGTAGATGCGACCGGTGCGGCGTCGGGTGCTCTAGAGCTGATTATCTATTGGTGTAGAGGGTGAAGGGGGAGTCTGAACCAGGCGGC
>JABBOG010000109.1 GCA_019351975.1 Acidobacteriota bacterium
CGCCTCAACTCGGCCGCGCTACCAATCCAGCTATCAGAATGCACGGATCCCACATCCCGGATTCGACCGAGAGTCCAGCCTTCATCGTCAGCAGTCGTCGGAATTAGGTCTTCCTCATCCATCTGAACAGCTTGGTTTATGCGAGCACGAAACTGCGGAAGTTCTTCCAAACGTCGCTTCAGAGCGAACCGAAGGCCATGGGAAGCGTACCTATACCGCCCCTTCCAGCCACGTTCGCCAGGATTTGGTTCGATGAAGTAAGACAAGGTGACACGGAGTTGAACCAAAGTCTCACCGAGACCTGCGAGAATGTCCGCGGGCCAAGGCATCATATGCAAGTTCATGTCTTTGGACTTGATCCGACCGTTTGCGAGGTGGAGGGGCCTCAGCGTGTTCTCGGAAACGATCGTGGCGTCATTCAAAGAACTGCGAATGGCTCGCCGCAAATCGGGAACACCATATCCATAGCGCCGGAAAACAGCGAGGCGTTGGGTCTCGTTTGTAGAAGCGTCTAACTGTGCCTGCATGAGCGGGGTCCAATCGGCCGAATGCACCACTAGCCCGCGTACTGTCTCGTTCCAAGCATTCGGACGGTCATTCAAAATTTGCGCCGAAAATCTTGCCCCGAGGCTCGCGGCAGCGCTTGTATCACCAAAAGATTGAAACTGTCGCACTAACGGACGATAGTGGGTCGTCAGAAGGCTGAGGTCATCGGGCGTATCGACCTCGGTGTCCTGGTGAGCGTGATTACCTCCCTCGAATACAACATCTGGCTTGATGGGCCAACGTCTTTCCCATGAGACCGACGTCCTGCTACACGGGGCAATGGCGCCAACCGGAGCAATTGGCGCCCAGCCCGCAAATGAGGTGTCCGCAATCTGCTGTTTCTGCGTGTAGGCCCCAACTGCTAGAGCATTCCAAGATTGCGCGGGATTTTCGACGGGCTCGATGTCGTTCAGAGTGGGATAGCCGGCGGCAGTTATGCCTTGACGAATGTTGCCAGTTGAAACGACAAATAGCCGAGTGGTGCCAGTACCGAATGTCAACTGGTCTAACGCCGCAGACCAAGAAGATGGACGCCCCTGATTGGTACCGCTTGCGCTCGATACAGCCATGCAGTGGACACGGCGCCGAAACGGCTTCGTCACCTCTGGCCGTGTCGCGCTCTCACGAGTGATAGCTCCATAAAGCCGTGGTTCATGTTCCTGACCGTCGTGGGCAAGCATTTTCACGATTTCCAAACGATGGCCGATATGGATGTCCCCCGTCCCATGCAGCAAAGGAAATAGATCGCCGTAGAGGCTAAGCCCCGCCATTGCGGTTCCATGTCCGTTCCAAGTGGCACTGTCTCCATCCGGCCAATTGGGATCGTACTTATGAACATCATGAGCATCAAGTAACGGTTCGATGAGGATATGCTGACGGGTGACCCCACTGTCGAGAATGCAGACCGCGATCATGTCATCGCCAGGCGGTGTAACTCTCTGCGCAACGTCACCGGCCCAGTCTTGTTGCTCATCGTTGGTGAAGTTCAAGAAGACAGAAGGGGTATCCTTCGCGAGACGAATCTCAGCAACTGAGCCTGATTCGATTACACAACGTCCAATTGCATTGCGCGTTCCGAATGCCAGAACGACATCTCGTTCTGGAAATGTCAGTGTTTCTAATGACACCGTGACGGCGTGCCGTCCAGTAAAGCTCTCAAACGTGGGCCTCTCGCCAGTCCGGAGCCAAACCTCCCACCAAACAGACTGCGCGGCTTCCGGAATCTCATCGACGTCATCCGTAAACACTGTGTCGAAGGCCCCCAAAGCGACTTGGTCAACCCTAGCCACAAGCGCTTCGTTCTTTGGACGCCCGCCTTTGCTAACTTCATCACGGTACTTCTCAATCTTCCTGATGAAATGCTCACGCGCTGCAGTTGGAACGTAGACAGCGGCTAGTAACCCGGCAGCGCCCCTATCCGACACGCTGAGCAATTCGATCTGCTTACCGCGGTCTTCCAGCTTTTGAACAAATTGTTCTGAGCCGAGTGGCATCCGAAACTCAAGAACGAAGCCACGGTTAGCTTGGTCATCGCGTACCGCCTCTACGTGTGGCGGGTGATCCAATTGACGAAGCGCACTGCTCAGAGCCTGCAACAGTGCCGCTGCGTGAACTGCCCTCTCTCGGTCGGGCGGAGGGGGCGTTCGGGGTCTCAGGCGGGATGTGTAAGATTCCGACTCTGCCCAATTCTCGATAAATATGTGCTGGAGGTTTCGTGACTGCTCTGGCATGGACGAAGTCTCTTATGATCGGGCTGCGGCGATCCTTTCATCCAGCGATTGGAGCAGGTCCGCGGTCGTTACATCTGGCTGATCATGGAGCAAAGCATGCTTTAGAGCTTCGGTTGCAGCCCGACTCACGTCTGCTTGACTCAGCCCCTTCGCCCTCTCAACTGCCGCTCGCAAATCAAGGTTCTTACCAGCCGAGCGACCCAGCCGCGACTTCAAGATTCGAGATGCGATCTCCTCAGTTGGAAAGCCATATTCGAGGACGTCATCGAAGCGGCGGAAGAGAGCTCTATCCAGAAGTTCGGGATGATTTGTAGCTGCGATGATGATGCCGCGCGAATCATCCTTTTCTAGCAACTGCAGAAAAGTATTCAGGACGCGACGAATCTCCCCTACGTCGTTGCTCTGGTTCCGTCGAGCGCCGAGCGCATCAAATTCGTCGAAAAAGTACACACTCTCTGTCGACGCGATCGTATCGAAAATTAGTTTGAGCTTCCCCGCAGTTTCCCCGAGGAACTTCGTGATGACCCCTTCGAGCAGAATTGTCGAAAGGGAAAGCCGTAGCTCTCCTGCCAATGCAGCGGCGGTCATCGTTTTGCCGGTGCCGGGAGGACCGACCAAGAGAATCTTGCGGCGAGGTCGCAGACCGTGTTCGCGTAGACGGCTCTGCTGCCGCTGCTCGAGCATGATTCGGCTTAGTCGGGATGCCAATTTCTCGGGAAGTGTGAGATCTGACAACCGAGTGTCCGATGATCTTGTGAAGAGGATGGTTCCTAATTCGCTCCGATTGGGAACGACCAAGACTGGCTTCTGTGGCGTCGTCTCCCTCGTTTTTGCGTCATCTATAAGTCGCTTGATTGTGTTTGCCACTTGGGAATGGCCCTGACGCGCCTCGGCGGCGGCGACCTCCATCGCAACAGAAAGGAACTCCTGATCATCCCTTTGAACATGGCTTTTCAATAGAGCGATCATTTGCCTGGAGTTGGCCATACGTAAGGATGACACTTTAACCCCGGACGTGACAATCAAAGCTCTACTGAGGGAATCTGGGTACGTAATGGTGAGCGACCAACAAAAATCAATTTCAACGACTCAGCCGCAAAGAAAGGTGCGGCGCCGCCGCGAGGCACCCGGTCGCTTACTCGTAGTGAGTCGGCCTTATCGGCCGACCGGAATCGTCTTCTCGACCGTTGGGGCCAAGAGCACAGGCAAAGTTGTAGAGGCCAGAGTGTATTGGCTCAGACGTCAGCCGACGAGGGACGACGTGGTGTCGGCAACTGTTTGTCTTATCTGACCAAATGCCGTGCCTCAGTTCTCACCGTCACACCATATGATTTGGCCATTCCGCACAAAGAAGTGAGCCTCGCATCCTCTGGTTCGCCAAATTGACGGTGACAGGGTCGCGCTGCCATCGCGATCAGCGCTTAATGACCATCGGGGTGAGTCAGAATCCAACAAACTCAGCTGAATCAGATATCCGCACCCGCACGGGCAAAGAACAGCCGCCTGCCAGGCGAAGGGATCGCCAATGGCATATACCTCATACGGTCGAGGTGCGTCTGGAACGTCCCCGACATAGCGGACCCGGTACCTCTTCTTTCGGAACCTGAACCACTCGAGAAGGCGCAAACACGCGGACCGAATTCTCATCGTTACTCCTGCAAAGAAACACGACCAAGCAAAGGATCTTGATCGCCCATTCCTAGGCACTTGGAAAAGTGTCCCGCCGATGGAAGGCCTGGTTCACGGAACAGAGCAAGCTCGCATAGGTCACCTCGCACTGTCCCAAATTCGTTGTTGTCAACATTCCGGAAGCGATGGATCCTTGACAGAAACTCATTGACTGTAAGGGCCGCGAAGAAGGTGTTTACGCTGATGACCGCGGGCCGATCAACCTCAACTCCCTGGATGTATTTTTGGCGACGCAACTCCGCGTACCTTTCGGGATTAGCTCGCTTGGTCTCTTCAGCTCGAATTTGTTCTTGGGTGATTGCCCCCCTCTCGATCAGCGACTGCTGCCCCGGCGCGTAGTAGTTGACCACTCCTGCGATATTCGCAATACCGCCGACGCCATCGGCAATGAGGCTGACTCCGACGTCTATGTAGGGCTGAAGGTAGTAAGCTGCGATGCGATTCGCCAGGTTTCGTCCTTCGGCGGTGTCAACACATCCGAAGATAACGTCGCATTCAGCCACGGCACGAATAGCCTTAGGCGTATCAAGATTCATGCAGAGCGACTGTACCTGTTGATCCCTGCCCAAGGCATCGATCATGCGACGCATCACCTTCACTTTT
>JABBOG010000110.1 GCA_019351975.1 Acidobacteriota bacterium
GGACACTGTTCGGCAAGGTGCTCTATGCCGAATACGCTGGTGATCTTCTGCTTGCGTGGCTTCTGGGCATCGCCTTCCAGTACTTCACCATCAAGCCGATGCGAAAACTGTCGGCAGGCCAAGGACTGATTGCCGCCGTCAAAGCCGATACGTTGTCGATAGTTAGCTTTGAAGTGGGGCTGTTCGCCTGGATGGCACTTACCTTTTTTGTCTTCTTCCCGCACCCGCATTTGAAGCCAACGCAAGCGGGATACTGGTTCATGATGCAGATCGGCATGGTCCTGGGCTTCTTCACTTCCTACCCGGTCAATCGGTGGCTGGTGAAGAAGGGTTGGAAGGAGGCCATGGGATGAATGCTTCGCTAAATGACCTTCCAGAGCAGCCGATCGTGCCAGACGCGACTCTCGCGCAGATCTTAAGCCAACGCGCGAAGTTCCTGCGCTTCCTGGCGGCGCGAGTGGGCGAACCTGCCGCGGAGGACATCCTACAGTCAGCCTTCATCCGGGCGGTCGAGAAAGGGGATCAAATCCAGGATTCCGAAAGAGTTACCGCATGGTTTTATCGCCTGCTTCGGAACGCGATCACGGATCACTATCGCAGAAATGCGGCTCGGAACCGGGCTCATGAGCAGTTTATGAGCGAGGCACCGGTCAGCTACGAACACGAACTCGAAGAAAATGTCTGCCAGTGTGTCGGCGAAGTGATGCAAAGCCTAAAGGACGACTACCGTGTCGCCTTGGAGCGTGTGGATATGGCGGGTGACTCGATTGCAGACTTCGCCACCTCCCAGGGAACCACTGCCAACAATGCTTCGGTTCGTCTGCACCGGGCTCGCAAGGCGGCAGCGAAAAAGCTCACGCAGGTCTGTGGAGCCTGTGCCGAACACAAGTGTCTGGATTGCACCTGCAAACACAAGGTGTAAGAAATTCCCGGCACGTGCGTCTGCATAGGTGAAGGAGACAAAACTATGTGCTGTTGCAGCGGAACAAGCAAACCGAAAGAGATGAGCAAAATGGAAAAAGATGTTGTATGCGGGATGATGATTGACCCGAAGACCGCAGCGGGCCAAAGCGAATATCAAGGCAAAACCTACTACTTCTGCGCTCCTGGATGTAAACGGAAGTTTGATGCAAATCCTCAGCAGTTTTTGAAGTAGAGCTGTACATGAGGCAGGGCTGCGCGCAATCGCAGCCCGCTTTCATCCAGGAGAAGACGCCATGGTCGAAGTGGAACAACCCGAGCTGGTTCGCGATCCCGTGTGCGGCATGATGATCGAGCCGCAGGATGCGGTGAGCCATCAGGAGTACAGAGGGCAGACGTACTACTTCTGCAATCCTTCCTGCGCTGAACGATTCGCGGGAAAGCCCGAGCAATACCTCTACCCTGCTGCGGTAGCTCCAGATTCGGAGATTCACGCAGGCGTCGAGTACATCTGTCCGATGGACCCTGAAGTACACAAGATCGGTCCCGGAGCCTGTCCCAAGTGTGGCATGGCTCTGGAGCCTGCCGCGCCAACTGCGCCTCCGACTCGCACCGAGTACAGCTGCCCCATGCATCCTCAGATCGTACGTTCCGAGCCGGGCAATTGCCCAATCTGTGGCATGGCCCTGGAACCGCGCGAGATTACTGCCGAGGCGGTTAATCCAGAGATGGCCGACATGACACGCCGCTTCTGGATCAGCGTTGCACTTGCGGTGCCGCTACTTGCACTGATGGTCTCAGGCCTCTTCCGATCAATGCCCCTGCAGCATGTATTGCCCGCAAGAACATGGGCGTGGATTGAGCTCGGTCTGGCGACGCCGGTTGTGCTCTGGTGCGGCTGGCCGTTCTTTGTGCGTGGGTGGCAGTCTGTCGTGAACCGTAGCCTGAACATGTTCACGCTCATTGCGCTGGGAACGGGAGCCGCCTACCTCTACAGCGTGACGGCCACCGTACTTCCGCAGATATTTCCGCCTTCCTTCCCCGCCGAAGGGGGAGAGATCGCCCTGTATTTTGAGCCTGCCGTCATCATCATCGCTCTCGTTCTATTAGGACAGGTGATGGAACTCCGCGCCCGTGCGCAGACAGGTAGCGCCATTCGCGCTCTTTTGGGCCTCGCACCGAAGACGGCGCGGCTCCTTGCTGCGCAAGGTGGCGAGAGCGACATTCCTCTCGATAAGGTTCAGGTTGGCGACCGACTTCGCATTCGGCCGGGCGAGAAAGTGCCCGTGGACGGCGTCGTTCTCGAAGGTCACAGTTCCGTCGATGAGTCCATGGTGAGTGGAGAACCCATTCCCATCGAGAAAGACATGAATGCGAAGGTTACTGGCGGCACTGTCAATGGCACCGGTAGCCTGGTCATGCGGGCGGAACGTGTCGGGGCGGACACATTGCTTTCGCAGATCGTCAAAATGCTAAGCCAGGCGCAGCGAAGCCGCGCACCGATTCAGCGCCTAGCCGATCGCGTTGCCTCGTTCTTCGTTCCGGCTGTCATTCTGGTCGCGATCGTCACCTTTGCCGTGTGGTTCCTTGTCGGTCCGCAACCCCGCTTCGCACATGCTCTGGTCAACGCAGTCGCAGTCCTCATTGTCGCCTGCCCATGTGCTTTGGGACTAGCAACGCCGATGGCCATCATGGTTGGAACCGGACGCGGCGCGAGCGAGGGCATCCTTATCCGCAATGCGGAAGCGCTGGAAACATTCGGACGCGTGACTACGTTGCTCATCGATAAGACAGGAACATTGACCGAAGGCAAGCCGACACTTGCCACCGTTGTTCCCCGGCCGGGTATCGACGCAACCTAACTGCTTCAGCTTGCGGCCAGTCTGGAACGCGCCAGCGAACACCCGCTGGCCTCCGCGATAGTGAAGGGCGCAGAAGCCAAGGGCCTCGCATTATCCGAGGTGCAAGGGTTTCGCTCGGTCACTGGCAAAGGCGTACAAGGTTCTGTCGCGGGAAAGCAGATCGCCGTGGGCAATGCAGAACTGCTTCGAGATCTGGGCATCGAGCCCCAACCACTCCTTGCGCCTGCGGATGACCTTCGACGTGAAGGGCAGACAGTGATGCTCATCGCGGTAGACGGCAGACCGGCGGGTCTCGTGAGCGTCTCTGATGCAATCAAGCCATCCACGCCCGAGGCCATTGCGCAACTGCGGTCAACAGGTCTGAACGTAGTGATGGTCACGGGTGACAATGAAACCACCGCCCGCGCCGTGGCAGAAAAGCTGGGCATTCAGTTTGAGGCAGATGTCCTTCCACAGGGCAAAGCTGAGGTGGTCAAGGCCCACCAAAAAAGAGGAGAGATCGTCGCCATGGCGGGCGACGGTGTCAACGATGCACCCGCACTGGCCCAGGCAAACGTCGGCATCGCAATGGGCACAGGGACAGACGTTGCTATGGAGGCCGGTGGCATCACCCTGCTGACAGGGGACCTGCGAGGCATCGTGCGGGCGCGGCGTCTCAGCCGCTCTACGATGAACAACATCCGACAGAACCGCTTTTTCGCCTTCATCTACAACATGCTGGGAGTTCCGCTCGCGGCTGGCGTCCTGTTCCCATTCTTCGGTCTGCTGTTGAATCCGATGATCGCAGCAGCCGCTATGAGCTTCAGCTCCGTCTCCGTGATTGCAAACTCGCTGCGGCTGCGAAACGCCAAACGATGAGAGGTCGTTCATCAAGATCGATACCGGACAACTTCGAGAGTTGTGTCCGTTGGTACATGAGAATTAATCGCTGACTAACACTGCCGTGGTTATCGCTTTTGAACTCAGAACGGGAGTATACGATCCAACCCGCTATTTCGCTGTGAGGGATTCTGGACTGACTGAAAGCCTCTAAGACACTCACCGACAACAGATTGAATCCTGTCTGATGTCCGTGAATCATTCGAATTTCTAGATAAATCGCGGTGCCAGCCCTAAACGGCGAAAGGTCTCGGCAGGAACTCATGGTCTGCGAGCCGAAGCGGCTACATCGCTACATCTCGATAGCATATCCTTCAAAGTCGATGGAAGGAACGTCGATCTTCGGCGTAGAGATTTCGGCGATGACGGGAGCGGCAAACTCTTTCTGCACACCAAGCTCAGGCGAGGCAGTTTGATAGCCGTCCGAGGTGTACACGGTTAGTTCGTGGAGCTTGGTTGGGAGCTGGGAGAATGCTTCGCGTTGGGCAGTAATTCGTTCGGCCTCGCCGCTCAGGATGACGCGATCAACAGCCAAGCGTTTGGTCGAATCGATGGCATAGCCGTACTCGACGTGCTGTGCCTGCTCGGGGGTAAGCAGTAGCAGCGCTCCCGAATCAAGTTTGACTGAGAGACCTCCGTCTTCGTGGATATGCTCGATGGTGGCGAGATTGCCGACACGGATACCTTGCTCCCACTCGGAGCGGGTGAATTGGATGCGCTCACCCTCGGCGAACTCGCGCTCCTCGGGGCTGTAGACGGTTGCCTTAAGGCGCATTTGCCACGCGGTTGCAGGATTGTAGACGCGCGGGCTGTCATCCGATCCGGTGACAGTGATGAGGT
>JABBOG010000111.1 GCA_019351975.1 Acidobacteriota bacterium
GAGCAGTGGAAGCAGACGGCCTTGTCGGGGTTGTCGCCGTAGTTGTTGTTCCAGTCGAGGAGCGCGGAGGGCGTCTCGCTGGCGAGGGTGAGCGCGTACATGGAGAGTGTGCCGAGGATGTCGACCTCGCAGGCCGAGGGGATGAGCTGCTCGCTCATCATGGACATGACGGTGCAGGGGACGATGCCGAGGTACTCTTCGATGGAGGTCCAGCACTGGACGGCGGAGACGGTGAGTTCGGAGGCGGCCATCCATCCGTCGATGACTGCGCCGAGCTTGGCCATCTTCATGAGGGCGGCTTCGGGGGTCTGGCCGATGGGGATGTACTTCTTGATGGCGGAGAGTTTGGCCTGGACGGCGTCGTCGTTATCCTTGGATTTTTCGATGCGGCCCATGATCTCGGAGAGGTCGAGGGTCTCGACGGTGATGCCGGAGCGCTCGAGGAGCTTTTCCGAGTAGCGGACGGTGTTGAAGGCGGTGGGGCGCGCACCGATGGCACCGAAGCGCACGTTGCGGAGGCCGCGAACGATGCGACAGACGGCGGCAAACCACTGGAGGTCAGCCTTGAACTCGGTGGAATCAGGGGCCTCGGTGTGCAGCGTGGTGAGGGAGTAGGGGATGCCGTACTGCTTGAGGTTGTTGCAGATGGACATCTTGCCGCAGAAGCTGTCGCGGCGGAAGGCGATGGACATTTTGCCGGCGTGATCGGGGGTGGCCTGGATGAGGACGGGCACGTTGAGGTTGGCGAGACGGAGGGTGTCGGCGAGGCCGCGCTCTTCGCCGAAGTTCGGCAAGGTGATGATGATGCCGTCGATTTCGGCGGCGTGCTGCTTGAAGAGCGCAGCGCACTTCTTGGCGTCTTCGTAGGTCTCGACGGCGCCGTGCGCGGTCTCTTCGGGGGTGAGCACGATGGGCTTGATGCCAACGGCTTCGAGCGCTGCGATCATTTCAAGACGTCCGCTGGTTGCAAGGTGGCTGGGAAAAAATCCACGGTTACCCACGACGACGCCCATTGTCATTTGACGACCCATAAAATCTCCTCTGTTCGGTGAAGCGTTGTTTGAGTGTTCCGGCCGAGGCCGGGAGTAGATGGTGTAGACGACCCCGGGGGGCGTCAGGAGTTGGTCTACCGGAAGGTAGGCGATGCTGCGAGACGAAGGTTACGCTTCAGCGATGGCGATGTGGGAGCGCATCTCCCGCGGCTCGATTTTGTAGCCCTTCCAACCGTAGTAGACGACGAAAAAGTAGCAGCAGAGGGGCATCAGAAGCGAATGGTGGATGCCGTAGTGGTCCGCGAGGTAGCCCATCAACATGGGGAATACCGCTCCGCCGACGATTGCTTGAACGAGCAGGCCTGAGCCGCGGCCGGTGAGTGGCCCGAGTTCGGCGACGGCGAGCGTAAAGATCGTGGGGAACATGATGGAGTTGAAGAGTCCGACGGAGAGGATAGCGATGGCGGCAAAGGCGCCGTGGCCGACCAGTGAACCGAAGACGAGGAGCACGGCACCGACGCCGCTCCACATCAGGATCTTGTTGGCAGCGATGCGGCGCATGGCCGCCGAACCGATGAAGCGGCCGACCATCATGCCACCCCAGTAAAGCGTAACGAGCTTAGCGCCGTTCTCGAGCGAGATGCCGAGGATGTTGGGATCAGCGAAGTACTTGACGAGGAAGCTGCCAATGGACACTTCGGCACCCACGTAGATAAAGATGGCAATCGCGCCGAGATAGAGGTGGCGATGGTTCCAGATGCTGTCTTTTTCGATGTCCATGCCGGCGGGGCGGAAGTCCTGCGTGACTTCGAGGCGAGGAAAGCGGTAGAGTGCGACGGCGAGAGCCAGGATCAGCGCCGCGGCTGCGATGGCGATGAAGGGAAGCTTGATGCTGGCAGCCTGGTGCGTGCGATAGGCCAAGAGAGCCGCACCCTTGAGTTGCGCGGCGTTCGGCAGAGCGACGATCTTGCCGAGAATGAGAGCGCCGCCGACGTATGGCGCAACCGTATCACCGAGGGTGTTGAAGGCCTGCGTGAGGTTGAGGCGGCTGGAGGCTGTCTCGGGAGGGCCAAGGATGGTGACGTAGGGGTTTGCGGAGACTTGCAGGATTGTGACGCCAGCCGCCAGAACGACCTCTGCCATGAGGAAGAAGGAATAGGTGGCTGCGGAGGCGGCGGGAACGAAGAGAATCGCACCGAGGCCCATGGTGGCGAGACCGATCACCATGGTGGGTTTGTAACCGAAGGTTTCCACCAGCTTGCCGGCGGGAAGCGCAAAGACAAAGTAGGAGCTGAAAAACGCCAGCTGAATCAACGACGCCTGCAGGTAGCTCAATCCAAAGATGGATTGAAGGTGCGGGATGACCGTATCGTTGATGACGGTGCAGAAGCCCCAGGCGAAGAAGAGGGTGGTGACCATGGCCATGGCGCTGTAGTTGGTCGATCCAGGGAGCGCGCCGGATGGCCGGATATTTGTAGGTAGCGAAGTGGGCGCCATTGCTGAGTTCTTATCTCCTGTTACAGTTGCCGCGCCTTTGGCAGCGTTGCAGTTCTGGGATGGTGCCTTGTGCTCGGTTGGATCAGCCTTTAGTGGGGCGGGATGGGCTCTTCGTGAAGCGCATGACCGGCCGACATGGAGAAATCGTTTACCGCCTGTTGGGGTGGATCATAACGGAATGCTAAAAGATACTACCAGTACGGATGGTCTCTTGGGAAACACAATCAGGGATCATGATCGGCCCAATACTACAGGACGCGAACTATTTTCAGCCAGCGGCATCTTTTCATCGATACGATCCAGGGGATACGCTATAAAGGTTTGTGGACGATAAGGAGATTGAAATGAATCGGTTGACGATCACAGGAGTTGCATTGGCGGCTGTGCTTTCTTTGAGCACAGCGGGAGCGCAGACGGTTGGGCAGGATATGAAGGATGCAGGCCACAATACGGCAGACGCCGGACGGACCGTTGGCCATGACAGTGCGCACGATGCGCGGGTGGCGGGACGAAAGACGAAGCACGGCGCGAAGGTTGCTGGTCATGACACGGCGCACGGAGCTCGCGTGGCGGGAAGGGACACGGTGAACGGAACCAAGGCCGGCTATCACGACAGCGTGAATGGAACGAAGAAGGTTGGCCGCAGTATGGAAGGGAAGCCGTCTACGCAGCCTCAGTAGATGCAGCTGTTGCGACACTAGACGGAAGGGTTTCGCGAAGGGGTTGCCGCTGTGGCGCGAGAACGGTCGCGGCGGCGGCGACCAGAGCGATCCAGTAGAGATCGGCTCCGAGGAGGTGCAGGACCTGCATCCATGTGGGGGCGAGGAGTAGAACGTCTGCGACGCCAAGCAGAACCTGCGCGCAGGCGAGACTGATGATCCAGCGGGCGAGAGTGCCGCGCAGCTGGAATGCCAGCCAGAGGGCGCAGGCGAGGCCGAGGGTTGCGGCTGCTGGGTGGATCCAGCGCATGCGGACGAGCAGCGGGGAACCTGCGGAGAAGTCCTGCAGGAGCGCGGTGCGCAGCGAGGTGGACGGGAAGAGGGTGTCGGCGAGGGCGGCGACGGAGCCTGAGGCACCAACGAGGATAGTTGCGGCCAGTGCGAGCCACGCTGCCGGGATCGCGTTGTGGAAGGAGCGAGAAGGTTGTTGACGGTCGCGCAGCCACCACCAGGTGAGGGTGATGGCGGCGAGCAGAAGCATGGTGTTGGTGAAGTGGATGCTCTGCATGAAGACACGCATGTTGGAGGCGTTGTGTTCGACGTAGCCACCTTTGACGAGGATGGCGCCGAGAAGGGCTTCCGTGATGAGGAGAACGCCGGACCAGACGACAGCGCGGCGGGCGCGATCACCGCGCGGACGGGCGTAGAAGGTCCAAGTGATGAGGCCGGCTACGAGTGCGGTGCAGAGGCCGGTCATGGAGCGGTGGGTGTATTCGATGATGGTGGCGAGGCGGGGGTGGTGGGGGAAGAAGTCGCCGTTGCAGAGGGGCCAGTGGTTGCCGCAGCCTGCGCCGGAGCCGGTGGCGCGGACGATGGCGCCTTCCAGAATGACCAGCACCATGAAGCCGACGACGAGGGCGGCGTAGGCAGGGAGGATCCTGCTGAGGAGTGTGGTGGCGCGGTCTGAAGGAGCGGCGGAACGGCTCATGGATCGATTGTACGAGGGTTGCGGGGTTAGCTGCTGGCGAGCTCGCGGGCACGCTCGGTGGCGCGCTTGACGGCTTTGATGAGAGTAACGCGGAGGCCGCCTTCTTCAAGCTCAAGGATGCCTTCGACGGTGCAGCCGGCGGGGGTGGTGACCTCGTCCTTGAGCAGGGCCGGGTGGGAGCCGGTTTCGAGCACCATCTTTGCGGCACCGAAGGTGGTCTGTGCGGCGAGGAGGGTGGCGATGTCGCGGGGAAGGCCGACGTTGACGCCGGCTTCGGCGAGGGCTTCGATGACGATGTAGAGGAAGGCGGGGCCGGAGCCGGAGAGGCCGGTGACGGCGTCCATGTGCTTTTCGTCGACGA
>JABBOG010000112.1 GCA_019351975.1 Acidobacteriota bacterium
ACATTGAGCAAGGACTTATTTACATGAATACGACCGTTGTATTCGATGAAGCCCAGCTTACGGAAGCGGTTCATGAAGAAGCTGACGCGCGACCGAGTGGTCCCGATCATGTCTGCCAAAGTTTCCTGCGATATTCGAGGGATGAGTTTCTCGGGCTCTCCGGGCTGACCGAATTCCGCCATCAGAAGTAGGATTCTTGCCAGCCTTTTTTCGCTTGAATTGAAGAGTTGGTCCACCAAATCCGCTTGAATCCTCATGCTTCGAGAAACAAGGAAAGACAAAAACATATCGGAGAAGGCGTGTTCTTCGTGCATGACGCGCAGCATCTCCGCCCGACCAATCTTCAGCGCTGTGCAGCTTGTGAGTGCTACCGCAGTGGCCATATGTAATCCGGCGACAGCAGCCACAGATTCTTCGCCAACGAAGTCGCCGGATTTTAGCAACGTGATGGTGGCTTCTTTGCCGGATCCAGAGACAACCGTAAGTTTTGCGCGGCCAGTTTGCAGGTAGAAGACGTATTCGGCCTTATTTCCTTGCGAGAAAAAGGCGTCCTTAGCTTTGACCTTGATAATCCGTCGACCCAGGCCTGCAGTCGCCAGAAAGACGGCCGGATCGAACTCCGGTGTGTTCGACGACTGCTGAAGAGGCTTCTTCACCATAATGTCACCTGTATTACAGAGGTTACACCGATCCTGGTGATGTGCGAGGACCGTCAATGCTTAGGTGTGCAATTCAGAGCAGCCACGGCGCGGCTTTCGCTGGAAAATGAGGTGGGAGAGCCACCGCAAGGTCGCCAGGTCACGCGGTTGGAGGGATGATGATGCGAGCGGCCATTTTCAATGCACACCACAGCAGGGAAAGCCCCTTCCTGAAGCTAGAAGACGTTCCCCGTCCTGCGTTGCGGGAGGGCTATTCCTTGCTGCGCGTCGTTGCGTGTGGCGTGTGCCGGACGGATCTGCATATCGTGACGGAGGAGCTTCCACCGATCAAGCGGGCACTGATTCCTGGACACCAGATCGTGGGCAAGATCGTAGAGGGGCCGACCGCCACATTCGCGATCGGGAGACGAGTCGGCGTCTCGTGGTTGGGCGGGACCGACGGGACTTGCTGGTATTGCAGGCACGAACGAGAGAATCTTTGTGACTTACCTACCTTTACAGGATATTCGGTGGATGGGGGCTACGCAGAGTTCGTCCTCGTTCGCACGGACTTCCTGTTTCCGTTGCCTGATGGTATGGACGATGCGGCCGCCGCACCTCTTCTTTGTGCGGGAATAATAGGTTTCCGCAGCCTTCGGGTTGCCGGTGTGGAACCCGGGGAACGAGTCGGTCTGTATGGATTTGGCAGCTCCGCCAGCCTCGCGATAGAGGTTCTGCATTCTTGGAAGTGTGAGGTCTACGTCTCCACGCGAGGACAGGGCAATCGAGACCGGGCAGCAACCCTGAAAGCCAAGTGGGTTGGCACAGAAGAGGACAAGCCACCCGTCGAACTTGATCGCGCCATTACCTTCGCGCCGAGCGGCGCAGTGGTCGTCCACGCTCTTGCGAGTCTTAGAAAGGGGGGAGTTGTTGCGGTGAACGCAATCCATTTGGACCAGATGCCAGCGTTTGATTACGACCGTTTGCTTTGGGGCGAGCGGCAGATCCGCAGTGTGGCCAATATGACCAGGGCGGATGCGGCGGACTTTCTTGAAGTCGCACATCGCCTAAATATCCGTCCGAAGTCGACTGTTCTTTCATTGGAATCCGCAAACGAGGCTCTCAAAATGCTCAGCGAAGATCGCGATGACAGTTCTATCGTTCTCGTGCCCTGACGCTCGGGACCTGAGCAAAAGAGCACAGCCTGGAAGCGTGAAGGAGGGTAGTTTTAGAGGGAGGATGTGCCACCCGTCAGCTCTACTCTGAGCTTCTTCCCCTATGCCGATCTACTTCCCCTTGCATTCCCGAGAGGCTTATGACGAACGTTTCCGCCTCTCCCAATGCCGGCATCGTTCTTTCGGTACGAGGCAGTGTCGTCGACGTGCAGTTCTTTGAACGGCTGCCAGCGGTATTTTCTGTGCTGCGCGCCGGAGTGGACGAGAAGATTGTCATTGAAGTGATGGAGCAGATGGATCAACACAGAGTGCGAGGGATTGCGCTCACGGCCACTCAGGGATTGGGTCGGGGAATGAAGGTACGAGATACCAGGCAACCACTGCAAGTCCCTGTCGGAAAGACGATCATTTCCCGCATGTTCGATGTCTTTGGCCATGCCATCGACCGTATGCCTGAGCCAATAGATACAGAATGGCGCAGCGTGCATCGCGCTCCGCCCGTGATGGCTGAGCGTCTGACGAAGTCCGAGGTCTTCGAAACGGGTATCAAAGCGATCGACGTGCTCGTGCCGCTCGAACAAGGAGGAAAGGCAGGGCTGTTTGGGGGCGCCGGGGTCGGCAAGACCGTCCTCCTGACCGAGATGATCCACAATATGATCGGCCATCAACGAGGGATGAGCATCTTCTGCGGAATCGGCGAACGGTGTCGCGAGGGGGAAGAGTTGTATAGCGGCATGAAGGATGCCGGCGTGCTCAAAGACATGGTGATGGTGTACGGCCAGATGAATGAGCCTCCCGGTGCCCGCTTTCGTGTGGGCGATGCCGCACTAACGATGGCGGAATACTTCAGAGACGACGAACACCGGGACGTGCTTCTGCTAGTCGATAACATCTTCCGCTTCCTTCAGGCGGGGATGGAGGTCTCAGGGTTGCTCGGGCAGATGCCGTCGCGGCTCGGTTACCAATCGACGATGGGCACCGAGCTATCCGGCCTGGAAGAGCGGATCGCCAATACACATGCTGGCGCGATCACATCGATTCAGGCGGTGTACGTTCCTGCGGACGACCTCACCGATCCTGCTGCAGAGCATGTTTTTGGGCATCTGAGCGCGTCGATCGTGTTGTCCCGCAAGCGGGCAAGCGAGGGTCTCTATCCGGCGATCGATCTGCTGCAATCGAATTCCGCGATGGCAACCACGGGCATCGTGGGTGAGCGGCACTATGCGCTGGCGCAGGAGATTCGCAAGACGCTGGCGCAATATGAGGCTCTGAAGGATATCGTGGCGATGCTCGGTCTGGACCAGCTCTCCCCGGACGATCGGCTGACGGTTGGCCGGGCGCGTCGGCTGGAACGCTTTCTGACGCAGCCGTTCTTTGCTACGGAGCAGTTTAGTGGTCTCAAGGGAAAACAGGTGAGCGTGAAGGATGCGCTCGATGGCTGCGAGCGGATTCTGCGGGACGAGTTCAAGGACTATCCGGAGAGTGCGCTGTATATGATCGGCTCGATCGACGAGGCGAAGAAGCCGACGCCGCAATCTTCTCCAAAGGCTAAGCCCGGCGATGCTAAGCCCGGCGATGGGAAGCCAGCCGATGCTAAGCCAAGCGTGAACTTCCCCCGGTTGAGTGGACACAACTGCTAAGCTGAGCGAGCTTAGCGAGGAGTGAGAGATGGGCAGTGTGCAGCGGCGCAACTATCCGGAGGCGTTCAAGCGAGAGGCAGTGGAGAGGGTTGGCTCCAGTGGTCTGACTGTGGGCAAGGTTGCCTCTGAGCTGGGTATCCACGAAGCGATTCTGCGCCGGTGGGTACGGCAGCTCTCGCCGGCAGGTGCGACACCAGCGACCTTACAGCCGCGAGTTCACGCGATCACGCCGTCTATGGCGGATCTGGCAGCCGAGAACCACCGCCTGCGCCGGGAGAACGAGCGTTTAAAAATGGAGCGAGAGATCCTAAAAAAAACCGTGACGATCTTCGGAACGGGTGCCAGATGAGATTTCATTTTGTAGATCGGCAACGAGACGTCTGGCCAGTGCAGAGGATGTGTGAGGTGCTGGGGCTCTCAACCAGCGGCTACTATGCCTGGGCCAGGCGAGAAGAGAGCAAGCGGGCGGCAGCCAACCGGCAGCTGCTCGGCGAGATCGAGACGATTTATCACAACAGCAGTGGCACATACGGCTCACCGCGTGTCCATGCTGCCCTGCGCCGTACCGGTCGGCACGTAGGCCGCAGCCGCGTGGAGCGGCTCATGCGTCACGCGGGATTGCGTGGACTGGCCTCGCTGTCACGTCGGGTTCGCACAACCGATAGTCGGCACAACTACCCGGTCGCCCCGAACAGGCTTGCCCGCAACTTTAGCGTCCATGCTCCCAACCAGGTATGGCTCGCCGACCTTACCTATATTCCTACTGGGGAGGGTTGGCTTTATCTTGCGGCGGTACTTGACGCCTGCACACGCAAGATCGTCGGATGGTGCATGCGCGACACGCTGCATGCGG
>JABBOG010000113.1 GCA_019351975.1 Acidobacteriota bacterium
ATTGATTCTTTGGTTGCGGGGGTAGGATTTGAACCTACGACCTTTGGGTTATGAGCCCAACGAGCTACCGGGCTGCTCCACCCCGCTTCTTCAATATACGACTTTGGCTACTTGTGGTCAACGTCCTCCCGTTGTGCAATAAGCTGTTTGGCGCTCTTTCGTACTGCTCCCCTGACCTTGACGCCACCGAAAAAGCGATGCTAACTCAAACTATTCCATCGCTCGATAAAAAACGTATTTGAGCCCCACTCCAATACCGTGTTCACGCTCAGCCTCCATTAAAGGAGACCCGAACACGCTAAAGCTTGGAGCATGCTCGCCCACAGCCTGCCCATATCTATACATTCACAATCAATCATTTGAAGAAGCTTTGGTGAGCGGGCTGGGGCTCGAACCCAGGACCAACGCCTTAAAAGGGCGATGCTCTACCTACTGAGCTACCCGCTCGCTCCAATGTTAAGGTAGCACGGCTGCGAGACTTTTGTTTCCGACATTGGTGTGGATCCCGCAGATGGTTGGGACGTGAGGGGCTCGGGTTGCGGATCATACCTTCGCGCGCGAAGGTATGAGATCACTAGCGCTTCTCTTCGGCGGGTGGGGTGAAGACGGCGGGCTTGGCCATGCCGCGGTGACATGTGCCGCAGTTGACGTCGTGCTCGGGCATGGGATCGGTGAGCTGGGTGAGGTAGTCGGCGTTGATGGTGTGGGTCATCTTGGCCATGATGCGGGCGCGGGCCTTCATGGGGTTGGCGTCGGAGGCGAAGTTCATGTGGCCTGTGGCTGCGTCCTTGGCGTGGCAGTAGGAGCAGTGTACGCCGAGGTCGCCGGACCACTGGCGCATGATGCCGATGACCTGCTCGGCGGTCATGTCTTTGGGCAGCACCTGGAGGTTGGAGGGTGGAGGCATGGGCGGACGCTGCTGCTGGGCGGCGGGCGGAGCGTCTGCGGGCTTGGCGTCAGGCGTTTGCGCGAAGCCTGCGGCGGAGACGGCGAGGGTAAGGGCGGCGAGTAGGTGCAGGGAGCGAGTCATCGTTGTCGGATCCTTGGAAAGCTCGGGGCTGCTGCTGCTGCTGCGAAGTATATGAAGAGCGCGCGCGAGAGTCAAACGAGGAGGCAGAACTTGCGAGGGCGCGGATGAGGCGACTCACTGCGGGATGTTGCGGGAGGCTATCTGAAGGCTGTAGAGGATCAGACTGGCGCGGTGGACGTCGAGTTTGTTGGCGGCGAGGCGGGTGGTGACCTGATTGAGGGCGATTTGCAGGGAGGCCCGATCGGCGGGCGGGTCGAGGTGAAAGCCACGGCGGGAGTGGCGGGCGATGGGGTTGGCGACAGGCTCGCGGTCGGGGTGGTGGTAGTAGCAGAAGGCTTCGCCACGGAGGGCGGGGGAGCCGCAGCGGTGGTCGTCGGGGAAGAGGTGGGTGCAGAGTTTGATGGGCATGGGTGGGGGCCTCCCCCCCGTATACTTTTTGGCGTAAGGTATTGATGCTAAATGGGTTCGGGCCGGACTTGCGGCAGTCTGGCATTGCCGATTTCACAGGTGGACGGAGCCTGCGCGGAGGACGAGAGGCTTGGCTTGCCTGTCCTTGCGCTGGTGGTCGGTTGTGATGGGATCTGGGTCTACTTCAATTGTAGCGAGTTGGGTGGGGTGAGTATGCCAGGTTTTGAGAGATTTAATCGCCAGTGTTGATGGTGGTTTTGGTGGTTTTGGGTGGTGTCGGGGGGGTTGACAGTCCTGCGCGGACGGCGGGAGTTGGATTGGTGGCGGCGTGGAGGAGGGCAGGTCAGTCGCTGCGCCTGCGGCTGCGCTCCGGCCTTCGGCAGAGCGGAAGGGCCTTCGACCCGGTGGGTTAATGGCATCCGTTCGACTGCGCTCAGGACAGGCTCTGAAGCCGTGCCCCTTCGAGGGGATGGCGGGGATGTTGTGGGTGGTGTTGGCGTTTGTATCCCATTCATGCCGGTGAGGCCGTCATGGATGGGGCACCAGCGTGGGGCGTTGGACGCAAGCCCGGCGTAAGATAGCGGAAGGAGGGCGACATGGGCGGGATTCAGTTTGTTGTCGATGCGAAGGGGCAGAAGACCGCGGCGGTGATCGACCTGAAGGTGCATAAGGCGCTTTGGGAAGACATTGAGGATGTGCTGGTGTCGCGGGCGCGCAGTCGGGAGAAGGGTGTTCCTCTGGCGAAGGTGAAGGCGGCGCTGGTGGGTCCTGCGCGGACGGCGGGAGTTGGATTTGTGGCGGGGTGAAGCCGAGTGCGCGGAAAGAGTTGGAGCGCTTACCGGGGAGGGTGATTGAGCGGATATTTCCTCGGCTGGAAGCGCTGGAAGATGAGCCGCGTCCGGCGGGGTGCAAGAAACTCAAGGGTGGGCGGGACGAGTGGCGGATCCGCGTGGGAGATTATCGGGTGGTGTATGCCGTCGATGATGTGAAGCTGCGGGTGAGCGTGACGCGGGTGCGGCATCGGAGTGAGGTTTACGAGGGGTAGTCGTGCTTCCCGCAAACCGATGTCTCAGACGCGAGACAACGGGCATCCGCCACCCGCCCGTTCTAGCTAGACCTTAGCGCTTATAGAGATTCCGCTTGCGGCCGGTTTTTCTAGCTGTAATCTTTGTAGTCCTTCGGTGGGACTCAGATGAGGACCGGATCTTTAATTGAGGTCCACGCTTGGTATTTGACCCTTTGAGCGGCCTTGTGCGGCGTGTCAACAACTGCCACAGTTCTTACAGCGAAAGTTCGAAGCCTCTGCCGTTGCTGGTGTTACGAAGAGCCGTACTTTGTTTCTGGGGCATCCGGGTGTGCAGCACACGTAGTAATTGGACATGGCACCGCCTTATCAAATTAAGCTTATTACATGCGATGTGCTATATATTCGCCGCGTCTTTGCGGCTGGGGTGATGGCGGGCGGGGTGCTGGGGGGAAGTGGGCGGGAGCGGTCGCGCTATCGCACGATGCCCACCTTAGCGACGATGAAGCCGTCGCGAAGATGGGGCACCCGGGGGTGGGCTACAGTCCCCCGGTCGGCAGGCTTGTTCAGCGCATGGTGATGAACACCGTTGTCTGACTTTGAGACAAATAGGTGAGGTAGCTGGAGTGAGGCCAGTCTTCGGGGCTTTCGACTAGCCCGGCTCTTACAGGGTTGCGGTGGATGTACTTTCGCTTGTCTAAGAAAGATTGCTGCGTGATGACGTTGAAGTCGTAGTAGCGGTCTTGCCAGAAGGGTCGTTGCGGTGACTGTTTGCTGACGGAGAGCTTGAGGGCTTGGATCGCTTTCGATAAAGATTCGATCGGTGGTTCCGAGACTAGGAGGTGGACGTGGTCCGGCATTACGACGTAGGCGTAGATCTCGAACTGATACTTGCGGCGCGCGTTTTCCAAGGCACGCTCAAAGAGATAGCGGGATGCTGGCGATCCGAGGTATGGCAGATGCTTGTAACAACAGAAGTTGATGGCGTGGTCATGGCCGGATGTTTGGTAGCGTTTTAGGCCGAACGGCATGACGGTGATTGTAGCGCTAGCTCGGCTGGATGGCTCAGTTGCGACGCCGTTCTTTGGCGGCTGAGGTAGGTTGGGTGATGGGCGGAGCGGTCGCGTTATCGCGCGATGCCCACCTTAGCGACGATAAGGCCGTCGCGAAGATGGGTCACCCAGAGATGGCAACCGCAAGTGGATCAGGATGAAATTCAAGTTGCGGGACTACTTCGTCAAGTTGTGGAATTAATTTGCGAAGGAGCGGGCCCATTCGGTGATGGTGCGGATGGCGATGCCGGAGGGGCCGCGGGATTGCCAGGGTTTGGGGTCGTCGAGCCAGGTGGTGGAGGCGATGTCGAGGTGGATCCAGGGGATGGGGACGCCGGGGGAGTTGGGGGTGTCGCCGATGAACTCTTTGAGGAACATGGCGGCGGTGGTGGCGCCGGCGTAGCGGGAGCCGCCGGTGTTCATGATGTCGGCGATGTGGGATTTGATCTGGTCGCGGTAGTCGTCGGTGCAGGGGAGGCGCCAGAACTTTTCGCCGGTGAGGGCGAGGGCGTCGGTGAAGTGGCGGGTGGTGTCGTCGTCGTTGGAGAAGAGGCCGGCGTTGACCTGGCCAAGGGCGATGCCGACGGCTCCGGTGAGGGTGGCGGCGTTGATGAGGTGGGTGGCGCCGAGGGTCTGGGCGTAGTGGAGGCCGTCGGCGAGGACGAGGCGGCCTTCGGCGTCGGTGTTCA
>JABBOG010000053.1 GCA_019351975.1 Acidobacteriota bacterium
TTGCATCTCTAGCCGTCCGCAAGAAGAAAGTCTCCGAGCGGTTTACGGGCTCAATCAAGAGTGTCATGTCGTACTCGTCGAGCCGATCCCCAAGTTGCTGAAATATGTCGACGGCCCACTTCCACTCCTCTTCCGTACGGCGATGGGATGGTATGTAGCCAATCGGTGCATAGAGTGGACCGCCGAGTATGTGTGCTCCCATCTCAGCCGCACCCTTCACACAATCCGTCAAATGAACGAACGCGCGATTTCGCACTACACTATCCTTATGGACGGGATTGATATCCTGCGGAAGAATTGCACAGACCGTGCAATCTAAGCCTATGGACTCGAACGATCTTCGTAAGCTTACACGTGGAAGATCCGCTGGTTTAAACATCGGTACTTCGAATCCCGTAAATCCATACTCGCGGACTTTGGGAAGCAAATTGAGATGGGATTCTTTAAACGACGACGTCCATGCAAAGGAGCTCATGCTTATTTTCGCGATGATCTCATTCCGCTTGCACTTACCGGCAAGATGGTTCTATCCGAGGCCGAAGTTGGCTTGGATTTGTTCGAGCGATTTCTGTTTGGTTTCGGGGTAGATGAAGAGGACGACGAAGAACTGCAGGGCCATCATGGCGGCGAAGAAGACGAAGGGGAGAGCGTGGCTCTTTGCGGCGATGATGGGGAAGATGCCTGCGATGATGGCGTTCATGATCCAGTGTGAGGAGCAGCCGACGCTTTGGCCTTTGGAGCGGACGCGCGAGGGGAAGACCTCGGAGATGTAGACCCAGATGACGGAGCCCTGGGATACGGCGAAGAAGACGGGGCCGAGCACGGAGGATCCGCCGATGCCGATGCCGCCGACGAAGCGGGCGACCATGAGAGCGTCCCAGTTCCAGGCGAAGGCGCAGCCGATGGCGGAGAGGGTGTACAGGATGGCCATGATGCGAAGGGCTTCGCGGCCGCCAATCTTCTGGCCGAGGACGCCGGAGGTCAGGGAGCCGAGGATGGTTCCGGCGAGACCGATGGAGACGGTGAGGCCGAGGGTCCAGGGGGTGAGATGGAAGACGCTGGTGAGCTGCTCGGTGGTGCCGGCGATGACGGCGGTGTCGAAGCCGAAGAGCAGGCCGCCGAGCGCGCCTACGATGGTGGCCTTCGCAAGATATCGGTTCAAAGAGACACTCCTGCACGGACGGACGATTGGATCGTGCATATCCGTGCGTCATGTAGTTGTGAGCCTGTCCTTTGAGATTGGCTTTATCTTCCAGGCATCGACAGTGACACCGTCCGATCCCGTGACCGAGATCTTGATTGCGGGAGCTACCGCAGCGGTATAGTAAAACCGCTTTGTGTCACCGACCCGCTCGCCAAGGATCATCTCAATCACAGATGCATCGACAAACACGTGGATCTTCGGCTGGTCCTTTTCTCCAAGCGCGATCTCCTTATCGCCTGACATGAATGATCTTGATGCAGCAACATATCGAACCGTCATCAGTTCGTTGATACCGTCACTCATCTTGAATTCGAAATCCGTGTGTTGCCCCAGGCAGATCACTTCCCCATTCGCGTGCGGAAGTGTCACATACGTTGAATCCCCAGTTCGGCTAGTCTTGAGAACACCATCTCTCAATGACGAGATTTGCGGCAACTCCTGGATGCGCAGTATTCCGTTAGAGTTCAGGTTGAGGACGCGCGGCAGGCTCATCATGCCGCTCCACCCGGCCTCCCGCATCTGTGCATCGCTGCGGCCTTTCTCCTGAATCCAGCCCCACAGGATCCTGTTACCCTGTGCATCGAGCTGGGTCTTGGGTGCGTAAAACCCTCCCCAATCCAGCTCCCCCTTCTTCTTCGGCGTAAACCGCATCGTCGTCTCATCCAGCACGCCAGACTCCCAGAACACCTTCCCCAGCGTCGAATAAATCAGCACATGACCGCCATCGAGAGGAAATAACTCCGGACACTCCCACATCTCTCCGTCGTCGCAAGGGTTCGCAGTCTTCTTTCCGTCCCACTCGCCGCTGGTCAGCTTGTGCATATACTCCCAGTTCTTCAAATCCCCTGCAGCTGCGCCAGTTTTGCTGCGATACAGCAGCACGCATCCACCCGCGTTCTCCACGCCCGACCCCACCGTCATGTAGTACCAGTCGCCCTGCCTCCATACAGAGGGGTCGCGGAATCCCGTAATATCCATTCCAACTGGAGGTCGTGGCACAATGGGCTGCGGGTCTTTCTCCCAGCGTATAAGCCTCGGATCATCGCTCCACGCCAGACATTGCGACTCTTGAATGTTGTTTGTGCCATCGCGGATCGTCGCAAGATCGGTGCCACTCTTCTTCGTTCCCGTGTAGACCGCATACACGCGTTCACCCACGGCAATCGCTGAACCCGAAAAACATCCAAACGAATCCGGCCCGCCAGGCCTCGGCGTGAGCGCCACGGGCAGATGCTTCCAGTGCAGCATGTCTTTGCTAATTGCATGACCCCAACTCATGTCTCCCCACACGGCAGCAAGCGGATCATATTGGAAGAACATGTGATAATTCCCCCTGAAGTAGATAGGGCCATTCGGGTCGTTCATCCAATTACTCGCAGGCAGCAGATGAAACTGTGGACGCATCGGATCAGCTGCCAGCCTTGCCTCCAGCGCAGCGTCTGTACTCATCTGTGCTAAGAAGTCATGCGGCATTGCTGTCACCATAGCTGCCCAACAAACAAACGTTCTTCGCGTCGTCCCCATCACAGATCCTCCTGCTCGCTGTATCAAACGGATACGTGAACCGGCATCCAATGTTCCGGCCACCGGTTTTCACTGCTTTCCAAGGTTCACACACGGCGTATTTAGTAGGTCACTTGGAATGCAAATTGCAATACCCGCGGTAGATTCTTCTGGCTGGTTACAGTGCCATAGGCACCATCAATCAAGTTGCTGTCGGGAGCTGAAAACTACGCTCGGTTGAACACATTGAAGGCCTGCACGGTGAAGAGACGGTCTTCTTGCAACCCGGCTCAACATTTGGCCTGATTGGACCTGACCCGAAATACTGACTCAGGTAGTTCGTACCGCCTGCAGCGAACGGCACAGGCAATCCACTGAGATACGTTGTAATGCCGTTGAGTCTCCAGCCGCCAACGACCGCATTGACCAGTTTATTGCTCCCGTTCAGATACTCCTGTCCATGTCCGAATGGAAGGTCCACGCCGTAGTTGATGACAAGGTTGTGTCGAATATCCTGTAAGCTCACAGATTTCTCAGCCTTCAGATTGTTATTGTCTTGAACCACGCCTTCTCCTCCCTGTCCGTCTTCGAAGCTGCTGGTGTTATCGGTATTGCTGATCAACTTCGCCCACGTATACGCTCCCTGCACCATGCCACCGTGGCTGAAGTGCCTTGTATACAGGACCTGTAGCGCGTTGTAGGTTGAATCGCCATAGCGGGGAACGGTCTGGTTTACGCCCGTATATTGCGGATAAGGCTTCAGGAGATAGCCCTCAAAAACCGTCGGCTGATTGAGTTGTCCACCGGAACTGAATTGCCCCGCAAACGGATTCGCTACCGGTGTAAACAAACCAGTTCCTGTCGCAGGATTCCCACCGATCGCATCGTACTTGTCCGGCAGTTGGTCGAGATTAAGGCCAGTACCGGTGAAGCCCTGAGACAGGACGAGATGGGTTCCCTTCGATCCTGCGTACGCGACCGACAGCGTGGACTTGCTATCTAGCTGCCGCTCGATCCCGAAGTTGAATTGCTGCACATAGCCATATGCCTGATTGGGAATACGTGACCCGATTCCCTGTCCCAGTAGCTGTGTCAATGCGATAGGATTCCGTCCCAGAGGCAAGTTAATGGGACCTGGAAACGGATTGCTAACGGTAGGTTCGCCAGCATAGTTTTGTCCAGGAGCATTGCTCAAGTTTGTTCCTGCAGAGTTGATTGAGCTTCCTCCCGGTCTATCTGCAGTAAATTCCGCTGGCAGAAAGGCAATTCCGTAACCACCTCGCACGACTGTCACTCCATCCAGACGGTAGTCGAAACCCTCGCGTGGGGAAAACAACTTCCAATGCAGCGCCTCCTCGCGTCTGGAGCTGTACTGCGGGCTCGCAACAAGTGCAAGACCTCCCACAGTCGGCTGTGATGTGCCAGTTAGCGGGTTCGTCACAGCGGGCAAGTTGGTTGCAAGGTTAGGCAGCAAAACTGTGTCGAGATTATTGACCTCGGAATAGGCTCCGGGCTGATCCCAACGTGCCCCAAGATTCAGCGTGAGCTTGTTTGTGGCTTGCCAAGTATCCACAGCGTAGAAACCGTAGGAGTGCAGGAAGGCACGCGTCGTTCCAACCTCGGAGATTCCCACGCTCGAAGGGACGCCCAGCAGGAACGATGCTACCGCGTTACCTGCGTTCGGGTTGGACTGATCAGCCGTAAACGTGTTGAGAGCAGAAAGATTCAAGCCCTGATTATTGCCGAAGCTTGTCCACTCGATCTGGCGTCCCATGCCTCCAATCTTGATCGTGTGCCGCCCCTTGACCTTCGTGATGCTTCCGTTGATCGAGTAAGCGGTATTCAACCAATACAGCTGCGAAAGCTCAGCGCCGCCGCTATAGCCTTGCAGCCCCAAACCAGGAAGCAGGCCTTGGTGGTTGTTTACCTGCTCTGCCTGAAGCGCCCCATAGTTAGAGTTGATCGAACCCTGATTGAAGCCATTCGATAGAGGCACCTGGAAGTTGTAATTTTCAAGCCAACTCAAGCGAAGATCTGCAATGGTAGAAGGATTGAAGATGTGGTTGTCGCCCAAAACAGCCTCGGTTGTCGTATTGCCCGTTGGGCCCGCGCCCACCCTGGTTCCCAGCGGATCGCTGTTACCATTGTGGGGGTTCCAGAAGGTATATCGCGCAAAAAGCTGATCAGCTTTCGTCGGGTCGTAATCCATGCGGGCATCGAACTGGTTCTGCGCGCCTTCAATGGGTGCCAGCGCCACGAAGTTATTCGCCGTACCACCCAGGGTGCCAGGTACGTTCGGCAATGGAAACTCAAGCTTCAGAATGGCCAGAGCAGTCGGATTAATCTGGTCTGGACACAGTGTGTTGGCAACGCCATTGCACGCATATTGCTTCCCTGTTGCGGGGTTATAGATCGGGTTGAGAAAAGGGGATGAAAAATCGCCGTTCAACTGCGCCGCCGTGGGTAACGTGTACGTTGTGAGACTGCCCGAAGTTAGAGACCCACGCTCAAACGAGAAGAAAAAGAACAGCTTGTTCTTGAGAATGGGGCCGCCTATGTTGAAGCCATACTGGTTTTGGTGTAACGGAGGCCGCGGAAGACCGTTATGGTTGCTGAAATAATCGTTCGCCTCGAAGATTGTATTTCGGAAGTATTCATAAGCTGTGCCGTGGAAGTTGTTGGTGCCCTGCTTGGTTGAGATCTGCACCACACCTCCAGCAAATCCGCCGAACTCCGCAGTCACATTGTTTGTCGAGACACGGAACTCCTGGACAGAATCCTGTGTCGGCACAAGCGAATTCACATTGTTTTCTGGGATGTTCGACTCGACACCATCAATGAAGAACAAGCTTTGACCGCTGAATCCGCCATCAATTTGGTAATTACCATAAGCAATCGCCTGGGTCTGCGCTCCTGCTTGGAAGCTTCCTGAGCCGCCGTTCGCCATTGTGCTTCCAGCTGTTCCTCCCCCCGGGACCACGCCAGGAATGAAATCCAGGAGATTATTGACATCGCGACCATTCAGCGGCGCCTGCTCCACCTGCTGGCCTTCAACAACGCCGCCAAGCGAAGAGGTGTCCGTTTGCATCTGTGCCGAACCTGCGTTTACGGTCACCGTCTGCGATATATTTCCCACCGACAGCGCAATATCAGTGCGCGTGCTGCCTCCAACTGTGACATCAATCTGCTTTTTCAATACGCTCTGAAATCCGTTGGGGGTGACATTCACGCTGTACAGACCAGGGTTGAGGTTCAGGAAGCTGTATGTTCCGCCCGCCCCGGAAGTCGTTGATTGAGTCCCGTTCGTTTCGTCGCTCTTAAGCTTGGCCTAGTTTTCTTTGAAGCATTGTCTTCTCCTTAAAGTGCAACCTACAACTAATAGGTTCTGAGATATACCAATGTCAACAGATTTGAGTAGTTAGATATCAAAAATCTAACTACTCAGGCAATTTGGCCGGATCCACTACATAGAACTTAAGTGCCCTGCAATTTTTGCGCCAATCTGCAAAAACTCGGGAACTCCGCAACCCTGATTAGTGCAGTTGGCTCTGATCTTCGTGGGCAAACAACAATCAAACGAATGCACGAACTTGGTCTCAGTACCACGGCAATTCAACAGGTGCCAGATCTGCCCACAGGCATCGCCCAAATCAGCACCAGATCCGACGGTGAGCCAGAATTCTCCATTCCGAGACCCGCCGCCTTCGATGATATTTCCTTCGATTGTTCGATGGCGGACCAACTGAAACCAGCAAAAATCGATTGGCCTTACTTCGGACCCCTTCTACAGACCAATCCTAGTATCGAACAGCATACGACCGAACTGGCTCATCACCTTCATCCAACCAGAATCTTCTACGATATGAATCTGCGAGTAGGCCACTGGGAGCTAGCTCTGGTTCAGAGACTGTCGAAACTAGCCTCTATAGTAAAGCTGAACGAACTAGAAGCGCATACTCTGCATAATCTAACGGAATCCCATGACGCTGCATTCTCGCTTGAAGCCTTCTGCAATATGTGGGCGTCGACGTACAACATTGACGTCATATGCATAACACTTGGGGCTGATGGTTGCATGATCTATGATCGCGGAAATATCTCGCGCGTCCCAGGGTACGAGATAACAGTTTGCGACACCGTCGGATCAGGCGACGCGTTTGCATCCGCATTCTTGCACGGGTACCACTTGGGTTGGAATGTGCTGGAAGCTGCACGATTCGCCAATGCACTCGGCGCGTTGGTCGCAAGCCGGTCCGGCGCAACGCCAGATTGGGCAGTTGATGAAATTCTGGCAATAATCGGGGTTATCTAAAGCTCCTCTTACGCAAGTATTAAATATATCCCGTCAAAACGAGATATCTGCCTCTCATCCAGCTTCGGCTGAGGTGTGGTCCGAGTTGCGATACGAACACCCACCGCTCGAAAGAATTTTTCCTGACCGGTTGGGGAGCAGGCCCGGCAGGCCAACCGACTCAGCACCGGGACAAGGGACGGCTACGTGTGCCGCGCAGACGGCCAGCTTCCCTTCGCAGCAATTGAGCGCGAGAAAGTACACGTCAATGATCCTCCCGCTCCTTGCTCGTGGCTTTGGTTCTCCCCATTGCAAGACCGACCACCAGAACCCGGTCTCCCTGCGCGATGAACTCGGGAGGCTTTGGGAAGGAAGTTTCAACTGTGTCTTTCGCCTTTTGAGTAGATTCTCCAATCCAGCGTGCCCAAGGTGCGTGCCGGCTAGCGGCCAGTCCTCACCCGGAATAATCCACTCGATATGTTCGTCAGCTAACGCCATCAAACCTTGTTCATCGCAGCGGCCGAGGGCCGCAAGAAAATCCTTCACCGTCTGAACATTCTTCTCGATGCTCATCGAAATTTCCTTTTTCCTTTCATTGGTTGTCCAATCTGTTCGAACGTCTCGGACCCAGAACACGTGGACAATTGATTACTGCTGCTTCTTGAACGGATCCTGAAAGATCAGCGGACCCCAGACTGGGCCGCGCGCGCTCACCAGCGCGCCGCCCTCGTTGAGCTTTCCAGGCTTGACGGGAGCAAACCCGAGTTCTTTTGCCAGATCCACTATCGGCGCAAATGCGTTTTCGTCGTCGCTCGAAAGAAAGACGACGCGGTACCCGCCCTGTACGACCGGGTCGGCAGCCAGTTTGGCCGCACCCAGGTGATTGAAGCCCTTCACCAATTTGGCGCCGGTAAATGACTTCGCCACGAAGGCGGAGGACGTGAGACCGTCCAGCTCCTCAGGTCGGGTTGGAAACGAGTTCATCGCATCGATGATCGTCTTGCCGCTCCAAGTTGGCAGGACTTTCGCAATCTCGCGATGTTTCCCGAACGGTATTGCCAGGATGATTGTGTCCGCCTCTACTGCATCCTGCAGCGACCTGGCGACGACGGTCGGCCCAATCTCCCGGGCCTGTGACTCCAATTCATCAGGTGACCGACGGCTCGCGACGGTCACCTGTATATTTTGCGAGCGAAGGCCTCGGCGAGAGCCTTTCCGATCTTTCCGAATCCTACAATTGCATAGCTCACGATGTTCTCCAATCTTGGTTTCAAACGTAAGGCTTGTGAAGCGTCATCCCAGGCCTGGCGGAGCTGGAATGCCAGCCCTGGAACCGCGCCGATTAGACCTGCGCCCAGCCTCCATCGACGGGAAGATCCGCCCCGGTGATATAGGAGCTTTCATCGGAAGCGAGAAACACGACCGCGGCCGCGATTTCCTCGGGCTTGCCCCTACGACCCATCGGAATCTGCGAGGTGAACTGAGCGACAGCTTGCTCAGCCTGTTCAGCGGTAAGACCCGTCGTCGTTGCTAAGGCCGGGGTCTCGATTGCTCCCGGGCTCAAGCAATTCACGCGGATATTGAGGTCCTTCAGTTCCATCGCCCAACCGCGCGCGAAGTTGCGCACAGCCGCCTTGCTCGCGGCGTAGGCGGTAAAGCCCGCCAGACCTTTAACGTTGGAGACAGAAGAGTTGAGGATAATCGAGCCGCCGTCTTTGAAGAGGGGCAGGGCCTTCTGCACCGTAAAGAACATTCCCTTCGTGTTCACGTCGAAGGTCTGGTCGTAATGCTGCTCTGTAGCCACCGCGAGCGGTGCGATTGTCCCTGCGCCCGCGTTCGCAAAGATTATGTCGATGTGACCATGCTTCTCTTTCACAACGGCATAGAGGCGGTCCAGATCTTCCGGGCGCGAAACGTCCCCTGTGACCCTTGTAACGTTTTTTCCAATGTAAGTGACTGCTTCCTTGAGTTCTTTCTCGCGGCGCCCGGTGATCACTACTTGGGCGCCTTCTTCGACGAAGCGCTTTGCTGTGGCTAAGCCAATCCCGCTACTTCCGCCTGTGATTACCGCAACCTTACCTTCAAGCTTTCCCATGATTACTCCTTCGCTAGATCTTGTGCGTTCAATTTGAGTGGTGCTCGCACTCTATGTGCGTTGTATTATATGAATCAGTGATCCATATCCTATATCTGGATCACTGATTCGATTATGTGGATCACTGAACCGTTTGTCAAGGGGCCTTGTGCGAGCTGACGCAAGAAAAAATTACACGCATGTGCTTTCAGTCGCGCGTGACGTCATCGCCGAGCACGGCGTCAATGCGTCCATGCGTGATATTGCCCGGCGAGCCGGCGTTGGGCTGGCCACGCTGCTTCGTCACTTCCCTACACGAGAAGCGCTATACGAAGCATTGCTTTGCACCAATTTAGACAAACTGACGCAGAAGGCAGGCGAACTCGAAGCGGCGAAGTCATCCGACCAAGCGCTCTTGTCCTGGTTTCGCAACTGGGTGGCCTTCGTCCAGAGCTATAAGGGCGTTGTCACCCTGATGGCGGCTGCCCACACGAATCCGGAATCCCCTCTTTATGCTTCATGCGCTGCGGTGCACTCGGCAAGCGCAAGACTTTTGCTTCGTGCACAGGCCGAAGGAACGGCGCGTGCCGATATGAATGGGGATGATCTTTTCGCCCTGATGGCGGCGCTCGGCTGGGCGGTCGACCAACCCTCATTCGCGCCGCTGGCGGACCATCTGTCTCACATCATCGCGGGCGCCATCGTGACAAGTCGGCCTGGCGATGATCAGTCCTCTTGACTCGCTTGTTGTTATGGAAATGCCGTAGGCAGGAAGTGGGGAAAGTGCCGAAGGAGGAACGAACGAAAAGCTAACCAGCTTTGCTCGACACCTCGCGTTGACCGATGACCTCTGCATCCCCGCGACCCCGACCTGCTTTCCGAAGCCCCAGACCGCATTCCCTCGGGTGCAAGCGAATCTGGGGCCAGAGTGAATGGTCACACTCCTTTTGCTTCTTGGCTGGACGCTTCTTCTCGGCTGGTTTGTCGAGAGTTGGACTCGCCTTGGGTTTGCTGGCTTTCTTGGACTTTGCCGGAGTTGCCGGTGACGCTGCGTGTGGGTGGATTGTCTACGATACAGCGATTGAGAGCTTGTTATGGGAACTATTTCCGTCGCTGCTACACGTCGCGACGTACGATACGTCGTCGTGGCGAGTGCGGTCTTACTGAACCTGAAAGGGACGGAGACCCTGCAGCCTTGGACCGGGCAGCGAGTTCCGTATCGCGCTGTTGGTGGACTAACCCTTGTTGGGATGCCGCAGCGAGAGACGCCGAAGGCGGATGATGGCGACGGGGTTGATCTCGGCATGCCTGCCCCGCGATTGCAAGCACTTCTGGTCATACGTGCCGAGATAGCACACAAGTGGAGCGAGGCAGAGTTTGCGCGTTCAAGCGGCGTGTCGTCTCGGGTTTTGCGACACGCTTAAAGGACGTGCTGGGCCTGGAATCGATCGAATAGCCTTACTGAGTTACGGCGTTTGCGGAGGCGAAGTGCTAGATGAAGTTGTTCCCGACAACTGCCGTCCACGCAAGTCAGCGGGCTGAGCTCTTCCAGATCAAGCCTGCGGCTGCAAACTTGTGACAGTGCGAATTTAAGTTACGAGAATCTAGATCGTGATGCTGCCTTCTGTCCTCACAATGGGATCGAGGTTTGCGACCAGTCGGGTCAGTAGGCCGGTGAGTCGCGCAGCTTCCTTATCCGTGAATTCAAGCAGTGCCTCGCGATTTCACTGGAACAGAACGGCGCAGACACCGGGGAGGCGCAAGTTCCAGCACTTCGGTCAAACTGCAACCCGATCTGGACGACGCCGTAAGCTCGCCTGAGTCACTGCCGGCGGAGCGTAGAGGGCGCCCATCGGCCCCGCGTCGGTCCCCGGCGCAGCGACCTCGTCGATCCTATCCAGGATTTCGTCGCTAAGCGCAACTTCGGCACCGGCGAGCAGATCGTCCAGCTGTTGCATCGTGCGTGGACCGAGAATCGCCGATGTTACACCGGGGTGAGCCATCACAAACGCCATCGCCATGTGCGTCAACGAAATACCGGCTCCCTCGGCGATAGGGATGAGGCGTTCGACCGCCTCCAGATTGCGATCGTCGGACATCTGTTTGGGAAAGACCTTGACACGCAGGCTCTCCGGCAGAGAGTGGCCCTTGCGGTAGCGCCCGGTGAGCATACCCTTCGCCAGCGGGCTCCAGACCAGCGCGCCTATGCCATACTTCTCGCAGATGGGCAGAACCTCCTGTTCGATACTGCGGTTGAGGATCGAATAGGGTGGCTGCTCTGTTCGGAAGCGAGCCAGGCCACGGTGCTCCGCCACCCATTGCGCCTCCACGATCTCGGAAGCAGGAAACGTCGATGACCCGATGGCGCGCACCTTGCCCTCGCGCATCAGGTCCGTTAGCACTGATAGCGTCTCCTCGATGTCGGTATCGGGCGAGGGCCGGTGGATCTGGTAAAGGTCGATGTGATCGGTCTGCAGACGGCGCAACGACGCCTCCACGGCCTGTGTGATCCAACGGCGCGAATTGCCCTGCTGATTCGGATCCTCGCCCATTGCGCCGTTCACCTTGGTGGCGAGCACAATATTTTGGCGACGACCCTTGAGCGCCTTGCCGACGATCACCTCCGACTCTCCGTTGCTGTATCGATCAGCGGTGTCGACGAAGTTGATGCCGAAATCTAAGGCCTTGTGGATAATACGAATGCAGTCATCGTGATCGGAGTTGGCGATGCCGCCGAACATCATCGCTCCCAGACAATATGGGCTAACCTTGATGCCTGTTCGGCCTAGCGTGCGGTATTTCATGGCAGTTTCCTTTCTTCTCTCGGTGTGCGGCCAAAGCGGTCTTTGATGGTTCTATGGCCGGAATTTCTACTCACCAGGGGATCGGTTCACCTTCCCAGCGCGTGAAGGTTTCGGTGGGACCATCCGGTCCGAGCAGGGCGACTCGCACAACCTCGCGAGAACCCTCCTCAAGCGACTCCGGCCCGGCATAGCCGTTGAGATTCGTTTTGGTGAAGCCTGGCGATACGAGATTGACTTTGATCCCGCTGCCTTCCAGTTCGATCATCATGGCTAGCGTGATGGCGTTCAGAGCTGTCTTCGAGGCCGCGTAGCCCGGGCTGTACATCTTGCGATATTGGAAATCAGGATTCGCATTCATACTCAGTGAACCTACGCCGCTGGAGACGTTGACGATATGTGCGTGCGCGGATTCCTGCAGGAGTGGCAACATGGCTTGATACACGGCCAGCGCACCGAAGACGTTCGTCTCCCAGATGGCGCGGACCTCGTCCAGAGAAATCTTGCTTGCACGGGTGAGTTTGGAAAACTCCTCGATCGAGCGGTCGCCCCTGCTTGTGTTCGATATAGCTGCGTTGTTGACAAGCAGATCAAGGCGGCCAAACTCCGTGCGGACACGCTCAGCCGCAACACGGATCGAAGCCTGATCGGTGACATCGATCTGCAGCGCGATCGCTCCGTTGCCGATCTCTTTCGCGGCAGCTTCGCCACGCTCCAGATTCCGCGACCCGACATAAACCATCACGCCATTGGCGGCGAGTTCCTTCGCAACCTGGAATCCGACTCCCTGATTGGCTCCGGTCACGAGAGCTATACGTTGATTCGACATTTCGTATCCTCCTTGGGGCTGCCCTGCTATTCTCAGAGAACAACGGAACAATGTTCCGATATTACCGGAACATTGTTCCGCGAGCAAGGGGAGCATCGTGAAAACACCGTCTACGCGTGCGACGAAGAAGAGCACCGCAACGAAGCTTCCGCCGGTGCGTGCGCATGCAAAGCAAAACCTCTCAGCTCTTCTGAGTGCTGCCGCCGAGGTGTTCGCGACGTCCGGCGTGGATGCTCCGGTGCGCGAGATCGCGGAGCGAGCGGGCGTCGGTCTGGGAACCGTGTATCGCCATTTTCCGCAGCGCTCCGACCTTATCGTGGCGGTCCTGCAGTCGCATGTGGAAGCCTGCTCGGATGCCGCTGCTGTGTTGACAAGCGAATATGAGCCGGAGGAAGCGCTGGCCCGCTGGCTGCATCGCTTGATGGATTTTGTTGGAGCGAAGCGTGGCCTGGCGACTGCACTGCACTCGGGCGATCCCGCCTACGCAGCCCTGCCTGGGTACGTGATGGAACGTCTGGGCGGTGCACTTCGTAAGCTGCTCGACCGCGCCATCGCCGTTAAGGCTGTCCGCAGCGATATTGACGCAGAGGAACTCTTATGGACGGTGGCTACGATGTGCCGCGGACCCTATGGAGAAAAACCCGCTTATGCCCGCAAGATGGTGGATGTCCTGATCGACGGGTTGCGTTACGGTGCAAATCCCTAAGAACAGCTGAGTTCCAGGGCGGCAGAGTTTTAGTTCGTCACTAGCTGCCTTGTTGGGAGTACCGTTCTAAAGATTCACTCAAATGATGAGACCAGTCAGTATGGAGTGACCGGTGCCGATGCCGCCGACCGTGGGTTAAGCTGTGAGCGTCCGAAGGGCGCGCAGTTCAGAGCCACAAGCGGAAGGTAGCCGGTCAAGAAGGAGAAGTTGCGATTTTTAGGTTTGGATGTCCATGCTGACACGATCGCGCAGCGGTAGCTGAGCCGGAAGGTGAAGTGCGGAGCTTGGGAACGATTCCGAACCGCGCTGCCTTGGGGCCAAGGCCACGTCGAAGGCCAAGTCCATATACTCAAGCTCATCAAGCGCCAAATGTATGGTCGCGCAGGCTTTGATCTCTTGGCATCCGCGCACTCCAGCAGGGATGGCACCGGTCGCTCCAATACCACGCGAAGTCAAAACTGGCCATCACCCAAATGTGCGCCAAAACCATTCCTATCGGGCACAACATCGCGTGTAGGCATAAAACGCAACTCCTATTCATTTATTCAGCAGTCGAAGAAACTTTACAAGTGAACGAGACCTCGCTTGAGTCCCTCCACCACCGCCTGCGTCCGGTCTTCCACATCGAGTCGCATGAGGATAACGCTCACGTGCGACTTTACCGTCGCCTCTTTGATCGCCAGTTCCTCAGCAATCCTGCGATTGCTTTTTCCCTCAAACATCAACTGAAGCACCTCTTGCTCCCTCTGACTAAGGTGCGATCCCGGCGTGCGCGACGAGAGCGCGTCGCTCACGACGCGCGGAAGAAACCGATGCCCCGTGTGAACACGTTGCAGCGCGTTCACCAGCGTGTCGTGCGGCATCCCCTTGATCAGGTACCCCTGGGCACCGGCTTCCAACGCTTGATGGATATCCTCATCGCCCTCGTACGTGGTCAACACAACGATTCGTGCGGCCGGAGACACTCCGCGTATCGCCCGGATCGCCTCCACGCCGCTTTTATCCGGCAGCCGCAAATCCATCAGCGTCAGATGTGGCTTCTCTGCGATGAAGAAACGCAGCGCATCAGCCGCCGTTCCTGCCTGAGCGACCACTTCCATGTCAGCTTGTGCGTTCAAGATCGCTGCGATGCCTACACGCATAATCGGATGGTCGTCGACGATCAGGATACGAATCGTCTTTTGGCCTTCTACAAGTTGCGTCATTGCGGCCTCACCATTCGAAAACGGAGCTGTACCTTCGTCCCCTGCCCTTGAGCGCTGATCAACTCCATCTTTCCTCCAAGTCGTTGCACCCTCTCCCGCATGCCGACAATTCCGTAGTGACCTTCGGCCGCCACATTGTCTCCCGCTGTTGCAAACCCACAGCCGTGGTCCACTACGCAGATCGTTAAATCGTCGCCGCGCATCCTCAAGTCCATCTCAACCTTACCGCTGCGGCTATGCTGCACTGAGTTATAAATTGCTTCGCGCACGGTCATCAAAATCTCATGTGCCACTGATGCGGTTATCTCCAACTTCTCAACATCATGGTGGAAAGCCATTTCGGTGGCTTGCACGCCGATCGCAGAGTCGTGTGTTGTTTGCCCCGCAACGCCCTTCAGCGCCAATACAAGGTCGACGTTCTTCTCGCGTTCGTGACGCATGTTCGATATCGCCTGCCGGGCTTCATCAATGGTTGTGCGCGCTTGTATCCGCGCACACTCCAGCAATCCATCGTTCGGCACCGTACCTTCTCCCATTTGACTCGCCATTGCTTCCAGTAGCGCCGAGATACCGGTGCATCCCTGGATCACCGTATCGTGCATCTCGCGGGCGAGCCTGCCACGCTCTTCCAGAACAGCCGCAAAGCGCGCTCGGATGCCACGCACGCGCACATGATACAAGCTCCACACCATCGTCGACAACGCTAGACAGCACAGTGCATAAAACCACCACGTTGCGTAGAAAACCTGCGCCTTCACTAGACTCAGGCTAAACTCACTGACGCTCGACGGATTGGCCGTATTAAAAGCCTGTACACGAAATCGATAACGACCTGGGGGCACGTTCGTATATGTGGCAAGGCGGCTCGCTCCTGCCGCCGTCCAAGTAGGATCAAAGCCCTCTAACGCATAACGAAACCGGACGCCCTCCTGCGGGCGCAATGAAATAGCTGTAAAGCCGAAACTTAAGCGGACAACATTCGCAGCTACGTGAACAGTGTCATGCGTGATGTCGTCCGTGGATAGACTGCGGCCGTCTTCGATCAGCTCATCCACCCACGCCCGCGGCGCAGGTTCCGACTGCGGTGTGACCTTTGCGAGATGCGCTGCTCCCTTGCTCGTCGGAAACCATAGGCTGTCATCCGAGGCTAAAAATCCTGCAGGTTGCCGTCCGCCATAGAGCTGCGCACCGTCAGCCCCGTATGGCATCTGGTAGGTCTGTACGCTCAACGGGCGCTCTTCACTAGGTTCACTTTCTATGTCCTTCGCTGCAATGGACGCGATCATGTTTGGCCCGGTCATCCAGAACGTTCCAGACCTATCCTGTAGCAACTGGTAGATGCTGTTGGAAGGTAATCCCTGGGCTACCGTAAACTGCTGAACCAGCGGCTCGCCTGCCGCCGCTCCGGTCCGGTATCGGAAAAGTCCATGGTCGCGCGTACCGAACCAAAGCACACCGCTTTGGTCCTGTAGGATTGACCACACCTTCTCGTGCGCAAGTGCAGCCGTCGCAGCATCATGTTCAAAGTGGCCGTTCCTCCACTTACTGAGCCCGTGGTCGGTTCCAATCCATAGAGTTCCCTTACTGTCTTGTAAGAGGCTCCGTGTGCTGAAAAATGACAGTCCGTTCGCTTCCGTCAGCTTCCTTTCAGTCATACCAGCAGCATTGATTCGGCTTACACCTTCGTCAGCTGCAATCCACAGAGCACCATCTCTGTCCTGAAGGAAGCCACGAACAAAATTATTCGTCAGCTCTTCTGGAGCCGTGTAGTGCCGAACCTTGTTGCCGTCCACTCTGTATGCACCACTGCCATCGGTACCTATCCATAGAGCGCCATCGCGCGCTCGAAACACGTTTCTTACCTTTACATCCTTCAACCCGCCATAGATAACCGGTCGCGCTACATCCTTGTAGATCAGATAGAGTTGCTGCGCCGCCACCCAAACATTCCCATGGGTATCGCCAGAGATTGTCTCGTAGTCCGGGTCTCCGCCCTCTGGCAGTGGAACAACGCGCACCGGCGTGCGATTGAGCCGCACAAGTCCTGCCTGTGTTCCAATCCAGATCTGTCTTTGAGCATCTTCAAAGAGACTCAGCACGGTGTCACTCGGCAAAAGCCCGCGTCCGCTCACCTGTCTCAGTCTTCCATTCTCTGCGGCCTGCTGGGCTGTCCCGAGCGTCCATACGCCATCTCCAATCGTGCCAATCCACAGCAGCCCATCGCTTGCCTGGATCAACGTTCGCACTGTCGCATGAATGCCCCTGACCACATGAAATGTACCGTGGTCAAGATACTGTAAGCCACCCACTGTGCCCACCCACAGACGACCATCTTTGGTTTCAGTGAGCGTCTTGACACGTGTCTGGCTGTACGCTCCCTTCAGTGCAAACTCCTGCTCCGTGCCATTTGGATTGAGCACAATCAGCCTCGATCCCCCTACCCAGATTCGACCGGCGCAATCTTCAGTGATTGCGTGCACGGCCATGGGCGCGATTGTGCCTTTATCGACTCTTCGCAGCCTCCCTGCACGTTGGCCAACCGCATCCATCACAAATAGGCCATCATCTGTACCTACCCACAAACGTCCTTTACTGTCCTCCAGCACTTTGCGTACAAATCCGTCCGTCAGTCCCTCTCGTACCGAATAGCTCTTCACGCCGGTGCGTCCCACCCGTAGCAGACCACCACCCTCTGTTCCCGCCCACAAGCTTCCATCCCGCTCAAACGTCAGCGTGAAGATGCTGTTCGCCAGTAAAGACCGAACGAGCTTCGGCACCTGCATGTGCGATCCATCAAAACGTGCCAGTCCACCCGTCGTTCCGATCCAAAGCACACCGTCGCTCGACTCGACGATTGACTGCACAGTGTCTTCCGGCAGACCATCCGCAATCCTCCACAGTGTTCTCGCATACTGCGACTGGACCCCACTCGGCGCAGTAGCAGGCGCCCACGACGTTGCCGCCCCTGCGGACGCGCACAAGAGTGCCGCGCCCCATACAGCCGTCGTCAGTGCGCGCATCATTCCCATCGCGTGAACTCATCGCCTGTGCACGAGCTGAACAAGATCATTGCAGAGGACGCCAGAAACATTGGCTTCGCTCCAACAAGCCTACTTGATCTTCAAGCACATTGGCCGCTACTCTCTCACCGTGGCAAACGGTACGCCGGTCTATCGAATCGCACGAGGCGTTGGAGTCATCGAGTTTGATTTTGGGGCGTCACGTTCACAAGCAGCTGATATTGCGGAATGAGACGCACCTTACCCAGCGCCTCCGCCACACCGGCAGCATCGAAATGCAACGCTGCGCCCTCTTCCAAATACATCGGATAGTCCTTTGGCAGCGGTAATATTTGCAATTGTAGCGTTGTACCTTCCTCCCGCCACTGCGGAATAGACTCACGGATTCCCACGACCCACGGTAGCCCATTCCAGAAGGTATCATCGATCAGCCGCCCACCCGCCGAAAGCCGCGCCTCATCGCCTTGATACGGGATGCTGAGCCACGCATCGGAGATGTTCTTCTCCGCAACGCGCGGCAGATGGATCTCCCATTCCGCAGCGCCTGCCAATGCCGCCGTCGATGGTTTCATCGGCAGCGCCTTCGGCCTCCAGGCCATCGACGGCCCCATCTCCCATTCACTCTTTCCTGGTGCATGTAAGGGCTTAGCTGCTGCAAGTTGATCGACCGTCACCTTCAGCACAACCTTCGGCACCGACACCTGGAAATTCTCGAACAGACCGGATTCTCCCTCGCGTTCAAAGTTCTCTTTTGCCTTCGCACTCACAGTGCCAAATAGCCCAAACTGCATGACTGGATGATCTGATCGCAGTGTCCAACGCTCTCCGTCGGAGAAGGCTTCGGCTTTTGTACGCAGCAACATGTGGGCATCATCGCCTCGCCAAATTTGCTCGGCCTCGCTCTCTGAAAGCGCTACAAGGCTGATCCCCCCCGCTAACCGAATCTCAACCGCGCCTTCGCCACTCGCTCGCAGTTCCAAGACCCGCGGCGTCTCTATGGTCTGCACCGCTCCGCTCAGTCCCTCGACGGCTGCGCCTTTGCCGAACACGAATGTGGCAGCAATGTTTGGCAATTCATAAAAGAAGTAATACGTCCGATTCCCTGCTACCACGTTCTTGAACAACTGCGCTGTGCTGGACCGCAGTGTTGCCTTCACCGCTCCATCGGCACCACGCAGCGGCAGATTCACCGGCCAAATGCCGTAGTCTCCCGCTGGAAGATCGATAGGCTCCTCCGGCACTTTCACGACCCCATCCGGTAGCGTCAGCGAGACCTGGAATCCCTTGCGATCTGGCATCGCCAAACCGCGCACATAGTTACTGATAAAGATGAAGCCTTGCTCCCCATCTGTTCGGGCCGATACTCTCGCAAGGCTCGTATCTTTTGGACTGTCCGGCACCTTGGTTGGCCGACGTACAGCCATCGGAGCTAACTCAGCACCAAAATCCTCCAAAAAATAGTGCACAAGTTTCAACTTCAGCAGCGACTCACGCTCCTGCCCAAACTCTCCAATTGGAGCCTGAAAGTCATACGACTTCTCCGGAACATCTGTCGCGTCTCCCGCTCGCTGTGTCTCTTCGAGCGTTGTCGGCGGCGCAGCGGCTTCAGAATCCGGGTTGCGCCCGCCGTGAAACATATAGTACCCGAGAAGATTTACGCCGCTGCCGAGCATAACGGTAGGTATTGCAGCGATATCATCCGCGCTCAGGACAGGTCTGCGAAAGTATGTGTCTTCGGCTCCGTCCCCAACCTCCGCTGTCAAAAACGGCGTTCCTTTGTAACTTGCTGATGAGTTTTGCCCGTGCCCACCCACGGCACCCATGCTACCGGCAACGCGATTGTCGAAGCGAAATTCATAGATCTCATTTCCATACAGTGACTTCGATGAACCATCCCAGGGTGCGTCCGGATATCCGCCGAACACAGGCAACACCGATTCAAGCGGCACTGCCGCACCGTCCCAACCCGTAACGGTATACAGTGGCACGTCGAGGCCATCGGCCACGGCCATCTCCTTCAACTTCCTAATATGCTCAGATCCTCTCCCAGATCCAGCACGCGCCTCGCGATACTCATTTTCCAGTTGAATGCCGATCACGGGACCGCCATCCTTCCACAACTCGCCCCTAAGCTGCGCTGAAATTTGCTTGTAGAACTCTTGCACTTCCCTCAGATAGATCGGATTATTTTCGCGTACAGGACTGTTCTTCAGCACCCAATCTGGAAATCCGCCATGTCGCACCTCAGCATGCGACCAGGGACCGATCCGTGGATAGACGTACATCCCATGTCTGCCGCAGATCTGAACGAACTTCCGTAAATCACGCTGACCATTCCAGTCCCAGACACCTTCTATCTGTTCATGATGGTTCCAAATAACATACGTAGCGACCACCTGCACTCCGGCCGCCTTCATCTTCAATATCTCTTCTTCCCACTCAGCGTCTGGATATCGCGAGTAGTGAAACTCACCCATTACCGGAATCCAGGGCTTCCCATCCAACGTCAAGTATTGCGAATTAACACCAATCACCTGCCCGCTTGGATTCCGTGAGGAGCCCAGTTTTGCCGCCACTGGCTGCGGCGGCAAAACCGGTGCTGTCGCATCAATGGAGACGAGATTCTCCTGCGCCGATAACAGCGGAGTGCGAGCAGCGCAGGTCACGAATATTGCTGAAAATGCTGCACGTCTCCATATCTTCCGCATAGCTCCCTCGATCCACCGGCTGTTGTTTCGCTACACGCGAGCACTCTTTGTTGCAAGCCGATCCGGGCGTTGCATTGCTTCACCCGACCCTGCGTCTTCGGCATGCCTTCTAGAAGAGTACTTTGACCGCCATCTGGCCAATACGAGAAGGTTCCGCTCCAGTGGAAGTAATTTGTCCCTCTGTGCCCCCCTGATTTACGCCCGTGATAGAGATCTGGTTCTGTGCATTTGGCGCTGCAAAACTAGGTTGGTTGAGTGCGTTGAACATCTCCCAGCGGAGCTGCACGTTGTATCGTTCGCGAAACGGCCAGTTCTTGAATAGTCCCGCATCTGTGTAATCCAACGGTGGCCCTTGCATGATGTTTTTGCCGCTGGTACCAAAGGTTCCAGGAGCATTTTCGCGGAACGCATTGATATTGAAGTAATTTGCTAACCACTGCGTCTTCCCTCCCGAGCGGACGCGCAGGGGCTGCCCAGACACAACATCTGCACGGTCTTCGTATTGCTGAGCCTGCGATTGATTGTTGCCAAATCCTCCAGTAACGGAAAATGGATATCCGGATTGCGCTGTGGTGATCGCACTGATCTCCCAACTACCAAGAAGTCCGCGGATGATCGCGTTGTGACCGTGCAACGATGGAGTGGTATACGTGATGTTATCCACCCAGCGTAGAGGAATGTTTTCGCTGGAGATACCGTGACTCCACGCAAGATCGAACGGATCGCCCAATTGGTTTGTACCAAAGCTGACATTCGCTGAAGAAGCCAGATCGATTGTCTTAGCCCAGGTGAAGTTACCTTGAAACTGCAGATTATGGCTAAGACGGCGATCCAAACTTATCTGCAACGCATGGTAGTTGGCCGTACCATAACTGAGCATGTCCAGGATCTCGCCAAAGGCCGGGTAGAGCGCGCGGCCACCCGCGTTCGCAAAAATCCCCGGGTTGCGATCGAGAATAAATGGCGCATGATAACTTTCGCTACCCACATAAGCGATACGGAAAACCATGTTTTGACTCAGCTGCTGCTCTACCGTCAGGTTCCAGCTTTGGGTCATACCGAGCTTGAAACCAGGATCGATCGTGGCCGGAACGCTAATTCCAGGCGCGAAGGTAGCACTCGAAGCAGGCCGATAGGATGCGGATGCAAATGGAGGAAATGGGCTCTTCCCACCCGTGCCCGCAACGCCAGACCATGGATCCGCAAAATCGAGTGGCGTCGTGTTCGTTCCCTGTAAATCGAATGTCGGCGCGAACGGTGCGTTATCTGCCGTGTGATTGTAATCGGAGTAAATCATGGGCGAAGTGAACATCCCAAAACCACCATGTACCGCGGTATTAGGCAGTTCTCGCGGCTGCCATGCAAAGCCTACTCGCGGCTCCCAGTAGCCATACGTGGTCCGCATCAAGCCTGCTCCTACGCCAGCATCGCCAGGAAAAACAAGGCCTGTCGGAGCATTCGGATATACGGTGCTCTGCTCTCCCGGTACAAATGTTGCCGCACGTCCGTTTGCAATTTGGGGTGGCAGATTTGGGTCCCAGCGAAGCCCCGCTGTGAGCGTTAGATTCGGACGGACCCTATATTCGTCTTGAACAAAAAAGCCGGGCTGCCAACCGGCCACATCTGCAACTTCCCCAGCTCCCTGGAACATAGACGTAAGATCACCGAGGAGGAAGTCTGCGAGCCCTTGGCCGGTGTACTGACCGCTAAAATTGAGCGCAGGTTCTGTCGGATATTGGGTCTGTTCCCTCGCATATTGATGCTGCACATCTGCACCAAACGAAAGTGTGTGATTACCAAGTGTCTTCGTAAGGTCATCATAGAAACCGTAAGTAGTTCTGGCTTCTGTTGAGGGTTCATAATAGCCGACATTAAAGCCTTGCCCGCTGACGGAGAAGCCCTCCACATAGCATTGTCCCGGCAGCTCGGTTACGTTGATGTACTTTGACCAGCAAAATGGTTGCCCATTACTCGTATCTGCGGGAGCCCCATTCTTAGCGTTCATCTCTGTCCAGAAGGCGGAGAGTACATTTACGGTTGATGGGGTAATAGTCCACGTATAGCCAAGTGTTTCGTTGTAATAGCGTTCCTGAATTGAGACGTCATAGTTGTAATTGTTGTTCATAGCGAGGATGTTTCCGGGAACATCGCCCGATGGCTGCACAAAGCTTGTGATGAAGCTACGTAAAAATAATCTCTGCGTAGGCGTGACATCGTAGTCCAATCTGCCCGTACCCTCATCAAGGCTATTGATAAACGCTGGTGAGGTGTAATAGGTCAAACCGGTAGTTCCCTGTCCCAACGGAAACGCTGCTTTGTCAACCGAGACAGCAATGGGATTCAAACTATAGCCGGGGAGTAACTGATTCGGCCTCCCGTTAACGACGCCAATCGGGCAGGATGCAGAAGATCCCGAGGTGCAGAGTGTCTCCTGGCCATTTGGCGAGTAGCCTGAGAAATCTCCGTTGAGCATCGCTTGAGTTGGAAGATACGACTGCAACTCCGTCGAAGCTGTTGAATTCCGAGTGCCCTGATAATTACCAAAAATAAACAGCTTGTTTTTCAGAATTGGACCGCGCTTGGGATACTTTGCCGGGAAGACGGCATCCAACTCCGGGTAGACA
>JABBOG010000003.1 GCA_019351975.1 Acidobacteriota bacterium
CTGTCCGGTTGTCGTGGCGTCACAGGGCTCGTCCCTCAACCACTCTGCATGAAATCCGACCCGCCGTAGCGAGAGGAATACGTAAGATATACCACCGAACTCGGCGCATTGCAACACCATCTGTCCGCAGCCGCCTTCAGCCCCTGTCTCAGCCGGCTCTATACTCACAAAAGGACATGCCCATCGCCAACGATAGCCGCGCCGAACTCGACTCCGCTTCCGTCGCCCCGCACCTCCCTGCCGTACAACTCCACCGTGTCTCGCGCCTCTACGGCAGCTTCGTCGCCCTCCGCGACCTCTCGCTGGCCCTCCAGCCCGGCTCCAGCGTCGTCATGCTCGGCGAAAACGGCGCAGGCAAATCCACCCTCCTCAAGCTCATCGCCGGCCTCGCCTCCCCCAGCTACGGCCACATCACCGTCTTCGGCGACACGCCCCAGAACCAGCGCGGTCGCATCGCCTACATGAGCCACTCCACCATGCTCTACGACGAGCTCACCGGCCTCGAAAACCTCACCTACTTCGCCAGCCTCACCACCCAAACCCTCCATCGCACCCTCCTCGAACACCTCGCCGCTGACGCCATGCGCCAGGTCGGCCTCGATCCCGCCATCAACAACCTCAGCTCCCGCCGCGTCGGAGACTACTCCCAGGGCATGCGTCAGCGCGCCTCCCTCGCGCGCGTCCTCCTCTCCGATCCCGACCTCCTTCTCCTCGACGAACCCTTCTCCAACCTCGACGTAGCCTCCGCCCAAAGCATGATCCAACGCCTTCACGCCTACATCGCGCAACCCGGGCAAAACGGCATCCCGCGCACCCTTCTGCTAACCACCCATCAAGCCCAGCTCGCGAGTTCCCTCGCGCACTCCACCCTCACCCTCCGCGAAGGCCGTCTCCTCTCGCTCACGGAGAACCCACCGCAATGAGCCACGCCAGGCCCCCCGCCAAAACCAACGCCGCCCGCTACCTCGACGCCCTCGGTATCCACTACGAGCTCCGCGCCTACGACGTCGACCCAGACGACCTCACCGCCATCTCCGTCGCCCGCAAGATCGGCCTTCCGCCCGAGCAGGTCTTCAAAACCCTCGTCACCAAATCATCCGACAACACCCACATCTTCGCCGTCATCCCCGGCGACGCCGAACTCGACCTCAAAAAACTCGCCGCCACCGCCGCCACGCGCAAAGTCGAACTCGCCGCCCTCAAAGACGTCGAGCCCCTCACCGGCTACATCCGCGGCGGCGTCACCGTCCTCGCCGCCAAAAAGCCCTTCCCCGCCTTCGCCGACGAGACCATCGAGATCTTCGACCTCATCTCCATCTCCGCCGGCCAACGCGGCCTCCAGCTCCTCCTCGCTCCATCCGACTACCTCCGCGCCACCTCCGCCACACTCGCCGATCTCACCAAATCCGCCGGAGCCGCCCACCCATGATCTACGCGCAGCACGTCCTCACCCATCTGCGCAAAGACCTCCGTCTCGAATGGCGCACCAAAGACTCCATCAACGGAATGCTCTTCTTCGCTCTCCTCGTCGTCGTCGTCCTCGCCATGGCCTTCGACCCCGGCGCCTACCCCACCATGACGCGCCAGATCAGCGGCGGTCTGCTCTGGGTCGCACTCCTCTTCGCCGCCATGACCGCCCTCAACCAATCCTGGGCCCGCGAAACCAACAACAGCGTCCTCGACGCCCATCGCCTCGCTCCATCGCCCGCCTCTGCCCTCTTCATCGGCAAAGCGCTCGCAAACTTCATCTTCGTCACCGGCGTCGAGATCGTCCTCGCCCCCGTCTTCACCGTCTTCTACAACCTCCACCCCCTCGGCGAAACCTGGAAGCTGCTCATCATCCTTCCTCTGGGCACATGGGCTCTGGTCATCAACGGCACCTTCTTCGCCGCCCTCAGCCTCCGCACCCGCAACCGCGAAACCCTCCTCCCGCTCGTCCTTCTGCCCATCTCCATGCCCGCCCTGCTCGCCATGATCCAGGCCACCACCGCCGTCCTCACCGGCCAGTTCGAACCCATCCTCTGGATCAAAGTCCTCATCGCCTACGTCATTGTCTTCACAACCGCCTGCGTCCTGCTGTTTCCAACCATCCTCGCCGCCGATTAGCGCGCCCAACCACCATGCACGTGCCGCCAACGCGCTAAAATGACCGTTGTGACAAACATTCGCAAATCGTCCAGATCGATGCCAGCGTGGGCGCTCATCTGGTTCGCCTTGACCCTGATCCTCATCGCCTTCGGCTTCTACCAGGCCATGACTGCGCCCAAAGAAGCCACCATGGGCAATCTCTACCGCGTCTTCTTCTACCACCTCCCCCACACCATTCTCAGCTTCGTCTTCCCCTATCTCAACTGCATCGCCTCCCTGCTCTATCTCTTCTGGCGCAACCGCAACGTCGAGCGCGCAGCCGCCTCCGATGCCTTCGCTCTCGCCTCCGCCGAAGTCACCGTACTCTACGCCAGCATCGGCCTCGCTACAGGCATGCTCTGGGGCCGCGCCGCGTGGGGCATCTGGTGGGCCTGGGACGCACGCCTCACCACCTATCTCCTTCTCTGGCTCCTCTACGTCAGTTATCTCCTCGTCCGCCGTTACTCCGCCACCGGCCAGTCTGCCGTCGTCGCTGCTGTCCTCGCCATCTTCGCCGCCATCGACGTCCCCATCTGCTTCATGTCCATCCGCTGGTGGCGCACCCAGCATCCCGCAGCCGTCTTCGGCGGCGGCCCAGACTCCGGCATCGATCCCAGCATGGTTCCTGCCCTCCTCTGGAACTTCGCCGCCTGGGCCATGTGGGGAGCCTTCATCCTCGGCCTCCGCTACGCCATCGAGCGCCGCCGCCAGCGCCGCGCTAACGCCATCGCCCTCGGCTTCCTCACCGATGAACCCCAGCCCATCCTCCAGGAGGCGCGATGATCCCCTTCCACACCCTCTCCCAGCGCCACCTCGTCTACGCCTACTGCGTCGTCTGGCTCTTCCAGTTCGGCTACGCCACCTGGCTCTTCATCCAATGGCGCGCCTCCGGCAAATCCCAGAGCCAGCCATGAGCCCTGACCGACGGCGCTCTGCCGCCGCCAAACCCACCGCCGCACTTCTGCTCTCCATCGCGCTCATCGGCTGCGGACGCAACCGCTTCCCCACCTACCCCGCCAACTACCACGAGTTCGCCTACGTCTCCAACGGCGACTCCGGCACCGTCACCGCACTCGATCTCGTCTACCTCCGCAAAGACCGCGTCATCCCCGTCGGCCGCCAGCCCACCGACATGGCCGTCAACCCTCTCCACAACGAGGTCTACGCCGTCAACACCGGCAGCAACTCCGTCTCCGTCATCGACACCACCACCAACCGCGTCGCCCGCACCATCGGCGTCCAGCGCAGCCCCGACTCCATCGGCGTCGCACCCGACGGCAAGCGCGCCTACGTCGCCAACGCAGCCTCCAACACCGTCAGCGTCATCGACCTCCAGCAACGCCGCCAGGTCGCCGTCGCAGCCACCGGCGAAGGCCCCGCCACCGCCCGCGTCGCCCCCGACAACCGCACCCTCGTCGTCTCCAACCGCGCCGCCGGCAGCCTCTCCGTCTACTCCATCACCGACTCCAAAGATCACCCGCTCCAGTTCCGCGAAGCCTTCCCCGGCTGCATCGGCGCAACCGACGTCGCCGTCGTCGCCAACTCTGCCGGCGAGCCCCAATCCGGCTCCAAAGCCTTCGTCGCCTGCTCCGGCTCCCACCAGATCATGGTCGTCTGGCTCGCCGCTTCCCCCGACTCCTGGCGCGGCAGACAAGACGCCTCCCTGCAACACGATCAACTGCTTTGTACTCTGGACGTAGGCAAAACCCCCACCCACCTCGCCGTCAAACCCGACGGCGGCGAAGTCTTCTCCACCAACTTCGGCTCCGACAGCATCTCCGAAATCTCCACCTGGACCAACGAAGTCCTCGGCACCTACATGATCGGCGCGCAGCCCTCCAACGCCACCATCAGCGCCGACGACTCCAGCCTCTGGGTCACCGACTACGGCGCCGACTCCGCCACCATGTACAGCATCGACGACGGCCACGTCGAAGCCAGCGTCCACACCGGCTCCCACCCCATCGCCCTCGCCTTCTCCGCCGACGAGCACCTCCTCCTCGTCGCCGACGCAGGCTCCGCCGACGTCGCCGTCATCCGCATGCAAAGCAAAGACGGCCCCACCCTCTTCACCCTCCTCCCCTCCGGCGGCCATGCCAACGCCATGGTCATCAAATCCTTCCGCGCCAAACTCTAAAACAACTCACCCCGTTCAGCGCCTCTCTGGCTTCCCATCCTCCGCACTCGCATTTCTCTAGCGCTTGTGACTTCCAAACGGAAACCGCGTTGGATGCTCAGCCCTTCCCCTCAGCCGCGCGCGCCACATCACCCTTTCGCGCCTCCCTCAACCCATGCCGCGTCGCCGACACATACGCTCCCGCCAGCAGCAGCAGCCCGCTGATAAATCCCCACACAATCAGCCCCACCGACACCTCAAACGGCCCATAGATCGCTCTGAAATCCATATACGGCAGCGCCAGAATATACGCGTACTTCGCCACCTCCCACAGTAAGCCGACAACAATCGCCGTCGGCAGCACCGCACGCACTGGCACCTTCCGATTCGGCAACCCCCAATAGATCAGGAAAAAAATCCCAACGCTCGCCAGCGCCCCACATATCTTCAAAAAGCTGTCCCCAACCACCGTAAAAACGATGTTTTGTGTGTGCCCAAAGAACATCAGCCGCATCACCGCCGCCTGCGATGCACTCAACCCAATCGACATCATCGCCAGCACACAAACCCCCGCTGCCAGCCCCAGCGACACCACCTGATTCCTCACATAGCTTCGGTTCTTCCGCACGCCCCACACGCTGTTCAGCGCCACTTCCAGCGGCAGAAACACACCCGTCGTCGTAATCAGCAGCATCACCACCGAAAAAATCCGTGTCTTCGTATGCGCAAACGCCAGCAGCCGCATATTGCGCAACACAAAATCCTGGTTGCTCGGCAGAAAATTCGATACCATCTGGCTCACAACACCCACCAGCCGCGGCGAATGGAAGATCCGCTCCGCAATCGTCAACAGCAGCACAATGAACGGAAACAGCGACAGAATCACCTGCGCTGCCACGCTGAACGCATACGTGTGAACCTCCGTCTTCGTCATATAGCCCGCAAACGCCACAATCTGTTGCCAGCTTCCGCCTTGATCCACGGGCTCCGCGTCCGCCGCCTCCAGCCCCGCACAAATCTTCTCCTCACCCGCGGGAACCTTTACCGTGCCCGCGCCATCTCCGGCGGCATCCGTCCCATCGGCTGGCTCCTTTGCGGGCGTCGTTAGTGCTGCATCATCGCGCACCCCTTCGGGCACAACACTGTATCTCTGGATGGGCATACTCCAGTCTACGTCCACGTCCGCGCAGACTCACACAAATCTCTATGAAATCTCCGGTCCGCTTCGCAGCCGTTCCGCCGCCCATCCCGCCGCCTCCGCAAGCACCGCGTCTTCGCCCGTCGTCCACACATCCAACTGCGCCAGAAACCTCCGCTCCCCGCTATTTCCCATCGCAATCGCGACATTCCGCAGCATCCTCTTCCGCCGCGTTCGCTCCACCGCAGATCCCCGAAAGACGCGATGGAACGCCGCTCCATCCATCTCCGCCAGCCACTCCAGCGCCGGATTCACCAACTCCCTCCTCGCCGGCAGCAGGCTCGTCTCCGGCAACGCTGCCTTCCTGTTCCACGGGCACACATCCTGGCAGATATCGCACCCAAACACCTGCCGCCCCATCAGCCCGCGCAGCTCTTCCGCAATGCTTCCCTTCTTCTCAATCGTCAGGTACGCAATGCACCGCGACGCATCCATCATCCGCGGCCCCACCAACGCCTCCGTCGGGCACGCGTCGATGCACCGTGTACAACTCCCGCACCGGTCCACCGCCGCAACGCTCCATCCGCCTTCGTCAATCTCCAACGATGTCACGATCACGCCCAGCAGCAGCCACGATCCCTGCTTTTGATTCAAGATGCACGTATTCTTCCCCACCCATCCCACGCCCGCGCGCGCCGCATAGCCACGCTCCACAATCGGCCCCGTATCCACATAGCAGCGCGTCTCAATATCACCGCCAAACCGCTCCTTCAACTCCGCCTCCAGCATCTTCAGCTGCGGCAGCAACACAGCGTGGTAGTCGCTCGCACGGCCATCGCGCGTCCCGCTCCACGCATACCGCGCAATCCATCCAGCTCCCGCCTCCGCAGCATCCACCGAACGCGGTGCATCCGTGTTGTAATTCACCGCGCACACCACCACCGAGCGCGCCCACGGAAACGCTCGCCGCACATCACCGCGCACATAGTCACCTTCATCATCGGCTCGCTTCAGGTACTCCATCTCGCCCGCGTAGCCCGCGTCCACCCACGCCGCAAACCGCCTCCCCTCTTCCTCCGCGCTTTGCTCCTCGAAAACCCGCGCCACCCCAGCAAGATCGAACCCCAGCGCCTTCGCGCGCTCTTCCACCCATCCGCGGTCTTCACGCGTCACAGCCATGCTTCCATTCTCGCGCAATAACCCACTCTGCCACCCATCCTGCGCCGCACGAATCACAGATCCACCGCGCGTCTCCATTGACAACTGCGCTTGATCGACGTGTAATTCTCTCGGTACCTATTATGCCTCTGCTCAACGACGATCGCCTTTTTCCCGCAGAATCCGCCATTCGCAACGTTGCCAAAAAACTCTACGCCAGCATCCGCGACCTTCCCATCATCAGTCCGCACGGCCACACTCAAGCCATCTGGTTCGCAGCGAATCAGCCCTTCCCCGATCCTGCAAAGCTCTTCATTCAGCCCGACCACTACGTCCACCGCATGCTCTACAGCCAGGGCGTTCGCCTCGAAGACCTCGAAATCGGCGTCGACACCATCGCCGACCCGCGCAAAGTCTGGCGCATCTTCGCCGACCTCTACTACCTCTTCCGCGGCACGCCCACCCGCCTCTGGCTCGACTACGCCTTTCAGGAGCTCTTCGGCCTCGATCAACGCCTCTCCAGCCAGACCGCCGACCTCTACTTCGACACCATCTCCGCAAAGCTCCAAACACCCGAGTTCCTGCCCCGCGCCCTCTTCAATCGCTTCAACATCCAAGTCCTCGCCACCACCGACTCCCCGCTTGACTCACTCGCCGACCATCAGGCCATTCGCGACTCCGGCTGGAACGGCCGCGTCCTCCCAACCTTCCGCCCAGACTCCGTCGTCGATCCCGACTTCGCCGGCTTCGCCAGCAACATCCACGCCCTCGGCCAACAGACCGGCGAAGACACCTCCACATGGAAGGGCTACCTCGCTGCTCTTCGTCATGCGCGCAACCGCTTCCGCTCCATGGGCTGCACCGCAACCGATCACGGACATCCCACCGCAAACACCGCCAACCTAAGTACAGCCGCTTCCGCTGCGCTCTTCACCAAGATCCTCTCGGGCAAAAGCACCGCGGACGAGCACGAGCTCTTCCGCGCCCAGATGCTCACCGAGATGGCGCGCATGAGCCTCGAAGACGGCCTCGTCATGCAGATCCACCCCGGCAGCGTCCGCAATCACAACCTCGAACTCTTCCGAAAATTCGGCCGGGATATGGGTGCCGACATCCCCTCGCAAACAAACTACGTCGAAGGTCTTCGCCCGCTGCTCGACCTCTTCGGCAACGAAGCCGGCCTCACCATCATCCTCTTCACGCTCGACGAATCCACCTACACCCGCGAACTCGCGCCCCTCGCCGGCCACTACCCCTGCCTGCGCCTCGGACCGCCCTGGTGGTTCCTCGATAGCCCCGAAGGCATGATGCGCTTCCGCGAACTCGCCACCGAAACCGCAGGCTTCTACAACACCGTCGGCTTCAACGACGACACACGCGCCTTCCTCTCCATCCCCGCGCGCCACGACGTCGCACGTCGCATCGACTGCGCCTTCCTCGCACGCCTCGTCGCCGAGCACCGCATCGACCAAGACGAAGCCTTCGACCTCGCGCAGCAGCTCACCAACACCTTGGTCCGCCGCGCCTACAAACTCTAACCCGGCAACAACCTCTGCCGGATGCAGACTGCGGTGCACTCCATCAAAGTGCACCGCAGCCAAACCCTATCCGCGCTTCGTCTTCACCGCAGCCACAGCCTGCTCCGCGCCATTCTCCGGAACCGACGGCAGGTCCGCCTCCGTCAGCGCCTTGATCCCCAGCTTCTTCCGAAGCTCGCTGTCAATCCGGCCAAAGATCTCCTTGTTCTCCTTCAGGAACCCGCGCACATTCTCACGTCCCTGCCCAATCCGCTCGCCCTGGTAGCTGTACCACGCGCCGGACTTGTCTACAATGTTGTTCGCCACCGCCAGATCCAGCGTATCGCCCTCACGCGAGATCCCCTCGCCATACAGAATGTCGAACTCCGCATCCCGGAACGGCGCCGCAACCTTGTTCTTCACGACCTTGATCTTGGTGCGTGATCCGACAACAACGTCGCCCTCTTTCACCGCACCGATCCTGCGAATATCAATTCGCATCGACGAGTAAAACTTCAGCGCCTTTCCGCCCGTCGTCGTCTCCGGATTCCCAAACATCACGCCGATCTTCTCGCGTATCTGGTTGATGAAGATCAGGCACGTCCGCGACTTCGACACCGTTCCTGTCAGCTTCCGCAGCGCCTGCGACATCAACCTCGCCTGCAGCCCCATGTGCGAGTCGCCCATCTCGCCATCCAGCTCGGCCTTCGGCACCAGTGCCGCCACCGAGTCCACCACCAGCACATCGATCGCGCCAGAACGCACCAGCGCCTCCACAATCTCCAGAGCCTGCTCCCCATAATCCGGCTGGCTCACCAGCAAATTATCCGTATCCACGCCCAGCTTCCGCGCATACGTCGGGTCCAGCGCATGCTCCGCATCCACAAACGCCGCCAGCCCGCCACTCTTCTGCGCCTCCGCGATGATCTGCAGCGTAATCGTCGTCTTACCCGAGCTCTCCGGCCCAAAGATCTCAATCACTCGGCCGCGCGGCACGCCTCCCACACCCAGCGCCGCGTCAAACGAAATCGACCCCGTAGAGATCACAGCGATCGGGCCAACAGCCTCTTTCGCTCCGAGCCGCATCACAGACCCCTTGCCAAACTGCTTATCGAGCTGCGAAAGTGCCGTTTCTATGGCTTTGCTGCGGTCATCGGCCACGATGGTGTGTCTCCTCGGTGGGTAATTTTAGGGTTGAACTAACAACCGATAGTAGCACCAAAACTCTTTTGCAGGCAAACATAAAGCGAAAGTCCTGTGCACATCTCGCTATCCTGTTGATCCCGTTACCCCACCTTGCGTTACCCTCATCTCATGCGACGCTACCGTTACCTTGACGCCCTCACCACGGCCTTTGTCGTCATGCTGCTCGTCTCCAACCTCGTCGCACAAAAAATCGTTCGCATTGGCCCCATCTCCACCTCCGGCGCCATGCTTCTCTTCCCTCTCACCTACATCTTCGGCGACATCTTCACCGAAATCTACGGCTACGCCGCCTCCCGCCGCGCCATCTGGCTCGGCTTCTTCGGCACCGCCCTCCTCTACGCCGTCTCCGCCATCGTCATCGCCCTTCCCTCCGACACCGAGTTCCACAACCAGCAGGCCTTCGTCACCGTCTTCGGCATCCTCCCACGCATCCTCGTCGCCAGCCTCACCGCCTTTTGGGCTGGCGAATTCGCCAACTCCTACACCATGGCCAAGCTCAAACTCCTCACCCGCGGTCGCTGGCTATGGACCCGCACCGTCGGCTCCACCGTCGTCGGCCAGGCCGTCGACACCACCCTCGTCATCCTCATCACCTTCATCGGCACCTTCTCCCCCCACAAGCTCTTCCAGATCATCTGGCAGGGCTACCTCCTCAAAGTCGCCTACGAGGTCCTCGCCACCCCCATCACCTACCTCGTCATCAACTTCCTCAAGCGCTCCGAGCACATCGACACCTTCGACACCCACACCAACTTCAACCCCTTCCGCTTTGCCTCGAAAAATACGGGCGATTAGTCCTCCCAATCGCCCGTCGTCCAGAAGGAGTCGACCCACACCCGCTATCTCGCAGGCGCCTTCGCAAACAACTGCTGAATATCACGAATCGGCGCGTGATCTGGCGATGATGGTTCTGTGCTTAAGCCATCCCCTTGAAGGGGACGGGCTTCAGCCCGTCCATAACGCCCACAAACATCAGGGGGCTTCAGCACCTGAGGGCCAAGCTTCGGACTGAACCCACATCCCACCAAAGCTCCCGCCACCACACCCTCACATCCAACCCGTCCCGCCACCCTTCCGCATCTCACCCTCTGGAGGTCTTCATGAAACACGAAATCGACACCGGATTGATCGTTGACACCCTTCGCGCCCACGGCCACACCGTCGGCCACATCGTCCCTGTCCCAGACAACGCCGGCGAGTACGAGTTCGAAGTCGATGGCGTCCTCCTCACCCTCGCCGAAACCCGCGACCTCCTCGAACGCGAAGACGGCGACGTCTAATCGCACCAAGCTGGTAAAATCAAGCTGTATGCCAGCTATTCATCGCAGAAAAACCGTCCCGGTCACCATCGGCAACATCCGCGTCGGATCCGACGCCCCCGTCGTCGTCCAGTCGATGACCAACACCGACACGGCGGACATCGACTCCACCGTCCAGCAGATCGCCGCCCTCGCGCGCGCAGGCTCCGAACTCGTCCGCATCACCGTCAACAATGATGACGCCGCGAAAGCCGTCCCCTATATCGTTGAGGGCATCCGCGCCAAGGGCTGGAACACGCCCATCATCGGCGACTTCCACTACAACGGCCACCAACTCCTCGCGAAGTACCCAGACTGCGCCAGCGCCCTCGCCAAGTACAGAATCAACCCCGGCAACTGTTCTATAGGCCGAAAAGATGATGACAACTTCCGCACCATGATCGAGGTGGCGGTCAAGCACCAGAAGCCGGTTCGCATCGGCGTCAACTGGGGCTCGCTCGACCAGGCCCTGCTCACCAAAATGATGGACGAGAACTCCCGCCTCGCCGACCCCCTCGACGCACGCGACGTCATGATGGAAGCGATGGTCGTCTCCGCACTCGACAACGCTGCCGCCGCCGAGCGCTACGGCCTCCGCCGCGATCAGATCATCCTCTCGGCCAAAGTTTCCGGCGTCCGCGACCTCGTCGACGTCTACACCGAGCTCGCCCGCCGCTGCGACTACACCCTCCACCTCGGCCTCACCGAAGCCGGCATGGGCATGAAAGGCGTCGTCGCCTCCACCGCCGGTCTCGCTCCACTGCTCCTCGCAGGCATCGGCGACACCATCCGCGTCTCCCTCACCCCCACCCCCGGCGGCGACCGCTCCGAAGAGGTCCGCTGCGGCCAGCAGATCCTGCAATCGCTCTCCATCCGCAGCTTCATGCCCCAGGTCACAAGTTGCCCCGGCTGCGGCCGCACCACCAGCACCTACTTTCAGGAGCTCGCCGAGCGCATCCAGAACTACCTCGTCGAATCCATGCCCGAGTGGAAGAAGCAGTACCCCGGCGTCGAAGAGCTCAAGCTCGCCGTCATGGGCTGCATCGTCAACGGCCCCGGCGAGTCCAAACACGCCAACATCGGCATCTCTCTCCCCGGCACCTTCGAGGAACCCAAAGCCCCCGTCTACATCGACGGCAAGCTCGCCATGACCCTCAAAGGCGATCACATCGTCGAAGAGTTCCAGGTCATCCTCGACGACTACGTCCAGAAACGCTACAGCCGCCCCCTCGTCACCGCCTGACTCCCACCCGGTACGCACGAACCCGCACCGCAAAACCTCTAACCCGCACCGCAAAACCTCTAACGCGCGCGAGAAATCCCTCAAAACGCACCGCCCAGCGATATCCTGTTCCTATGTTCACCGGCCTCATCGAAACCACCGGCACCGTCGCCTCCCTCACAACCATCGACGGAGCCACGCGCCTCACCATCGCCGCGCCCTCCCTCGCCGACCGCTGGCGCACCGGTGACAGCATCGCCGTCAACGGCGTCTGCCTCACCGCTCTTCCCACCCAAGCCGCTGACAGCGAAGCGCTTAGCCCCGCCCACTTCACCGCCGACCTCGCCGCCGAAACCATCGCCCGCACCACCCTCGCCAGCCTCACCCCCGGCTCCATCGTCAACCTCGAGCTCCCCACCCCCGCCGGCTCACCCCTCGGCGGCCACGTCGTCCAGGGCCACGTAGACGCCACCGGCACCCTCACCGCCCTTACCCCCATCCACCCCGGCCAGCCCTCCACCGACTGGCGTCTCACCGTCGAAATTCCCCCCAGACTCACCTCTCAGATCATCCCGCAGGGTTCCATCACCATCAACGGTATCTCACTCACAGTAGCCCACTTAGACCTAACCGACGAAGCCCGCCCCAGCATCCAGGTCGCCATCATCCCCCACACCTACGCCACCACCAACCTGCACACCCTCATCCCCGGCACCCCCCTCAACATCGAAACCGACACCCTCGCCAAGTACGCCGCCGCCCAGCGCACCCTCGCCCACGAAACCACCTGGCTCACCCCCGCCTATCTTCTCGCCAACGGCTACTAAGCTTCACTCGTGCAGCAACTTAGCTACGCGTTCACATACGACGAGTCGCCGCCGTTCACGTCGTAACACGCGCCCGTCACCATCGCCGCCGCATCGCTGGCCAGAAATACAGCCACCGGTGCCACCTGCTCCGGCGTCAGCCACGGCACGCCCAGCGGCACCTTCGGCAGCCGCGCCTTCACCGTCTCCTCCTCGCTCGGATGCTCCGGCGGTGGCGTCGTCATCGTCGCTCCCACCGCCACGCTCCAGCGCCGGTCATTCCGCGTCAGTGGCGTGTCAATCAGCCCCGGTTCGATCGAATTGACCGTAATCTTGTGCTTTCCCAGCTCCTGCGCTGCTGACTTCATCAGCCCGATAATCCCCCACTTCGACGCCGAGTACGCCGATCCGTTCTTCATCCCGTACCGCCCCTGCATCGACGCAATCAGAATCATCCGCCCGCTTCCCCGCCGCACCAGCGCCGGCGCAAACGCCCGCACCGTATTCGCCGTCCCACTCAGATTGCAGTCGATAATATCGTGCCAGTCAGCGTCCTCCATCTCCAGCAGCGGCTTGAACGCCTGAATTCCCGCATTCGCCACCATAATATCCACCCCGCCAAACTCACGCTCCACCTCCTCCACCACGGCACGCAGCTCGCCAATCTTCCGAATATCCGCAACTCTTGTCGCATACGCCGCACCCGTCTTCGACCCAATCTCCCCCAGCAGCCGTCCCGTCTCCTCCAGGTCCGCCTTCGTCGCCGGTTCAAACTCCGTAATCTTCGACACCCGCTCGGCCAGATCCACAGCCACCACCGACGCCCCATTCCGCGCCATATCCACGGCAATCGCCCGCCCAATCCCCCTCGCCGCGCCCGTCACCACCGCCACCTTGCCCCGCAGCATCCCCGCAAACTCCGTCCCCTGCCACGTATGCTCCGCCGCCGTCTGCTCTTTGCTCGCTTCTGCCATGTGCGACTCTCCCATCCTCCAGGTATCGGTACTCATCTCTTCGTACTCTCAGATGCACGGAGCTCAAACCGCGTCCACATCCTTGAACGACGCACAAGGGTGCCCAACATCTCGCTGCTGCAATCTAGAAACCACGAACCCCGGCCTCACATCCACGAACCCCTACCCCAAATCCTCCAACATCGCACTCATCTCGCTTGCCGCATGCGCATTCCCCGTCCGCGCACATGCATTCATCCCCGCCAGCAGCCGCGCCTTCGCCTCTTCGCTCCGGCCCACCTTCATCAGCGTCTGCGCAGACATCTGATACGCCGGCACATAGTCCGGGTTATGCTCCGTCGTCGCCTCAAACTCCCGCAGCGCCTCGTCCATCTTCCCCTCCGCCGCATACGCCATCGCCAACCCATACCGCGCAAACGCGTCCGTCGGGTTCTGCCGCAAAATCTCCGTCAACATCGCAATCTTATCCATCACTCCATCCTACGATGGCGACCGAAACGCGACTGTACGCCCGTGTATCTTGACTTATCGACCGATGGTCCGCTCACGTTCTCGTGATGTGATTCGCTGAGTCGCCTTATGGACGAGAGGCTCATGGCCGGACACCAAGCATGTTGAGCTTCACGCCTGCTGCGATCGGCGTTACCACTGGCGCGGCAACGCCAATGATCTCCAAAACTTCCCAGGTGGTAACACCGGGCTCGCCACGCTTCGTTGGGGGGATAAACATTTCGCTCGAGCCCCAAACATCTCCTGACCCATCAATCACAATAGTTCCCAGGCCGGTTGCCAATCCCCCGGTATATCCAGTGGGGCCGGAGAGAATCTCGCCCGTGTTGGACAGCTCAATGACGTTTGACGAACCGGCTGGAATCCACGCGTTATCGTCACCGTCGATCGCAATCGTCACACCATCCCCCTCCGCCCCTTGCATAGCAGCGGTCGCGTAACCTGATCCGGAGAGGATGGCACCGTCTGGAGAGATCTTTGCGACCTGGGCGTCCGATCCCCCACGAGCCGTCCAAACATTGTTTTGGTGATCAACAGCAACGGCGGCGCCACCGAAGAAGCCGGCTCCAGTGAGTCCAATCGATGGTGTAAGAGGCGCACCAGAACTGGAGAGTTCGCTGATGGAGTCAGGGGAAGCCGTATCGTTCGTGATCCAGACGTTACCGGAAGTGGTAATAGCAAGTTCGGTTGGATCGCTGATTCCGCCACCCGTGAAGCCAGTAGTCCCGGAGAGTAGCTGGCCCGCGTTGGAGAACTCATCAACCTTGTTATCCACTCGGTCTGCGACCCAAAGATTGTTGTTGGCGTCAATCGCCAGCCCGATCGGAATGAATCCGTTAAATGTTCCGTTTGGGAAGGTAGCCACGCCCCCGGACTTAAAAAGCACGGTTCCAGTGTTCGATAGTTCCCAAAGACTGCCCTCGTAGTTATCACCCCTAGTTCCGACCCAAACGTTCCCGAGAGTATCGACCGCGATGGGGCCCTGGTCGCTGAAGACACCTATCGGATGGACCTGTTGCCCGGAGAGATAGCCGTTTTGTCCGGATAGGAAGGTGCCCGCGCTGGATATCTCGGTTACATAGAAGTTGTTGTCGTTGGCCTTGCTGCCGCCGTTGCTGGTGCTCCAGACATTGCCCATGGCATCCACAGCCATGCCGTTGATGTAGTTAATGCCGCCACCCGTGAACACCAGCCCCAGGCTGAAGTCATTCGGGGCGGTCGTAAGGTACGGCGTAAAAGGCGGGGCTGGAGGCTGCTGCGCGAAGAGTGTAGCCACATTGCTCGCAGGGCTGTGCGCGATAGCAATCATCGCAGATGCCGTATCGCGATACGGAGGTGCGGAGCCCGCATCGCCCAGCAGCGACTGGCACGGAGACGAGGTCGCGCCGCTTGAGTGAATGCAGGCAGAGAGGATGTTGGCGAGCGTGTCGATGGTGGTCTGTGGAACAGTGGCGCTGCCCGACGGGAGCGACGTCGGGGCAAGGCCGGTCGCAGTCGGAGCAAGGTGCGATGCGTTGACGAAGGCGTTTGCCATCCCTGTCAGCGCCAGCGGCGAGCCACTTGAAGCGACATGCAGCGCATCGTTAGCAAAGCCGGCCAGGGCGAACGACATGGCAACGGTCGTCGCCTCATCGACGACCCCCGGAGGCACATCGGCCTGCGCCTGAGGGCAGGCTCCGATAGCTGCAAGCTCCGTCGCCGCGCTGTTCTCTCCCATGCCCGAGTCTCCGCCACGGGTGTAGATATAGACGCTGGCCTGAGCGCCGCAGCGGTAGTACCCGGGGATCGTGAAGCTACCGTCCGCCGCTGTCACGACGTAAGCGCCCAGGGCGTCCTGAGCGCGGGTCGATCCTGCATCCAGTAGCGAGACGGAAGGCTTGCCGTATCCCGTCTTCGCAACCGCCATCAGGTAGACGCGCGCTCCTGAAACGGGAAGCGTCCCACTCAGCAGCTTGCCTGAGATGGGTGCGCCCGTTACTGGAAAGTGGAACCCGTTGCTGCCGCAGCCAACGAAGGCGAAGCAACAGAACGCGAGAACAACAAAAAGACGCTTCAAGCTGGTCTCCTGTAAAGCAAGCTGGGAAACTCAAAGACTGAACACGCACCGTTAGACACTTGCGTCAAAACTGTTGCAAGGAATGGCTAAGAGTATCATGCCCTGCGATGCCAAGGCTCTGGCTGTTGCACATCATCCTAGATAACGCATCTATCCTTGAGCCTTTCGAATGCCGGTACATCAACTCGTTGGCTGTGATAGCATCAGCCTTCCAAAAACTGCATTCCCGACCACTGCGTCCGCTCCCACCTTCAAGCAGCCCGGCGCCAGTTCTCCTGTTCCACTTTAACCTCCGCCATTACAATGGAAGCATGAACGAAACTCCCGCAACCCGCGCCGTCCGCGACTCCCAGTCCGAGCGCAGCGAGATCATCTTCCCCGCCGACTCCAACGCCCTCGGCAACCTCTTCGGCGGCCGCCTCATGCAGTTCATCGACCTCGTCGGCGCCATGGCCGCCAGCCGCCACGCCCGCGCCTTCACCGTCACCGCCTCCATGGACCACCTCGACTTCGTTGCCCCCGTCAAAGTCGGCGACCTCCTTATCCTGAAGTCCAGCGTCAACCGCGCCTTCCGCACCTCCATGGAGGTCGGCGTCAAGGCCATGGTCGAGGACGTCCGCGAACAAAAGCTGCGGCACGTCTCCTCCGCGTACCTCACGTTCGTCGCCGTCGACAGCTCCGGCCATCGCCTCGAAGTCCCCCAGGTCATCCCCGAAACCCCCCACCAGATCCGCCGCTACGAAGATGCCGGCCGCCGCCGCGAGATGCGCTCGCCCGAAGTCCTCCGCAAAAAAGATCTCCGCGCCTCCCTCGCTCCAGAGTGGCATCTGTAAACAGTGTTTAGTGGGCAAGGCGCAAGTCACCCGTCCTACTGCTTCATACCCAATCCCTAATCCCTAATCCCTAATCCCTAATCCCTAATCCCTAAGAAGGCCACCATGTCCCACTCCCACGCACCAACCCCCCAAGGCCCACAGGCCCTCCCCGGAATCCAGCACATCATCGCCGTAGGCTCCGGCAAAGGCGGCGTCGGCAAGACCACCGTCGCCGTCAACCTCGCCGTCTCGCTCGCCCGCCTCGGCCACCGCGTCGGCCTCATTGACGCGGATATCTACGGCCCGAACGTTCCCACCATGCTCGGAGCCACCCGCCAGCCCAACATCGTCGGCGAGAACCAGATTGAGCCGCTGCTGGCTCACGGCGTCAAGTTCATCTCCATCGGCCTCATCTCCCCCGGCGACAAGCCCATGGTCATGCGCGGCCCTATGCTCCACCAGATCATCAAGCAGTTCCTCCAACAGGTCGCCTGGGGTGAACTTGACTACCTCCTCGTCGATCTGCCCCCCGGCACCGGCGACGTCGTCATCTCCCTCGTCCAAACCGTTCCCCTCACCGGAGCAGTCGTCGTCTCCACAGGCTCCTCGGTTGCATTGCAAGACGCCCGCAAAGCCCTCGAGATGTTCCACCAGGTCAACGTCGAAGTCCTCGGCCTCGTCGAAAATATGTCCCAGATGACGCTCCCCGACGGCACCATCCTCGACGTCTTCGGCGCAGGCGCAACCCAGCAGACGGCCAAGCAGTACAACCTTCCCTTCCTCGGCTCCGTCGACCTCGACCCGCAGGTCCGCGAAGGCGGCGACCGAGGACTCCCCGCCGCCCTCGCCGGCGACGCTACGCCGCGCGGTAAGGAATTCTCCGCCATCGCCCAGAAGGTCATCGCACGAACCGCAGACCTCGCCTCAAAAGCAGAAGTCATCCTTGAGATCTCGTAAGGCAAGCAGCAAAAACCTTGACACGGTGACTACAATTGGAAGTAGAGGATCCGGATCAGCGGATCGCCTTGCGACATGAACCAACTCGCGCTAAGCCCATATCTGCAAACAGTTTGCGCGCACGTCGCTTCAGTAGAAGATCTGCGATAGATCTATGGCCGCAACACTCTGAAAGGAAATAACTTAACTCCGGAACACAGCAGCTGAGGGGAAGAGAGCATCACCCCGCAACAAACACATGGCCAAACCGATGACATCCCGACAGCGCGAGATCCTCACCGCCATCATCGAGACTTACATCTCGACCGGGGAGCCCATCTCCTCAGGCACCCTCGCGCAAACGGCGTTCGCCAACACCATGAGTTCCGCAACCATCCGCAACGAGATGGCTGAACTCGCCGAATCTGGTTTCCTTGAACAACCCCACACATCCGCCGGACGCATCCCCTCCGCCGAAGCATTCCGTATCTACGTCAGCCAGCTCACCAGCGCGCCAAATGCTTCGCCAAACAGGCCAAACACCTCGCCTCCCTACCCTGACGCCTTTCACGCCAAACGCGAGGCGCTCCACGCGCAGATTGAGACCAGTTTCATCGGCCTCGCCGGTGCATCCGTATTGCTGGAGCGCACATCCCGCGTTCTGGCCAGCCTCTCCAGCGGCGTCGGCCTCGCCATCGGAGCCGCAGCTTCCACAGATCTTCTGGAACACATACACTTTAGCCGTCTCGCCCAACGCCGCGTTCTCGCTGTCGTCGTTACTCGCAGTGGCACTGTACGCGACCGCGTCCTCACCCTTGACCACGACCTTTCGTCCGTTCAGCTCGAGACCTCTGCCAATTTCCTCAACGAACACTTTCGCGGCTGGAATATCGACCGCGTGCGCAACGAACTCGCACGCCGCATAGCGCACGAACGCACGCTCTATCAGCAGCTCTCCGAAGCCCACCCCGCCGCCGACGCCACCGACCTCTGGTCACGTACCGTTCCGCCCGGCGCCGAGCAGCAGCAGACCGTATATATCGACGGTGTCGTCAATCTCATCGGCCTTCCCGCCGACCGCGACCGTCTCCGCGCCATGCTCTCCGCCCTCGAAGAAAAGCAGCGCCTCGTCGAAATCCTCAACGCCTACGTCGACACGACCGAACACTCCGTCCGCGTCGTCTTCGACCTCGAACACCAGGATCCCGGTATGGCTGGCCTTGTACTCATCGCCGCTCCGGCCCAGATTTCTGGAGATAGTACCGTGGCGATCCTCGGCCCCAAACGCATGAATTACGAGAGCGCCATCAACGCTGTGAGCTATATCGCCCAGCTTCTGCATCGAATAGACATCGGCGACATCGCCCCTCTGTCACCTTAACCGACCAACCCAACGGCCCCCAGACAGGATGCACCATGACATCTGAAACCAAAACAAGCGTCAAAGATCGCTTCGCACGCTGGTCAAGAAACAGCACAAGTCAAAAGGAAAACCATATGAGCACTGATCAGATCGAACAGAATGAAATTCACGAGCAGGACTCAGCCGCCGTCGACATCGAAGCAGGCACAGAGTCCCACGAATCCGCTCCGGAGCTTGACCATCTCCGTAACGAACGCGACCAGCTAGCCCTGCAACTGGTCCAGTCGCAGGACCGTCTTGCCCGCCTGCAGGCCGAGTTCGACAACGCCCGCAAGCGCGAGATCAAAGAGCGCCAAGACAGCCGCGACTACGCCATCCAGTCCGCTATCGAGCCTTTCCTCGGCGTACTCGACAACTTCGCTCTCGCCCTCAACGCTGACGGCGACGTCGCCCAGCTCCGCACCGGCGTCCAGCTCATCGTCAAGCAGATGGAAGAAGCGCTGCGCACCCTCAACGTACAGCCCGTCGAGACCATCGGCATCCAGTTTGACCCGCGCGTCCACGAGGCCCTCGGAAGCATCGAAACCGTAGAACATCCCGATCATCAGGTGCTTGAAGAGATTCGTCGCGGCTACAAGCTGCGCGACAAACTCCTTCGCCCCGCACTCGTCCGCATCGCCAGCAACTCCGCACAAACCAGCGAATAGCATACCTCCAGCAGCCCAATCACACCTACGGAGCACGAACCGCTACACATTCTTTCTATGCCCACCACGATGAAGACCGACTACTATGAGATCCTGAGCGTCGAACGCACCGCCTCCGACGGCGAAATCAAGTCCGCGTATCGCAAGCTCGCCATGCAGTTTCACCCTGACCGCAACCCGAACAATCCTCACGCCGAGGAAAAGTTCAAGGAGTGCAGCGAAGCGTATCAGGTACTCTCTGACCCCGATAAGCGCGCCGCTTACGACCGCTACGGCCACGCCGGCGTCAACGGCTCTGGCGGCTTCCCGGGCGGCGGCAATCCGTTCCAGGGACAAGGTGATCTGAACGATATCTTCGGCGACCTCTTCGGCGAAATGTTCAACATGGGCGGCGGCAACCGCCGCGCCACCCGCCAGCAACGCGGCCGCGATCTCAAGTTTGACATGAAGCTTGAGTTCGAAGAAGCCATCTTCGGCGTCGAGCGCGAAGTCACCATTCGCCGCGCAGAACCCTGCGAAGACTGCCGCGGCACAGGCTCAGCCGCCGGTAAACAGCCTGAAACCTGCCAGCAGTGCGGCGGTCGCGGCCAGATCCGCTCCCAGCAAGGCTTCTTCGCCGTCGCCCGCACCTGTCCCGTCTGCAGTGGCACAGGCTCCGTCATCCGCACGCCCTGTTCCACCTGCAAAGGCGACTCCCGCGTCACACGCGAGCACTCCATCCTCGTCAAGGTTCCCGCGGGCGTCGAAACCGACACGCGCATTCGCTACTCCGGCGAAGGTGAAGCAGGTCGATTCGGCGGCCCGGCCGGCGACTTCTACGTCGTCCTTGAGGTCAAGGCGCACAAATTCTTCGAGCGCGACGGGGATGACCTCCACTGCGTCATCCCCATCAGCTTCCCGCAGGCCGCCCTCGGTACCGAACTCGAACTTGAAACCCTCGACGGAATCGAGACCATCAAGGTCCCGGAAGGCACGCAGAGCGGTCGCGAGATCAAACTGCGCGGCAAAGGCGTTCCCCACCTCAACTCTCACGGCAAAGGCGACCTCGTGGTCGAGGTCCGCGTGCAGACCCCCTCAAAGCTGAGCAAGCAGCAAAAGGAACTCCTCAAGCAGCTCGCAGAGACCATCTCCGTCGAAAACACACCCCACTCCCGCGGTCTCTTCAGCAAGGTCAAAGAGATGTTCAGCTAGCATTCCACGCAGCATCCAGCCAACAGCGACCGAACTCTCGGTCGCTGTTCTTGTCTCAGCTACAGCATCGCCGCGCACACCGCCAGGCCCGCAATCGCCGCAGTCTCCGCGCGCAGAATCCTCGGCCCCAGCGTCACATGCTTCCACCCGGCCTCGCTGAACAACGTCATCTCCTCTGGAGTCCACCCGCCCTCCGGCCCAACCGCCACAGCAACACTCTCCGCCCCACCTTCCAGCGCAGCCTTCAACGAGTTCTCCTGCTCCGTCTCCGCAAGTAGCAACGTCCTCTCCGCGCGAACCATCCCCAGCGCCACCTTCAGCGCCACCGGTTCATCCACCGCCGGAACATCGCTTCTTCGCGACTGCTGCGCAGCCTCCCGCACAATCCTTCGCCAGCGCTCTACTCGCTTCGCCGCGGCCTGCGCCAGGTGCTTCTCTGTTCTCCGCGCAATCACCGGCGTAATTCTTTCCGCGCCCAACTCCGTTGCCTTCTCAATGCCCCACTCCATGTGATCAAACTTGAAGACCGCCATCAACAGATGCACAGGCAAGGCAGCCTCCGCCTCAAGCTCCTCATGCAGTACAAACCTCACCTCATCCTCGCCAACAAAACTAATCTCAGCGCGATGCAAAAATCCATTCGCGACCACGTCGAACACCTGTCCCACTTCAGCACGTAGTACGCGCGCAAGATGCGCAGCCTGCTCCCCTCGCAGCGACGCACTTGTCTCGGTCCACGTATCCGCAATCCATCTTCGTCTCGTCATGCCTTTCAGAATACTGCGTTCGATGGGCTCGCGAAACCCTCATGAACAAAGGCCGTTAAACACCTCAGAGAATGCGCTGATCGCATTCTCTGAGTGTGTTGCCATTACCTTGATGCTTTGCCTTGGTTGCGTTTGCCTGCGCTCCCGATCGATGTTGAACATCGACGCTGCGCTCACAATGATGAAGCAGCTAACGAAGGTATAGTTTTCTCGCGCGGAAGAGTCAAGGGAAAAAACTCCGCACATCAAATTTTTTCTGCGCGACGTTTCATAGCGTCCTCTTCTACGACACAAGATTCATCCTTCCCACACACGATCTACGCGACCCTAGACTCACCCAAGCGACTTCGTCGTCTACTCGCAAACACACTTCCTCCACATATCGCTCGAGCAGCCGTCGACCGCAAGACCCTCTCGCGTCGAACGCTCAGCGTCGCCTCCTTACGCGTCACACGTCGCGCATCGTATACTTCGTTGTTCCGTTGTCGCGCAAAGCCAGCGACGTAAACCAGGAGCATCTTAACCGCAGGAGTTCACAATGCGCGAAGTCGTCATCGTCAGTGCAGCCCGCACGCCCGTAGGAAAATTCATGGGAGCGCTTTCCCATCTCTCCGCCGTCGAACTCGGCGCCATGGCCGTACGCGCCGCCGTCGAGCGCGCTGCCGTAACTCCCGCGGACATCACAGAATGCATCATGGGCTGCGTCCTTCCCGCCGGACTCGGCCAAAATCCCGCGCGCCAGGCAGTTCTGCGTGGCGGCCTCGCCGACTCCGTCGCCGCACTCACGATCAACATGGTCTGCGGCTCCGGACTCAAGGCCGTCGGCCTCGCCGCGCAGGCCATCGCACTCGGCGATTCAGAGATCGCCGTCGCCGGCGGCATGGAGTCCATGTCCAACGCGCCCTATCTCCTCCCCAACGCACGCAAAGGCTTCCGCATGGGCGACGCGAAGGCCGTCGATTCAATGGTCAACGACGGCCTCTGGTGCGCCTGCGACAACCAGCACATGGGCATGACCGCCGAACTCGTCGCCGACAAACACGCCTTCACCCGCGAGCAGCAAGACACCTACGCTCTCAACTCACACCTCAAAGCCGCTGCCGCCCAACGCGAAGGCCGCTTCGATGCAGAGATCATTCCTGTTCCTCTCGTAACAAAAAAAGGAGCCCCTCCAGCCTTCCTCACCGCTGACGAAAGCGTCCGGCCCGACTCTTCGCTCGAAGCTCTCGCTGGCCTCAAACCAGCCTTCAAATCCGATGGCACCGTCACCGCCGGCAACGCACCTGGCGTCAACGACGCCGCCGCTGCCGTCGTGCTTATGTCCGCCGACCGCGCACACCGACTCAACCTCACGCCGCTTGCGACCATCCGCGCACAAGCCACCAGCGGCGTCGCACCCCGCTGGGTCATGCTTGCACCCGTTACCGGCGTACAGAACGTTCTCGCTCGCGCTGGCTGGTCAATCGATGACATCGACCTCTTTGAACTTAACGAGGCCTTTGCCGTACAGGCGCTCGGCGTATCCAAGGAGCTCGGCATCTCTCTTGATCGCGTCAACGTCAACGGCGGCGCCGTCGCCATCGGTCATCCCATCGGAGCCAGCGGCGCCCGCATCCTCACTACGCTGCTCTACGAGATGCAGCGCCGCAACGTGCACAAAGGCATCGCCGCGCTCTGCCTCGGTGGCGGCAACTCTGTCGCCATGGCCCTGGAACGCTAACCCCACGAACGAAAGAACTGCCTCGCTCAAGCCAGCGTCGTAGCCTCGCCAGACCGCGCCAGATGCATCAGCCATCCCATCAGTAGCAACGCGCCGATGTATATGTACGACTGCAGCAAGTTCCATCCTGCCTTGTCGTACAGGTAGTTGAACGCCGCCAAAAAATTACAGGTTAGAAACACGGCTACACCCAACATCCATGGTCGCTGCTTCATCCAGCACGCATGCGCAAACCATGCCCACGCCGCGATCCCCACCACAATTCCGTAGTGGTGTTCCCACGCCATCGGTGACGCCGCTACTGACACAATACCCATCGCCGCCATGTCCGCCGTTGATCCCCTCAACCTCCGCCACGGATACACAAGTACCAGCCCCACCAGCAGCAACGATGTCGCCACCGTAACCCGATACACCCACGGAATGTACGGCGTGTACACATACGGCGTGTAGCCAAGATTCTCGCCATTGAAGATCATGCGATTGATCGTCCCAAACATCGACTGGTTCGCATAATGCGACTGCGCTTTGTGGCTCAGCCCCGCCAGCACGCCGATGTAATCCAGATTATTGTGCCATCCAAACACCACCACTGAAGCCGCCAGCAAAACCGCGCCACAGGCCAGAAACGCCCGCGCCGCACCCCATCGCCGCCGCACCAGCATCCACACCAGCAGCAGAATGAACTGCGGCTTCACCGCCGTCAGCATTGCTGCAACAACACCAGCGCTGCGCTCCCTTCCCGTCGTCCATAACAACAGCAGCACCGTAAATCCAAACGACAGAAACGTCTGCGCATTACCCAGCGAATACCCCTTCATCAGCGGATAGCATCCTAGTGTCGCCAGCACCACCGCAAGTACCGCAGGCCACCTAAGCTCCGCGCCACGCTTGCGCAGCAACCACCGCCCCATCACAAGCGACACCGCAGCCACACCCAACACCGCCAGCCACGACAACACTGCCAGCACACGCAGCATCGCAGCATCGCCCATGCCAAGCTTGCGCAACGCCCACAGCGGCAACTCACTTGCCAGCGAGTAGATCAGCGTGTCATACAGCTTCGCGTCATAGATCGGCATCCCCGGATGCGATTGAAAATAATCCAGGGACCTCATCATCGGCAGCCACGAATCTGTCCACTGCCGCATATGAAAAAACGACTTCACATCCGGAATCATGCTCCCCGGATTGCCCAGATGCAGCACCCTGCAAATCGCCCACTGCACAATGTTCGCGAGGAATAAACTCACCACTACATACACCAGCAAACGCCGGTCATGCGTGCCTTCTTCCGACATCTGCATCTCCAATGGAACCATGCGCTCCAGTCTACCAAGCACCTACACGTATCACGGCTGCTCAACGGATCATCCTCTGGCCGCGGAAGCCTTCCCAGTAGAGCTGCTGTTCACGATTTCAATGTCACTCTCCGTTGTACCCCAAACCGGCGACCCGCGCGAAGCCTTCTTCCACCTGCTGCGCGACTACTTCAATGCCTACGCCGTCGAGGGCGTACTCACCGCTCCCACAAATGCTGGATCGACGCCGGTCGCCTCAGCATTCAATGATATTCAGCGCCAACCCCGCCAGACTCGTCTCCTTGTACCGCGACTGCATATCCATCCCCGTCCGGTACATCGTCTCGATCACCTGATCGAGCGAAACCTTATGCACACCCTGATCGTTCATCGCCAACCGCGCCGCATTTACAGCTTTCACAGCTCCCATTCCATTGCGCTCTATGCACGGAATCTGCACCAGCCCGCCAATCGGATCGCACGTCATCCCAAGATTGTGTTCCATCGCGATCTCAGCCGCTGAAGCAATCGCAGCATTGTCGCCTCCCAGCGCCGCCACCAGCCCGCCAGCCGCCATCGAGCACGCCACACCCACCTCGCCCTGGCATCCAACCTCCGCACCCGAGATGCTCGCATTCTCCTTATACAGAATCCCGATCGCTGCCGACGTCAGAAAATACCGCAGCAGCCCAGCTTCCTTCTCCGCATCGCCTGCTTCGCCGGCAACATGATGCACGTAGTAATACGCAATCGCCGGGATCACCCCCGCAGCGCCATTCGTAGGGGCCGTCACAACTCTTCCACCCGCAGCGTTCTCCTCATTCACAGCCATGGCCACCAGCGTCACAGAGTCCAGCGGCGCCAACGGATCTCGCACCTTCCCCGCCGCCTCCATCGCCGCAAGTCTGCGCGCCAGTCCCGGCGCCCGTCTCCGCACATTCAGCCCGCCCGGCAAAGTTCCCTCCGTCGCAATCCCACGCTCAATGCAGTCCGACATGGCCTGCCACAGCGTAAAGATCGCCGCCTTGACTCTGTCTTCTCCAGCCAGCGACTCAGCCAACTGCGTTGTCGTATTCCCCGGCCGCAACGGCGACACAATCCTGTCGATCCGCCGCACGATCGTCGGGTCAGACAGCAACGCAACCTCATTCGCAAGCACGATCTCCGCAATCGACATTCCGTGCAGGCTACCTAAACGCAATAGCTCCTCCGCGCTCGAAAACGCATACGGAACGTCACGCTTCTTTGCCCCGCCATCCGCCGCGGCGAACTCCTCCGCCGTCAAAATAAATCCACCGCCCACCGAGTACATCACCTGCTCAAACACCACGGCACCGACCGCATCCAGACAGCGAAACCGCATCCCATTCGGGTGCGTCACCACACCTTCGTCCGGATACATCTGCTCTCGACAAAACCTCAGATCCACAGCAGGATCAAACCGCACATCATGTTCGCCCAGCAGCTTTAGACGTGCGCTCGCACGCAACGCCTCTATCCTCGCGCCAATCGTATCCAGATCCACCGTATCGGGCGACTCCCCCAGCAGCCCCATCATCACAGCCCTGCCCGTACCATGCCCAACGCCTGTCAGCGCCAGCGACCCATAAAGATCTACCGTCATCGCCGCTCCAAACTCTTTCCGCGCCGCCAGCTCCCGCACAAACCACACAGCCGCGCGCATCGGCCCTACCGTATGCGAACTCGACGGCCCAATCCCAATCTTAAACAGTTCAAATAGACTCGTTTGCATCGCCCATCCCATCTCACGTCCTTATGATTGTAGGCGCGCTTCGCTACCGCGATCACCTCCCATTTCCTCCCGTAAAATGACAGTGCTACACTTAGCCAACCTCCGCCTCAAGGAATCACCAGGCATGCTCTTCAAAGCTCGCAGCGCCGCCGTCTACGGTATCGACGCCCACATCATCGACGTAGAAGTAGACTTCTCCGGCATCAAGACACAGGAAGAGACCTTCGCCACCGTCGGCCTGCCCGACGCAGCCGTCCGCGAATCCCGAGACCGCGTCCGCTCCGCCATCAAAAACTCCGGCTTCGACCTTCCACCCACACGCATCACCATCAACCTCGCTCCGGCTGACCTCAAAAAAGAAGGTTCCGGCTTCGATCTCCCCATCGCCATCGGCATCCTCGGAGCCTACGGCGCGCTCTCCATCAAAGACATCGCCGACTTCGTCCTCGTCGGCGAACTCGGCCTCGACGGCTCCCTCCGCGCAGTACAGGGCATGTTACCCATCGCCATCGCCGCACGCGCCGCTGGCATCCACAACCTTGTCATCCCTGCAGCCAACGCTCGCGAGGCCGCCGTTGTCTCCGGCGTCAACGTTTACCCCGTCACGTCCCTGCTCGAGGTTCGCGAACTCCTCAACTCCGCCGCCAACGGCAGCATCTTCGCCCAGCCACTCTCCATCGACAGCGTCGCGCTCCTCAATGACGCCGTCGAATACCATGCCGACTTTCGCGACGTCCGCGGCCAGCATGTCGCCAAACGCGCTCTCGAGGTCGCCGCCGCTGGCGGCCACAACATTCTCATGATCGGCCCGCCCGGCTCCGGCAAAACCATGCTCGCCAAGCGCTTGCCCTCCATCCTCACCCCGCTGCGCTTCGAAGAAGCCCTCGAAACCACTAAGATCCACTCCGTCGCCGGCATCCTGAACCGGGACGAAGGTCTCGTAACCCACCGCCCCTTTCGCTCCCCTCACCACACCGTCTCCGACGCCGGCCTCATCGGTGGTGGCATGATCCCGCGTCCCGGCGAGGTCTCGCTCGCCCACAACGGCCTCCTCTTCCTCGACGAGCTGCCCGAGTTCCCGCGCAACGTCCTCGAAGTCCTCCGCCAGCCCCTCGAAGACGGCATGGTCACCATCTCCCGCGCCGCCATGTCCCTCAGCTTCCCCGCCCGCTTCATGCTGGCCGCCGCCATGAACCCCTGTCCCTGCGGATACTTCAACGACAAATCCCGCGAATGCATGTGCACCCCGCCCATGATCCAGCGCTACGTCGCCAAAGTGAGCGGACCGCTCCTCGACCGCATCGATATCCACATCGAAGTCCCCGCCGTTCAGTACAAAGAACTTCGCAGCGGTGCCAGCGCCGAAGGCTCCACCGAGATCCGCGCCCGGGTGCTCGCTGCCCGCGAGTTGCAACACACTCGCTTCCTTGAAACCCCGGCTCGAACCAAGCCCAACTCCCGCGCACCCAGTCGCGCTATCTTCGCCAACGCTCAGATGTCGACCCAGCAGATTCGTACCTACTGCGAACTTTCAACCGACGCCGAACGTCTCCTCGAACGCGCCATGCAGCAACAGGGCCTGAGCGCACGCGCCCATGACCGCATCCTCAAAGTCGCTCGGACCATCGCTGACCTCGAAGCCTCACCGTCCATCGCCGTACCCCATATTGCCGAAGCTATCCAATACCGCACTCTCGATCGCAGTTACTGGTCATAAATACAGCTTCTGGAATCCCTCACTTAACTTAATACTAAAATAGGGATTGACCTCACCTTCGAAAGAACGTATCTTACAATGAGGAACGTGACGAGGTAGCTGACTCTAAGCGCGAAGTGAGTAGCAGCTTGAATTCTCCTCCAGCGTATAAATTGTGCCTACATCTCATGATTCATTTGCACCTCCGGATCCATCGGAGTGGAATTATGTTGTGTATAAATTAGATTAATTTCATATCGTACAAGTTGAACGTTTTTTACATCTCATCGACGAACCCTCCTTTATTGGAAAGCGTCGTACTCACTACAAGGTAGCCGCGCTCTGAACGCGGGCTTCCCTCAGCATCCATGGCAAGCGACCTCCGGATTCATTCCGCAGCTCTCAACAGGAGAACCTTCAATATGCGTTCCGATCTCATCTTTGGTGCCCTCACGCACGTGAACAATCGTTATAAGCTTTGCCAACTCGCATCAAAGGCTACACGCAAACTGCACAAGCCGAATACCCGTCTGCAGGACACCACCAATGAGGTTCTCGACCGCTTCAAGGATACTGTTCCGATGGATACTTCTGCTGAAACCGCTGGCACAGAAGGATTTACACCAACAGAGCGCCGCGCTGCCTAATATCGTGCCGCGCGATCTCATCTCGCGCGGCCGCTTTTCCTCACATTCCTCTGCTACACTTCAGCAAATCAAGCTTCTGCTTTCGGCTCCCGTTCCTCAGTACTCCTCCGCGACATCTCCTCTTCTGCACATCTAGTCCGCCATCCCCTGCTTTCAGAGTGATTCCGCACCATCCCCTCGCACTTCATCAATCCCTCCAATTTATGGAAACGACTCAGGTACTCATGACCATCTCAGAGTTAAAAGAAAAGAGCATTGCCGAACTCGGCAAGCTCGCACGCGGCCTTGAAATCGCTGGTACAAGCGCCCTCCGCAAGCAAGATCTCATCTTCAAGATCCTCCAAGCCCAAAGCGAAAAAGAAGGACACATCTTCGCCGAAGGTGTCCTCGAAATCCTTCCCGACGGCTACGGATTTCTTCGCTCACCGGATTACAACTATCTGCCCGGCCCCGACGACATCTACGTCTCCCCTTCCCAGATTCGCAAGTTCGATCTCAAAACCGGCGACACCATCTCCGGCAACGTCCGGTCACCACACGAAGGCGAGAAGTACTTCGCTCTCGTCAAAATCGAAGCCATCAATTTTGAATCTCCCGAGGAGACCCGCAACAAAATCCTCTTCGATAATCTGACTCCGCTCTACCCGCAGGAACACATCAAGATGGAGACCGTAAAGGACGCAATTCCCGGTCGTGTTATGGACCTTCTCTGCCCCATCGGCAAGGGCCAGCGCGGCCTCATCGTCGCCCCGCCGCGCACCGGCAAAACCGTCCTGATGCAGTCCATTGCCAACTCCATCACCGCCAACCACCCTGAGATCGTCCTCATCGTCCTGCTCATCGACGAGCGCCCTGAAGAAGTTACCGACATGCAGCGCTCGGTCAAAGGCGAGGTCATCTCCTCCACCTTCGACGAACCCGCCGCACGCCACGTTCAGGTCGCAGAGATGGTCATTGAGAAGGCAAAGCGTCTCGTGGAGCACAAGCGCGACGTTGTCATCCTGCTCGACTCCATCACCCGGCTCGCGCGCGCCTACAACACCATCGTCCCTCCCTCCGGAAAGGTCCTCTCCGGCGGTGTCGACTCGAATGCGCTACAGCGGCCCAAGCGCTTCTTCGGAGCGGCCCGCAACATCGAAGAAGGCGGAAGCCTCACCATCATCGCTTCCGCGCTCATCGATACAGGCTCACGCATGGATGAAGTCATCTTCGAAGAGTTCAAGGGCACCGGAAACATGGAAGTCATTCTCGACCGTAAGCTCGTCGACAAGCGCGTCTTCCCCGCCATCGATATCCAGCGCTCCGGAACGCGCAAGGAAGAACTTCTCATTCCCAAAGACGACCTCCAGCGCACTTGGATTCTCCGCAAGGTCCTCAACCCCCTCTCGCCGGTCGAAGCCATGGAGCTTCTCTCCGACAAGCTGGGTAAGACCCGCAATAATCAGGAGTTCCTCCACAACATGAGCTCCCTCTAAGAAAAAAGAGCGCGCACAAAATAGACGCCTCCATCACGGAGGCGTCTATTTTCGCGCTGCTTTACAAAGCAGGATGAATACGGAAGACATGAGCGGTGGCCTCCGGCGAGAGCGCCACATAGGCCCATTGATCTTTCCAGTGGTATACCGCACCCGTAAGCAAGTCCTCAACATCGTAAGATCCGATCCACGGTAAACCGAGCGCCGGCATAGAAAGATCAAGCCACCCCGTTTGCTCGCCGCTCGGATCCAGATTGACCACGGTGAGGATCACATTGCTGTCATCGCGTGAGGATTTGGAATAAGCCAGCAGATTGTCGTTGGAAACAGTGTGAAAGTGAAGCTTCTCATTGCGCTGTAGCGCGAGATTCTCGCGCCGAATGTGATTGAGGCTTGCAATGAGCGGTGCAATAGAGTTCGGATCAGAGCGGTCCCACTCTCGTATCTGATACTTCTCACTGTCCAGATACTCTTCGCTGGAACTCTTCCCTGTGGAGGGGGTAGCAGCGCGGCCCTCGAGCAGCTCATACGCGGGTCCGTAGATCCCATAGTTCGAGCTAAGCGTCGCAGCCAGAATCACGCGCTGCCGAAAGATGGCTCGCCGCTGCGCCAGATCCTCAACCTGAAATTGCGCATGCAGAATATCAGGGGTGTTCGGCCACACATTGGGACGAAAAAAATCCGACACTGGTGCATTACATATCTCCGTAAAGTAATCGACCAGCTCAGCTTTCGTATTGCGCCAGGTAAAGTAGGTATACGACTGCGTAAATCCGCCCTTCGCTAAGGCGTACATCACATGAGGCCGCGTAAAGGCTTCTGCCAGGAATATCGTATCCGGTGCGTGTTTGAGAACTTCCGCGATACACCATTCCCAGAAGGGCAGCGCCTTGGTATGCGGGTTATCCACACGGAAGACGCGCACGCCGCGGTCAGACCAGAACTTGAAGACGCCATAGAGCGCATCCCAGAGGCCGCGCCAATCCGGCGACTCGAAGTTCAACGGATAGATGTCCTGATACTTTTTCGGCGGATTTTCCGCGTACTGGATTGTCCCGTCAGGACGATGGATGAACCAGCTGGGGTGCTCCGTCACCCAAGGATGATCTGGCGAACATTGAAACGCAATATCCAACGCAATATCGATGCTGTTCGCCGCCGCGACCTTCATCATCTGGTCGAAATCCTCAAAAGTGCCAAGCTCTGGCAGAATCGCCGTATGCCCTCCTTCGGCCGCTCCAATGGCCCACGGACTACCAACGTCCCCAGCCTTCGCAGTCACCGAATTGTTCGGACCCTTGCGGTACGCTACACCAATCGGATGGATCGGTGGCATATACAACACATCGAAGCCCATCCCCGCAATCTCCGGGATCCGGTCAGCAACGTCGCGCAACGTACCGTGCTGTCCTGCAACCGCCGAAGCGGAGCGCGGAAAAAGCTCGTACCAGCTCGAGAAGACTGCGCGCTCGCGGTCAACCCAAATACTCAGCTCAGGGGTATGCTTCGTGGAAAAGCTGAGATCGGGGTACTTTGCAACCAGCGCCACAAGTTCATCCTGAATGGGCGAATCATAAAACGACAAGTTGGAATCAGCTAATGCGCGAAACTTCGTTGCGGCAAGGTTGAGCTTTTTTGCATCCGCACCTTTTGCTCGCGAAGCCGCCGCATCTACATGGTTCGCTCCGATCCGCAACGCCAGCGGAATATCCTGCGATGATTCCGCCTGAGCCGCAAGACGCTTCGCCAGATCGTGCGTCCACGTGTCAAAGTGATCAACCCACGCTTCGATCGTGAAGCTCCACGCGCCAAGTTTATCGGTCTCGTTAGGTTCACCGAGCGACAGCGTAGCCGCCCACATATCATTGGGCAGCTCCGTAAAGTTTGCAGTCTGCCACTTCCGCTGCGATGCGTGGCGATACAGCAGCCGCGCCGCAACATGATCGTGGCCGTCACCGAAGATCGCTGCCGTAATCTCCACGGAATCGCCGAGCACGCATTTGATCGGATATCGCCCACAGTTTACCGACGGCCTTACATGCTCGATGACGATTCTTTTGCGCCCTTCAATAGGTTTCATTCGCTCCACGTCTCCTGTTTATTTTGATGCATCCGTACATCCACCCTGCTGATCATAACTGCTGCCACAATGTGATGCGTCATCAGAAGGCACGGTGCAATCTGTGCCTCTCTGTTCCGGTATGTCATACCATCCTCTATCTGCATCCAAGGGAATGGATAACCAAATACCCGCTAGTTCATACTGAGCGCAGGTTGCTGGAGGACACATTGCCTGAACGGTTTGCTAAGAAAAAGAGAGTGCCGCTTCACGCAGCACGTATTGAAGATTATGCAGTCATCGGCGACTGCGAGACAGCCGCCCTCGTCAGTCGCGACGGCTCCATGGACTGGCTCTGCTGGCCGAACTTTGCGTCTCCAGCATGCTTTGCTGCACTCTTGGGCGCTGCGGAAAACGGCTATTGGCAGATTCGTCCATCGTCCAAAATCATCGAGACTCGCAGGCGCTATGAACCCGGAACGATGATCGTAGAAACCACCTTCGTCACGAAAGATGGTGAAGTTTGCCTGGTTGACTTTATGCCTCCGCGCGGAAAACACTCTGATGTCGTGCGCATCGCACGTGGGGTTCGCGGCAAAGTTAAGATGCACATGGATCTCGTGCTGCGCTTCGACTACGGCCTCACAGTCCCTTGGGTGACAAAAGAAAAAGAGGAGATCCGTGCGATCGCGGGGCCGAATATGGTTGTGCTTCGCAGCCAGTGCATGCGCGGCAAACCCGCTGAGCTGGCGGGCGAAGAGATGAAGACTGTGAGCGACTTTATCCTCCGCGAGGACGACCAGGTATGCTTTACCCTCACGTACGCCGGATCCACTGAAGAACTTCCCGCAGCAATCCAGGTAGAACAGGCTCTCCAGGACACTCGCGATTACTGGTGTGAATGGACTGCACGCTCCTCGTATAAGGGGCCCTATGGAGAGACCGTTCAACGCAGCCTCATGACGTTGAAGGCCCTTACCTATCGACCCACCGGTGGTGTCGTTGCCGCAGTGACAGCAGGTCTACCCGAAGGTATCGGCGGAGAGCGCAACTGGGACTATCGCTATTGCTGGTTACGCGATACATCGTTCACCCTCATGGTATTGATCGCAGCCGGTTACACAACCGAGGCCGTGCGCTGGCGTGCATGGCTGCTTCGCGCCATCGCTGGCTCACCCACTCAAATCCAAAGCCTCTACGGAATCCAGGGCGAGCGTACCCTGGTCGAATGGAACGCAGATTGGCTTGCCGGTTACGAACACTCCCTTCCTGTCAGAATTGGCAACGCCGCATCCAAACAGTTCCAACTCGATGTGTACGGCGAGGTCTCGGTCGCTCTCAATCACATGCCCGACGCGCAGGATGATTCGAGGGCGCCCGCGATCGAACTTGAAGCGAAACTCATCGACCATCTCTGCGATATTTGGCAGATGCCTGATGAGGGAATCTGGGAGACTCGCGGCGGCGCAAAACACTTCGTCTACAGCAAAGTCATGGCATGGGTTGCTCTGGATCAGGCTGTCAAGCGGCACGAAGCGTTCGATGGTACAGGTAACGTTAAGCTCTGGCGAAAAAATAGAGATATGCTGCATAAACAGATTTGCGCCAAGGGCTTCAGCAAGCGCCTCAACTCCTTCACGCAAAGCTACGGCTCGAAAAATCTGGACGCCTCGTGTCTGCGGCTACTCCTCGTCGGCTTTCTCCCCGCAGACGATCCTCGCATGATTGGAACAGTAGAAGCGATTCAGAAACATCTCACGAAAGATGGTCTCGTGCAACGCTATGACACTGCCAAAAGTTCCGACGGTCTCAAGGGAGACGAGGGGACATTCCTCGCCTGTAGCTTCTGGATGGTAAGTTGTCTGTGGCTTATAGGCCGAAGGGCGCAGGCGGTTGAAATGTTCGATAAGCTACTGGGGTTGTGCAACGACGTAGGTCTCCTCAGCGAGGAGTACGATCCAAAAGCGAAGCGCATGCTAGGGAACTTCCCTCAAGCTCTATCACATATTGCACTGCTGCACGCAGCATTCACGCTTTCAGCTACAGACATGAAGTAACTCGGTTACCATAATCCACAAACGCGATTGCAGGCGGGGGATGCAACCCCACGCTTGCTGCGTGTGTCTACTCAGGCACACCTGTCAGAAACTCTGGCGAACCCAATGACATCAGAAAGAGGCTTGGCATGGCGCGTGTACCCGGATCGACCTACCGCATTCAACTCCACAAACACTTTACATTCGACGATGCTGCCGACATCGCCGAATACCTCAAGACCCTGGGTCTGACGCACATCTACAGCTCCCCCTACCTGCAAGCCGCGCCCGACAGCATGCACGGTTACGATGTCGTAGACCACCGCAAAGTTAACGAAGAGCTCGGCGGAGCCGCAGCGCACGAACGCTTTTGCAAGACGCTCGGCGATGCCGGTCTGGGCCAGATTCTCGACATCGTTCCCAACCATATGAGCCTCGGTTCACAGAACAAATATTGGTGGGATGTATTGGAAAATGGCACTAACAGCCGATACGCCAGCTTCTTCGATATCGATTGGAACTCCTCGGAAGAGCGTCTCCGCGACAAAGTACTCGTGCCAATATTGGCAGATCAATACGGCCGAGTTCTCAGCGACGGAGGCGTCAAACTTTCTCGACAGGGCGCTATGTTTACAGTCGAAGCCGCTGGTCAAACCTTCCCTGTATCACCGTCCAGCCTATGCGTCATTCTGGGTAAAGCCGCCGAGTATGCCAAGAGCGATACTCTCAATTTCCTCAGCTCCAGCTTTGCACGCCTGCCATCACCTGACTTCTGGGACCGCCGAACCATTCTCGCCCGTCATCGCGACAAAAATGTACTGCACGGACTTCTCGAACGGCTTTGCTCTGAAGAAAATAACGTATGTTCTTCCATTGACCGCGTAGTGCGTGAAGTCAACTCAAACGTGGATGCTTTGGATGAGTTTCTTTCTCAGCAATACTATCGACTCTCCTATTGGAAGACCGCGGACCAACAACTCGGTTACCGGCGTTTCTTCGATGTAAACACGCTCATCGGCCTTCGCGTAGAGCGTGAATTCGTCTTTGATGAGACGCACGCTCTCATCGTCAGATGGCTGAAACAAGGCGTTCTCGACGGCGTACGCGTTGACCACCCCGATGGTCTACGCGATCCCAAACAGTATCTCGACCGGCTGCGCGAGCGCGCTCCGAATGCTTGGATCGTAGGAGAAAAAATCCTGGAGCCTGGCGAGTGGTTGAGAGACGATTGGCCCATCGAGGGCACCACCGGCTACGACTTTCTAAATGTCGCGATGGGTGTTCTCGTCGATCGTGACGGACTCAAACGTCTCGGCGAGCACTACATCGCATTCACAGGAGATAATGCCGCGTTCTCAAGCGTCGCACACGATAAAAAAATTGCAGTCACACAAGAAGCGCTTGGCAGCGACGTCAATCGACTCACCAGCCTATTCGTAGACATCTGCGAAAATAACCGTGACCAGCGTGACTTCACGCGTGCCGAGATTCGCCGCGCGATTCGAGAGTTAGCCGCCTGCTTCTCTATCTATCGGACCTATGTCATTCCGGAGCAAAACGCCATTAATGACGAAGATCGCAGTCGCATCACGAGTGCGATTGAATGCGCCAAGTCCAGCCGCACGGATATCGACGGCGGCCTATTTGACTTTATCCGCGATGTTCTAACGTTGAAGTGCACTGGAACAAACGAGACCGAATTCGTAAATCGATTTCAACAGTTCACCGGCCCGGTCATGGCAAAGGGTGTCGAAGACACAGCCTTTTACTGCTGGAACAGGCTCATCGCAATGAATGAAGTAGGTGCGGATCCAGAGTGCGGTGGATTTACCCTGGAATATTTTCACAACTACCAATCGCACGTCCAAAAGACGTTTCCACTTACGATGACGTCGCTAGGGACACACGATACAAAGCGCAGTGATGACGTACGCGCGCGCATGATCGTGCTAAGCGAGATACCCGATGATTTCGCCGAAGCTGCAGGACGCTGGAGCGCACTCAACGCAACGTACGAAAGCGCCGACCTCATTGACCCCGGCACAAAGTGGTTCCTCTATCAAACCCTCGTTGGCGCATGGCCCATCACAACCGATCGTCTAAAACTCTATATGCAGAAAGCGATGCGCGAAGCAAAGGTGCGAACCAGTTGGGTCTCGAACAATGAGGACTATGAGAACGCGCTGAACGACTATATCGACGGCATGCTTTCAGACGCTACATTTGTGGCTGACATCGAGGCGTTTATCGCTGGAATCTCCCTCGCTGGTCGTGTGAACTCTCTCTCGCAGACACTTCTGAAATACACATCTCCCGGTGTTCCCGATCTTTATCAAGGCGGTGAACTGTGGGATCTTTCACTCGTGGATCCAGATAATCGTCGGCCGGTAGATTATCGGTTACGCAAGAAGTTACTCCATGAGCTAGAAACAATGGACCTAATCCAGATCATGGCTCGCAGCGACGATGGCCTGCCGAAGCTATGGTTAATCCACCGCGCAATGCAGCTTCGTAACGAACATCCCTCCTGGTTTGGAAAGGAAGCTTCTTACATTGCGGTGAAAGCGCAAGGCCAACAGAGCGAACGTGTGCTCGCGTATCTTCGCGGAGAGGATGTGCTGACCGTTGTACCGCGATACTCCCAACGCGCATCTGCATGGGAAGATACCGCAATCGAGATTCCCAACGGACGATGGAGAGATCAACTCTCAGGCCTGGAGTTCGACGGCGGCCAGCTACGCCTTGAAACTCTCTTAGAACTATTTCCCGTAGCACTGCTCTTCAGAAGAACGAATGAAGTGGAGGAGACCCCAAATGCATGATTTTAACCTCTGGGCACCCAAGGCAAAAAAAGTCCAACTACAGTCCGGTGGCAATAATTATCCGATGACAGGACCAGACGAAACTGGAACGTGGCATCTAGAAATGCCTGAGGCGACATGCGGACTTGACTACGCCTATTTACTTGACGATGACCCAACAGCGTATCCCGATCCAAGAAGCATGTGCCAGCCCAATGACGTGCATGGATGCTCTCGCCTCTACGATCAAAGTCTATTTTGCTGGAGCGATCAAAAATGGCAGGCCCCGCCCTTGGCTGCTGCGGTAATCTACGAGCTGCACATCGGAACATTTAGCCAGGAAGGAACGTTTGATGGAGCGATCAATCATCTGGATCACTTAGCACAACTAGGGATTACGCACATCGAAGTCATGCCCATCGCCGATTGGGCCGGTGACCGCGGCTGGGGTTACGACGGCGTTGCACTCTTTGCAGTCTCCGACAGCTACGGCGGCCCAGATGGCTTCAAACGATTCGTGGACGCATGTCACGCGAAGGATATGGCAGTGATTTTGGACGTAGTTTATAACCACTTTGGTCCGGTTGGAAACTACACGACAAAGTTCGGCCCTTACCTCACCGAAAAGCATAAGACACCTTGGGGCGCTGCAGTGAATTTTGAAGAAGGCGGCAGTGACCAGGTGCGTCGCTTCTTCTGCGACAACGCCCAGATGTGGCTACGTGACTATCACGTAGACGGCCTCCGATTGGACGCTGTGCATGAATTTATCGACCGTTCAGCAATCAATTTCATGGAACAATTATCCTCGGAAGTAGAAAGGCTAAGTACAAATCTAGGGCGAAAACTTGTATTGATCGCAGAGAGTGATCTAAATGATCCCAAGGTCGTAAGACCCCGTGAAGCAGGCGGCTATGGAATGGACGCTCAGTGGAGCGATGACTTCCACCACTCACTTTTTTCACTGTTATACAAAGGCAATCCAGCCACGGGATACTACGGAGACTTCGGTAAAGTTCAAGATCTCGCTAAAGCTTTGAAGCACGTATTCGTCTACGACGGAGGCTATTCAAAGTATCGATTACACTCGCACGGCCGTCCCGTAGAAGGACTCTCTGCTCAACATTTCATATGCTTTATTCAGAATCACGATCAGATCGGGAACAGAGCGAAAGGTGAACGCCTCGAACATCTTGTTGGTCTCGATGCAGCAAAGGTAGCTTTAGGACTTACGCTCATGGCTCCATTCATTCCAATGCTGTTTATGGGTGAAGAATTTGCCTCTTCCAGCCCATTCCTCTACTTCGCGTTTCACAACGAAGAGAAGATGGCCAAGCTCATCTCCGAAGGTAGAAGGAAAGAGTTCGCGGCTTTCGGATTCGAAGATCAAGAGATCCCCGATCCGGCAGACATGAGCACCTTTGAAAATTCGAAATTAAAATGGGGTGAGGTTCATGAAGGTGATCATGCCCATATGCTCGACTGGACGCAAAAGCTGATAGCACTCCGTCGTTCAACCAACGCCCTGAATGATGGTGACATTCACCACATGCACGTCGAGTACGACGCTGACAAACGCTGGCTCACCATGCAGCGAGGCCCCATAACGACCATCATCAACATCGGCGAAGCGGAAGTAACATTGCCGCTCAACGGAAGTGCAGCGGTCATCCTTCGCTCGCGCGCCGAAGTGGAGATCCGTGGAGACTCCATCACACTCGCTCCGATGAGTTTGGCAGTCTTGAACTCGGAGGAGAAGTAGCCGAGGTCACTGGCAATAGAGATCATGAGCGATCCAAGGAGGCGCATGTGGCTGCAAAAGCAGAGAAGCCTATTCGAAAGATCAGCAGCAGAGAGGTCTATCGGAATCCGTGGTGTAGCGTACGAGAGGACACGATCGAGCGCACCATACATCAGCAGGCGCAGCGTGGCATCTACGGTGTGATGGACAAAGATCCAGCCTGCATCGTAATCCCTCTTGAGCAGACTAACGAGGGTGACTTCATCTGGTTGGTGCGGCAGTATCGATACACAGTCGATGGCACGTACTACGAACTGCCGCAAGGAGGTTGGGAGGTTGCAGACGTGCGTCCCGACGAACTTGCCCGTGGAGAGCTCGCCGAGGAAACAGGTCTGCGCGCAGAACGCATGACGGCACTCGGAAACCTGTGGATCGCATATGGTGCCATGCGCCAGATTCACCACGTGTTTCTCGCGGAGGGACTAACGCAAGGCGAAACCGCGCGCGACCCCGAAGAACACGACATGACCGTGCACCGCGTCGCCGTGAGCGAGTTCGAAGCGATGATGCTAGACGGACGCGTAATGGATAACTGCACAGTGGCCGCATGGGGGCTGTACCGCGTTTGGAGTGATCGCTCGAGCGCTTTGAGGTAACAGGAATATGACGCGCCGCTGATTTGGACTAGATAAAGTTCCGACGCCTTGAACCTCGGTCCATAGGCGGCTTCGTGTAGGCTAGTCTTCATCACGATGAAAGTAGGTGCGCCATTGTTCACAAAGAGTAGGGTATGTCTGTGCGTTGCAATCGGGTTTGCGGTTGGGTTCGCGCGCGCTCAAAGCAAGCCTGCTGCTCAACAGCCTGTACAGCATGAGTTTGTGATCAAAAACTTTAAGACCGAAAGCGGCGTTGTACTTCCCGAGGTAAAAATTGTCTATGGAACGTATGGCACACTGGATGCCGCAAAGGATAACGCTGTACTCCTGCCTTCTCACTACATGGCCAATATGCATGGATATGGATGGTTGATCGGAGAAGGCGGCATCGCCAAGGGAAAAGCTTTGGACCCGACGAAGTTATTTCTCGTCACAAGCGAGTTGTTTGGTAACGGGCGATCAAGCTCCCCCAGCAACACTCCAGAGCCATTCCACGGCCCGCGGTTTCCCGTGATGACCATGCGGGACAACGTGAACGCAGTCCACCAGATGCTAACCCAACAACTTCGTATACAGCACGTGCGTGCGGTAATCGGGTTCTCAATGGGAGCGCAGCAGGCCTTTCAGTGGGCCGTGAGCTATCCGGATTTCATGGACAGGATCGTCGCAACTAGCGGTACCGCAAAAACCTACGGCCACGGCATCGTGCGGCTGGAGGGCCAGATCGCCGCACTTACCGCAGACGAAGCGTTCAAGGGCGGCGATTATGTCGAGGAACCGCAAACAGGCATTCAGGCCTTTTCCATGGTGTGGACCGGGTGGCTGTACTCACAGGAGTGGTGGCGGCTCGAGTTGTGGCGCACCATCAATCCACCAGGAACAACCTTTGAGCAGGTGGTCGAAGACTATAGGAAGAACTTCATTCCAGGCGCAGACGCAAACAACTTGATCCTGCAGATGCGCACATGGGAGTCGAACGATGTCGGCAAGACGCCAGGTTTTGGCGGCGACGAGCAAAAAGCGCTCCGCTCCATTAAAGTTCCTGTACTCTTCATGCCATCCGCTACGGATATGTACTTCCCAGTCACAGATGCGCGATACGAGGCACAGTTTATTCCGAAGGTTACGCTGCTCCCTATTCCTAGCTTATGGGGACATCCTGCAGGAGCAGGTGCCAGCCCGGCGGACGAGAAGTTTTTGAACGAGCATGTCGCGGCATTCATGGCTGGCAAGTAAATCCGCTTAGTTCACGTGCTTGCTCCGACGCGACATGAAGTCCATAAGGAGATAATTACCCAACGTCTGCGGCGTCGTAAAATACGCTTTGCCGCGGCACATGGCAGACATCTTCTGCACGAACTGTACAAGCTGGAACTCATCGGCAAGCATAAAGGTGTTAATCATGATCCCCGCGCGTTTACAGCGTGAAACCTCCTCCAGCGTCTCCGAGATCACAATCGGATCAAGCCCGAACGCATTCTTGTAAATGCGTCCATCCTCCAGCGTCAGCGCGGATGGTTTGCCATCCGTGATCATCACAATCTGCTTCATATCCTTCCCTGATCCGCGCAAAATTCGCTGCGCAACACGCAGCCCCTCGCGGGTGTTCGTGTAATGCGGCCCCACCTTGACCCGCGGCAACTGCGAGATCGGAATATGTTCAGCGGAGTCATGAAACAACACGAGATCGATAGAATCCCCCGGATACTGCGTGCGAATCAGATGTGCCAGCGCCATCGCAACACGCTTTGCAGGAGTAAACCGATCTTCGCCATACAGAATCATCGAATGCGAACAATCGAGCAGCACGACCGTGGCGCACGACGACTGATAATCAGCCTGCTGCACATGCAAGTCCGAGTACTCAAGCTTGAGGATGCCCGAACCTCCGTCGAAACCGCCATCCGGTCCGCCCTCTCGCGCAAACACTGAGTTCAGCGTTGCAGTGATATCAAGATTGAGCGAATCACCAAACTCATACAGCTTGGACGACCCGTTTGTCTCCACCCCAGCCGCCTCATGCCGCGTATCATGCCGTCCCAGCGAGGACTTGCCGATAGGCCCAAGCAGATCTCGCAGCGCTTTATAGCCCAGGAAGTCCATACCCTTGTCGGTCACCTCGAAGCGCGCGCCATCATTCCCTTCGCCCGACTGTCCATCGCCTTCAGAGGGCTCTTCCGCATTCAGATAAGCCTCGTCTTTCATGCGCTGGATAATCTTGTCGATCAACTCCTCCACCTGCGCATCCTCAAGCTTCTCAAACTGCTCCTGCGAGTCTTCATCCAGCAGCTCGCCCGATTCCAGCGCCTGCCGAATCGCTTCGCGCAAACTCTCCATGGAGTCATCCATATTTTGAAATGGCGAAAACGGATCTTCGTACCCGGAATCGAGCAGGAAGTCCGAGAGCGCCTGCATCAGGTCTTCAAGATCGACGCTGGAAGATAAATCGCCGGTAAACTTTGTATATCGAGTAAGTTTCATGCTTTTCCCTGTCAGTAGATTAGACGCTTGCCCGGCTTTGTGGGTGCGACAGCCAAATCCTGGGCGTGAATTATCCTGTTGAAGGATGTTTCTCGGCCTATTGATGACGACGTGGGAGCGGCATGGCACAGTCTGCGGTAGTTTCTGTCGATAAAGACAAGGACTACGATAGTGAGTTTCATTTCGAGGCATGGACGCCCAAGTTCAACCCCTGGATCATTGCATTCACCGTAACCCTCGCAACTTTCATGGAGGCCCTGGACTCCAGCATCGCCAATGTGGCCCTCCCACATATCGCGGGCACACTCGGGGCCAGCTACGACGAAGCAACCTGGGTACTCACCTCCTACCTCGTCTCCAACGCAATCGTCCTTCCCATCAGCGGCTGGATCTCCAACAGAATCGGCCGCAAAAACTTCTACATGAGCTGCGTCGCACTCTTCACAATCTTTTCGCTGCTCTGCGGCCTCGCAAACTCGTTGTCCATGCTCATCGTCTTTCGCGTCATCCAGGGTGCCGCCGGCGGCGGTCTGCAGCCCAGCGAGCGCGCCATCCTCGCCGATACCTTCCCGCCAGAGAAACGTAGCGTCGCCTTCTCCCTCTATGGCATGGCAGTCGTCGTTGCACCTGCGATCGGACCAACCGTAGGCGGTTGGATCACAGACAACTACACATGGCGCTGGATCTTCTTCCTCAATATTCCGGTCGGCATCCTCTCCCTTTTTCTAACCAGCAGAATCGTGCAGGATCCTCCGTACCTCAAAAGAATCCGTGCCAAAGTCGGCAGCGTTGACGGCATCGGTCTCGGTCTTCTCGCACTTACCATCGGCGCACTGCAGATCATGCTCGACAAGGGCCAGGAAGATGACTGGTTCGGTTCACGCATCATCATCACATGCGCCTGCCTCGCGTTCTTCGGTCTCATCGCATTTCTCTACCGCGAACTCACGATAGAACACCCCATCCTGGACCTCTCCCTCTATCGCAAACGCAACTTCGCCATCACCCAGTTTGTCATGCTCATCATTGGCGCAGCTTTGTACGCAACCACCGTCATGATTCCGCAGTTCCTTCAAGAGATGATGGGCTACACCGCCATGGAAGCCGGACTTGCCATGTCCATCGGCGGTCTTGTCCTGCTCCTCCTGTTCCCTCTCGCCGGATACATCGGCCAGAAGCTTGATCCGCGCCTCCTCATCACCATCGGCTTCAGCTTGCTGACCATCGGCATCTGGCGCATCGGCGACCTCAATCTCGGCATCAGCTTCTGGGACGCCGCCAGTTGGCGCGTCGTCATGGTCCTCGGAATGCCCTTCCTCTTTGTACCCATCAGCGTCATGTCCTACGTCGGTGTGCCGCAGGAGAAGAACAACGAAGTTTCTGGAATGACCGCCCTTGCACGAAATATCGGCGGAAGCCTGGGAATCTCCTTCATCAGCACCATGCTCGTGCGCCGCGCACAGGCTCACCAGCAGATCCTGTCGGCACACTCCTACAGCGGCGCTACAGCCGAGCGCGCAATGCGCATGGGCATCGCAACCTCGCTCCGGGAACAAGGCTACTCCGCAGCCAACGCAGCCAGCGCTGCAACATCGCGCGTCTACAGCATGCTGCTACAGCAGTCGCGCGTTCTCGCCTATGGTGACACTGTGCATGTGCTCGTAGTGCTTACCGCATGCCTGATCCCGATTGGCTACCTGATGAAGAAGCCGCGCTTTCGCCCAAAACACATCGAGCCCATCGAATAGAACGGCTCCTCCCCCAGCTCTACCCACCAATGGCGAAGCATCCGACTGTATATATAGCGTAAAGGATGTCATCTCGACCGAAGCCAAACAGCTTCATCGTTTGGCGCAGTGGAGAGACCTGAAGTTCGTGCAGCCAAACCATGACACCAACAATCTACTCTACGGACGCGTCCCTGCAAGCACCGCGAAGCGGTTGTCTTTGAACCAGCAATCGGCATCCAAAAATCCCGCCGCCCGCATCCAGTCCAGCTGGTCCTCCACCGAAGCGCAGCTGTCGTCCTGCTGGCGATAAAGAGAATCCGCGATCTGATCAGGCGTCGCACCCGCTTCTCGTACCTGCTGGAGCCACAGTCGCTTATACACTTCATCCAACGCAGGCGTTGGCCCCGCAACCTGCTCCGCATTGATGAACGCACCGCCCGGCCGCAGCGCCGCATAAATTCGATCGAAGAGTGCCTTCTTTGCAGCATCATCCAGATGATGAATCGACAGCGCCGAAACAACCGCATCATAGCCTTCACCGAGCTGCGCCGTCGAGTAATCCGCCGCCTCAAACGTGACATTCGTATCAGCGATAAGACGCGTCCGTGCTCGCTGCAGCATCGCATCCGACACATCCATCAAATGGATATGCGCCTCCGGATACCACGACCGAACAAAGCTGGCCAACAGCCCGGTTCCCGCACCAAGATCGAGAATCTTCTTCGCACCCCCAGGAATAAGATCGGTGGTCCGCCGGTAAAACGCGTCATAACACGGGATAAGCTTTGCGCGATCCGCATCATAGCTCGGAGCGGTGATGTCAAATACTGTTTGAGTGGTGGACATGACTGATCCCCTTTGCAATAGAATACAGCCTTCCCACATCCGACCTCGGCAGTCTCTCGGCTCGCTCGTCGTTCGCAAACGCTAACCCGCAATGGGCCGCAGCCATACGTAGATCTTCGATGGCTGCGACCCTACAGACATAACGAGTTCAGACTAGTTAAATCCGCGTCGCGTCCGGTTCCGCGCCATGTCATCGGGATCGCGCTCTTGCAGCTTTCCACGCATCCTCTCGGCCGCCTGCGCTGCATCTTCATTCCGCCGGCGTTTCTCCCCAGCCGTAAACGTCCTCGCCTCCGACCGCGAGATCTTCTTGTGCGCCGTCATGCCCTCCAGTAAAAACTCAGCCGCAGACACCGCCACCTCCACCGGCGTCCGCGAGTTCACCTTCAACGGCGACAGCTTCTCAAACAATCCCTGAATCGTATGCAACTCGGTAAAAACGCGCTGCGCCGGCTGCTTATCGTTCAACTCAACCGATCCACCAAGATTGAACCACTGCTCAATCTGTTGCGTATTCGTGTCCGCAAAATAATTGTTGAAGACGTTCGCGACCGACTGCCGAATCAACTCACGAATCACCGAGTCGGCACCCTTCATCTCGCCCTCATACTCCAGCTCAATCTTCCCCGTTATGCCCGGTAGTGCCGAAAAAATATCGCCCACCCGCGGCACCACAAGCGACTCACCATGCATCAGCGCGCGCCGCTCCGCATTCGATAGCACAAGCTCCATCGTGCTGATCGGCAGCCGCTGCGACACCCCGGAGCGCTTGTCCACCTTCTTGTCCTCGCGCGCTATGAACGCGATCTGCTCCACAATCTGCCGAATATAGTGCGGAATGATAATGTGCTCGATCGCACTGGTATCAGGCGCATACGTCCGTGCCGTCCACGCCTCCTGCTCGGTAATCGTAATCGCTTCATCCAGCGACTCGGGATAATGCGTGCGAATCTCGCTGCCAATACGGTCCTTCAGCGGCGTAACAATCTTTCCGCGCGCCGTATAGTCCTCCGGGTTCGCGGAGAAGACAATCGCAACATCAAGCTCCAGCCGAACCGGGTAGCCCTTGATCTGGACATCGCCCTCCTGCATGATGTTGAACAGCGCCACCTGAATCTTGCCCGCCAGATCCGGAATTTCGTTGATCGCAAAGATGCCCCGATTCGCCCGCGGCAACAGCCCATAGTGCATCGTCAGCTCGGAGCCCAGCTCATGCCCGGAGCGCGCCGCCTTGATCGGGTCCACGTCGCCGATCAAGTCCGCGACCGTCACATCCGGCGTCGCCAGCTTCTCCACATAGCGCTGCTCCGGCGTCATCCACGCAATCGGCGTTTCATCCCCCATCGACGCAATCAGGTCCCTCGAAAACTTGCTCAGCGGCGCATACGGATTATCCCGCAGCTCCGATCCCGCCACATACGGGCACTGCGAATCCAGCAGCGTCGTCAGCGAACGCAGAATGCGCGACTTCGCCTGCCCTCGCAGCCCCAGCAAAATAAAATTGTGGCGCGAAAGCACTGCATTCACCACCTGCGGCACCACCGTATCATCATAGCCAACGATGCCCGGAAAAAGACTCTCGCCTTCGCGTGCCCCTCCCGGCGCAATCTCTCGCAGACGCGCGATAAGGTTGTCGCGCAACTCATCTTTTACGCTGCGTGCAACGCGTTCAGGTGTAAATTCCGAGGATCGTAGCTGGCCAAGTGTGCGCGGGAGTTGAGTCTGCGGCATCGTTTAAGTATAGATGTTCCAATGTGTGCTTGCGATCCTTTCCTCCTTCCATTCGCCGCAAGCAAAACCCCTGCTCGTATTGCCATCCAATGAACAGGTGCATCTGATCACCTGGAACGCCGTTGCAGTCACCTCGAACGCCGTTGCAGTCACCTGGAACCCCGTTGCAGCCATTTCTCGGAAAGAGAGTTTTGCCTATGAAGATGATGTACGAACATCATCAATGGTTTTTCGTGATCTTCCTGTTCTGCGGCGCTCTCTTTGCCGCCAACGTCCTCCACTTCGTGCTCTTTCGCCTGCTCAAACGCAAAGCCGTCGCCGACAACGAAACCAGTTGGGGCATCCAGCAATACCTCGGCAAGCCGGCACGCGCCATCTTCCTGATGACCTGCATCCTCATCGCCCTGCCCTTCGTTCCAGAAGTCTCTCCCGACATCCTCTACGACATACGCCACGCCACAGCAATGCTGATGGTGGCCGCCCTCGGCTGGTTTGCCGTGGGCTGTGTCTACGTCACGCAGAATGTCATGCTGCGCAAATACGACCTCAACGTCGCCGACAATCGGCGCGCGCGCGGCGTCCACACACAGTTCCAGGTCTTCCGCAGAATCGCCATCGCCTTCGTCATCGTCATCACCTTTGGCGCACTCCTGTGGACCTTCAACGACCCCCAGATCTGGCACTACGGCAGCGGCCTCCTTGCCTCTGCCGGAATCGCTTCACTCATTCTCGCCTCCGCCGCAAAGACAACAGCGTCCAACTTCCTCGCCGGAATGCAGATCGCACTCACCGAACCCATCCGCATCGACGATGTCGTCGTCGTCGCCGGCGAGTGGGCCCGAGTCGAAGAGATCACATCCGCCTACGTCGTCCTCAAGATCTGGGACCTGCGCCGCCTCATCGTCCCACTCAGCTGGTTCATCGAGAATCCCTTCGCCAACTGGACGCGCGACAGCGCAAACATCCTCACCTACTCCTACCTCTATCTCGACTACGAAGTGCCCGTCAAAGAAATGCGCCCGTACTTCGAGAAGCTCGTCAAAGACTCCGGCATGTGGGACAAAGTTGCTCTCGCCATGCAGGTCACAAATCTCACCCCCCAGGCCATGGAAGTACGTTGCCTCATGAGCGCGGCAGACTCCAGCACCGCCTTCAACCTCCAGTGCCTCGTACGCGAGGAGATGATGGACTGGGTTCGCGAACACTACCCCAGGGCTTTTCCCAACATGCGTTATCGCGCCATGTCCGACAACATTCCCCAGACACCGAATCCTCCCCCTCAGCCCGTCTAATTCACCCGATCCCCAACCCCTATTGCGTATACTTCCGTCAGTATGAACAACAACCGCCCGCACCGCTCGTCACGCTTCGCATCTACGTTCCACCCATAACGTTACAAATTGCCTGCTCCACGAACATCGTCGCCCAAAACCGCATCCAACCAACCGGAGACCCACCCGCACGTGAAGAAGCCCTGCAGCGCCACCGACCCCCTCTGGTACAAAGATGCCATCATCTACGAGATCCACGTCCGCGCCTTCGCAGACTCCAACGCCGACGGCATCGGCGACTTTCAGGGCCTCATCTCCAAGCTCGACTACCTCCAGGAGCTCGGCGTCACCTGCCTCTGGCTCCTTCCCTTCTTCCCCTCTCCCCTCCGCGACGACGGCTACGACATCTCCAACTACACCGACGTCAATCCCTCCTACGGCACCATCGCCGACTTCCAGCAGTTCCTCGACGAAGCCCATGCCCGCAACCTCCAGGTCATGATCGAGCTCGTCATCAACCACACCTCCGACCAGCACCCCTGGTTCCAGCGCGCCCGCCTCGCCCCCAAAGGCTCGCCCGACCGCAACATGTACGTCTGGTCCGACTCCGACAAGCTCTACGACGGCGTCCGCATCATCTTCACCGACACCGAAAAGTCCAACTGGACCTGGGACGAAGTCGCCCAGCAGTACTACTGGCACCGCTTCTTCGCCCACCAGCCCGATCTCAACTTCGACAATCCCCGCGTCATGGAGGAAGTCCTCAACGCCATGCGCTTCTGGATGGACATGGGCGTTGACGGCCTCCGCCTCGATGCCATCCCCTACCTCATCGAGCGCGACGGTACCTCCTGCGAGAACGTCCCCGAGACCCACGTCAAGATCAAGCAGATCCGCGCCGCCATCGACGCCGAGTACGAAAACCGCCTCGTCCTCGCCGAAGCCAACATGTGGCCCGCCGACGTTCGCCCCTACTTCGGCGAAGGCGACGAGTGCAACATGGCCTTCCACTTCCCCCTCATGCCCCGCATCTACATGGCGCTGCGTCAGGAAGACCGCCTCCCCATCACCGACATCATGGCCCAGACCCCGGCCATCCCCGACAACTGCCAGTGGGGTCTCTTCCTCCGCAACCACGACGAGCTCACCCTCGAAATGGTCACCGACGACGAACGCGACTACATGAACCTCGCCTACGCCGCCGACACCCGCATGCGCATCAACGTCGGCATCCGTCGCCGCCTCGCGCCCCTGATGGACAACAACCGCCGCCGCATCGAGCTCCTCAACTCCCTTCTCCTCAGCTTCCCCGGCACCCCCATCATGTACTACGGCGACGAAATCGGCATGGGCGACAACATCTACCTCGGCGACCGCAACGGCGTCCGCACCCCCATGCAGTGGAACTCCGACCGCAACGCCGGATTCTCCAAAGCCGTCCCCGCCAAGCTCTACTTCCCCGTCATCATGGATCCCATCTGGGGCTATCAGGCCATCAACGTCGAAGCCCAGCAGTCAGACGCTTCCTCGCTCCTCCACTGGACCCGCAACATGATCGCCCTCCGCAAGATCTTCCAGGTCTTCGGCCGCGGCTCGCTCGAATTCCTCCATCCCGACAACCGCAAAGTCCTCGCCTACATCCGCGACTACACCGGCGACGACGGCCACACCGAGACCATCCTCTGCGTCGCCAACCTCTCCCGCTTCGCCCAGCCCGCCCAGCTCGACCTCAGCAAGTACGCCGGCCGCCAGCCCGTCGAGATGCTCGGCTACGTCCCCTTCCCGCCCATCGACAAGACCCCTTACGCCATCACGCTCGCCCCCTACAGTTTCTTCTGGCTGGAGCTCCAACCCGCCGACAGCTCCTCCGCTCCGCTCTCCGCGCAGAGCCGCACAGCCGCCTCCGGCCCTCAGACCATCACCACCATGCTCAACGAATCCGGCCTCCAGCTCTTCAGCTCCCTGCTCCCCGACTACATCGCCAAACAACGCTGGTTCGGCGGCAAGTCCCAGACCATCCGCTCCACGCGCATCCTCTCCACCATCCCCATCGACGACGCATCCGTCATCGCCATCGTAGAAGTCTCCTACGAACAAGCCGCTATCGATCTCTACCAGATTCCCCTCGGTATCGCCTCAAAGGACCAGGCCGCGCTCCTCCAGACCTCCGCACCCCGCTCCATCATCGCCACCATCGACCGCGACAGCCAGGAGATCGTCCTCTTCGACGCATCCGCGAGCACCACCTTTCAGTCCGCGCTCCTCCAGCGCATCATCAACGCACCCGACAGCAAAGACACCACCGCACCTCCACCCGAAGCCGCCTCCTTCAAAGCCGCATCCGCAGCCGAGCACACTATCGCCACATCCTCCGACCTCGCCGCAACGCAATCCCTCGCTCTCGACCCCAAACGCTTCGAGGACGTTCCCTCGCGCCTCAGCTCCGCCGAGCAGTCCAACACCAGCATCCTCTACGACGATCTCGGCATCCTCAAGCTCTTCCGCCATCTCACCCTCGGCGAAAATCCCGACGTCGAAATCACTCGCTTCCTCACCGAAGTCGCTCACTTCGAGCACATCCCCGCCTACCTCGGCGACCTCCACCGTCCCTCCGACGGCACCACCCTCGCCTTCCTCCAGACCTTCGCTCCCAACCAGGGCGATGGCTGGGCCTGGACCCTCACCGAGCTCTCCCGCTTCTACGACGCCGTCGCCACCTGCCCTCCGCCGTCCACCCTCGGCCATCCGCCCAGCTTCACCGCACCCGCACCCGCCGCCGCCGACATCCTCCAGCACGCCAGCGGCTACCTCGCCGCCGCCGAACTCATCGGTCAGCGCACCGCCGAGTTGCACCTCGCTCTCGCCACCCCCACCGACGACGCCGCATTCCGCGCCGAAGCCTACACCGCCGAAGCCCTTGCCTCCGACCGCCAGCGCATCACCCAGCAGGTCACCTCCGCACTCGACGCCCTCCAGCGCAGCCTTCCCACCGTTCCACCCGAAACATCCCCCCTCGCCGCCGACCTCCTCACGCAGCGCGCCTCCATCCTTGGCCGCATCCAGTCCCTCAACGGCGATTCCGCCCTCTTCGGCCAGCGCATCCGCATCCACGGCGACTACCACCTCGGCCAGCTTCTCCGCACCTCATCCAAAACCCAGCCCGACTTCCTCATCGTCGACTTCGAAGGCGAACCAGCGCGCTCCCTCGACGAGCGCCGCCAGAAGCAATCCCCCCTTCGCGACGTCGCCGGTATGCTCCGCAGCTTCAGCTACGCCTCCCGCTCCGCCCTCCAGTCCACATCTGCCCGCACTGCCGCCAACGCAGCCTCGCTCGACGCCTGGGCCACAGCCTGGGAAAACGCCGCCGGCAACGCCTTCCTGCGGGGCTACCGCGCCGCCGCAGCCGCCAATCCCTCACTCCTTCCCCAGCCTGCGGCCTCCCAAGCCGCCCTTCTCGCGCTCCTTGTCGAAAAAGCCTCCTACGAACTCCTGTACGAGTTAAACAATCGTCCAACCTGGCTCGTCATACCTCTTACCGGGCTGCTCGCTATTGCCCACGCAAATACCGCAGACGAAATGCAGCTCCCATCGCGGTGGCATACTCTCTATCAGGTACCATCATCCACATAGCTCGTACGCACGCTCGGCATAGATCACATAAAGACTTCAAAGCGTCACCCTGATCGCAACCTCCATCGCTATGGCATCCACACCCCTCACTGACGCCGCCTCGCCCGACCTCCAGCCGGTCCCTGCACCCGTGACCCATCCGGTCGCCGAGCTCGCCATCTGCCTTCCAGCCTTCTCCGCGGAAGCCCTTCCCTCCGCGCTCGAAGCCATCACCACCGCTTTTCCCGGCGAATCCGTGCTCATCGCCTCCTCTGTCCTCCCGCCCACACCCACCGACTGGCCCACCCTCGAACTCGTTCCCTATACCAGCCCGCGCTCCGACCTCAACTGGGTCCTCACCGCATCCGACTACGCCGCAGCCGCGCGTCTCGCCGCCGATCACAACACCCGCGCCGTTCTCATCCTCGGTGATCCGGAATCCCCCCTCGACGCCCCCATGCTCCGCCGCCTCGCCGACGGCATCCGTGGCACCAGCGTTGACCTCATCCTTCCCCGCTTCTCTCTCGGCCCAACAAACGCGCTCGTCAACACCGCCCTGCTTTATCCCCTCTCCCGCGCTCTCTTCGGTGCCGACATCCGCTTCCCGCTCCCCGTCGATGCCGCCATCTCCGCCCGCATGGCGCAGCGCCTTCTTCCCTCCACCCAGCGCCTCGTCTCCCTCAACCAGGGTTCAACCATCCTCTGGCCGGTCGCCGAAGCTGCCATCGCCGGATATTCCGTACGCGAAATCTCCGCAGGCGACGCACTTCCGCCCACCCCGCCCAGCGAAGACTTCAATACCCTCTTCAGCAGCGTCGCCGGCTCACTCTTCGCCGACATCGACGCCAAGGCCACCTTCTGGCAGCGCGCTCGCAACCTTCCCCTCCGTCCGCCCGCACCCACCGAACCCGCCCCGCTCGACCCTCTCGAAGCAACCCCCGATGTCCTCTCCATGATCGAGAGCTTCCACCTTGCACAGAACAACCTCCAGGAGATCTGGTCGCTCGTCCTTCCGCCCCAGTCCCGCCTCGCACTCAAAAAGCTCTCCCAGCTCGCGCCCGACGCCTTCACCATGGAACCCGACCTGTGGGCACGCATCGTCTACGACTTCACCCTCGCCTTCCATCTCCGCACCCTCAACCGCAACCACCTGCTCGGAGCCATGACGCCCCTCTACCTCGCCTGGGCTGCCTCCTACCTACGCTCCGTCGCTGACCGCCCCGACCGCGCCGCGCATGCCATCGAACGCAACGCAACCGCCTTCGAGTCCGAAAAGTCCTACATCGTCTCCCGCTGGCGATGGCCAGACCGCTTCAATCCCTAGCCAGCCGCTGCGCCGCGCTGCACATCCGGCACCTCGCCTTACGCCGCATCGAACCTCAGGAAGGAAACCATGGGACAACAAATCGAATCCGCGCTTCGCCAATCCATCCACCGCATCGTCCTCGTCCTCGCCAGCTTTCTTCCCGGCGTCCTTGCCTTTCTCTTCGCGCTGGTCGTCTTTCTCCTCATCGGCTGGGGGCTCTCTGCCCTCGTCCGCCAAATCCTCACCGCCCTCCGCTTCGACGAACGCCTCGCCTCCCGCGAGTCTCCCGGCTCTCCCGTCCTCGTCGCCGACTGGTCCAGCTCCAACTCCCCCACCCTCGTCGCCTCCCGCATCACCTTCTGGATCTGCGTCCTCGCCGGCGTCGCCGTCGGCATCTCCGCATTCGACGCCTCCTACTCCGTCGACTCGCAGTACTCCATCTTCCTTCTCCCCTACTTCGCGCACCTCACCGGTGCCATCCTTATCCTCATCGCCGGCAGCCTGCTCGCCCGCTTCCTCGCCCGCTCTGTCCTCATCGGCGCAGTCAACGCGCAACTTCAGTACGCCCGCTTCCTCTCCCTCGGCGTCAAGTGGCTCGTCCTCGTTCTCACCGCCGCCATGGCGCTTGATCACCTCAACATCGGCGGTGGCGTTGTAGAGCTCGCCTTCGGCATCCTCTTCGGCGGCATCGTCCTCACCTTGTCCCTCGCCATCGGCCTCGGCTCACGCGACCTCGTCAGCCGCTCCATCGAAAAATCCTTCGACAAAGCCACCGATCGCCCCACCCCACCCACCGAAATCAGACCCCTCACCGAGTCCGACCCACCCCCGCGCCCACGCCTTCGCCACTTCTAAATCCAGGCGTCCGTAGCCGTTCCTATAGAACCAAAGCACGTCATCTCGACCAACGCCAAACGGCTTCATCGTTTGGAGCAGCGGAGAGACCCGCATCCGACCTGCCTACTCAATCAACTGCGGCTCACCAGCCATCGCATCCGTCGGCCCGCCCCGCAAATCATCGTCCTTCGTCTCCCGAATCATCAGCAGCCCCGCAATCGTCAGCACCGCCGAAGCCGACAGGTAGTACCCCACATACTGCAGTCCATACCTCGTCGCCAGCCACGTTGCAATATACGGAGCCAGCGACGCCCCCAGGATCCCCGCCAAACTAAACGCCAGCGAGCTCCCCGTATACCGCACCGCCGTCGGAAACAGCTCTGAAACAATCGTCCCCAGCGGTCCATAGATCATCCCGATCAACGCCATCCCAAGCACCATCATCGCCATCGCCCCGCTCGCACCCGACGCAAACATCGGCCCCAGCACCAGCCCGAACAACACAATCGCGACACACACCGCAATCATCACCGGACGCCGCCCGCGCTCCGCCAGCAGCGCCGAAACCGGTATCGTCGCAGCGAAGAACAGCACCCCCACCAGCTGGATCGTCAAAAAGCTTCCCCGGCTATAGTGCAGTACCGTCGTCCCCCACGACAGCGCAAACACCGTCATCAGATAAAACAGCACAAACGCCGCCAGGCAAACCAGAATTCCCCCCACCAGCGCCCTTGTATGCCGCCGCAGCACCGCCGTCATCGGTACAGCCACCTGCTCCGCTCCCCCCATGGCCTCAAACGCAGGCGTCTCCGTAATCGTCAACCGTACCCATAACCCGAGCAGCACCAGCACCGCACTCAACAAAAACGGCAGCCGCCACCCAAACGCAAAAAACTGCGCATTACTCAACCATCGCGACAACACCAGGAACGTCCCGCCCGAAAGCAGAAATCCCAGCGGCGCTCCCAGCTGCGGAAACATCCCATACAGCGCGCGCCGCTTCGGCGGAGCATTCTCCACCGCCAGCAGCACAGCTCCGCCCCACTCGCCGCCCAGCCCAATCCCCTGCCCAAACCGGCACAGCGCCAGCAGCAGCGGCGCAGCCACCCCCATCGCCGCATATCCCGGCAGCACCCCAATCGCAAACGTCGACACCCCCATCGTCCCCAGCGCCGCCACCAGCGTCTTCTTCCGCCCTATCCTGTCCCCAAAGTGCCCAAACAACGCCGACCCAACCGGCCGCGCCAGAAACGCTATCCCAAACGTCGCCAGCGAAGCCAGCGTTGATGTCGTCGGGTCCGACGATGGAAAAAACATCTTCGGAAACACCAGCACCGCCGCCGTCGCATAAATGTAAAAATCGAAAAACTCGACAGTCGTTCCAATCAAGCTCGCAAACAGCACCTGCTGCGGAGTGTTTCTGCGTCTTCCTGCTTTTTCTGTAGGCTTCATCGCGGGTCTTCGAATTCTATTGCATCCGGCCATTCTCGCGCTCAAACAAAACCGCCCGCAAGCTCCATAAAGCCTGCGGGCAGTCCCTCAAAACCCGCGCCTATCCCTGCAAAAAGTCCGGCGACACCGGATTCTCATACGCCGAGTAATCCCTCGTCACTACCGTCAAACCGCTCGGCGTCACAAAGTAATTCTTCTTGTCCTCCGCCGGATCATATCCAATCACCGTCCCGTCAGGAATATGCACATCGCGGTCCACAATCGCGTGCCGAATCCTGCAATGCCTTCCCACATTCACATGCGAAAAAATAATGCTCGAATCCACATCCGCATAGCTGTTCACACGCACATCATGCGACAGCACCGAGTTCCGAATCACCGAACCCGATACAATGCATCCCGCGCTCACAATCGAGTTGATGCCCATGCCCGTACGCCCCGGCTCCCCAAACACAAACTTCGCCGGCGGATACTGATACGCCCGCGATCGCATCGGCCACGCCTTGTCATACAGATTGAACGTCGGCGCAACTGCAGCTATATCCATATTGGCCTCGTAATAGGCCTCCAGCGTACCTACATCCCGCCAATACAGCGCCCGCTGCTTGTTCTCGTCCACAAAGTTATACGCGTGGATCTTGTACCGCCCCAGCAGCTTCGGCAGAATATCGTGTCCGAAATCATGCCGCGAATTCGGGTCTTCCGCATCCTTCACCAACTCCGGCAGCAGCACATCCGTATTGAACAGATAGATCCCCATCGAGATGTCCACCATCTCCGGATTGAATGGAGAGCGAATATCCGTCTGCTTCGGCTTCTCGACAAAGCCCACAACCTCGCCGCTCTTCGCAATCTCCACCACCCCAAAATCCGGCACCTGATCGGGTGTAATCGGCAGCGTCGCTATCGTCACATCCGCGCCCGTCTCGCAGTGGTGCTGCTTCATCAGCGCATAGTTCATCTTGTAGATGTGGTCGCCAGACAGAATCAGCACATGCTTCGGCTCTTCGGATCCAATCGAGTAAATATTCTGAAACACCGCATCCGCCGTGCCCTGATACCAACTCTTCGACACCCGCTGCATCGGCGGCAGAATCTCGATGAACTCGCCCAGCTCGCTCGCCACCACCGCGCCCCAACCCTCGCGAATATGTCGGTTTAGCGACAGCGCCTTGTACTGCGTCAAAATATAAACCTGACGAAGCCCCGAATTAATGCAGTTCGACAGCGTGATATCGATAATGCGGTACTGCCCCGCAAACGGAACTGCGGGCTTCGCCCTGTCCCGCGTCAGCGGAAAAAGCCGCTCCCCAGCCCCACCTGCAAGCAAAACGCCAAGCGTATCTCTCATCGTTCAACCCTCGATCAACTCTCAGATCTTCAATCTCATACACTCTGCTGGGATGCATATTAACGCATCCGCCGACGCCCGAGAGTATCAGCGCGGAGAATTTCCTGGCAACTCTCTCTATCTACCCCTCAGGAGACTCCGGATTTCGCACATCCGACTTCGCCGGTTTTTGTTCTCCTGCATTCGCGTCCGCAGCTCCGCCAGTCTCGGTCTCTTCCGTAGTGATCCGCAAGGATTTGAGAAATGTCAGATCGTGCCGCGTAAACGGCCCATCCGACGCGTCCTCCGCATTCGTCACATCTTCTTCAGCGTCCTCAGCCTCGCTGTCCACCTGGTTCAGACCGATCGTCGCCTCCAGCATCAGCATCACGTCAAAACCCTGCTCGCGAATCTCCCGCACCACACCCGATATGTTGTCCGACTCGCTCACCGACTCGTGAATCGCCTCACCCAGCTTTTGTATTAGATCTTTGACCTGTTGATTCAATGCCACCTCCGCGTATTGGGCGCAGACCCTGACTTGCTTCTGCGCTCCGCTAATGGAACGCCATCTCCCACGCATTGGGTATTCCGGCTAGAACAAAGGCTGGAACGGCAGCGGCGGGTATTTCCTTCGGTCTAGACTACGCCGAATCGAACCTGCAAGCCAAATCTTTCCTCAAACGCGCGGCTCCAAAGACCTCGCAGCCGCACCCCCTCCTTACACGACGGTATGGTGATCCGCCCAGGCCTCTTCCAACCTGTGCGCAAGATCCTCCACAGGTTCAATCCGGCGCGAGTTCCACACCAGAAACCCCACAACGGACGCCGCCATGCCACCCACCAGCCAGATCATCTTCTTCATCGTCATTCCCTTCCACGCAGCGCCTCTGTCGGCGCATGCAATCAGTGTTTGGATGCACCTGCTCGAAAGAACGTTCGCCCCGCCTTCAACCGCCGACTACCAAGTACACTGGACGAACTGCCAAGTACACTGGACGTATTATGGATAGGGTTCGTTTCGGTCGCGCACTGGGGTACGGAGCTCGCCACGCCGCACAATCGCTCAAAAAAGCTGCGGAGGCTGCAAACGCTCCCAACCCCCAACCCGCATCCGCGCGCCACTCCGCTGAACCCGTCCAGCCACTCACGCAACCCGCTCGCGTAGCGCACCGCGTCGTCCAGACACGCCGCAAGGTCGCCACCACCAAAACCCACGCCAAGACCCTCGGCCGCTCCGTCTGGTCGCCCCTCGCGCAGTTTTCCAGCGTCCTTTGGCTACAGGTTACTGGCACCTTCTTCACCCTCCTCGCTCTCTTCCTCTCCGAAGGTCTCTGGAAGAACCACGCGTCCGCTCTCCTCCCTTGGCACACCCACGCCGCCCGCATCTTCTACCTCCAACTGCTCGCATTCCTCGCCTTCACCTACTTCGCCATCAGCAACTTCGTCCGCGCCCACCTTCGCGGCCGCCGGTAATCGGCACACTCCCGTTCGCTCGAACCCTTCCCAGTTTGGTATCGTGTGAGGTGGCCGCACTGGCGATCATGCCCAATTGCGCCCAGCGAAAGACAGGCATCTATGACGGACATCACATCCACCGCAACCCCCGCGCCGCTGCGCCGCACCGCCCTCCACACCACCCACCACGGCCATAAAGCACGCATGGTCGACTTCGGCGGTTGGGACATGCCCGTCCAGTACTCCGGCCTCATCGAAGAGCACATGGCCGTCCGCACCGCCGTCGGCATCTTCGACGTCTCCCACATGGGCGATATCCAACTTCGCGGCCCCAATTCCCTCAATGCCGTCCAGAAGCTCCTCATGAACGACGCCAGCAAGCTCCAGATCGGCCAGGCGCACTACTCCGCCATGCTCTACCCCAACGGCACCTTCGTCGACGACGTCATCCTCCACAAGCTCGGCGAAAACGACTACCTCATCGTCATCAACGCCGGAACCCGCGAAAAAGATATCCAGTGGGTCCGCAAAGCCATCGGCAGCATGAGCGGCGTCCACGTCACCGACGTCAGCGACTACTACACCCAGATCGCGATCCAAGGGCCCAAAGCCGAAACCACCCTCCAGAAGCTCACGAATGCCGACCTCAAGTCCATCAAAAACTACTGGTTCACCTGGGGCAAAGTCTGCGGCATCCACAACGTCCTCATCGCACGCACCGGATATACCGGCGAAGACGGCTTCGAGATCTACATCCCCGCCGACGAACCCACCAGCGCCCGCGTCTGGTCTGAAGTTCTCGCCGCCGGCGCCGAGTTCGGCATCATTCCCTGCGGCCTCGGCGCTCGCAATACCCTGCGGCTTGAATCCGCCATGGCCCTCTACGGCCACGAAATCTCCGATACCCTCAACGTCTTCGAGGCCAACCTCGGCCGCTACTGCAAACTCGGCCGCGAGCCTGAACAGTTCGCCGATTTCATCGGTCGCGACGCCCTTCTCGCCGTCCAGCAGTCCGGCGGCCCCGCTAAACGCCTCGTCGGCCTTGAGATGATCGATCGCGGCATCGGCCGCGACGGCTACCCCGTATTCGCCCCCGACGGCGCCCTGATCGGCGAGATCACCAGCGGTTCTCCCGCTCCATTCCTCAAGAAAAACATCGCCCTCGCCTACGTCCCCATCGCCTACACCGCGCCCGGCACCGAGCTCGGCGTCGAAATCCGCGGTCAGAAGGTCAAGGCACAAGTCGTACCCACCCCTTTCTACAAGCGGCCAAGGTCTGCTCCCAGCGCGCCTATCGTCACCGCGCCGCTCAGCTAACGCGCGCTTATCAGCCTGATCCGCATGCCCGGCACTCGCTTTCCACCGCCATGCTGCCTACAATTGTTGCAGGCATACGCTGCAACGCAAATGACTTAACCTGATCCAATCCAGATGACGAGGACCGCATGAGCTATCCCGAAACCTACCGTTACGCTAAATCCCACGAGTGGCTGCTCCTTGAAGGCGACTGCGCCACCGTCGGCATCACCGATTACGCCCAGAGCTCCCTCGGCGATATCGTCTTCGTCGAACTCCCCAAAGTCGGCCAGGAGATCGAAGTAGGTTCCACCTTCGGCTCCGTTGAGTCCGTCAAGGCCGTCAGCGACCTCTACTCTCCCGTCACCGGCAGCGTCACCGCAGTCAACGACAAACTCAACGACGCTCCCGACACCCTCAACAAGTCCGCCAACGACACATGGATCATCAAAGTCTCCGTCAAGAGCGCCGACGAAGCCAAAACCATGCTATCCGCAGCCGACTACGAGAAATTCGTCGCTGAAGAAACCGGCCACTAACCCAGCCCGCAGCCGCCACCACGCCGCCGTTGCTTTTCTTTCTGTCATTCCCGTAGGGAATCTGCTTCTGCCCTTCTCTACCGAACCGTACATTCGCCCGAGAGTAACGTCAGAAACACCACTCGAAGAGGACACTTCATGCGCTACCTGCCCAAATCTCCCGCCGATCGCGAAGCCATGCTAGCCGAGATTGGTGTTCCGTCGATCGACAGCCTCTTCGAGACAATCCCCGCCGAGTACCGCCTCACCCACGATCTCAACATCCCCCGCCAGCACTCCGAGTCCGAAATTCTCGACCGCTTCCGCGCCTTTGCCTCCAATCTCGCCAACGGTGAAATCGCCGAGCTTGCCACACAGCCGGCATCCAAGCCCTTCGCCAGCTTCCTCGGTGCCGGCGCCTACCGTCACTACCGTCCCGTCGTCATCGACTCGCTCGTCCAGCGCGGCGAATTCCTCACCAGCTACACCCCCTATCAGCCCGAGATCTCGCAAGGCACCCTTCAGGCCATGTTCGAGTTCCAGACCATGATCTGCGAGCTCACCGGCATGGAGATCGCTAACGCCAGCATGTACGACGGCTCCACCGGCGCAGCCGAGTCCGTCCTCATGGCCTGCCGCGTCACCGGTCGCCAGGGTGCAGTCGTCGCCCGCACCGTGCACCCCGAGTATCGCGAAGTCCTCCCCACCGTCACCAAGCATCAGGGCATCCCCATCACCGAGGTCGGCTACATCGCCGCCACCGGCCGCGTCGACCTCGCCGCGCTCGACGCCGCCATCACCGATCAGACCGCCGCCGTTCTCATCCAGTCCCCAAACTTCTTCGGCACCATAGAAGACGTCGCGACCATCGCCGAGATCGCCCACAAAAAGGGTGCGCTGCTCATCGTCTCCATCGCCGAAGCCGTCAGCCTCGGCATCGTCAAAGCCCCCGTCGAAGCCGACATCGTCTCCCTCGAAGCCCAGAGCTTCGGCGTCGCCGTTGGCTACGGTGGCCCCTACTGCGGCGTCATCGCCTGCAAGGAAAAGTTCCTCCGCCAGATGCCAGGTCGCCTCGTCGGCGAAACCAAGGACAAGAACGGCAAGCGCGGCTGGGTGCTCACCCTCAGCACCCGCGAGCAGCACATCCGCCGCGAAAAAGCTACATCCAACATCTGCACCAACCAGGCCCTCGTCGCACTCATGGTCACCATCTTCATGACCGTCTACGGAAAGCAGGGTCTGCGCGAGCTCGCCGAACAGAACCTCGCCAAATCAAAATATCTCCGCGACACCCTCATCGCAGCCGGTGCCACCACCCTCTTCGACGGCACGCCGCGCTTCCACGAGTTCGTTCTCAACTCCACCGAATCCGCAGCAGCCCTCAACGAAGCGCTGCTCCAAAAACACATCATAGGCGGTCTCGCCCTGGCCAGGTGGTATCCGGAGCTAGGCCCCAACGCCACCCTCTGGTGCGCCACCGAACTCACCACAAAGGCTCAGATCGATTCAGCTGCCGCCGTCCTGCAAGCCACACACGAACCGGAAATGGCAGGAGCGAAGTAGCCATGACCCCGCAGCGCCTTCTCAAATGCGTGCTCTGGTCTACGGCGTTTGCGATTGCCGCCTACAGCTGGGTCGCGTATTACATCTTCTACGCGCCGGTCCAGTTTCATATTGGCGTCATCATTCCCATCGGTGCGCTCTACCTCAGTCCTGCGTCCTTCTTCCTGCTATCCAAACACTCCCTTTGGGTCGGCCACGGCTGGGTTGGCGGTATACTCCTGTTTCTTAGCGATCTGATTCTCTACTGCGCAGTCGGTCTCGCCATCGTCTGGTCTTTCCGTCTCGCCGTGGATTCGAGGCCCTGATGGACATCACTGCAATCGAAGGTCAGGAACTAGGCTCTGTCGAGTTCGTCGGCGACTACCTCCGGCTCCGCTTTGGCGAGCCCGGCACCGAGGGCCCGCTCTTCACCCTCTACGCCTGGCCGCACGTCCTCCTCGCCGACTTCTCCATAGCCTTCGGCGAGCCAGAGTACCGCAACGCTCTCTGCGCTCAGATCGGCGAAATGGTCGCCAACGCCGCCCTCGAAGAGACCGAATCTCTCACCATTGAGTTCGAAAGCGGCACCGTCATCGCCCTCAGCCTCCGCGAAGAAGACCTCAGCGGCCCCCAGGCCGGCAGCTTCTCCGCTTCCGGCTCCACCACCGACGAGGAAGATTTTTAGCCAGCGCACATCGGGTTTTAGCACTAGGATTTTCGTTTTGAAGGGGATGGGCTTCAGCCCATCCGTCACCATCAGGAAACAGCGTGGCTTTAGCCACTGAGGGAGATGCTCCCGTAAGAAAAGAGGACCACATGGCAGACAAATTCATCGGTACGCCGCGCAAGGCCACCACACACGTCAACCAGAACGAAGATCTCATCTTCGAGAAGTCCTCCTCAGGCAAAAAAGGCTACCGCCTTGCCCATCTCGACGTCCCCGCCATTGACCCCGCCACCCTCCTCGGCGACGCCGTTCGCACCGACGACCTCGGCGTCATGCCCGAGCTCAGCGAAATCGAGATCATCCGTCACTTCACCCGCCTCAGCACCTGGAACTACGCCATCGACCTCGGCATGTATCCCCTCGGCTCCTGCACCATGAAGTACAACCCCCGCATCAATGAGGCGGTCGCGAGACTGGAGGGCCTGGCAGAGGCCCACCCCTATCAGCCCGAGTCCCTCTCCCAGGGCGCTCTCGGCATCATGAAGCTCCTCTCCGACTGCCTCATCGAGATCACCGGCATGGACACCATCACCCTCCAGCCCGCAGCCGGCGCGCAGGGCGAGTTCACCGGTATCCTCCTCGCCCGCGCCTACCACGAGGCCAACGGCAACCCCCGCAAGAAGATCATCATCCCCGACTCCGCCCACGGCACAAACCCCGCCACCGCCGCCATCTGCGGCTACGAGGTCGCCAACCTCAAGTCGAACAGCCTGGGCATGGTCGACCTCGCCGAGCTCGAGCGCATGGTCGACGAAGACGTCGCCGCCCTCATGCTCACCAACCCTTCCACCATCGGCGTCTTCGAGAGCGACATCCACAAGATCGCCGACATCCTCCACGCCAAAGGGGCGCTCCTCTACATGGACGGCGCCAACATGAACGCGCTCGTGGGTAAGACCCGCCCCGGTGACTTCGGCGTCGACGTCATGCACCTCAACCTGCACAAGACCTTCTCCACACCGCACGGCGGCGGCGGCCCCGGCTCCGGCCCCGTAGCCTGCAAGAAAATCCTCGAGCCCTTCCTCCCCACACCCGTCGTCAAAACCAATCCCGACGGATCTCTCGCGCTCGACTACAATCGTCCGCAAAGTGTGGGCAGGGTGAGGGCCTGGTACGGCAACTTCGGCATGTTCATCCGCGCCCTCGCCTACATCCTCGCCAACGGCCCCGACGGCCTCCGCCAGACCACCGAAGACGCCGTCCTCAACGCCAACTACATCCGCGCCAAGCTCGAAGGCACCTTCGATCTTCCCTACAAAACCCGCTCGCTCCACGAGGTCGTCTTCTCCGACAAGCTCCAGGCGCGCAACGGCGTCAAAACCGGCGATATGGGCAAACGCCTCATCGACTACGGCTTCCACGCCTACACCGTCAGCTTCCCCCTCGTCGTCTCCGGTTCCATGATGATCGAGCCCACAGAGAGCGAGAGCCGCGAAGAGCTCGACCTTCTCATCGACGCTCTCAAGCAGATCGCACGCGAGGCCGAAGAGAACCCCGAACTCGTCCAGACTGCCCCACACACCACCCGCCTCCAGCGCCTCGACGAGACCACCGCTGCGCGCAAGCCTATCCTGCGCTGGAAGGCCCCCGCCGCCAACAGCGAACTAACCCCAGGCACCGCCGCAAAGGAGTGGTAGTGGCTGACAGCCCGGCCAGCCCGAAGCCGCCCACGCCTCTCTATCGCCACGGCGACGTCTTCCACGCCCGCGCCCCAGAGCTCGAGCGCGAAGAGTTCATGCGCGGTGAAGCCGGTGGCCGTCTCGCCGTGGCTCTCGATGTCCTCACCGACGCTCTCATCCTCGTCGGCCAACACGGCGTCTACTGCGCCAGCGAGCGCAACCCCGCCGTCCCCAAGATGGACCTTCAGGCCGTCCTCGCGGGCATCGGCGGAGCCAAAGACCTCATCTCCTCCGCCCTCCTCAAACTCAACGAAGACTCCGAAGCACGCCGTCGAAACCCTTGACGCACTTACTTCTTCGCTTCGATCTTCACCGAGACGTCGGTAGTCTCCCACTTCACATGCAGCTCCGTGGAGTCCTTCGTCGTATTCTCAAAACTGATCGTCATCGACTCTTGTGGCGCAGCTAGTTTTGTGTAGTGCATCGGAGTTCTGCCCAGATCCATGTCCTGCTTGTATACCGTGCCCCACTGCCCTGTCTGCTTGTTCACGATCAGCTCCCACGGCTTCCCAGGCTCAGCCGGCAGTGTGTATAGCGTGTATTTTCCAGCCGGAACATCCAGTCTCCCTATCTTCAGGTTTCCTGTCGTCACAAAGCTCGTAGCCGGATTTGCTCCTGTACGCCACACCTTTCCGTACGGCACCAGCCCGCCCATGATCACCCGCCCACGCATCGAAGGCGAGTTGTAGTGGATGGTCAGCTCCGAGCCATCAAGCTTGGCTGTCGCCGTCGCTGCAGGACTCAGCGGAGCCTGAGGCTTGGCAGCCACCGTTGGACTTGCCACCTGCGGTGCGACCACCGGGGCCTTGCTGGAACAACCTGCAAGAGCTGCGTTGAATGCGATAAGAACGACAACCGGAACGATTCTACGAACGATCTTCTTCATGATTGCTATGCTACCCCCGCCCACACATATTTGGCATACCTTCTCCATCAAATTTGACCACACGCAATCAAAAGAATCGCCGCGGCATCATAACTAGTAAAGCGCATCGAGTTTCAAGGCTGCTGCTCCCCCAAAATGCCAGCCGCACGCCACACGTGCCCCCAAATTCATCCCATGCGCCCCTTACCCGACTTCTTAACCGCACGCTTCGCCATTGCCATGGCATCCCGCCGCTTCCGCGCCTCGCGCTCCCACACGAACGGGCTGTTGTGCCGCCGCAGGTCACGCAAAGGATAATGAGTCCCGCGCCACACTACACCGCGCTGAACCAGCACCACCACCATCGACCGCAACATGGCCAGCATCATTCCCACCGCCCCTAACGGATACAGCCAGCCATACCGCGCATCGATCTGGCTCACCTCACCCATTACGCGGTACAACGCCGCCACACAGCAGAGAATCGCCAGCGCCGGTAACACCGTCGGCAGCCACGCGAATCCCGCCAGCGGCAGCAAGCAGAACACTCCAATCCACAAGCACGCCATCAGCACCAGCAGCGGGTTAAATCCAAACGCCGAAAACAGGTTCTTTGTCATCCCCACCAGCAGCCCGCGCGCTCCCTTCGCCCAATGCACAAGCACCAGCCCCGGAGCAAACGCAATCCGCTGGCGCATCCCAGCGGCCTTCATCCGCCGCCCCAGTGTGATGTCTTCCAGCACCGCCAGCCGCTGCGGCAGCCATCCCCCGATCTCGTTCAACGCCTCACGCCGTACCAGATTGAACGCCCCCACGCCCACCACATCGCGCGTCGCCTTTGCATCCTCCACCTTCCACAATCGCGACGCCCAAAGCCCCAGCACTTGAAAGAATCCCAGCACAATCCCCTCGCCCCTCGACCGCACCTGCATCGTCGGCAGCACAACCAGGTGGTCCGCCGCAGAAGCCTTCGCATATACCAGTGCCCGCCTCAAAATCGATGGCGAAAACAGCACATCCGCATCCGTAAACAGCAGATATTCCGAATCACTGTTCTCCGTTGCCACCATCAGCGCAAACGTCTTTCCCAACCACCCCTCCGGCAGGTCGCTGATGTGGATCGCGTCCAAGCGTCCCTCCCATTGCCGCGCGCATGCCGCATAATACGAGTCCACAATCTCGGCCGTCCCATCGTTCGACCGGTCATCGATCACCAGAATCTTCATCCCCTCATAATCGGTCTGCAGCAACGCGTCTAGCGTCGCCCCGATATTCGCCGCCTCATCCCGTCCCGGCACCACCACCGTCAACGTCGGCAACCCCTCCGGCATCGTGTCCCACTTCGGCAGCGTAAGATTCGGCAATCCCGGTATTCCCCGCAGCGCATCATAGGTCCGCAGCACCCAGGCCAGCGCCACGCACCACGCACCAAGCTGAATCACCCCACGCCAGAACGCCGACACCCTGAAGCCAATCACATGCATCCCCAAAGGAAAGCTCAAACCGCTGCAACCTCCGCCCCATCATGGAGCGCTGGCGCATACTTCGCTCCCACAAAGAAGATTACGGACGCAAACACCAGCGTCACCAGCGTCACCGCCAGCCCCACACGCAGATTCGAGTAATCACTCACCACGCCGATGACGCTTGGGCTGATCGCATCGCCAAGCGCGTGAATTACAAACAACTGCCCCGCCATCGCCGTCGCCCGCACGCTCGCCGGCACCGCATTCAGCGTCGCCGCATTCACAGGCCCCGTCCCAAGGAACACAAAGAACACCGCCGCCGCCAGCCCCGGCACCGTCATCGACGCCGGCCCGAAGAAGCACAGCAGCGCTGGCCCCACCGCCAGCAGCGCGCTGATCGCAGGCACAAGATACAGCGCGCCCTTGTTCGTCTTCTGCCACTTCTGCGCCACAATGCCGCCAAGAATCGTCCCCGAAATCCCCGCCGCCACCGTCACCGCACCCATCACAAACGCCGCATTCTGCTCCGACCGCCCCGTCACCCGCTGCAGAAACGACGGTATCCACCACGACAGCCCACCCAGAGAAAACGTCACCATCGCATATCCCAGAATCGCCGCCAGGTACGCTTTATTCTTCGCCAGCGCCAGCACCACCCCACGCTCAGCCTTCACCTGAATCTTCTGCAACCGCTTCGGCTCATGCAGCAGAAACATCATCAACACCGCGATCGCGATCCCCGGCGCGGCCGAAAAAAAGAACGCCTTTCGCCAACCCATGTGCTGCCCAATCACCCCGCCGACCACATAGCCCAGCGCCGCACCAAACGGTATCGCCACATTAAAAACCGTCAGCACCCGGTTGCGTTGCTCCTCTGGATAAAAGTCCGCAATCATCGCCGGCGCAAAGATTCCAAAGCTCGCCTCGCCAATCCCCAGCGCCGCGTGCCGAAAGATCAGCGAATCATACGAGTGCACACTCGCCGTGAACAAATTCATCACCGACCAGAACAGCGCCGCACCAATAATCATCGGCTTCCGCGGAAATCTGTCCCCCAACCAGCCTGTGAACGGCGACGCGGCCATGTACGCAACCATGAACCACAGCGTCAGATGCCCAATCTGGGCATTCGTTACCCGGAACTCATTCTGGATCTGATCCTGCACCGCCGGCAGAATATACCGGTCAATATAGTTCACCAGGTTCAGCGCCGTCAGCAGGCACAGCGCCATCATGGCGCCCTTCGCCGCTCCACTCTCAGGCTTCGTCATCGCTCCAGTCGCCGTTGTCACAATGAGCCGAGGATATCAGGGTTCCAATAAAATAACCCCAAGCTACTCCTCCAGCACCCTCTCAGCGCTCTCCAACAGCTCCTCCCAGCGCGCCTTGATCTCCTCAGCGTTCGCCTCCGGAACACCTTCATGCGTCAGCCTCAACCTGCAGCCCTCGCCCGCAGGCGCAATATCGATCCCCACCGTCGATCGCTCAACCCCATACGTCGGCATCGCAAACGTAGCCACAATCCTCGACGGACGAACCAGCTCAAGGTATTCGCCCGTATGAGCTACCTCTTTGCCGTCTTTCATTTCTACCACCGTGTACGTACCGCCGACGCGCGCATCGCTCTCCGCCCGCGCCACCTCTCCAACGCGCTCAGGGAACACGAACCTGCTCGCAATCTTCGGATCGAGTATGGCGTCATACAAATTCGCTCCATCCGTCGCGAACTTACGCTCAAGTATCACCGTCATCGCATCTCTTCCGTTCTCGGATACCGCGCCGTCACCACCGTAGAAATTCCGCCCCTCGGCCTGAAATCACCTTTGATCTCCGCCCACACTGGGTTTGTCGCCTTCACCACGTCATCCAGAACCTGGTTCACAATATTCTCCTGGAAGATCCCCAGGTTTCGGTACGTGAACAGGTACTCCTTCAGGCTCTTCAGCTCAAGGCATGCCTCCCGCGGCATATACCGAATCGTCAGCACGCCAAAATCCGGCAGCCCCGTCTTCGGACAGACGCTCGTAAACTCCGGGTCGTCAATCAAAATCTCATACGCGCGAAACTGATTCTGCCACGTCTCGATCGCCGGAAACGCAGCATCCAAACCCGCCTTCGCGTGGTCATCCGTATACCCTGTCGTGTGATCTGCCATAGCTTTTATTCTATCCCGCAAGAGCCTCCGGCAAATCCCCGCCCCGCCATCCCAAACCTGTCAACCCCCCTCCACCCCTTGTAACGCTCAAACCCCGCGCCAACACTAGCGATAAATCGTGCCAACCTTTGGCATACTCACCCTCTCCACCCTGCTACGCTTGAAGTAGAGCAAACCAACAATAACGCACCACAAAAATTGTCATCTCGGATCGAAGCCACGCAGCTCTCCGTAGCGAATCTACCTCAGTGGAACGTTGCACTCCCACTGAACTCCCTCCACGCAACTCAAGCGTTTTCAAGACTTTACTCGTAAGTTCTTTTGTTAGAATACTTTGAAAGGAAAGAATAGCCGTAACCCGAACATACTAGGCCACTTACACCCAAAAAGTGAAACTTGGGGAGGGGGGGAGGGGGGCAACATTCTCAACGCCATCGCCGCTTACTCTTTCTTCGCCACACCTACCGCACCCGCCGCCTCTGCCCGACGCTCCTGCTCCAGCCGCGCCTTCACCGCATCAAACTCCGCCGGATCCACCGCACCGCGTAGGTGCTCCGGCGGTAGATCCGTCGCAATCTCCCGCTCCACCGCAGCCACCCGCGCCGCCGTCGCCGGATGCCCGCTGAACGTCCGCGAAACCGCTCCCGGCTTGTGCTTCTCCAGCGCCCCAAGCCGTTCAAACACCGTCACCATCCCCTGCGGATCGTAGCCGGCCCGATACATATACTGCACGCCCAGAAAATCCGCCTCCGTCTCGTACTTCCGCGAGAACTCCAGCAGAGGCACAGGCATCGCCAACTGCGCTGCCTCATACACCCCATACCCAGCCAGAGATCCCTGCGCCAGCAGCACCATCGGCACCGCGCCGAGCTGCACATACTCCATCTTCGTCATCTCGCGCGCAGCATGGTGCGCCGCCACATGCGCGATCTCATGCGCCAGCACCCCCGCAAGCTCGTCCTCCGACGCGCATGCCAGAATCAGCCCCTCATTCACATACAGGTACCCGCCCGGCAACGCCATCGCGTTCACCGCATCCGAGTCCAGAACTTTGATCGTGAACGGCCCCGTTGCGTCCGAGTTCCGCACCAATCGCTCCCCCACACGATTCACATACGCAACCACCACTGGATCCGTTACCACCCGCAACGACTTCTCAATCTCCAACGAGTACTGCAGCCCCGTATCGCGCTCCCACTGCGCCGAATACCAGTTGTGCAGCCCACGCCCACCCATCTTGCGCCGTCCCACAGCGCTCACATCCGCCTCAGATCCCCTCTTGATCCGAGAAGGGAGATCCTCACCTGACGACGTAGCGGCACCTTGTCCCACAGCGTTGACCCCCACCCCCGCTGCCTGCGACACACTCCCCTGCGCAGCGGGAATTACACCGCAAAGCGCAACGACAAGGCCAATCTCCAGGATCCTCATGGCCTTCGCTCACCAGGTGTTGTACGTCGTTCCGTCGCTGGCCGTCGCCTGGGATCCAGAATGAACATCGTCCATGCCGCCCTGCGTTTCGTCAATGTCGGTCATCGTATCCGATTGGCCGGTAATCCACGTATCGCTGCTGCTCGTCATTGGATCCTTGGGAATTGCCTTCAGATAGCCAGCCTGCACCAGATCATCCAATGTCTCCGGCGCCTTCTCCTTATCCACCGTATAGCTGTCGATCGCTGTTCGCATAGTGTGCAGGTCTTCCCGTAGGACAGCCTCGCGCGCCTTCTGCACCGCGCGTATGTAGCTCGGTATCGCAATCGCAGCCAGAATCCCGATGATCGTCATCACGATCATCAACTCCACCAGCGTGAAGCCGCGCTCACTTGACTTGCTTGCATCTCTGATCCGAATTGAACGCCGCATCATCATAAATAGCCGCACTGCTCAGACACCCAACCACCCGCCGAACACCAAACCGTCACCAGGTGTTGTACTTCGTACCATCCAGTGCCGTGCCCGTGCTCTTGCTGTACACATCATAGACATTCTGCCCACCAAAGCTGTCCGAGTCCGGCGCATCCTGATTCGATCTCAGACCCCAATCTGCATTTCCCGTCATCGGATCAATCGGAATAGCACGCAAAAACCGCATCTTCTTGTCCTTGACCGTCACGCCATCCACCAACGTCTGCAAATCAGGCGGATAGTTGTTCGAATCCGCCTTCGTCTGGATTCCACCCAGATCCGCAACGTCCTTATACATGTCAATCGAACGCCGCATCTCCCAGAGATCCGCTCGCAACTCACGCTCTTTTGTTCGCTTTACCTCAAACTTGACCGCAGGAACAGCGGCTGTCGCGAGAATGGCAAGGATGGTGATCACGATGATCAACTCGGTTAAGGTTACGCCGCTCTCTCCAGAACGGATGGCTCCACGCAACCTTCGCATCCCGTCGACCATCTTCCCTCCTTTCTATCTTTGACGTTCGTTCGCTCCTTTTGTGTCGCTCTACTTCACATGAACTGTAGCTTGACCGCCAAGCGAAGGAATCGTCTTCTGCTGGCTGTCCTTCAGCCCAATCCGCGTTATCGCCAGCGTCGACGTCCCCGGAGCTAACGCCTTGAACGTCAGCGTGCACACCGTTCCCTGGCCAAACACGCCTTTCGTACCCGGCGGCCTGGTCGCCACAATCGTCACTGCTCCGTTTCCTTCATCGCGATGCACGAGTGCTACAGCCTGACCATCTCTGCCAAGCAAATCGCCCGAATCTACGTTCACCAATTGCAGCACCTTCGGGTCAAACTGCATCTGTATCGGTGCAGCGAACAAGTCCCGCACATCCGATGCATTCACCGATACCTGGAACACCGCGCCTGCAGAGACGTTTGTCGTCGCTGGCACCACCGACAGAGAGACTGGCGGTCCGGCCATCGTCCAGTTCTTTGTGATCGGCAGCGAAGCCACAGCACCCGGATTCATCGGCTTCGCATCGGCTGCCATCTTCCCAATCATCGCCTGCGCCGCATTTGCCGCAGAAGTCGTCGTCTGTCCCGTCTGAACGCCAGTCGCTCCAGCGAGCTCCGGATTACCAGCCGCACTTGGCTCCTTGCGAATCAACTGCACAGCCTGGCTTGTACCTGTATAGATAGCCCGTGTATTCTCATCCGTCAGAATCGACTCACGAACAATGTGCGGAATAATCAGGAATACAATGTCGTCCGTCTGCTGAATCTTATCGGTACTGGCGAAGAAATACTTCAAAATCGGTAACTCGCCCAGCCCAGGAGTTCCGTTGACATTTTTTGTGTCCTGCACCTGCATGAGACCTGCCAGAAGTGCCGGTTCGCCGTCTTTGAGCTGGATCACCTGCTCTGCCACACGCTGCGAGATAATCGGCTCCGTCACACCCGAGATCGTCACCGATCCATTCTGTGCTGAAACCTCTACCTTCAGCTTCAGCGATACCTCGCCGTCAAAATGAACCGTTGGCGTCATGTCGATATTCACACCAACGTCCAAATATGTGAATTGCGTCTGCACGCCCAACGACGCCGTCGTGATGGCCGTTCCAGCCGAGTACGATCCCGTCGCAACTGGTATCTTCGAACCGATCTTCAGTGTCGCGTGCTGCCCGTCCGTCGCGCGGATACGCGGATTCTGTAGAATCCTCGTGTCCGTATCCGTCAGCAGCGCATTCACCGTACCGCCACCCAAAGTCACCGCAAAGTTCGTCGCGTTCAGATTTCCCAGCGTGTTCAGCGTGAACCCGTTCGTCGTCGTCGTGGTCGTCGTACTCGACGTCAGCGTAGAGTTGTTTGCCTCATTTGCGTTGCTATATTGCGGCGTCAAGCCAAAGCTCTGCGGCAGCGTAATGCCGATATTCCGCTCCAGCTGGCGGCTGACCTCAAGCTCAGCCACATCCACCACAACCTCTGCCTTCGTCCGGTCAAGGTCGTTAATAATCTTCTCTGCCAAGATCAGCTCATCCGGTGTCCCACGAATCACCAGCGCATTCTGGCTCGCCACCAGATAAATCTTCAATCCCGGATCCAGCAGGTTGCGGATCGCCACCATAATCTCATTCGCGTCATTCTGCTGTGAAACATTCGTCAGGTAAAACGTCTGCACCGCCAGATCGTCCAGATCTGTGCGCTTGGCGCGTGTATTCTGCGCCACGAAAATTGTATTCGTCGTCACCGGCTTCCAGAACGTATCACTCAACACCGCCACGATATGCAACGCGTCAGGCAGCGTAACGCTGGTCAAATCCACCGGAATTTGCTTTCCCACATACTCCGGATCAAAGATCACGTTCAATCCTGCAGCCTTGCAGATTGCCTGGTAGACCACCTTCGAATCAGCAACCATGTGCAGCGTAATCGGATCATCAGACACCGGCTGTAGCGTCACCGGACCAGCCATTGTCGCGATCTCCTTCTGCACCTCCTGCTGATGCGGCGTCTGTTCGCCGATGGTCGGCACATACGGGCCGGTCGCCGCAGCCTGGCCTCCTCCACCATTCGGTGCGGCTCCGGCCGGCGCTGCACGCTGGTCAGCCTTTTGCAGCTCCTGCGATGCCACCTCATTGCCGGGATCAATCTGCAGTGCACGCGCAAACTCGTTGATCGCTCCGTCAACATCGCCCGACTGTCGCAGAACCCTGCCCCGGTCTACATGCATATTGGCAGCCTGGAAGCGGGTATTCTCATATCTCGTCCGGTAACGCAGATCACTCGGCTTCTTCAAATGTGCTTGCCGGAAATCTTCAAACGCAGCATCATAGTCCTGCCGCGCCTCCGCCTGCTCGCCTTTCTTGTTCCAACCGCTCGCCGACTGACCATAAGCATAGGGTGCAGCCGCACCGCATACCATCGTCAATCCAAGCGCCAACCCAAGCTGAAACACCCTACCCTTGGCGAGAACACGCCGCCGACCTTCTCCGCCGAACAACGTACGTTCACCTCGTATCGCTACTAACCGATCTCGCATTCTCGCTACCCGTCCCAGCACGCCTTGAACACTCCTGTCGAAGCATCGTCGACCGATAACTCCGTGCCCATCAAAAAGTGACGCCGCAGAAGCCTCCATTGCTATCTCAAGCGGTCGGCTGGACTCCTTTGATAATACAGCGAACATCTTTGGCTTCACGTGTCTCCAAACCTCGAGCGAACTGCTATCCTACCCTGCGGCGTCCATCATTCGCCACCACAAACCAATTTCCGCAGCGCACTGTTTCATGCTTGGACGTGCAAACGTCCACAAGGTTGGCTTCAGAGATAAGAATGACCGCATCTGCTAGCATCATATCCTTGAAGTGCTTGTTCGTCAGATCCTTCGAGAACGGTCCTGGCGACTTCAAGTACCACACATGTCCCAACTTCAATGCCCCGTTCACTTTCCAATCCGACAGTATCTGCTCCCCCGAAGCCGTCCGCTAAACCAAAGGACCGCGATCCCGTTGCCTCAGGTCTCCGCGACGCAGCATTTAACCGCTCCGCAAGCTTTAACTACTTCCTATCCGATCACTTCGAAGCCGGAGTCGCTCTCCGCGGCACCGAAGTCAAATCGATCCGTGAAGGCAAAGCCAACCTCAAAGATGCATACGGCCTCCTCAAGGACGGCGAATGCTTCCTCCTCAACGCCCACATTGGACCCTTTTCGCACGGCAACATTATGAACCACGACTCACTGCGTACCCGGAAACTACTGCTGCACAAGCGTGAGATTGAAAAGCTCGAAGGCCTTACAAAGCAAAAGGGCTACACCTTAATTCCCATCAAGCTCTACTTCCGCAACGGCAGAGTCAAATGCGAACTTGCCCTCGCTAAAGGCAAGCAGGATTGGGACAAGCGCGCTACCGAACGTGCCCGCGAAGGCGACAAAGAAGCGCGCGCCGCTGTTGCGCGCTCCCAACGCCGATAATCCAGCTCCTCACGATCACCCGCTACTGCGCGTCCGGTGGCGAAGGCATCGAGCGGATGTACGCCACAAGTTCTTTTCTCGCATTTGAATTCATGTTCGTTGGAGGCATGTTCCCGTTCTTCATCTGCGTGCTGTGATGCTGTAGCAAAGTATCAAGCACAGACGCGGGCAACATAGAAGCTGTGCCAGCCAAACCAGGAGCAGCCACAGTTCCGTGCAGCCCATCAACTCCATGGCACGTCTCACAACGGTTGTGCTGAAAGATAACCCTTCCCTGCTGCGCCTCTGCGCTCAATGGCATCTGCTTTACGGGTTTGGCGGCCGCTGTGGTGCTCGCCCGATCTGCAGCTACACCAGGTGCAACCCCTTTTGAAGCTACATCGGACGAAGAATGCGGGCTCGGACTTGGAGCCGCACCGACATTCGCGGGTGCCTTGCCCAGCCCTGAAAGATACGCCACCAGATCCTTCATCTGAGTGTCATCCACAGTTACAGCCGGCATACCTCCAGCACGCATTGCCTTCTTTGGATGGTGCAACAGAAATATAAGCTGCGAAGGAGGATACTTTCCGCCAATATCAATCAATGAAGGGGCGAAATGCGTGCCCTGAGCTTCTTTGCCATGGCAAGCGGCGCATCCATTCGCCACAAAGACCGCGCGGCCCGCACTCGCTGGCGAACTCGCTTCAGCAACTTGCGTTGTCGGCTGCCCTTTCTGGCTAGCTACCGGCGCACTCCCGGCCGTCGCGGGTGCTGAACTCCCCCCGGATTTCTCAGCGATACCCTGCGATGCTGGGGCCGCACTTGTCGACTTCGCAGCGTCCTGCGGAGCGATCCCCTGCACGTCTTCTTTCTTCGTAGGCGCGAGTGACCTCAGATAAGCGACCACTGCGCTGACATCACCAACTGACGCCACGAGCGGAGGCATACCGCCCGCCTTCATCGCCGCGTCCGGAGCCTGGATCAGTCTAGCCAGCTGCGCGTCCGACCGCTTTGCAATCAGCACACGCAACGCCGGTATCCTCCCCATCCCCGCACCCGCCTCGCCATGGCATCTCGCACAACTCTGCGCCTCGAAGATCTTCCCGCCGGCAACCGCAGCGGACGATGATGCCGTACCAACTGCTCCGGTGCCGGGCGGTATCCCAGGCCCGCCTCGCACTACAGCAGATTTTTCCACGGCAGGCGCTTGGGCCTCCGCAAGTGGTGCAGGAACAGCCTCCGCCGCAGGCGTTCCCAAGCTTCCCAGGTAGCTGAACAACGCCGTTACATCAGGTGTCGAAAGCGTGAAAGAAGGCATGTGTCCTGCAAGCATCTTGGCGTTCGGATGATGCAGCAGCTCGGCGATTTGCGGTAGCGCATATTTACGCGTAATCCCGACAAGACTCGGAGCGTTCGCCGTCCCCGTGCCTTCTGCACCATGGCATCCAGAGCATCCATTTGAACTGAACACAGCCTTCCCTTTAGCCACAAGCGGGTCTGCCGGAGCTGTAGAAACAGGCAATCCGCTCGCGGATTCCATGCGCGGAACGAACGGTGCTTTCGTATATTCCTCAGCCTGCTTCTCTTGAAACGCAAGTTGAATCGCAACACTGTGGTCGTGCAAATCATCCAGATGGCTTTTGAATCCAAGGAACACCATGCCCACCAGCACAATACATACAGCAAGCATCGGAATGGGCCGACGCCATGGGCGACGCTCCAGGCTGCGGTCCAGAAAAGGTATTAGGAAGAATACGAGCGCTAAAATGCCAGGAATCACCACGACTGCAAACACTTCCATCCTGCTCGACCAGAACTTCAACCACTCGAACATCGGCAGGTAGTACCACTCAGGCCGTGGGACAAACTTCGTATTCGAAGGATCAGCAATCGGTCCGAGCTGTACAGGATGGAAATAAGCCAAAAATCCAAGGCCCACCATGATCAACAGTGCAAAAGCCATATCCATTACAACCTGCCGAGGATAAAAACTTTCAGGAGGAAGCTTTGGATCGACTGGATCTTCATTGATCGGGCCCGCCGCACCAGCCTTGCGAAACAGCGCAACATGCAGACCTATAAACAAGAAAATCATGCCAGGAATCAAAAACACATGCGCAAAATAAAAGCGTGACAGCGTCAGCGTTCCAAGCGTGTCACCGCCGCGCAGCATGTTTGTGAGCCACTGCCCAATGAACGGTACCTCACCAACAATGTTTGTCCCGACGGCCGTTGCGAAGTACGCACTCTGGTCCCACGGAAGCAAGTACCCTGTAAATCCCATACCGAGCACAAGAAATGAAAGCAGCGCACCCGAAATCCAGAGAAGCTCACGCCGACCTTTGAACGATCCATAGATGAACGTCTGCAGAAAGTGCAGCAGCAGCACAATGATCATCGCGCTACTACCGTAGTAATGAAGGCTGCGCAAAAATTGTCCCGCAGCTACCTGCTTCGTAATGTATGCAACGCTCGTATGCGCCGACTCAGCCGACGGAACGTAATAGAGCGCCAGACACAATCCGGTAATGACCTGCGAGATGAAGATAAACAGCAGACCCGAACCGAATACATACGCCAGCCGTGCTCCTCCAGGAACAGGCTCATCCAGCGAAGCGTGCATCACGCTATTGATTCCGGTGCGCTCGTTGAACCAGTTGTAAAACCGGTTAGTGCTCTTCTTCTGACTCGCGCGGTCCTCTACTTCATCGTGCATGGTGCCACCTAACTCAACACTTCACGGTTGGGTACGTTTTCACGAAAATATTCAAACTTCACAAGAAGATTGCCGTCTTCAGCTTTGTTAGGCAGCGGGTCCATGCCGCGCGGCGAAGGTCCTGAGACGTGCTTCCCATCACGCTCAAACACGCTCCCGTGGCATGGGCAGTAGAAATCATCATGCCCTTCTCGCCACGCTATCGTGCATCCCATATGCGGACAGATCGAAGACAATACCTTCATATCTCCTTCAGCGCTCTTCGTTACATACACAGTCTGCGAAGAATCCACCTCTCTCCATCCATCGATCTGTTTCAGGTCCAACGGCGCCATCATCGGCTTGGAAAGGTCGGAAAAGTGCTCCATCTTTCCAATCAGCGACCATACGGTATTACTTGACTTCGCGTATAAGGGATACAACACATACCGCAGAACCGGCACGGCGAGAATCGCGCCCATGCCTGCCGACCCAATCAACATAAGACTTCCAAAAAACGATCGTCTGCTGATGACGATGTTCTCCTTAGGATCTACTTCCAACCGCTCACCGTGTTCTTCCATGCATCCTCCTAAAACATGATCCAAAGTGCCATATAGACGCTATTGTTATCTGCGGCAGTGCGCCCAGCGCCGTCGTAGTTCGTGCCCGCGCCGTTGAACTTCGTGTATCCCGTGTAGTTCACGTTGATGTCGATGTTCTGCACCGGCCAGTAAGCAGCCTGCAAGATATAGCCACTCGTGTTAGGACTGCCGCTGAAACTTCCCGTCAGCGGTGCCGCCGCATAGAGCAGCGGGTCGGTCGTGCCCGTCGTCGTGAAGAGCGCTCCCGTTGCTGTATATTTTGTAGTCCAGTGATATGTACTATCCAGCTTGAATGTGTTCAGCGTATGGTGAACCGCATCCGCTCCGCCCGCTGCAAATGTAGCGTTCAGATTCGAGTTCTCGTGAATCCATGTACCGTGTGCATCCAGCAGGTTCGCTCCAAACGGCCGCTCGTATTGAAAATCAAGCGCTGGATCAATATATCGATCGAGCGCGCCTGTAATGGCTCCCGGGTGAGAGTTCACAGCGATTCCATACGTGCCCACCATCAAGTAGTTCGCTCCCCAATTCTGTTGCCACGCAGCTCTCCAGTACGGCGCCGCCGCGCTGATGTTATACGGAAACCCCGCGCCGTTGACCGGCACCGGCCCTGCTTCGTGCTCGCTCCGGTAGGCGGTAATCTCGGTGTAAAGATGGTTGTTCCACATGCTATAAACGCCCGCTCCCGCCACATCCTGTGCGAGGACACCATCGATAAGGGGCGTAGCGATGGACCCAACCGTTGCCTCCGACGAGATATACGGAAATCCCCACGCTGGAGTGCTGTTCCATAAGTCCTGAACCGTAGGGTTGTTATTGAGAGTCACGCCGTAATCCAGCTTCTTTCCACCCAGCGTCGTCTCGTTTGCGTACCTGAAATCGCTGTTATCCATCGCGAACACATCACTCGAATGGCTATAGGTAACCTGCGCAAGAGCACCAAAATGCGACGCGAATCCTCCCGCAAGGAACAAGCTCAATTGTTGAGGAAAACCAACTGCGCTGTTCTGCGTCGCAGGCGCAACATTCTGAAATGCGGTATTTGAAAGAAGCACCATAAATGACAACGGAATATTCTTCGTAAGATCAAGTCCAGAGGTGACGCCAACTCTGTCTGTTGGCGTCAGCGGTGGCGCCAGCACATACCCTCGCAACTTAAAGTCACGCCCAAACGCAGTCAGCTCCGGCGCATTGCTATGACACACATTGCACGAAAGCCCCGTTTGGCGCGCAAAACTCGGAACCGCTTGCGCATACTGAAAGCTCATCAATACCGCTAGTCCCGTCGCAATCCTTATAGTTCTTCTCATGACGCACCTTTGTTTCACTACTGCATTCCGTACGAACAGGTTCAACCTCACATATGTCGTAAACCCAGTGAAGCAACAAAGAGGGTCAGAAGTATGTACCCGATTGCTCACTCGGCGTTTCTAAACTTCAAAAGCTCATAGCAAGCGCGTAATTCACCGACACCGCATAACCGCTGCACTATGCCATCAACCGATCCCCTCGCATTGCATTTCTGATCTCACATAACTGAATCTGTGTGACACACTACAGTCCAGCCTTCGCAAAACCACGTCTCAACTGCTTGCACATTTGAACGACCCGCAACTGCAACGGGCCCGCAGACATCGCAGCTATCACTAGATACCTAGTTGAAGCAGCTAGCATTACTTTCACATCTTCTCCAGTCATACCGATGTGACGGACATCACACCATATCTGAGATAATTCGAAAATTGAGTAGCAAATCACAGAAAGAATGAGCTTGCGAAAATAGGGACGCCCCAAACCTCCATGTCGATGCTTTCCGCAGTCCGCACAATGACGCGTTTCTTTACGAACTACCCATACGAATGTGCAAAATCAAATGCACTTCACCGCCATAGCTAAGGATTCAGAAGCGCACGCCGTAAGGAAACTCTAGGATCTCCGATGTCGAATCATGCTCGTGCACGCTCCATCAACGACTGCAAAAGCTGTGATCTCCGCTCGCTGAGAATGTTTTGCAATTTGAATGACGCTGCATTTGAAAACTTTCAGTCCATCGGAGTCGCGACCACCGCCTCAAAAGGAACAAGGCTCTTCTCTGAAGACCAATATTGTGGCAGTGTTTTCGTTGTCTGCACCGGTCAGGTCAAGCTCTTCTGCACATCAAAAGAGGGCAAGAGTTTAATTCTAAAAATCGCCCTACCGGGCGATGTGCTCGGCCTTGGAGCCATGCTCGCAGAGAAGAAATATGAAGTAACAGCTGAAGTGGTCGAACTCGCGCAACTCAAGCGCATACGCCGCGACGAATTTCTAACCTTCCTCAAAGAGCACGGTGAAGGAAGTCTTCACGCCGCCCAGTCACTCTCCGAAGAATATCAAGCCGCCTTCTTCGACGTGCGCCGCCTCGCGCTCTCCGTCTCCGCAGCCGCGCGTCTCGCCAGTCTGCTGCTCGAATGGGCGCGTCAGGAATCCTGCGGCAAGGCGGAACTCCGCTTCACTATGGCCCTCACCCATGAAGAGCTCGCCAGCATGGTCGGCAGCTCCCGAGAAACAATTACTCGCACAATAAGTCGGTTCAAACGCGACAAGCTTATCAAGGTGACCGGGTCTTCCATCCTGATCCTCAATCCTGACAAACTCGACGAGTTTTCAGTGTGATAACTACCACACGAAACCGCTCCGGAGCCAGCCTGATTCATCCGAACCGCCACCAAACAGCTCTACTTTCCGCCCGTCTCGTTCCACAAGAATCCCAGCTCATCGGCCATATCCTGAACCAGCTGGTCCACACTCACGCCCGCACTGTGCCCGGCCTTCACGTCATAGTGCAGCAAAATCGGTCGCCGATCCGCCTCCGGCTCCGCCATCTCCGTCGCCTGCATCAGCGCCGCCATCTTTCGCGCATGCAGCGGCGCCACGCGCGTATCGCTGTCCCCGGTAAAGAACATAATCGCTGGATACTTCACCCCCGGCCTCACATTCTGATACGGCGAGTACTTCAAAATATAATCCGCCTGCGCTGGATTATCCGCCGATCCATACTCGGTCGTCCACCACCGGCCCACCAAAAACTTCTGGTACCGCGTCATATCCAGCAACGGATACCCGCACAGGATCGCCCCAAACAAATCCGGCCGCTGCGTCATCGAAGCCCCCATCAGCAGCCCCCCATTCGACCGCCCCGTAATCGCAAACCGCTCCTTCGTCGTATACTTGTTCGCCGTCAGATACTCCGCCGCAGCGAACCAGTCGTCGAACACATTCTGCTTGTGTTCGAACATCCCCGCCTTGTGCCACGTCTCTCCATACTCGCCGCCGCCGCGTAGATTCGGCAGCGCAAAGAATCCGCCCTGCTCCATCCACCACGCATACTTCGCGCTGAAGCTCGGCGTCTCAGAGATCAAAAATCCGCCGTAGCCCGTCATCAGCACCGGCGCCTTGCCGTCCGTCTTCAGCCCCTTCCGACCCGCAACAAACATCGGCACGCGCGTCCCGTCCTTCGACGTGTAAAAGACCTGCTTTACCTCATACTTATCCGAATCAAACGGCACCTTCGACCGGTCCCACACCGTGCTCTTCCCCGTCGCCACCTCATACGAAAAAATCGTCAGCGGAACCGTAAACGATGAAAACGTGTAGAACCCGATCTTCGAATCCGCCCGCCCGCGCACCACAGTTCCCGTCCCAATCGTCGGATACGCAATCGTCCCCACCTGCTTCGCCGCGCCGGATCCCCCAACCGCATACACCGTCGTCTCCGACTTTACATCCACCAGCCGCCCCACAAACATCTTCCCCCCAGCAATCGACACCGCATCGATCGGGCTCGTTCCCTCCGCCAGCATCACCGGCCAGCTCTTCGTCGACGGATCCCCAAAGCTCGCCCGCAGTACCCTCCCATTCGGAGCGTTGTAGTCCGTGCTCACAAACATCCTGTCGCCATCCATATGCAGCTGGAACCTTGAATCCACACCGAACACCAGCGGCTCCAGCGACGCATCCTGCTTCCGCAGGTCCTCCAGCAAAATGTCCTCGCGCGTCGAAGGCACTCCATGCCCTATCGTCACAATCAGCCAGTGCCCGTTCTCCGACACCCGGCATCCAATCAGATCCAGCGGTCCCAGCGTCTCTCCGCGATAGCTTCCGCCAAAGATCTGCTCGTCCTTGTCCGCCGCCGTTCCCAGCACATGCGTAAACACGGCTGCTCCGCCGCTCGGCAGAATCTTCGCGTAATACAGCGTCTTCCCGCTCAACCCAAACCCGCTGTAGCGCGCCAGCGGCAGTTCATCGCTCAGGTCCTTCTTCGCATCCACGTCGAGCACGCGCACCGACTCTTCATCCGCTCCACCATGCCTCACCCCATACACCAACAACTTCCCATCCGACGACACATCCATGATCGACACCGACACATTCCCATCCGAGCTTAGCCTCGCCGCATCCACCAGCTTCCCCTCCGCACCATGCAAACCCTCACGCATGTAGATCGAAGCCTGGTTCTCCGCCGCCAGTCGCTTCTCATAAAACAACCGGCCATGCTGCTCCGTCGGCTCGCTTACCGAATCCACCCGCGACAGCTCCGTCAGCCGGTCCACCAGCCGCTCCTTCAGTGGCTTGATCTGTGCAAAATAGCTCTCCGTGTAATCCATCTCGGCCTTGATATACGCACGCGTATCCGCAGCCTTCTGGTCCTCCAGCCACCGATAGTTGTCTGTAATCTCGTGCCCACCCACCTTGTCCGTCACCGCCACCACAGCCACCGTCGGCGGCGGCCCAAGCTTCACGCCATTCTCTCCATGAACCGCCACCGTCTGCGCCGTCATCTGCACCGCGCATCCACCGACAACCAGACCCATCAACGCTGCTCCAAACCGCATCCATACACTCCTGCAAAGCTCGATGACACAACTCTACCGCACGCAGCGAACTACAGCACTCAATCCTGCTCCGCAGCAAGTCTCTTATAACAAATCCACGCATCTCTCTCCGCACCATAAAAACTCTCTTTACGATGCGAACGCACATAGCCGATCCGAGCGTAGAACTGTATCGCCGACTCATTCCCCGCAAACACATGCAGCACTAAAGCATCGCATCAGCATCGCATCCCTCGCGGCGCGCCCGCGTCTCAGCTTCCATCATCAACCCGCGAGCAATCCCCCTCCGCCGACACCCAGGATCAACATCCAGCGTCACCACGTAACCCACCCTTCCCTCTCCCGAAGCCTCCACATCCACAATCACAAACCCCACCAGCGCACCGCGCTCTTCCGCCACAATCACGCGTGCATTCTTTGCCTCGGCGAACCTCCTCATGGTTCCGCGCGAAAATCGAAACGGCCGCTCAAAACACGCCACATCGAGCGCATACATCGGGTCGGCATCCTTGGCGCAGTAAGCCCGAAATTGCATCGCATCGCCAGCAATGGCACCGTCGTTACTTTGAAAAGTAGACAATGAGACCACCCGCAACAATGAACAGCCCACCTACCATCACTCCCGGTGTGGGCAGTACACGGAAAAAGATAAAATTGGTAAGTTGGAACATCACGAACAGCATTGCGATGTAGACTCCGGTCACTGTAGCGAATTCAACCGGTGCTAAATTGAGAGACGTTCCGTACAAGGTTAGCAGCGCACCTCCCACCAGAAACAGTCCTACTCGGGCCAACGACGAGTGTTGCAGAGCCATCCGGATGATTGCATCGCCCATTGCCTCAAAGGCAGTCGCTGCAAAAACGAAAAGCAGAACCTTAAGTGTACTCGAATCCACTGTGTCCATGTGGCTTACACCGCGATCGTGAAGCTGTTTTCACTGCGGGTCACTTCCCGATACAGCGTGTCCCGCTCAAACGGAACGCGCCCAGCCTCCGTAATCAGCCGCACCAGGTCATGCCTGCGCAACCCCTGCGGCGTGTTCGCTCCCGCATCGTGGTATATCTTCTCCTCCACCACCGTTCCGTCGATATCATCAGCACCAAACCGCAGCGAGATCTGCGCCATCTTCGGCGTCACCATCTGCCAGTAGCTCTTAATGTGCGAAAAGTTATCCAACATCAACCGGCTCACCGCAATCTGACGAATATCCGTCAGCCCACTCGACTTCGGCAGATGCCCCAGCGCCGTGTTGTCCGGATGAAAGCTCAGCGGGATGAACGTCTGAAATCCACCCGTATCATCCTGCACCTCGCGAAGCCGCATCAGGTGGTCCACGCGGTCCTCATCGTTCTCGATATGGCCGTACAGCATCGTCGCATTCGACCGCAGCCCAGCCTTGTGCACCAGCCGCGCCGTCTCCAGCCACTCGCCGCCATCGATCTTGTGGTCGCAGATAATATGCCGCACGCGGTCCGCAAAGATCTCCGCTCCGCCGCCCGGACACGAATCCACCCCCGCGGCCCTCATCTGCTCGATCATCTCCGCAATCGAAATCTTCCCGCGCTTGGCCAGGAACGCAATCTCCACCATCGTGAACGCCTTCACATGCACCTGCGGATAGCGTTGCTTCAAACCCCTCACCAGATCCATGAAGTACGACACCGGCAGATCAGGATGCAGCCCACCCACAATGTGGAACTCCGTCACAGCCTCCGTCAGCCCCTGCCCCGCAGTCTCCCATGCCTCTTCAAGAGCCATCGTGTACGTGTCGGCCTCACCCTTTTTCCGCCCAAACGCGCACAGTCTGCACGACGCAACACAGACGTTCGTAGGATTGATATGCCGGTTCACATTGAAGTACGCCAGATCCCCATGCATCCGCTCGCGCACCAGGTTCGCCATCCAGCCCACTGCCAGGATGTCGCCGCTGCGGTACAGCGCGACGCCATCATCGAAGTTCAGGCGCTCTCCCCGTTCCACTTTTCTGGCAACGGGTTCGAGCGCAGGATCATCCGTCTGAAAACAGTGCCGAGGGCGCGAAGAAGGAACCGAAGTTTCCATCTTACTATTCTACCGCCGTTGTGACGCAGATGGAGTACTGGATGTGGTAGCCGATGGTGGTAGCGCAGCTGTCTTGTTGACCGCAGCCACATGCTCCGGAGCAAATCCAGAATCAACCATCTTGGGCTGAACCACCATGCCGTCATACAGCGTGGCTCCCAGCAAATGATCTCCCATCGGTCTCGCCAGCCTCAACTTCCACCCCGTATCCCAATACGAAATCTTGTGGTCAGGTACGCTCACCGCAAAGATCATCGTGGAACGGGAAGTCGTAAACAGCATTCGCTTCCCTATCGGGTCAAAATACATCCCGTCAACTTGCGGAATCTCCAGATCATAAACCTGCTTCCAACTTACCCCTTTATCTGCGGAGTAGAAAACCCCTTCCCGCCCTCCGACCCAAAGAGTCTCAGCGCCATCCACAGCGATCGCTGAAATCTGTGTGAGCTCAGGCGGAAGCGCAATCCTTCCCCACTTCTGTCCTCCATCCACCGAAAGATCAATATTTTTCAGCCCCGCCGCCACTACAACGTTCTTCTCCAGCGCGACAAATCGAATCTCTCCCATCGTAAGCGGCGACACCGCCGTCCATGCTACCCCGTCATTGACGCTGCGTAACAAGCCATCCGAAGTCCCCGCGTATATGCTGTAACCGTCACCTGACACCAACGCGTACGCAACACCGTCCATATTCGCCACGGCCGCTCGGCTCGTCTTCCCCTTCGATCCGCCTCTTGCGACTGTCCCCGAATCAACCCATACCTCGTCCTGCAACCTGAAGATCCCGTGCGTTGTACCCGCCAGCAGTGTCCCGTCAGACATCGTAACCAGGCTATAGACATCCCGACCACCCAGCCCTGCGCTCTGCTGCCGCCAGCGCACGCCTCCATCCGTACTTAAAAACACCCCACCATCATCTTTATCGTTCACGACGCCAACATGCACGACAGCCGGATGATTTGGATCAGCAGTATACGCGACTACCTGCCGCGCAGAGAATCCGGTATTCGACCCATGGAAGCTAGCCCCGAAGTCATCGCTTCGCAACACGCCCCCCCGGTCCGTCGCCAGAAGAATGCGTCCAGAATCATGCGGGTCAACATAGACATCGTTGATGATCAACTCCGACGATGTAAGCCGGTTCCACGTACGCCCTCCGTCGAGTGTCCGGTAAAGCCCCTCCGTCGTCCCCGCATAGACCGTATCCGCATGTTCAGGGTCCATCTCCAGCTTGCGCGTTCGCCGTGCAGCGGATGGTATGCCTTGCACCTTCGTAAACAGCGCTGCCGCATCCGTACTCTTGTAGATTCCTGAGCACGCACTCGCATACACCGTTCGCGGCTGCGCCGGATCGATCAGGATTGAAAACACATCCGAATCCTCAATGATCCCACGCTTGATGTTCTCCCAATGAGCCCCACCATCCGTCGTCTTCCATGGCAAGTGCCACGTCCCGGCATAGATCACCTCGGGGTTCGCGGGATCAATCGCAAGCGACTCAACCTCATGAATCTCCGTGCTATTCATCGGACTAATCTGCGTCCAGTGCGCCCCATTGTCCAAGCTGCGATATACACCCTGTAATGTGCCTGCGACAATCATCTGCGGTTCGGACGCTGACCTAGCCAGCGACAAAACTGACTGACCCCTCATCTGAGGCGCGTCTGTCCAGCTCCTACCACCGTTATCGCTCAGATAAACGCCTCCATCAGGATGATCTGCTACGAAGGCCCCCGCAATCAGCCGATTCGGATCCTGCGAGTCTGGAATAATATGGTCGATCACAAGATCATTACGACCGCCCAGTTCCGTCAGACGCACCCAGGTCGTGCCGCCATTGCGTGACTCATAGAGCCACCCATTCGCCGTGCCCAGATACAAATGCTTCGAATCGCGAGGATCCGCCGCGAACGAGCGCGCGTCCCCTCCGTAAGGCCCTAAGGGAAACCACGTTACTGCGTGAAGAACGACAGGCCACATGGCCCAGAACATGGCGGCGGCCACGAATGTTCCGGCTTTCGGAAATGTGAAACGATTCAACAGGTGCTCCTCTTTACAGATTAACGCAAACATTCACTCAAAGTGAGATTTGGTATGAAATTCCCAGCCATGGGCTTTTGGTGAAAGCCACTCCGCCCCATGTAGCTGCAAATTCATTCACCGCCTCCAAATCAGAACGGCCGATCGGGATCGCTCCCGGTCGGCCGTTTACCCAGTCCAGTGACGTTACTTGCTGGACTTTGCTGCGTGGTGGCGGTGATGGTGCACGACTGGTTCACGGGGAACTGCCTTGACCTGAGTCTCATCCACAGGAGTGAGACCTGTCTGATCAAGCGTTGCACCCGAAGGAATCAGAGTCGTAGCGTCTGAGTTGGTTCCAGCCGTACCGGTGTATACAGCGATATTGGACGCATTGAGGCCCTTCTCGTTCACCAGGTATGCCTTCTCGTTGACAGCACGCTCTTCAGCGCGCTTCTGTGTCATCTCAGCAGCCCTCTTCTCCTTCATCGACGTCTTGTGACCCTTGACCTTCACAGGCTCAGAGTTTCCGACGATGGCCAGCTTAGCAGTCGTGTCGCGCTGCTCAGCGAGGGCAATGTCATCAAGGCAAGCCTTGGCTTCATTGTCGACGCGCGTCGGGCGAGCCTTGTCCTTATCGAACGTGATCGTGCAAAGGCTGCTCGTCGTAGGTGCGGGAGGAGGAGGAGGTGCGTTCAGAGTGACCGTCGTCTGCTGTGACGCCGTTTGACCCTTGTCATCCACAACATTGCAAGTCACGGTGATCGTCGTGCCCGGTGCCGCACCTGTCGTAGCCAAAGTCGCAGTCGATGTGTTCCCGCTGATCGATCCAGCCGTCGAGCTATAGCTATACGTCAAGGGACGATTCTGCGGGCTGTTACCAGTTGCAGTGATAGTCACAGGATCGCCAGCATTCAGCGTAGTCGGGTTCGCCGAGCAGCTAATGGTAGGTGGCTGGAATTGTGTCACAGTGAAGGGAGTCGAGCAGTCAGCCATACGTCCGGGCTTCTTGCCGTCCGCTACATGACCTTTGACCGTGTAGCTTCCCGGTGCCAGGTCCTTGGTGTCAACGCTTGCAACGTTCGAGTCACCAGTAACCTTCACGCCATCGCTGCCAGTCCAGTTATACGTCGGCGTCTTCTTTGGCAACACGTTCGTCGCTGTTCCAGTGATCGTAACGGGATCTCCCGGATAAATCGTGCCCGTGGGCGTCGTCACAGCGCAGGAATACTGGATGGGCGGCGGCGGAACAATGCTTCCGATGTGCCACAACAGACCGCTGCTCAGCTCTGCACCGCTGATATTTGCACGTCCGCCTTGAAGATAAACTGCAGGATCAGCAGGGCCGAAGTCAATATGCGTATAACGATAATCTGCTTCAAATAAGCGCAGCCCTAAGTGATGATTGAAGAACGGCAGATCGTAATCCATGCCGCCGCCCGCAGCCAGACCAACGCCCCATTGATACGGATTGTAGCCAACGCCACCCGGGATGTTTGGGCCTACGCCACGAACGCCGCCCGCCAATCCATGAGCAAATAACGTGTAGTTCTGCAGCGGCAACCGGAAGATCGGACCAGCATAGTAGCCATAGAACGCGTCATTCTGCCCGTGGCCGTAAGCATCCGGATTCGCAATCATGGCAATTTCGCCACCGAAGTACTTATTGAAGTAGTAAGCACCACTCCCGATCGCGCCGACATTGACCGACGAAAACTGCTCCTGAGACGGCTTGATCTCGCTATGCGTTCCGAGATACGAATAACCCGCAAAAATATCGACACGCGATGGGTTGGGAGCATTGGGCAGCGTGCTTTGTGCATTCACGCTGGCTACTCCAAAACTGACCGCACATGCAGCCAGAAGAGCTCGGCCGGTATTGCGAAATGGGCGATAAGACATTCGACGATCCTCCAAATAAAGCTTGTTGAGTTAAACCTTCTACTGCGGTTATCAATTCGGCTAGCCTAGCTGACTATACCTAGAAACCATTCCCAAAAAGTGTACAGCGAATCACTCCTGCTTCTTAGCGAAAAATTCATCTGAACATTTCTATACACCTGCTCCAAGATCACAACTGCGTATCAGTCGAGGTTCAAAGTCTGCCGCACCGATCCGCGACTTCCCTGAATCTTCTCCTGCAGCAACGTAATCGCATATAGCAACTGTTCGGGGCGGGGCGGGCACCCCGGAACGTATACATCCACAGGGATCACCTGATTAACACCCTGTAGCAATGCATAGTTGTTGAATACCCCGCCAGAGGTAGCACACGCACCCATCGAAATCACCCACTTCGGTTCCGGCATCTGCTCATAGAGCCGCCGAATAACAGGCGCCATCTTTTGCGAAACTCTTCCGGCAATAATCATTAAATCGCTCTGCCGCGGCGAGGGACGAAAAACCTCCGCGCCGAATCGTGCAATGTCATACCGAGATCCGCCCATCGACATCATTTCGATCGCGCAGCACGCTAAACCAAATGTCATCGGCCATACTGAATTCTTCCGCACCCAATTCAGCGCAGCATCCAGCGACGCGAGCACCACACCTTCAGGTTGCTCATCACCCCAGTTGACCTCAGCGACCTTGTCGCGATTCTTACCAAAACTGTCCAGAGTTCCAAACACATACCGGTCATTCCGTTGCGGAACTCCCGTCGGTCGACCGTTCGCAGTCGTCTGGTTCGTCGTCTCATTCATATCTATAAGTATACGTTCCTCCGACCGCTGAAACATAGCTAAATACAACTTCTAACCCGGGCCGCCGTCTAAGTCTGAAATTGAAGCTAGTAACTGTGTACATTCGATGTGCGAACACCCCGTACGGTTGGTTCATCACCCGGTAAAACAGACAACGTGTCTCGAATCGGTTCAATCCTCTTTACTCTTCAGGAGCGCTGCTCAGCCTGCGTTCTCTTCAATAGCTGCGGACAAGGCCTGACCCAAGACCCTCTTCTGCTCGGCAGAGAGCCGATTGCCGTCGCTCGTGATGTAGAACACGTCGATGGCCGTCTCGCCCTCCGTATCCACAAGCGCGACCTCCACGTTGTAGCCATGCTCACTTAACGTCGCGCTAATTGCACGTAGCAATCCTGGAACGTCCTGTGCGATCACCTGCAGTAGCGTGCTGTGCGTCGATGCAGCTTCATCGAAATCGACCTTCGTCGCCACCACCACCCGCGGCGGCTTGCGTTTCCCTCTTCGCCTCCCGCTCAGCAGCTTTTCTACAGGGCTCCTCCCCGCGACCAGCTCACGCACACTTCCAACGAATCTCGTCCGCTCGCTCTCATTCAGCTCCAACGTTCGAAATGCATCTGTAAATCGAAAGCTGTCCACCACCACCCCCGCCTCGTTTGCAAATGCGTCCGCCGTTACGACGTTCATCCCCCACGCCGCCAAGGCAGATGCCATGCCTGCAAAAAGTCGCGGCCTGTCCTGCGTTACGAGAGTGATCTCGTGCACCGCCGCACCCAGAACCGCCGTTCCCTGCTGGAATGTGATCTGGAACGGCTCGGAGGAGAAAAGCCGCGTCATCTCAAAGTGCTGCAGCATCGTCTCCGGCGACCTCGTTCTCACATAGCGCTCCGGAAATCCCTCCAGGAATTGCTCGACCTCCACATGCCGCCCACGCGCAAGCGAAATCACCCTCGCGACCTTCTCATCCTTCCTCCAGCCTCCAATTGCACCTCCCGCAACCCGCGCGCGCACCCGCTCTTCATCTACACTCCGGTCCAGTTGATTCGCAGCAGCCATCCATAGCCGCCACAGATTCTCTACCTTCCACGGAGTCAGTGCATCCGGATGCACCGCCGCGATATCGGCATACGTAAACAACGTCAGCATCCGGAGCGCCTCATGCGTCTGCACCTTCCCCACAAACGCCCGCACTGTCTCGGCATCAAAAATGTCCCTCCGCATCGCAGCCGACATCTCAAGATGGTTCTCAATGAGCTGCATCACCAACCCCGTGTCATAAGCATCCATCTCTAACCGATCCAGAACTCCCTTCGCCATGCGCGCGCTCTCCACGGCATGATGCTCGCTTGCCCGTCCTTTCCCTGTGTCATGCAGCAATCCTGCCAGATACAGCAACCCAGGCTGCTGTAATTCGCGAATCATCGCGCCAAACCTCACCCTCCACTCCGGAGCCTTGTTTCCCGCATCCTCCTCCAACTCGTGCAGAACATCGATCAGCACAAACGTGTGTTCGTCCACCGTGTAGCGGTGATACGCATCCCGAATCACCAGCGCATCGATGCCGTGAAACTCCGGCACGATCAGATCCAGCACTCCTACCGTATGCATGACCCGCAAAGCTTGCCCTGCGCGCTTTCCCATCAAGATCGCCGATAGCTGTCGCCACAGCTTCGGGCCCTCTTCCAAGTGCGCAGATAGTTTCGGAATCGCCGACGCAATTCGCTCTTGGCTCCGCTGCGAAAGCCTTGCTCCGCTCTCTGCCATACAAGCAAACACGGCCATTACGATCTCTGGATCATGTGCCGAATCTATACCCGCTTCGGCATCTGCCTTCAGATGCGCCACTCCGTCACGCAACAGAAATCCTGCGCGTTCTGGGATCTTTACGCGCTGCACCGGCTTTACGACCTCCATCTGCAGGCCCGCATTCTCGCCTTCACCCAACAAACTCCGCTCCACGACGCGTGCATGCCGAAAATACACCCGCATCCAATACGCCGCATCCACCCGCTCCTGCGAGGATCCGCCCAAACCCACCCGCGCCTGCGCAGCTGCATCCTGCGTCTGCCAATCCAGCGTATTGTCGTCGCGTTCTCTGCGGTAGTGCAGGAAGCAACGCAACGCCGCCAGAAATGCCACAGCCTCCCCGAATCCTTCGCCTGCCCCACCACCATTGCCCTTCGAATCCCTCAGTCCCCGCAACCACTGGCATACATGCACATCCCGCAGCCCACCCGGACAGTCCTTTATATTCGGCTCCAGATGAAACAGCGTATTGCCATACTTTGCGTGACGTTCACTCGTCAGCCGCATCAACGCTGCGCCAAATCCCTTCATATCACGCGCACGCATCTTCGCGACTGCGCCGCTCAGCTTTGCAAACAGGGCTTCATCCCCACCGACCTGACGCAGATCCAGCAGTGACAATCCAAACTCAGGATTCGCTGCGTCCAGCCGGTCGCACTCGCCGACCGTCCTCGTCGTCAGCGCCACCTGCAGCCCGCAGTCCCAAAGCGACTGCGACATTCTTCGTATCGCATCCTTCGCTTCAACCTTGGCCGCTTTCTCCACGCAGCACAGCAGGTCTACATCCGAATGCGGGTACAACTCCGCTCTTCCGTATCCTCCGATCGCCGCAATTGCCACTCCTCGGCTAAGCTTCGGATTCGCGCGTAACTCCTCACCCCAGAAGCGCACGACAAACTCATCGACAAGCGCCGCACGCGCCGCAACCGCACGAAGACCATCTCCGTTCAACTCGAATCCGCGCCGAATCTCTACCGTGCGACGGTCATACTCCCCGCGCGCCGTCGCGCCCATCGTCGGGCCATTGCCATCGCCGCCATTCAGTATCGAGTCCGTCGCTGCACCCCTTACAGCGCGATCTCCCCGCGCTCGTCGTTTCGAATCCGAATCGCTTCATCCACTTTTGATACAAAAATCTTTCCGTCTCCAATGCGGCCCGTTCGTGCGGCTCCAATAATTGCTTGAATCGCCCGCTCAACCATCTCATCCGCCACTACCAGCTCCAGCTTGATCTTCGGAAGCAGATCGACGGCATACTCTCGTCCTCGATAAAACTCCGTATGTCCCTTCTGGCGCCCATGTCCGCGAGCCTCAAAGATCGTGATCCCCGAAATTCCCGCCTCTACCAGCGCATCCTTTACCGCATCCAGCTTTGACGGCTGGATCACTGCTTCAATCTTTTGCATCTCTTCCTCTCATCTCCATCCTTCACTTAGGCTGCCTCCCAGTCATAGCCCTCTTCGCCATGCTGCGAAAGATCCAACCCCTCACGCTCGTCTTCTTCACTCACGCGTAGGCCAATCAGCGTATCAACTATGACCAGAATAAGCAGCGTCCCTGTAATCGAAATTCCCCAGCCAATCCCAACACCCACCAACTGGTTCAACACCTGCCCGTGATTTCCCTCGAAAAATCCAGTCGGCTTACCCGCACCAAAGATCGGATTAATTACCGAATTCGCAAAAAATCCGGTAAGAATTGCGCCCAGGGTCCCGCCCGCGCCATGCACACCAAACGCGTCCAGCGAATCATCATAGCCAAACATGTTCTTGACCTTCACCACCATGAAGAAGCAGAACACCCCTGCAATCAACCCAATCCACAACGCGTCAATCGGCCGCACAAAGCCCGACGCCGGTGTAATCGCCACCAACCCTGCCACTGCTCCGGAGATCCCGCCCAGCGCCGAAGGCTTGCCGCTGCGAATCCACTCTGCCGCGGCCCACCCAATCGCGCCCGCCGCCGCGCCAAAGTGCGTCGCCACAAACGCTGACGTCGCCAAACTTCCAGCACCCAGCGCCGATCCTGCGTTGAAACCAAACCACCCAAACCACAGCAGGCACGCCCCAATAAAGCTCAGCACGACCGAGTGCGGCATGAACGCCTTCTGTGGGAACCCCAACCGCTTCCCCAGATACAGCGCCGTTACCAGCGCGCTCACACCCGACGTCACATGCACCACCGTTCCACCCGCAAAATCCAGGCACGGAAACCGTCCCGCCAATCCTCCACCACCCACCGCCGTCGCATTCAACAGTCCGCCAACACCCCAAACCATATGCGCCATCGGGGAGTACACAATGACCGCCCACAACACCATAAAAACCAGCATCGCTGAGAACTTCATCCGCTCCGCGAACGCTCCCGTAATCAGCGCCGGCGTGATAATCGCAAACATCAACTGGTACACCATGTACGTCTGTAACGGAATCGTAGGCGCATACGCCGGGTCAGGCGTCAGCCCCACACCACGCAGAAACACATTGTGCAATCCTCCAATAAATGCGTTTCCCGTCCCAAAAGCCAGCGAATACGTCACCAGCGCCCACAACACCGTAATCACCGCCATCATCGCAAACGTCTGCATCATGGTTCCGAGGATGTTCTTCTTCCGCACCAGGCCGCCGTAAAACAACGCCAACCCCGGCCCGCTCATCAGCAGCACCAACGCCGCGCTCGTCAGCATCCACGCGTTGTCACCCGCGCTCTGCGCCTGAGCCGTTGCCGCTGCATCCTGTGCGACTTTCTTCTCCAGCGCTGTGATCCTGTCCGTCTGAGAACTTGCAGCCACTGCGCTCGAAGCCACAGGACTCTGCCCGAAGCAAGCACCACCCATCGCTCCACAAGCCAGCAGAACAACAAGGACGCAGCGCACGATCATCCTCCGCAACGCGCCATCCCGAGATCCGTGCGCCTCAACGCGATAGAGTTGGCTATCCAAATCCATGTCTATGTCTGACTCTCCTGACCAGGAATTTGCTTTATATGCATCTCCGCATTCGCACCGGGGGAAGCGCGAAGGAAAGAGAAGAGTACAAAAGTAGTTTGTCCGCTTCAGCCACACTGCGAGTGTTCAGTTTCATCTACTGTACATCATCGTGATCTTGCACCTGCCCACTCTAACCCATTTCGCGATACGCTTATACGATGCCAACTGAAGCCCTACACACTCGCTGGTCCGACATCCCTATCGAGCAACTGAACCCGCAGATTACCCGCCAGTTCGTCCACGGATCGCAGTCTATGTTCGCTCGCCTTGAACTTAAGAAAGGCTGCGTCGTTCCAGGCCATCAACACCCGAACGAACAGATCACCTACATTACCCAGGGCGCTCTCCGCTTTCTACTCGGGGAAGAAGGCGCTCTCGATGAGAAGATCGTTCGCGCCAACGAAATGCTGATCATCCCCGCCAATCTCCCTCACTCCGCTGAAGCCCTCGAAGACACCATCGACTTCGACGTCTTCGCCCCGCCTCGCCAGGACTGGCTCTCTAAAGACGACACATACCTCCGCTAAGCCTACCTTTTCTACCGTCCGTAACATGGCCACGGTAGACGCAGCTTCGCTATTTCTGTAACAATCGCAGCTGACGCAAGCGCCCGATCTTCCACTAACTCGCCTCACCAAAAACCAGGCCCGGAGACATCCATGACCACAGTAAACATCGGCAACAAGCAGCTCGGAGCAGGCCAGCCCTGCTATGTCATCGCCGAGATCGGCATCAATCACAACGGTGACATTGACCTTGCCAAGCGCCTCATCTCCGTAGCCGTCGCCGCAGGCTGCGATGCCGTCAAGTTCCAAAAGCGCACCATCGAAGTCGTCTACACCGCAGCCGAACTCGCCACACCTCGCCCCAACCCCTTCGGCACAACGAACGGCGACCTCAAGCACGGTCTGGAATTCGGCAAAGAGGACTACGCCGAAATCGACAGCTTTTGCAAACAAGTCAAGATTCCCTGGCTCGTCTCCCCTTGGGACGAAAACGCCGTCGACTTCATGGAGCAATTCGACACCCCCGTCTACAAGATCGCCTCAGCATCCCTCACCGACGACCATCTCCTCCGTCACGTCCGCAAGACCGGCAAGCCCATCATCGCCTCCACCGGCATGAGCACCTACGCCGAAATCGACCACGCAGTCGAGGTCCTCGGCAAAGACAACCTCATCCTCATGCACACCACCTCCACTTACCCTGCCAAGTACGAGCAGCTCAACCTGCGCGCCATCCCCAGCATGATCGAGCGCTATGGCGTGCCCGTCGGTTACTCCGGCCACGAAACAGGTATCCCGACCTCCGTCGCCGCCGCTGTACTCGGTGCCTGCTGTGTCGAACGCCACATCACCATGGACCGCGCCATGTGGGGCTCCGACCAGTCTGCTTCGCTCGAACCCAACGGCATCTCCAGACTCGTCCGCGACATTCGGCTCGTCGAGCAATCCATGGGCGACGGCATCAAGCGCGTCTATGAAGAAGAAGTCCCGGTCATGAAGAAGCTTCGCCGCGTCGGCGCAGCCGTCTAACCTCCACCGACCCAAACTCAAAACCCCCATATCTCGCCCTTGAGAAATGGGGGTTTTCTATTTCGCACCGTGAGCCCTGCCTATCCAGCAAAACACAGCAGCGTCGCCGCCTCTTCGTTATTCCGCGAGATGCTGGGGCTTCTGACCGAAGTCTTTGCCAAAGTAGAACCGCTCCACCACCATGCAATAGATATGTTCCAGCGCAAGATGCGACTCCTGAATGTTCATCGTCGTATCCGAAGGAATGATTACATTGATGTCCGCCAGCGCAGCCATCGCGCCGCCATTGTTGCCCGTGTAAGCGACCGTGTGGATGCCCAGCGTGCCCGCTAGTTTCAGCGCCTTCACGCAGTTCTTGCTGTTGCCCGAAGTCGAGATTGCAAGCAGCACATCTCCCGGCATCCCAATCGCTTCCACCTGCCGCTCGAACACATTGTCATACGAATAATCATTACCGATCGCCGTCAAAATCGACGTATCCGTTGTCAGCGCAACAGCACGCAGCGCTGGCCGGTCGATCGTCAGCCGTGAGACAAACTCCGCGACCAGGTGCTGCGCATCCGCCGCAGAACCGCCGTTGCCGCACACCATCAGCTTGTGCCCAGACTTCATCGCCTCCGCGGTAATGCGTCCAGCCTCAACAACCGCAGCGTGAATGCCTTCGTCATTCAGCACACGCGTCATGGTTGCAATGGACTGGGTGAGTTGGCGTTTGATCAGATCTAACATACATTTCTCCGTGATACCGCAGCTAAGCAGTTTCTATACAAACGTGACATTCGACGATAACGAATCAACACAAGCGCAATCGTCGCTAAAGAACAGGATTCGCTCTTGGCGGACCAAAGCTGTGATCAAAATTAATCCGTTCCAACTCAACTGCATAAGGCCGATGTTGCAGCTGCGTATAAATCGCTCCAACGTACTCGCCCATAATACCCAGAAAGACCAGCATGATCGACTGCAGGAAAAAGACGCCGATAATCATCGGCGCAATCCCCACCGAGAACGTCGACCAGAACAGCAGCTTTGCCAGCAGATATCCAAACGCGATCACAAAGCTCAACACGCCACCCGCAAACCCGGCGAACGTAGCCAGCCGCAACGGCACCTTGCTGTGGTTGATGATCCCCAGCATCCCGATGTCGTACAACGTGTACCAGTTGTTCTTCGTGATACCAAACTTGCGTGCAGGCTGGTCATACAGCAGTTTGACCGTCGGCAATCCAATCTCTGCAATCATGCCCCGAAAGTACGGGTAAGGGTCATCGAAAGACTTCACGAGATCGACAACCTTGCGGTCATACAGCCCAAATCCCGTATAGTTCTGGATCGTCTCAATCGATGACAACCGCCCAGCGATCCGATAGTACTGCTTCCTCGCCCAGAACATCAGCGAGTTCTCCTCGCTCGTGCGCTTGATCCCCAGCACACAATACGCGCCATTCTCCCACTCACGAATCAAGTCAGCGATCATGGGTGGCGGGTCCTGCAAATCGGCCACAATCCCAATCATCGCGTCTCCTCGCGCCGCGAACAGCGCATGGATCGGCGATCGAATGTGCCCAAAATTGCGCGCATTCACAATAATCTTCACATTCGGATCTTCCGCTGCAATCGACTTCAGAATTGCAACCGTATTGTCGCGCGAAGAGTTGTCGATAAAGATGTGCTCGTAGTCATACTTGCCGATACCGAGCATCACCTCGCGCACCTGGTTGTAGAGGTTAAGAACGTTCCCCTCTTCGTTATAGCAAGGTGTAATGATGGAGATCGTCTTCTGGCTCACGAGGTAGCGGCTCCTTGGGGTCCCTTGGGGTATAGCTGCAAGTTTAGCCGATGCTGGTCTTTGTCGCGTAACTACCCCGCAGATTTCGTCTTGAATGTAACCTTCTTGTGGCCGACGAAACTGTACATCGTCGACAGCCCAATGATGATCGCTCCCGCAATATACCCCGCCATCGCCTTCCCCGTCGCCAGATGCTGAACCGTCGCCAACATCCGTCCGCCAAGGTGGCTTTCAACAGATGCAAGCAGAACATGCAGCCGCACCGCATGATGGTGAATCAATGACTGCAACACTCGCGTCAGCCCGGACAACGCCACCAGCCCGGGAATCATACCTGTCCCATACACCGCAAAGCACTTCAGCCACTCCATCAGGTAGTTTCCCTGCGTGCGAAACACGAAAAACTTGTATCCAAAGTAAGCGACCGTAATGTTGAGCGGCGTGGAAAGAATGGACGCAACCACCACCGTCAGATACATGAACCGCTGCGGAAGAGCCCCGTTCAGCAGCGTGAGCGCCACAACAAAGCTGATGTAACCGAAGATCGTGTTAAACGCGCCCACGCATAGATAGCGGAGGAACTGCCCCCCTGGAAAGAGGTTGACGATCCCCTGCAACCGGCGCTTCGGCAGAAACGGATCCTGCGGGATGGGAACCACCGGCGGATGCGTCGGAAACGGTTCGCTCTCGGGCCCTTGAGGAGCAGTCATACTACTCCTCAAGAGGCTTCACAATCATGTTGGCCAGAAACTCTTCCCGCGGAAGAAACGGGAAAAGATCCTCAAGCGGTTTGGATACAAAGCTTCCATCCGGCTTCTGGTAGGACTGTAGCCGCGGCGCCCGCACCTCATCCGGAAGCACATTCACGTCGCACAACACCGGCCCCTTCATGTCCAATACCTTGCGAACCTCTTCACGAAGGTGGGTCTGGTCTGCGATCACGTGCGTACCCAACTTGAAGGCTTCTCCAACATCAGAGAGATTAGGTATCGTAAGACCGGTATTGCGGTCGGCACCGATACTTGGCTTCCCAAAATACGCAGCCTGCGATGCGCGGATCGAGCTGTAGCCATCATTGTTCAGAACGAAGAACTTGATAGGAAGCTGTAGCCGGTGAATGGTCTCCAGCTCCTGAATGTTGAACATGAATCCGCCATCGCCATCCACAGCAATGACCTCGCGCCCCGGATTCGCAATCGCTACGGCAATCGCCATCGGTATCGCGTACCCCATGGAGCCCAACCCCGCCGTATGGTACAGCCGCTGCGAGTGCAGCGTCGGGCAAGCGAGCAGGTAAATCTCAATACCAGAGCCCGAGTTCCCTACAACCAGCCGGTCCTCCGGGCTGGCCTCCGTGCCTAGAACCTCCGCAAGATTAAAGATGCTGACCAGACCTTCGGGCTTGCGATGTTCATCCGTAACCACCGGATAGCGCGTCTTCCAGTCAGCGCATCGCTCCAGCCATGCATCCTGCTTCTTGTTGTGGCTGTCGCGCGGCTTGAGCTTATCCTTATGCTTCAGTAACTCCGTCAGAAAGACCTTTGCATCGAGACAAACAGGCTGCTGAAGATACGGGTGAAGCTTACCCAGCTCAGCAGCATCGATATCCACCGCAATCTTGTGGGCCTCGCGCGCTAGATTCTGAGGGGCGTAACCCGTAATCGCAAAGTCCAATCGCACGCCAATCGCAAGCAGGAAATCGCAGTTCTGCAGCGCAAAATTCGCACCCCGCGCAGCCACAGACCCGGGTCGTCCCACATACGTTGGATCATCCGAAGGCACCAGATCGGCAGCACACCACGTCGCTACCGTCGGCACTCCGAGCAGCCTGCGCAGTTCCTCAAACTCGGCTTCCGCACGCGCCAGCCGAATACCATTCCCGGCGAACAGCAGCGGTCGCTCACACGCATTGAAGGCCTCGATCGCACGTGCCACCTCAGCCGCAACATTCGCTGTCCCATGGATCTTCGCGTCCTCGGCAAACTCAACCGGATCAAACGCGCGTAGCGTCGTATCGTCGATTGGAGACGCCTGCACATCCAGTGGAATATCAATCCACACCGGCCCGGGCCGCCCATGGAGTGCCAGATAAACGGCCTTCTCCAAGTGATACCGGATGTCCGCAGGTTCTAAAATCGTGACTGCATATTTCGTGATCGGTGCCACGATGGAGCAGATGTCCACTTCCTGAACGCCCAACTGCCGCATCCCCAGTGGCTTGCCCGTTGCGTCGAACATCCTGTCCGGGCGCTTCACCTGCCCAGAAATAAAAAGCACAGGCGTCGAATCCAGCCACGCTCCAGCAACCCCTGTAACAGCATTCGTACCGCCCGGGCCAGTCGTCACCATGCAGACCCCAAGGCCGTTCGTGGCCTTCGCATAGCCTTCAGCGCATATGGCCGACGCCTGCTCATGCGAATTGCAGATAGGCATGATGCGTGTCTCGGAGGCAAGAGACTGGTTGAGGTGCATCGCACCGCCGCCGGTTACGAGGAAAAGATTCGTGACGCCGAGGTCGGCGACAAACTTGAGCACGTAGTCTGAGAGCTTCATCAACTCCTATGGTAACCGCTGGATTCGATTCATAGCGTGCTCCATCGTCCCACGTCACCAAAATTTGGCTCGATGCCGATGTTTCAGCCGAACACCCCGGCAGAAGCTGCCTTCCGCACCCTGCGTGCTACCAGCACACGTCCAAGCATCAAAATTATTGGCGTCCCCGACGGGATTCGAACCGCGTGTTTACGCCATGAGTGTGGCGTTGTCCTGGGCCGCTGGACGACGGGGACCAAACGGCTCTTCGCAATGACCCGCCTCGCTGCCAAGGCTGGCCCGGTCACCGTCAGCCGCAGATACAGTTTCAATGCCCCGCAATGAATTTGCAACTGCGCTCCGCTGCCCGCTTGCATGACAACAAGCCTTCACCACCAATAAATACAGACGATCACAAACAGCGCCGCAAACCCCATCACAACGGCCACAAGATTGAGGTCGACCGAATACACCTTGCTCCGTGTAGCCACCCTCACCGGCAGAATTCCCGAAACATCGTGAAGTCTCCCCCCATACAGCTTCCGCGTCATCAGTGCTGCGATAAACCCAAACGGAGACAGACTCGCCAGCCCAACGCCCTCGTAGAACCCCACCGCCTGCGAGAAATGGCTGCTCCAAATCGGATACAACGCACCGAAAGACAGCAATGCAACAGTAACGCTCTGCCATACAACATGAAACCGCGCGTGGCCTGTCCAGTCCGGGTTCGATGCGTGCGTCCGGTTCAGATCAATCGTCAGCTGCGCAATGCTCTGCACCACGCAAAACGCGGACAACGCCAGCCGCGCAAATAAGAGATGATCCACGAACCTTCCTTGTCATACTTCAGCGGCTGCAGCGCCAACCAGTCCATGCAGCCTCACACAAATTCAACCTCACTCCGAACCAAGCTATAGCTCGCCGCCACGGTCGGAAGCACGATACAGAGTTTCGCCCCGCCTTGCTCTCGGTTTCCAGCGCTCACATGTCCGCCGTGCGCCCTCGCCACCGCTTCCACAAACGCCAACCCGAGCCCATGCCCATTCGACTCCCTGCCCTTTACGCCCTGCTCGAAAATCTGTTGTCCCAGTTCCACGTCAAAGCCCAGCCCGTCATCCTCAATCTGCAGGGTCGCGAACTGTTCATCCGCTGACAGCCCGATCCAAACCGTACATCCAGCGCGAAGATGCTTCATCTCGTTATCCAGAAGGTTCGCCACTACCCGATGCAACAGCGCAGGGTCCGCCATCACCTTCGCCGCTCCAGCGCTGTGCATCCTCACCCTAAGGCCCTTCTCAGACATGCACGGCTCATAAAGGTCCACCATCACGCGTACCAACTCATCAAGATCCAGCTCGACCGTCGACAGCCTTAACGCATCCGCCTTCGCTTCAGCAACATCAAGCGATCGATTGAGAAATTCGCACAGCCGATCAAGCTCATCGATCGCAGACACGATCGGCTCCCCCTGATCCAGACTCACCTCTCGCAGAAGCGCCAGCTCCAGCTGGCCGCGAATCGCAGTCAGCGGGCTCCGAAGATCGTGCGCCAGCGAGTCTGTCATCGTGTGCAGCTGGTGCATGGAGTTTTCTATCCTGTCCAGCATGTGGTTCAGCGTTCGCGCCAACTGGCCAATCTCATCATTGTGGCTGCTCGCCGGCACCCTGCTCCTCAGGTCAGACTGCCCGATTCTTGAAGCCGCCTCTGTGATCTGCCGCACAAACCCCAGCATCCGCCGCGTCGCGTAAAACACCACTGCAAACCCGATAAGAACAATCAGCAGGTACCAGCCTGTAAAACGGATCCGCAGCGCACGCAGCACCCGCATCTCATCCCGCTCAGAGAGCCCCAGGTAAATCTGGCTCCCGTCATCAATACGTACCGTAGCTACTCGAAACGGTATATGAAATCCCTTGACCCTCAAATCATAGGGGACATCAGCCATCGACTTCGTCGATCGGATCGCTGCCAGTTCCGCCTGCCCATCGCCCCTTCCCACCCATAGCGTCATCGCGCCATTTGTGCCCGTTTGCAAAAAGAACACCGAGCTGTTTTCATCGCCCCCTGAAGGCTGCTTGTTCGGAACTTCCTTGCTCGCAAGCTCCGCCACTTCGCTCACCACGCGGCTGTACAACCGGTCCTTCGGTGTCCGCTCAGCCACGTCACCCAGAACCTCAACTTCTCCCGAAAGCCATGCATCGCTGCGCCGCTGGATATCGCCCGCGACAAACTGGTGCAGCATCACAAAAACCAGCATGCTGCCCAACGCAAACGCCAGCGTTGCCCACAGCGATATACGCCACGCCGCACTCCGCATCACCGTTCTAGTGGTTTTTGAGGACATATCCAATACCTCGAAGCGTCTTGATCAAGGGCGTCCGCCCCTCCGTGTCGATCTTCCCACGCAGACGGTAGATATGTACATCCACAACATTCGTGTCCGGCTGTATCCGCATCCCCCACACCTCGGAAAGCAGCATCGATCTCGTCACCACTCGGCCCGCATGCCGGCACAGATACTCCAGCAGCACAAACTCCTGCGGACTGAGATTCAGCACATCGTCTCCGCGCGTTGCCCTCCGCTTCAGCAGATCCAACTCCAGATCCATCACGCGCACCTTCGTCACATCTTCTTTCCCGGAAGAGTTGCGCCGCAATAGATTTCTTAGCCGCGCCAAGAGCTCGGCTACCGCGAACGGCTTCGTCAGATAATCGTCGCCGCCCTGCTCCAGCCCTTTCACCCTGTCATCCACAGACCTGCGCGCTGAAAGAATCAGCACCGGGCTCTGCATCCCGTTCCGGCGCAGTTGCAGGATCAGATCGATTCCATCCTGATCCGGAAGCCCCAGATCCACGATCAACCCGTCGTACGTGAATCGGCTCACCAGGGAGGAGGCCGTAGCTCCATCCGACGCTACATCGACTTCGTAGCCCGCCTCGCCCAGCGACTGGCGAAGAAAGCGCTGAATCTCGAGTTCGTCTTCCACTAGTAAGAGCCGCATGCACTTACTATAGTGCTACCACGCAGTCCGTCTCTCGCGACTACGTGACGATTTAGTCATCCCCAATCGCGTGAAATCGAAGATTCATCGGGTTTTGCTGGCAATATCCACGTACGTCTCGCATGAACAAATTGTCATCCCAAACCCCACCCGAAAAACGCGACAAACCTCTTGTATCTTCGTCTTATCCGTTAGACGTACCTATCACGCCGGGGGGCTATGTTTGACTATCAAAAAAATCGATTACGGCGAGCCTTCACCGACTCCCTGCCACTTCCGGAGCATCTCGACTCGCACCTGAAGCAAGCACTCACCCGCGTCTTAACCAACCACGGCAGCCTCATCCGCCCCGAGATCGTCATGGATCTCGCCCTCGGATATGAGCTCCCGCTGGGCGTCGCAACCGACCTCGCCGTAGGCCTCGAATACTTCCACACAGCTTCCCTTCTCTTCGATGATCTCCCCTCCATGGACGACGCCGTAGAGCGTCGCGGTACCCCTTGCGTCCACGTCGAGTTTGGAGACTCCGGCGCCATTCTCTCCGCCCTCGCTCTCATCAATCGCGCCTACTTCCTCATCTGGCGCGCCGCGGCGCAGTGCAGCCCCGCGAACCAGCCCGTCGCCTTGGCCTACCTCGAACACCATCTCGGCGTAGGCGGCCTGCTCCACGGTCAGAGCATGGACCTCCACTACGAATCCCTCCCGCGCGGCCGCGAGACCGCCGAGCAGATCGCGATCGGAAAGACCGTCTCCCTCATGCGTCTCACCCTCGTCCTTCCGGCAATCCTAGGCGGAGCCTCCGCGCAGGAACTTCACCTGCTCAATCGCATCGCTCTCTTTTGGGGACTCAGCTACCAGATCGCTGACGACCTCAAAGATGTGCTTCAAAATTCCACCGAGAGCGGCAAAACCAGCTCGCGCGACTACTCCCTCGGCAGGCCCAACATCGCACTTATACTCGGAGTTGACGGTGCTGTACAACGGTTACAGCGATTCATCGCCATGGGAGACACGATGGTACGTAAGCTTGTCACGCTCCAACCAAACCTTCGCTTTCTCGAAGCTATCCGCGCCGACCTCGGCAAAGAGCTCATCATCCTCACACAGAGCGCCTGCACTGAAACCGTCGGAGCGTCCAGTTGATATTTGTAAAACTGATCCTGGTCAATCTTCTTCGCCATCGAATCAGATCCTTGATCAGCATCGCAGGCATCGCATTCAGCGTCGCCGCCATGCTCACCATCGTCACAGTTCTCCAGGGAGCCGTCGGCATGTTCTCCGGCATCCTCTCCAGCGATAGCCAGATCATCGTCTTCGAGCGCAACGTCTCCGACCTCTTCTTCAGCAGCGTCTCCTCCACCGCCGCCACCACCATCGCCTCCTGGCCCATCGTCCAGCACGCAGACCCCGTCCTCTTCGGCATCGTCTCAAGTTCCGATCACCCCATCATCACCTGCTTCGGCATCACCTCCGCCGACGCTCGCCTGCGCAAAGCCACGTGGATCCAAGGCGATCGCTCTAACTTCGCAAACGCGACCGACGGTGTTGTGCTCGGTCAGCGCGCCGCCGAATTCCTCAAAGCCTCACTCGGCAGCGCCGTCCAGATCGGCCACGGCACCTTCCATGTCATCGGCATCATCAAAACAGCAAACGGCTTCGAGGATGGCGGCGTCTTCATGCCCCTCGCATCCGCACAAAAGTTCTTCCACAAAGACGCTGAATCTTCCGTCATCACCGTCAAGCTCCACAACAAAGACGACATCCCACAATTCAAGAGCATGGTGAAGTCCCACTTCCCCAATCTCGTCGCGCTCGAAGACGATGAGTTCACCCGCTCCTACTCCCAATTCAAAATACTGAAAGCCACCGCGTGGGCCGTCGGTGGATGCGGTCTGCTGCTCGGCGGCCTCGGCGTCGCCAACACCATGATCATGTCCGTCTTCACGCGCATCCGCGAGATCGCCATCCTCCGCGTCAACGGCTTCTCCAACTCCCAGATCGCCACCATGATCTTCGGCGAATCCGCCCTCGTCGCTGTCGTCGGCGCAGTCACTGGCCTCCTCATCGGAACCGCGTTCCTCTATCTCCTCAAGCTCATCCCCGCGCTCCACGGATACGTCGACGTCACCATTCAGCCCCTCGTCGTCCTCATCGTCATCGCTCTCGCCTTCCTCACCGGCGTCGCCGGCGCGCTCTATCCAGCCATCTACGCCATGCGTATCCGCGCGGTGGAGGCGCTACGCTTCGAATGACGCCTCCGACCTCCATCCCTGCCGCCGCCCCTGTTGTCCTCCGCGCGCAAGACGTCTGGAAGAGCTACGACCAGGGTGCCATCACCGTTCTCAACGGCGTCGACTTCGTCGCCGGTAAAGGCGAGACCGTAGCACTCTGCGGCCCCTCCGGCTGCGGCAAAAGCACGCTGCTTCACCTCCTCGGCGGTCTCGACGAACCGGATCGCGGCCTCATCTCCGTCAACAGCGTCGAGATCAACCGGCACACCAACCCCCTCCGCCTCCTGCGCTACGAAGTCGGCTTTGTCTTCCAACTCCACAACCTCATCCCCGATCTCACCCTCCAGGAAAACTGCCTGATCCCTACCGTCGCCGCCGGCGTCCCACGCCCCACCGCTCTCGCACGACTGCAAGACCTCGCAGAGCGCACCGGCCTCGGCCACCGCCTCCATCAGCGCATCCAGAAGCTCTCCGGCGGCGAACGCCAGCGCACCGCCCTCTGCCGCGCCCTCATGAACAAGCCCCGTATTCTGCTCGCCGACGAACCCACCGGCTCGCTCGACGAAAAGACCAGCTCCGTCATCTTTAACCTCCTCCTCGACATCGTCGCGAAAGAAGGCGTCACACTCGTGATGGCCACGCACGACCGCGCCCTCGCGCAACGATGCGACAGGCTCGTGGAGATGCGCGATGGGAGGATCCATGAGCCTCAGCCTCTCTAGCGCCGCAGCCATCCCTTCCAGAACATCCGCAGCCTCACAGCCACAAGTCGCCGCCGCGTCCGCTACCCCTGCCCGCACCGTCATGGCCGAAACCGCATGGCACAGCCTCCTCTGGCTGGTCGTCGCCAACGCCATCGGCGTCCTCATCGCCGCCATGCTGCTACTGCCGCACATCAACCTCTTTCTCAACCCCTGGACCTACGGCCGATGGATGCCCGCGCACATCAACCTGCAGCTCTACGGCTGGTGCAGTCTCCCTCTCGTCGCCTTCCTCTTTCACGTCTACGGCACCGACCGCAGCCGCTTCGCACTCTGGACCCGGCCCGCTCTTTGGATATGGTCCTGCGCCCTCGCCATCGGCGCATTCTCCTGGCTGCAAGGCCACTCCAGCGGCAAGCTCTTCCTCGATTGGACCGGCTATCCGCGCGTCCTCTTCCCGCTCGCCCTCCTCAGCATCTGGGCACTCCTCACAGCCTCCTTCATCGATCCATCAAAGCTGCACCCACCGGCCACAATCGCCTCCCGCATCGCAAAGACCCTCGGCCTCGTCTGCCTCTTCATCGTTCCGTTCCTGATCTACATCGCATCCAGCCCCGCCATCTATCCGCCCATCAATCCCGACACCGGCGGCCCCACCGGAGCCAGCCAGCTCGAGTCCACCCTCGTCATCATCGCCATCCTCCTCCTTCTTCCTTATGGCCTCGCACGCCGCAAGTCCCCGCGCTCCGCATCCCTCGCCGTCTCCTGGATCATCTTCGCCGCCGAATCTCTCCTCTGCCTCGGCCTCGGTCGCGCCGACGTCAGCCACCACCGCCCAACCCAATGGATCAGCCTCGGCAGCCTCCTGCTTTGGATTCCGCTCATCCCCCTCTACTACGCCGCCTTCGACTGGCATCCCAACACCCGCCGCTGGCGCATCGCCTTCCTCTCCTGGTGGGCCGTCCTCGTTCCCACCGGCTGGATGCTCTTCCTTCCCGGCGTCCTCGACCACTTCAAGTTCACCGACGGCCTCGTCGGTCACTCCCTCCTCGCCATGGCCGGCTTCGTCTCCAGCCTCATCATCTTCGTCATGGTCCAACTCCTCGGTGACGACGGCTGGATCTTCAACGGCACCTGGTCCTTCTATGTCTGGCAGGCCAGCGTCCTCGTCTACGTCCTCATCATGTTCTTCGCCGGCTGGCGCGAAGGCTCCAACCCAGCCTTCTCCATGATTCCCGGCACTCTCCGCAATGCCATCTACACGCTGCGTCTCCTCGTCGGCATCCTCATGCTCGTGGCCTCGCTCGACTGGTTCATCGATGCCTTCACCCTCCTCCGCGAACTGCGTCCACACTCCCCTTCCGCTCCGGTGACACCATGACACGACGCCTCCTCTTCGCCTACCAGATCCTCACCGGCCTCTCCGACGCCTCCACCGGGCTATTGCTCATCGTCGCGCCCGTCTTCACCTTGCGCCTCATGCAGCTTCACGCCGCACCCGCCGCGCTTCCCTTCCTCTCCTATGCCGGCGTCTTCGTTCTCTCCGTCGGCATCGCATGTTTCTACGGAGCCATCCTCACCCGCCGTCCCCTCATGGCAGACAAGCTCGAAGTCGTCTGGCTCCTCACCGGCATCACCCGCGCGCTCGTCGCCGCCTTCGTCCTCGTCAGCATCGTCTCCAAAACCCTCGAAGCAGGCTGGATCACCGTCGCCATCACCGACGGCGCTATCGCCCTCTTCCAGTTCTACGGCCTTGCCCGCGGATGGTTGAAGCGTGTCGAAGCTTAAGCAGCTCGCATCCGGTTGGCGAGGTATCTGCCTCGTCGCGATCACCTACGTCTACTTCCTCATCTTCGCGCAGTTCGCCTTCCTCCATCGCCTCGCTACCCTCGGCATCGCGGACACGCACCTCAAGCTGGTCATGGCCTCCATGGCCATCGGCGGCATCCTCTTCAGCCTCATCGCCGCACGCCTTCAAACCGCCACCCCACCGCTCAGCCCCTCCGCTCGCCTGCGCGCCGCCCTCATCCTCAGCGCCGCCGCCGCGCTTCTCACCCTGCTTCCACTCAATCTCTTCGCCAGCCTCGCCGTCGCCTTTCTCATCGGCACCGGCCTCGGCCTGCTCACCGTAACCCTCGTCACCCACCTGCCAACGTGGCTCGGCCCAACCGACCCAATCCTCCAGGTCGGTCTCGGCACAGGCCTCGGCTACTTCATCTGCAACTTCCCTCCGATCTTCGCAGCGTCGCCGCAAACGCAATCGTTCATCGCCGCAACCCTCTGCCTGCTCGGCCTCTTCGCTGTCGGCATCGCCCGTCCCATGCAGCCTGCAGCGCAGCCTCAGCCCGCACTGCCCCCACCCGCCCGCACTCTTTCCTTCCCCATCGTCCTCGCCTGCTTCACCGCTCTTGTCTGGCTTGACTCCGCCGCCTTCTTCATCATCCAGAGCACCCCCGCCCTCAAAGCTGGCACATGGGTAGGTTCCGCGCATCTCTGGCTGAACGGCAGCCTTCACCTCGCCGCAGCCATCGCCAGCGCGCTCCTGCTCCGGCGTCGCGGCATCGGCGTCGTTCTCAGCACCGCCTTCCTCGCTCTCGCCATCGCATGCCTTCTCCTGCTCGACCCCAACCGCGCTCTGCTCGCCTCTCTCTTCTATCCCGTCGGCGTCTCGCTCTACTCCGTCGCCCTCGTCGCCTATCCCGCGCTCCTCTTCGGCCCCGCCACCCTTTCCAACCGAGCCCATCGCGCCGGTTGGATCTACGCCATCGCTGGCTGGATCGGCTCCGCCATGGGCATCGGCATGGCGCAGAATCTTCGCCACGTTCCCGTCGCCTTTGTCGCCATCGCGGGCACCGTCATCCTCGGCCCACAAATCTCTCACCTCACCATCAGGCGCTCCCGCGAACTCACCGCCGTCGCCGCCATCCTCACCCTTTCACTCCTCGTCGATCTCGCACTCCGAGCCCATCACACCCACACACCTCCACTCTCCGCCATCGAGCGCGGCCGTCGGGTCTACATCGCCGAAGGCTGCATCAACTGCCACTCCCAATACATCCGCCCCAACAGCACCGACGTCCTCATGTGGGGTCCCGCGCAGACCATCGAAGAGCTGCGCCAACAGCATCCCCCGCTCATCGGCAACCGCCGTCAGGGACCGGATCTCTCCGAGGTCGGCGGCCGTCGCTCCCCCCTCTGGCTGCGCGCGCACTTCTACAAGCCCCGCCAGGTCAGCCACGCCTCCTTCATGCCCTCCTACAAATACCTCTTCCAGAACTCCAACCGCGGCAACGACCTCATCGCCTACCTCAACAGCCTCAAAAGCCCCACCTACCCGCAGCACATTCAGGCCGAACAGGCATGGCATCCCTCCGCTGCGGCCGTGGCCTCTGCCAATCCCACCACCGGCGCGCATCTCTTCGCCAACTACTGCGCCACCTGCCACCAATCCAACGGACTCACCCGCCAAACCTGGCACAACGACTTCAAACATCTTCCGCCCACCCTTTCCACCGGCTCCTGGTCACGCCTGCAGCCCTCCGATACTCCCGCGCAGCGCCAACACATCCTCGCTCGCATCATCAAATTCGGCATCCCCGGAACAGACATGCCGGGTCACGAATACCTCCCCGACAACGACGTCGCCGACATCGCTCTCTGGCTAAGCCAATCCATCGCGCAGCCACATCAATCTGTAACCAACCACACCACCACTGGAGAACTTCAATGAAAGCCTTCGCCTCCTCGCTCATCCTCGCCCTCCCCTTCGCCCTCATCGGCTCCGCTCTAGCGCAGCACAGCACCTTCACCGTCAATCCCGGCGCTAGCAAAGTTAACATGACCCTCAAAACCAACCACGACAACGTTCTCGGCAGCTTCCACATCCAATCCGGCGCGATCCAATACGACAACAGCGCTCACACCATGGCAGGCTCCGTCGTCGTCGCCGCAGGCAGTGGCGACACCGGCAACCAGAGCCGCGATAAAAAGATGGACAAAGACATCCTCGAAACCCAGAAATACACCACCGTCACCTTCGCCCCCAGGAGCTACACAGGAAACATCGCCCCCTCCGGCGACTCCACCATTCAGGTCACTGGCGTCATCACCCTCCTCGGCAACCCACACGACATCACCATCCCCATGCAGATCCACATCGACGCCAACAACGCCACCGCCAAAGCAAGCTTCCCCATCCCCTACGTCCAGTGGGGCCTCAAAGACCCAAGTTTCTTCGTCCTCAAAGCCCAGAAAGAAGTCGACATCGACCTCAACCTCGCCGGCACCATCGCTCACTAACCGCGCGCTTCCAAACAACGCATCCAACATCCCTGTTTGAGCAGAACTCTTCCCTCCAACCGCATCAGAGTTCTGCTCCCTCAGGGGCACACCCAGCTTCCGCATCTCGCGTACAGCAAATCCCATCACGGCCAGCACTCTGATCGAAAGAGGCTTCCGCACCGGAGCTCATCACCTTGCCTCAGACTTTTCTTAAGCCCTCTCTCACATCCGCGATCGCATCGGTCGTCTTCGGCCTGAACCTCGCCGCTGCTGCCTTGGCACAAATGCCACTTCAGCACCGCATCCTCCCTCGCTCGTTCGCCCTCGGCGCTACAGTGTCCATCAGCCTGATTACCGGCACCATCTCCGACATCAGCGGTGCCCCCATCCCCTCCGCGACCATCACGCTCTCCAACGCCGACGGCATCCTCCGCAGCGCCACCACATCCCCCACCGGCACCTTCACCCTCCTCGACATACCAACCGGTGTCTACCTCCTCAAAGCCGCCGCCGCAGGCTTCTCCCCCTACGCCAATCCCAACACCATCGTCGCCGTCGGACGCAATCTCCAGCTCTCCATTGTCATGCGTCCCGCCGGTGCCAAAGAAGCCCTCACCGTCACCGCGCAAGGCACCGGTCTCGACACCTCACAGACCTCCTCCGTCACCAACATCGACAAAGACCGCATCGAAGAATTACCCATCGAAAGCCGCAACTACCTCGTCTTCTCTCTTCTCGCACCGCAGGTCGCACAAGCCAACCCCGCCATCGCGCAGCAGACGCTCACACAAGGCACCGGCGGCTTCAGCTTCGGCGGCCTCCGCGCCAACAGCAACGCCCTCTACATCGACGGCGTCGATGACGATGACGAGTACACCGGATCCAGCCGCACCGAACTCTCCCCCGAAGCCATCAGCGACTTCCAGATCGTCAACCACGGCTTCCAGGCCCAGTCCGGCGGCGCTGCCGGCGGCTCCATCGACGTCCAAACCCGCGCTGGCATGCGCCTCCAGCACGGCGACGCCTTCATCTTCGTCCAGGACGGCGCACTCAACGCCGACCCACCCCTCGAAATCCTCCCCTACAAGCCCGACGAGATCCGCCTCCGCACCGGCCTCTCCACCGGTGGCCCTCTCTTCACCAACAAGACCTTCTACTACATCGCCGCCGAGCAGGAGTACGCCCGCGGCGAAGACGCCAACGATCTCTCCGCCGCCACCATCGCGCAGATCAACCGCTCCATCGCCACCATCGGCCCGCTCCCATCTCTCTCCCTCCAGCCCGGCTTCTTCCCCACCACCGAGCAGGAGACCGAATTCTCCGCCCGGCTCGACCATACCTTCGACGCCAACAACACCCTCATGCTGCGCTACGCTCTCACCAACAACCGCGACGTCAACGACGCCTTCAACATCGACGACCTCTCCGATCGCAGCGCGCGCGGCTCCGCATTCCACGACGACAACAGCCTCAACGGCACCCTTAGCTCCATCCTCTCCTCCGGCCTCGTCAACAGCCTCAGCTTCGAACTCTCCCAGCGACGCGCCGTCGACCGCACCCTCTCCACCACCGCTCCAGGCGTCCTCATCCCCGGCATCGCGCAGTTCGGCACCCCCTTCGCAGGCAACGACCGCCGCTTCGAAACCCACGCCGAGTTCAGCGAAAGCATCGTCCAGCAACGCGGTAAGCACCTCTTCCAGGCCGGCATCAGCCTGGACCACATCGCCCTTCGCTCCCATGACCTCGACGGCTTTCGCGGCCTCTACATCTTCCGCGACCTCACCGCGCTCTCCACCGGCGACGCGGACTTCTACACCCAGTCCTTCGGCAATCCCGACACCAACCTCGCCGAAATTCGCAGCGCAGCCTACGCGCAGGATCACTGGACACCCTCCTCCAGACTCGCCATCGACTACGGCATCCGCTACGACGACAACCATCTCCCCGGCCCACTCCCCCAGCACCCCGTCAACATCAGCCCACGCCTCGGCCTCGCATACACCCCGAACTCCTCCTGGGTCATCCGCACCGGCTTCGGCATGTTCTACGATCGCTACGATCTCTCCACCATCAACCGCATCCTCGAGTTCAACGGCACCTCCGCCCTCTCGCAGACCGAAGAGGGTCCCGCCGCCGCAGCGCTCTATCGGTCCGGAGCGCAGTTCACCTCGCCGCAGCTCCACATCGCACCCAATATCTGGACCGCCCAGCACCACCTCGCCAACCCCTACAGCGAGGTCGCCTCTCTAGGCGTCGAGCGCTCCCTCCCGCAAGGCTTCACCGCCAAAGCCGAGTACCAGTTTGTTCACGGCGTCCGGCTCGGTCGCACCATCAACGCAAACCTCCTCCCGCCCGTCATCCTCACACCCCAGAACGCCACCGCTCTTGACATCGATTCCCCCACACCGCAGCAACTCAACCGGCTCATCTTCACCCCCGAACGCATCAATCCCACCTACAACGCCATCAATCAATTCCAAACCGAAGCCAACTCCAACTACAACGGCACCACCCTCACACTGAACCGCCAGTTCGACGAGCAGTTCGAGCTCATGGCCGGTTATACCTTCTCCAAAACCATCGACGACGCTTCCTACGACTCCGAGCAGCCGCAAAACCCCTACGACCTCGCCCGCGAGCGCGCCCTGTCTCTGCAGGACCAGCGAAATCGCTTCATCTTAAGCGGGCTCTGGGTTCTCGGTCCAGACCTCGATGACCCACAGGACCAGGCGCAGGGCCCATCCACCAGCCCCATCATGCGCGCCCTCACCGGCCTCGAGTTCGCCCCCATCTTCGCTGCAACCTCTGGCTTCCGCGCCAACCCAGTCACCGGCCAGGACACCAACCACGAGAACATCTACCCCTTCGCCGCGCGCCCCCTCGGCTACGGTCGCAACGCACTGCAAACCTCACCCAACATCGACCTCGACCTTCGCGTCCTCAAGATGGTGCCCCTCTGGTGCGGCCACCTCGACATCGTCGCCGAGTCCTTCAACCTCCTCAATCACACCAACGTCTCTCTCCTCAACACCGCATACGGCACCGGCACCTCCCCACTCCCCAGCTTCGGCGCTCCCATCGCCGCCTCCACCGCACGCCGCATCCAGTTCTCCCTCGACTTCGAATATTGACCCCTCAAAGATTCCCTCCACAAATCCAATCGCAGCAGCTATCGTTGTAGTCGCCGTCGCACTCAACGATTCGCTGCATCTCCACCGCAGCATCGTCAAACCGAGTCCGTCCGTGCAGGAGTGTCTCTTTGAACCGATATCTTGCGAAGGCCACCATCGTAGGCGCGCTCGGCGGCCTGCTCTTCGGCTTCGACACCGCCGTCATCGCCGGCACCACCGAGCAGCTCACCAGCGTCTTCCATCTCACCCCCTGGACCCTCGGCCTCACCGTCTCCATCGGTCTCGCCGGAACCATCCTCGGCTCCCTGACCTCCGGCGTCCTCGGCCAGAAGATTGGCGGCCGCGAAGCCCTTCGCATCATGGCCATCCTGTACACCCTCTCCGCCATCGGCTGCGCCTTCGCCTGGAACTGGGACGCGCTGATGGTCGCCCGCTTCATCGGCGGCATTGGTATTGGCGGATCTTCCGTGCTCGGCCCGGTCTATATCGCAGAGCTCGCGCCCGCGAAGTGGCGTGGCCGCATGGTCGGCCTCTTCCAGATCAACATCGTCGTCGGCATCCTTCTCGCCTATCTCTCCAACTACATCATCGTCACGCGGCATCTTGGCGCAACGCAGTGGCGCTGGGAGTTCGGCATGGCCATCGTTCCCTCCGCCATCTTCCTCGTCATGCTCTACGGCATCCCTCGCAGCTCACGCTGGCTCGTCACCACCAACCAGACCGACGAAGCCCTCGACGTCCTCCGCCTCATGGGCTCGCCCAACTCCGAAGAAGAACTCCAGCAGATCATCGCCTCCGTCCATCTCGAACGCGGCGTCAAATCCGAGCCGCTCTTCAACGGCAAGTACAACCTCCCCATCTTCCTCGCCATCTCCATCGGCCTCTTCAACCAGCTCTCCGGCATCAACGCCCTTCTCTACTACTCCAACTCCATCTTCGCCTCCGCCGGCTTCAGCTCCGACGCCGCCGCCCTCCAGACCGTTGGCGTCGGCCTCGTCAACCTCCTCGCCACGCTCCTCGGCATGAGCCTCATCGACAAGCTCGGCCGCAAGACCCTCCTTCTGATTGGCTCCGTCGGCATGGTGTTCGCGCTCGCTGGCGTCGCCGGCATCTTCTATACCAACACCCACCACGTCCTTCTCATGTGGCTCTTCATGATGTTCATCGTCTTCTTCGCCGTCTCGCAGGGCTCCGTCATCTGGGTCTACATCTCCGAGGTCTTCCCCTCGCGCGTCCGCTCCAAAGGCCAAAGCGTCGGCTGCTCCTCACACTGGATCATGAACGCCATCATCGCAGGCATCTTCCCCATCATCGCCGCGAAGAGCCATGCACTCCCGTTCGTCTTCTTTGCCGCTATGATGGCCCTGCAGTTCTTCGTCGTCCTCTTCATCTACCCCGAAACCAAGCAGAAATCCCTCGAACAAATCCAAGCCAACTTCGGCCTCGGATAGAACCATCTTCCGCCGAGTTGGGATCACGCCGCGCGCTTGAGACAAGGCCGCCCCGCAAGGATCCCCCACCGATGCGATCTCGTGTTTATCCGCCGCAGCCTTGCCCTAACGTCCCCACAGCCATTCGCGCTAAACTCACATCGGCATGAAACTCACCGGCTGCGGCACCGCTCTCGTCACTCCCTTCCATCCCGACGGCTCCCTCGACGAGCCCGCCCTCACCTCCCTCGTCCACACTCAAGTCGACGCCGGCGTCTCCATCCTCATCCCCTGCGGCACCACCGGCGAAGCCTCCACCCTCACCGAAACCGAAACCACGCGCGTCATCGAGCTCACCATCGCCGCCGCCGCAGGCCGCGTCCCCGTCTTCGCCGGATGCACCCACAACGCCACCGCGCAGGCCGTCCTCAACGCCCAGCGCCTCGCCAGGATCCCCGGCCTCACTGGCATCCTCACCGCCAACCCCTACTACAACCGCCCCTCGCAGGAGGGCCAGTTCCAGCACTTCCGCGCCATCGCCCACGCCATCGACCTCCCCGTCATCCTCTACAACATCCCCGGCCGCACCGCCACCAACCTCCTCCCCGAAACCGCCCTTCGCCTCGCCGAGATCCCCAACATCACCGCCATCAAGGAATCCAGCGGCGTCATGGGCCAGATCACCGAGCTCCTCACCCACGCCCCCGCCCACTTCTCCGTCCTCGCCGGCGACGACGCCCTCGCCCTCCCCGTCATCGCCCTCGGCGGCAATGGACTTATCTCGGTTGCCTCCAACGCCATCCCCGGCCCCATGTCCCAGATGATCGCCGCCGCCGCCCTCACCGGAACCCCCGAAGCCTGGTCCACCGCCCGCGCCCTCAACGCCCGCTACTTCGCCCTCATGCAGGCCCACTTCGCCGAACCCAGCCCTGCTCCCATCAAAGCCGTGCTCGCCCTCCTCGGCCTCTGCTCCGAAACCCTCCGCCTCCCCATGGTCCCCGTCACCCCCACCCTCCGCTCCAAACTCCAATCCCTCCTCCAAGAGCTCAAACTCCTGCCGCAATAACCCAAGCGCTTCGCTTTACTGGTACTCTAATGCCTACGGTTCTTCGTATAGACGGTTACCAGGTCATGATCTATCTGGATGACCATCTTCCAGCTCACGTTCATGTATTCGCAAGAGGATGTGAACTGGTCGTCAACCTCAACCAGCCACCGGCTTACGTCAACGTCCGCAACAACAACGGCTTCAAAACCCCCGAGATTGGCAACATCCTGCGCCTCGTGCAACGACACCGCGACAGTTTGCGCGAGATGTGGAAAGGGATCCATGGAGACATTTGAGCAATATTTAGACCGCACGCTCGATGACCAGGTCCGGGCAGCCAACCAGCGTTCCGAACATCGCCTCGCCACCGAACCGCACATCATCAAAGCCCACTACGACGCAAAGCTCCGTCGCGTCATCGTCTCTCTCAGCAACCACGCCTGGTTCGCCTTCCGCCCCGAAGACGCGCAAGGTATCGAGCACGCCACCACCGCACAACTCAAGAAGATCGAGATCAGCCCGTCCACCTTCGGTCTCCACTTCCCTCTGCTCGACGCCCAGTTCGACATCACCGCCCTTATGCAGGGCCACTTCGGCTCCCGCAACTGGATGGCCGCCCGCCTCGGTGCCGCCGGCGGAGCCTCCCGCAGCAAAGCCAAAGCCTCGGCCGCCCGCCTCGGTGCCGCCGGCGGAGCCTCCCGCAGCAAAGCCAAAGCCTCCGCCGCCCGCGCCAACGGCAAACTCGGCGGCCGCCCCCGCAAACTCGCCGCCAAGTAGCAGGAATCCACCACCCACACCGCTACAATCGTCATATCCATGAACCCCGCAAGCCCCAGCCCCCTCGAACAATCCATCGAGCACCACTTCGCCCAGGGCACCGCCGCCATCGGCAACCCCGACGCCCTCGCCGCCTTCCTTGAACTCCGCGACGCGCTCGAAGCCGGCACCCTCCGCGCCGCTGAACCCGACCCCACCGCACCCACCGTCGCTACGGGACAAGCCTGGCGCGTCAACGCCTGGGTGAAGCGCGGCATCCTCCTCGGCTTCCGTCTCGGCCACCTCCAGCCCGTCAACGACGCCGTCCTCCACTGCATCGACAAGCACACCTACCCCACCCGCCACTTCACCCCCGACCAGAACATCCGCATCGTCACCGGAGGCTCCGCCGTCCGCGCCGGTGCATTCCTCGCACCCGGCGTCATCGTCGTACCCCCCGCCTACATCAACACCGGCGCCTTCGTCGATCGCGACTCCCTCATCGACTCCCACGCCCTCGTCGGCTCCTGCGCCCAGATCGGCAAGCGCGTCCACCTCTCCGCCGCCGCCCAGATCGGCGGCGTCCTCGAGCCCGTCAGCGCCTCCCCCGTCATCATCGAAGACGACGTCCTCGTCGGCGGCAACACCGGCATCTACGAAGGCACCATCGTCCGCTCCCGCGCCGTCCTCGCCGCAGGCGTCATCCTCACCCGCGGCACTCCCGTCTACGACCTCCCCAACAACACCCTCTACAAATCCACCCCCGAAGGCCCCAACGGCGAGCCATCCACCCCCCTCATCATCCCCTCCGGTGCCGTCGTCGTCGCCGGCTCCCGCGCCATCCAGCACGGCCCCGGAAAAGACCTCGGCCTCTCCGTCTACACCCCCATCATCATCAAATACCGCGACGCCAAAACCGACCTCTCCACCACCCTCGAAGACCTCCTCCGCTAAAACTTGACATCGTAGCTGCCGCCCCCACGCCCCCACGCCCCCAGGCACTCACGCCCCGCACTCACACACTTTTGCCCCCACGCACTTTTGTTTGTCATCCCGCAGGGATCTGCATTTGCTCTTGCTCTGCCTGTTGTCATTCTTATGGAGAATTTGCGCTTGCATTGACCTGGGACCTTGTCATCCTTCGCCGAAGGCGGAGGACCTGCTTCCCACCCTGCCCCTGCCCTCGCACTTCCGTTGCCGATGGCGCTGCTCGTTTCGCGCCGTCATCCTGAGCGCAGCGAAGGACCCCCGTATTCCGCTCGCATCGCCCATTCACCCGAACCCCAACACGCAACCGCCGCACAAGCATCCTCTATGGCAAGATAATTCCATGACCAGGCAGTACGACGAACCCACCGACCTGCAACTCCCTCCAGCCGATCTCGCCATGCAACCAAGCTGGCCTCCAGCAAGGCAGAAACCTTGAAACGTATCTTAAGCTGCGCATCCACAATGAGTTGGTTAAATGACAAAAGTTGTCCTGATTTGCTCTGGATTTCCCCGCTTCGCTTTTTCTATCCCGTCTTTTTTGCGTTGAGGAAGATTCTGATTGACATCCCCCCCCCCGCAAGTGCTTTTATAATCGCAATCTTTTCAATTCTTGCGGTACAAGGAGGCTTCAATGGATGTAGCAATCGTTGACGTGGCGCTAAGTGGATTCTGGCATAAGGTAGGTGCCGCCTTACTGTGGATGGCGCAAATGGCAGCAGCCATCTACGGGATGGTCAAATAGCCGTTAGCTAGAGACATGGTTGATTGTTTCGTCAATCCATGTCTCTAGCTTTGGTAAGGGGAAGTCTGAATCTTTGGCATTTCAGTGTTCCGTTGAATTTGAGGTTCCGCGACATGCAAATTTTTCCATCCAAGAGGCACTCAACCAACCATCTATTTATCTGTGGCCTTCTGTTTATGAGTTCTATCCTCGTTATTGCGGAAGACAGTCCGACTCTCTTCGTGCAATCCAATTTGGTGCAGATGGTCTGCTTGGTAGAAAACAAAGACCACCAACCTCTGATCAATCTGAATAAAAGTGACTTCTCTGTAGCGCAAGATGGAAAAACTGTTCCTGTTGAGCAGGTGCGAACTCAGCAGGATGTTTCTGCGTCTATAGTTCTCTTGGTCGACGTAAGTGAGAGCCAAAAGGGAAACGTCGAACTATTTCAAAAGACCCTCACACAGTTTGCGCGTTCTCTCAAAGAGAATCGCGATCAGGTTACAGTGTTGCTGTTTGCCGGGAAAGTGTGGAAGGCGAGCGGGTGGATGAATACAAAAGAGTTGGAGGCGTTCGAACTTGATTCTTCAACGATCAAGAAGGTAGAGGCAACACCGCCACTGAGCGAACATGGCTTTGCTCATGGAACACATATCTTCGAGGCAATTAATGCAGCCACGAGGATCATGGAAGAATCAGGCATCCATGACAGAAAAGAAGTTGTCGCTCTTACTGACGGTGGGGACAGTACAGGACCTTTCACCTATCTGAAAGCACTGGAAGCTGCGAAAAAGGCGAACGTGTCCATTTCGGCGCTTCTTTTTCAAGAGACCGATCTTGACGATAGAGTCGATCCGATTGCTAAATTTTTTAGAGTGACTGATACGCGGCTTTCCGGAGATTGTGCGGGATCAGGCGGCATTTCTTTGAAAGTAAATGCCAAAAACGAAGACCAACAAATCCATCTTTTAGTAGCGGCACTCACAACACAGTACATCGTTGACTTTAAACCGCGTTTGAAGGGAAAGAACTCCTTTCATTCAGTCAGGATCAAAGTAGATCGTCCGGGGGCGGTTGTAATTGCGCGAGATGGTTTTTATGAGCCGGCATCTTAGACAGAAAAGCCATGGCCTTGACGGTAGGTGTACATCCTTTCAAGGTGCGATTATCCTGACACCTGAACAAAAGCACCCGCCACGGGAACAAACCTCTCCACGTCCGCGTACCTCCACTGAAAGGACGTCCCGATGAAGCTTCTCCTCTTCCTCATCCTCCTGATCCTCTGCTGGCCCGTCGCTCTGCTCGCGCTGGTTCTCTACCCCATCGTCTGGCTGCTCCTTCTCCCCTTCCGCCTCGTCGGTATCGTAGTCGGCGGCGTATTCGAGCTCATCGCCGCCCTCTTCACCCTCCCCGCCCGCGCCCTCCGCTCCATCTAGCAGCCTCCCGAACCAGATCCCCACGTTCTCCATCAAGCCGCCCAGCCGATCTTTTCCCCTGAGATCACGCCCCTATGTTGCAACCAGCCCATCGACTTCTCCTGCGGACCATCGTGGCATCCCCTCTCGCCGCCCTCCTCCTTGCCGCTCCCATCGCGCGCGCGCAGGACCTCCCGCCCGCCTCCACCCTCCACGTAGACGTCAGCATCGTCCAGCTCACCTGCTCCGCCTCCAATCGCCACACCCACGCCATCGTTCCCATCACCTCCGCACAGCAGCTCCGCGTCTACCAGGACAACCAACTCCAGCCCAACATCACCCTCCGCCCCGCAGCCGACCTCCCCCTCACCCTCGGCATTCTCCTCGACACCAGCGGCAGCGAGTCCGGCGAGTGGAACCGCATGCGTTCCCAGACCCTCCTCTTCCTTCAAAAAACCCTCCGCCCCGGTGACCGCATCTTCATCCTCACCTTCGACAGCAGACTTCTCCTCCTGCAGGACCTCACCGCTCCCTCCGCCTCTCCCGTGGACATCCTCTCCACCCTCAAGTCCCTCACCACCAAGAGCGGCATTGAGGTGGATCACCGCAAGATCAGCCGATTGAACAACGGCGGTACCCGTGCCTAGGACGCCCTCGCCTTCGCCGAATCCAAGCTCGCCCCCGTCCACGGCCGCAAAGCCCTCATCGTCTTCACAGACGGCATCGACAACCTCAGCAAAGCCAGCCGCCACCAGATCGTCGAGAACGCTCAGGATCAGGGCATCGTCTTCTTTGGCCTCTACGTCCACTCCGCGGAGGACATCGCGTTCAACATCATCTCTCCCGAAAGCCTCGCCGACCGCCGCTTCGTCAGCATGGTCAACCAGACCGGCGGAAGCCTCTTCAACGCCATGACCAGCGCCTCCATCGCCGACCGCCTCTCCCAGGTCGCCTCCATCCTCCGCTCCCAGTTCGTCGTCGAGTACCATCCTCCACCCGCACCCACTCCCAGCTTCCACCGCGTCCGTGTCGAAACCACCGACCCCGACATCCAAATCCGCACCCGATCCGACATCTGGCAGTAACGCCGTCGATCACAGGTGTTACCCTAAAGCTCCATGGCAAATGAAAAACTACAGATAATTCCTCTTGGTGGACTCGGCGAGTTCGGCATGAACTGCCTCGCCCTCCACTACGGCGACGACATCCTCGTCATCGACGCCGGCCTCATGTTCCCCGAAGAAGAGCTCCTCGGCGTCGACATCGTCGTTCCCGACATCTCCTACCTCATCGAGAACCGCAGCAAAGTCCGCGGCATCGTCCTCACCCACGGACATGAGGATCACATCGGCGGCCTTCCGTGGATCCTGTCGGACCTCAACGTCCCCGTCTACGGTACCGAGTTCACCCTCGCCTACGTCGAAGGCAAGCTCGAAGAGCATCGCCTCCTCGACGACGCCGAACTCATCGAAATCCTCCCCGGCCACCGCTTCACCCTCGGCGCATTCTCCATCATGCCCATCCGCGTCACGCACTCCCTCGTCGACTGCGTCTCGCTCGCCATCCACACCCCCGTCGGCATCGTCCTCCACACCGGCGACTTCAAAATCGACCTCTCCTCCCCCGACGGCCACCCCTTCGACCTCCAGACCTTCGCCGACCTCGGCAAGCAAGGCGTCCTGGTTCTCCTGCAGGACTCCACCAATGTCGACCGCCCCGGCTTCACCCCCGGCGAAAAGGCCGTCATTCCACGCCTCGACGACATCTTCGCAGCCACCAAAAAGCGCCTCTTCTTCTCCTGCTTCTCGTCCTCCATCCACCGCATCCGCATCGCCATGGATCTCGCCCACAAGCACGGCCGCAAGCTCGCCATCATCGGCCGCTCCATCGATAACTCCACCGAGATCGCGCAGGACCTTGGCTATATCGATCCGCCGCAGGGCCTCATCATCCACCCCAACCAGATCAAGGACACCCCAGCCAACAAGCTCTGCATCCTGATCTCCGGCACCCAGGGCGAGCCCATGTCCGCCCTCTCCCGCGCCGCCGTCGATAACCATCGCTTCGCAAAAATCGAATCCGGCGACACCGTCCTTCTCAGCTCGCGCGTCATCCCCGGCAACGAGAAGGCCATATACCGCGTCATCGACCACCTCGAGCGTCGCGATGCCAATGTCATCCACGATGACGGCACCCACGGCCTCATCCACGTCTCCGGCCACGGCTCCCAGGAAGAACTCCGCATGATGATCAACCTCGTGCGCCCCAAGTTCTTCATTCCCGTCCACGGCGACTACCGCCACCTCAAGCGCCACGTCGAGTTGGCCACAGCCACCGGCGTCCCCGAGAAGGTCATCCTGATGGAAGACGGCGATGTCCTCACCGTAGACCGTGACTCCGCCCAGAAGACCGGCAAAGTGACCACCGGCCGCGTCTGCATCGACAACAACTCCACCGCCGACGTCGTCGAGGACACCATGATCCGCGACCGCAAGCACCTCGGCGAAGACGGCGTCTTCCTCCCCATCATTGCCATCAACCGCAGCACCGGCAAGGTCGAAGGCCAACCCGAGATCACCACCCGCGGCTTCGCCGTCGACGACCCCGAACTCCTCCGCAACGCCCGCGACATCGTCTCACGAACCCTGGAGCAATCCAGCCCCGAGGAGCGCAAAGACTACGGCGTCATGAAGGACAAGATCCGCGGCGACCTCAAGCGCTTCCTCCAGAAGAACGCCAACCGCCGTCCCCTCATCATGCCCATCATCCTCGAACTCTGATCCGGCCCTGCCGCGAATCTATCTCGCGCAAGAACGCGAGACCACGCGCTCAAAGCCACTAACTCCCACGCCAAAACCACTAACTGCGGCGTCAAAGCCGCGAAGACGCACACAAGAACGCCCCTCCAAAAGAGGGGCGTTTTCTTTACATCCTGATGATAATAGACTAGTTAGGCACAATCTCTACGCCACGCCAGAACGCCACATGATGCCGCACCGTCTTCGCCGCCGGCTTCGGATTCGGATAATACCACGCTGCGTCCGGGTTCTCCTGCCCATCCACCAGCACCGTGTAATAACGTGCCATCCCCTTCCAGGGACAGTTCGAACTCGTTGAGCTGGGCCGCAGAAATGCCCTGTTTACAGTCTCTTCCGGGAAATAGATGTTCCCCTCAATCGTCTCTACCTTATCGCTCTCTGCGATCGTCTGTCCGTTCCAAATAGCTTTTGCCATATCCGTCCTCCCAATCTTTCAGTCAGATGTAGCGGCATGGCACCCCTCGCACTCGAGATAAAAAAAGAACCATACCGCGGTCAAGCCGCGTAAGCCTAAGTTATAGCACACCCTACTTTAAATGGGAAACCATGCGCGCAATTTCTCCAGAACACCATATTTTTCCAGATGGTGCTTCCGAAATGACCCTAAGCTACGGCCTCCACTACGGGAATTGTCTTTTGTGGATCCGGGCGCTTGCGATCTTCGATCACGTCATGTGGCTTCGGAGGTCCAATTTTCTTTTCATAACTGCATTCTGGTGCCGCGGATTCTTCTTCTTTGGGTCCCTTACGAGCCCTCCGCTTGGGCATCGCCTCCCGATTGTTGGGGCATATCAGGAACGTCCCTTCTGTAGTAGCAATCTCAATGAGATACGCAGAATCACACTTCGGACATGTTTGGTTTACAAGCTTCTGATTGCTTGTGTAATCGCACTTCGGATATCGCGTGCAGCCATAAAAAGTATCTCCACGCTTATTCTTTCGTGCTGCTATCTCCCCCCCGCACTTCGGGCAAGGCACATCTAAAAGCTCCTGTTTCACATACTTGCACTTAGGATATCCCGAACACGCCACGAACTCGCCATACTGCCCATCGCGCTGAAGTAATGGCTTCCCACATTTAGGACAAAGTTCTTCGAGAACCACGGGAGGCTTGGATTGCACCTTCTGCGTCAACTTCCGAATCGTCTTGCACGGAGGATCGTCGCTGTAACCGGGACACGCCATGAATGGTCCCCATGGCCCATTTCGAAGGATCATCGTTCGCCCACAATTGTCGCAAAACTCTTCTTCCTGCTCCGCGTCCTGCGCACCCGGCGAGCTCAAATCTGGTTTCGCAGCGAAATTTTCCTTCGTAAAATCGCAACTCTCTGGCTCAACCACAAGCTTATTGCCTTTGCCAGATGCACGCTGTAGTGCATCAAGCAATTCACTCTTATTTTCGGCTTTCTTACTCGACTCTGTCACATCATCATTCATTGCCTTTACATACATGGGAAAGCTGAACGTCTCGAGCACTTTATTCACAGCCGACTTTGGGTCCTTCTTCAGTGCGCCCTGCGCAACCGTAATCGGCTTGACCTTCGTAAAGTTAGAACATGAGTAAAAGCTGCCAAACTTACCCCACTTCAAAATTAGCTTTGCACCGCATTTCTCGCAGATTTCGTCGGTCTCCAACTCCATCGCTTTGACGTCCTCCATGTCCGTTTCGGCGACTTTCAACTCTTTCTCGAAGTGCGTATAAAAGCCATTCAGCAAATCTGTCCACTTCTCCGTTCCCTCTTCCACAGCATCCAACTCACCTTCAAGCTGCGCGGTATAACCGGTCTCAAAGATATACGGGAAGTTCTTCACCAATAACTCCGTCACCACCATACCAATTTCTGTAGGCACCAACTTCTGCGCAATCTTCTTTACGTAATCTCTCTCTTGAATCGTATTGATAATAGACGCGTACGTCGAAGGGCGACCAATTCCCTTTTCCTCGAGCGTCTTCACCAAACTGGCTTCATTGAAGCGCGGCGGTGCCTGCGTGAACTTCTGTTGAGGATCCAGCTTTCGGCATTCCAGCTCTCGTCCGTCCTTCAGTTCAGGAAGACGGCGCTCTGATGAACTTTCTTCTGAAGTGGAGTCCTTCGAACTCTCGGCATCATCATCATCCGCGCCCTGAGGGATTCGCTTGTTCTCTTGCGATTCGGCGGCCACTCGTTCAGCTTTACTCTTTTTTGCCTGCTCATCAAACCGCAGCCAACCATCAAACTTAAGGATGCTCCCCGTAGTCCTGAAGTCGTAGGAGGTGTCCGCCTTCGCTTCAATTTCCACCGTCGTCTGATCGAACACCGCTGCAGTCATCTGGCTCGTGACAGCGCGCTCCCAGATCAACTTGTAAAGCCGATACTGCTCATCAGAAAGGTACTTGCGCACCTCATCCGGCACGAAACTCACACTCGTCGGACGAATCGCCTCATGCGCCTCCTGGGCGTCTTTCTTACTCTTATAGACATTACCCTTTTGCGGAAGATACTGAGCACCGAACTTCGTGTTCACCCATTCACGAATCTCCGCCACCGCATCTGCGCTCATGTTCGTCGAATCCGTCCGCATGTAGGTGATCAAGCCGACAGTGCCTTCGCTACCTAGCTCGATACCTTCATACAAGCGTTGTGCAACTCCCATCGTGCGACGCACGTTGAATCCGAGGCGCCCAGCCGCCTGTTGCTGCAACTGGCTTGTAGTAAACGGTGCGCGCGGATTTTGCCTCCGTTCGCGTTTCTCTACAGACTTCACGCGCCAGACTGCGCGCTCCAACTGCTCCATCACCTCAGCAACAGCACCCTCGTCGGGCAGCGCGTTGGAAAGGAACTGCTCCCTGCCGTCGGCATCCAGCCCGTTCGGAACCCGGATTGGCATACCCTGAACACCAACCATGCGCGCGGTAAATTCCTGGCTACCCTTTCCTGGCGACAGAACAGCATCAATATTCCAATACTCCACTGCTTGGAACGCGTTAATCTCGCGCTCACGTTCTACGATCAATCGCAACGCGACTGTCTGGACGCGTCCGGCACTCAAACCGCGTTTCACCTTATCCCAAAGCAGCGGCGAAATCTGATACCCGACAAGACGATCCAGCACGCGACGCGTCTGCTGCGCGTCGACCAAATTCTCATCCACATCCCGCGTATGCTCAAACGCAGCCTTCACTGCTTTTTTTGTAATTTCATTAAAAGTTACCCGACGCATCTTGCTTTTGTCGCGAATCGACGGCAGCAATTGCATCTTCAGATGCGCAGCAATCGCCTCCCCTTCGCGGTCAGGATCGGCTGCCAGAAATACAGAGTCGCTCTTTGCCGCGAGCTTCTTAAGGCGGTCTACCACCTTCTCCTTACCCGGAGACACGATAAGAGTCGGAGCAAACGTGCGATGCTTCAGTTCCACACCAATGTCGTTCTTCGGCAGATCCATGATGTGTCCAATGGACGCTTCTACCACGTAGTCGCTGCCGAGATATTTTCCAATCGTCTTCGCCTTTGCCGGCGACTCGACGATCACTAAATTTTTTGCCATGCTGCACACCCATTCAGAGACGTCAGATCACAATGCGTCCCGCTTACAACTCCTATGCAACCTATCATGCTTTGCTGAGCTTGAGTCAAGCTTAGTGCATCCTAGCGCTTTAGAATCAATACTACCGTCGTGTTCGACGGAGTAATTTCACGTTTAGCGCCACCCAACCCGTAATCACTGGAGAATTTCAGAAACATCGCACATAATTCTTACCCGGCAACTGCTTTACGCGGCCTGCAAGTTCGAGTTCAAATAGAGCCGTAAAAATCTCCCCGGACACGATCTTCGGCTCCAAACGGTCGATCAATTCATCCAGCTGTAGCGCCTCATCTTGACGCAACTCCTCCATCACAAGCCGTTCATGATCGCTCATGGGCACTCCCGCTTGTTCACCAAATAAAGATGCGCTGCCGCCATTCAACGATTCATTTCGACCAAACTGGGCCTGCATATCGTTCTCTAATTGCATCCGCACCTGCGATGGCAGATCCTCCCAAATATCTTCCCACGTCGCCGTCAACTTCGCGCCCTGCTTGATAAGCGTGTTGGGTCCCCACGCGTTTTTGTTCGTTGCGTTCCCAGGCACAGCATACACGTCCCTGCCTTGTTCCAGAGCACAACGGGCCGTTATCCTCGTTCCGGAATGCTCCCCGGCCTCCACCACTAGTACGCCAATACTCATGCCGCTCAGCGTACGATTACGGATAGGAAAGTTTTGCGGCGCAGGAAACGTTCCTAGCGGAAATTCACTTACGACTGCGCCACCATTGGCGACTATCTGTTCAGCAAGTTTCTTGTTCTCTTTCGGATAAATAACATCGATCCCGGTTCCCCAAACCGCAACTGTTGCTCCTCCAGCCTCTAGCGCGCCTTTATGGGCACACGTATCCACTCCTCGCGCCATGCCGCTCATTACGACCATACCGCGTCGCGCAAGGTCGCGACTTAGCACCTCGGCCATGCCAGATCCATAAGGCGACGGCTGCCGCGTGCCTACAACAGCGATGCCCGCACGAGCGAGCAACGACGTATTGCCGCGCACCCATAACACTGCGGGCGGATCATAAATCTCCAACAGCCTTCCCGGATATGCCTCATCGTCAGGCGTGAGAAAAGATGCTTGCTGCTCTGCTGTCCGAGCGGCCTCTTCAATGGCCGCGCTGCGCGCACGGCCGTCAAAGCAAAATTGCGCAGCCTCGGCGGGAAGACCTACACTCTCCAACTCTGTCAGCGATGCCTCAAATACGTGACTCGCAGAGCCGAGTCTCTGCACTGCCCGTGCGCATCGGGTTGGCCCCATCTTCGGCGTGAGTGCCAGCGCAAGCCACCCCAGCCGTACTTCTTCCTGTTTTCCTGCCATCGTACGCGTACCTCTCTGCTGCGTGTGATGGCATCGTACCTTATTTCGTGAACCGCCCGCTCGCCCAGTCACTTCCTCTAAAATTATTCTTGTGCTCCTACGTGTCTCAACCATCGCTTTTCTCAATCCAGCCCCGCTGCTCTATAACTTCGAACATGAGCCTATGATGCAGGTCCTGCAGAAGCACTACGCAGTCCACCACACATCCCCGTCCATGTGCGCTGACGAGCTCAATTCCGGCTACGCCGATCTTGGATTGATACCAATTGCGGCACTCAACCCAGATCTTGCCATCGTGCCAGGATGTACCATTGCCTCGCTTGCGGACGTCCGCAGCATTCTCCTGCTAGTGAAAAATCCGCGCAAGCTTCCTGCGAGCGAAGCCCTCTCCAATGTCGCTACCGTCGCCACCGATACTGCCAGCCGCAGCTCCGTGGCCTATACAAGAATTTTGCTGGAGCACTTTCATCACGCCAACCCCACATACATCGCACAAAGAGCCGAACCATTGCAAATGTTGCGCTCCACCGATGCTGCACTCCTCATCGGAGACCCTGCGTTGCTCGCAAGAGAGAATCGGACCAAAATCGAATCTGCCGTCGCAGAGCCCCTTTTGTGGATCGACATCGCACAACTCTGGCACGCTATGACGGGCCTCCCATGGGTTGCAGCCGTCTGGGCGTTGCGTCCTGGGGCATTGGCCTCTGCGAACATGAGCAGCGCACAGCTCATCTCAGATTTGACCGCAAGCCGAGATGCAGGACTTCAGCACATCGATCAGATGGTCTCCGAGTGGACTCCGAGGCTCGCCATCGCACCTGATACGATCCGCACTTACCTTACGAAAAACATCCACTACAAGCTCGATCCTGAATGCTTGCGGGCAATCCAGCTATTTCGCGCACTGGCTGGCAACATTGGAGCACTTCCAGAACTTTCGGGACTGAATATCCTTTCTTCTTAGCAAGCCTCTGGCGCCCACGTCCACCCCTCGATTCCATGCAGCGGATCGCGTGGCTTCGGAAGTACGGCAAAGGTGTCACGCCGCTCAGCCATCACCATCGTACTCACCAGCGCGTCGAACGCATCCTCGCTCCCTCTCGCTCGCTGCATCACAGTACGCGACAGAGCGGCATATGCAGGATTGTCTCTGCGCTTTTTCAGCAGGTATGCTGATCGGGCCGTTGGATTGGACTTGTGTACGGGACCGGTATTCAACCGTGAATACATTTCCACCACCAGCGGCTTTGGCATCGATCCATGTAACTGAGGCGCATCGAAGGGCCAGATGCGGAAGCCAGCGTCTCTCAAGCGCAGCAAGAGCGGAAAGCCTCGCAGCGAAGCTGTTCCGACGCTGCCAGAACCTCCAATTTGAAACACACTCTTCGGCGTAATACCCTTCATGCGAGCCTGACGCTCAGGTTCAGGGATATGCGCAATGATCTTACAGTCGATGTCGGTGGCTCTCAGCATCCGGTGCAGGCCTTCACCTGAGAACTCTGCTGGGCGCTTGTGCGGCTTTCCCCAGAAGCGCCGGTCTTGAGCGCCCCGGGCCAGCCAACGTTCTCCGTGTCCATCATCGACGACCCGCCTCCAGAATTCCGGTGCGCTGGTGACGCCATGCTCATCGCGCACGAACCACGCTGGATAACTGAAGCAGAAATCGAAGCCGATCACCATGCGTGGTGTCTCGCGTGCCACTTCGATAAGCCAACTTGCCACCTCTTCACGCGTGCGTCCGGCTTCGAGCTTTACAGATACGTGGCCACCTTCATCCTGCGTCCAGATACCTGCCCATATGTGACGTCGCTGGCCGGCAGCATCCATGCGGCCAGACCAGTCGATACCGATCACGCGCCACGCCGGTGTATCAGACTTCTTCTTCGACAACGTCAACCTCTTCCAACTCCGCTCCCCAGCTTCGGAGCACCTTCCAGATTGTCTTAGTAGAAAAGCCTGCTGCCATCAGACGACGCATCGCCCGAGCAATTTCCTTCTCACCTTCAGGTTTTTTCATGCGTTTACGTTCTACGTATTGCTTGGCGAGTGCGGCTTCGTCCACCTCATCGTAAGCTGTTGCCAAAGTGGAGTTCGTAAGCTCCTGAGCAATTCCCTTTTGCATGAGGCCCTGCTGAACCCGTCGCCTTCCAAATTTTTCGTTCTCTTTGCGAAGTCGTGTGTAGTCCGCGGCAAAGCGTTCGTCAGACAGGTAGCCTAGGTCTTTAAGCTTTTCGATCACCGCATCGACAGATGCGACACCATCCTCGCCAGGTTCGGCGCGCTCGTTCAGCTTTCTACGAAGGTCGCGGATACTCTTCATCTTAGAGCTAAGCGAACGCACGGCAAACTCCAGAAGGCCAGCGCGATCAAGCGGTGGCCGAGGCGTTCTTGACTTCGAAAACACCACCTGATTCCTCTCCTCTGCTGGCTCCCGCCGCATACCCCTCAGATACACCACCGTGCAGGATGCCTTCAACGCCGCACCTAGACCGCATCCTCAACTACGTGCAGTTACGCAGCCGACTCTGACTCGAAGTATAGATATTTTCGCCAATTCGCGTCCGCGCTACCAATCATGCGCATGATATGACGGCTCGTGTGCAGCGAAAATGGGCGTGGCTCCCGTAGCAAACGCATATCCGTAAGCTCATGAAGCATGAGACTGCCCTTGCGACGATTGCAGTCTCGGCAGCAGGCGACCAGGTTTTCCCAGGTTGACAACCCACCGCGGCAACGTGGAATAACGTGATCTAGCGTGAGTTCTGCAGCGATCAACACCTTCTGGCAATACTGGCAAGTATTGCGATCGCGCAAAAGAATATTTTTTCGGCTCAATGCACGAGTCTGATGCGGAATCCGCCGATACTCAAGCAGACGAATCACACTAGGCATCTGCATCTTCATGCGGTGCGAGTGCAGTACAGCGCCTTGTTCTTCTTCCGTGCGAGCGATGCCTTTAAGCACTAGCACCAGTGCGCGTCGAGCGCCGCAGATATTGATAGGTTCGTAGCTGGCATTCAACACAAGCACTGGGGTTTGCATAGCTGGCTGTCGAAACACGCCCAGGCGAATATCAATTGCTTCGGCGCGCGCCGTGCCTGCCACGGGATGTGTATTGTGATGCCTGTTGCCCACCCGCTTCGTTCGCGTTCCACTCATCTTTCCAGCCTGCATCTCTGCCCTCCGGTCATGTGGTCGTTCTCTTGCAATATGTGCCCGTTCTAAACGTGGAATCTCCTGTCGGATGCTGGTTCAGTTGCGGCTTTAGCACCTACAGTGGCATCCCACAGCGCAAAACTTTCGGCGCCGTGCTCAATAACGCTATGCACACTTTCCGGCTGCGCTTTTGCGGCTGTAGCAACCCACACCCTCGTCGCACCTGCCCGCTTGAGCACCCGAGCACACTCCCTCGCGGTCGCTCCAGTTGTCATAATGTCGTCGATCAGAAGAACTTCGCGGCCCTTTACGGCTGTGGCGTCCGGCACGCGAAACGCTCCCTGCAAACTACGTCGACGCTGTGAAGGATTTAACATATACAAAGCCCGCGTATCCTTCGTCCGTTCGAGGACCTGCTCCTGTAGGCTGAGCATCCACTCCTTCTCAACATGCTGAAGCCGCTTCAACGCGACAACAGCCAGCAGCGTAGATTGATTAAATCCGCGTTCCTTCCTTTTGGCAGCGAAAAGTGGCACCGGGACGACGAGAACTTCGCTGGCAGCGGTATGACGGAGCTTCTGGATCGCAATGGCCATTCCGCGCCCAAGAACGTGCTCGGCAATCCTATGCATCCCTTTGAACTTCAGAAGATGCAGCATCTCGCGGATCTCTCCGTTGTAGTCGGTAAAGCTCACGGCCTTATCGAACTCCGGCGGTGCAAGACGACACATTGTGCATTCGCTGATGCCCATCGATGCGATAAACCGCGCGGACTCCATACCCAGAGCATCACCACACCTGGTGCAGCGTGGGTCAAGAGCAGATCCTTCCTCTGGCTCCAAGCGCTCGACGCACACCTGACAAATCCTGACGGCAGAGGTCTGAAGCAATGGCGCTTGGCAGACGCGGCAGTCGGATGGCGTGAAGAGGTTAGCAAGGTCGACGATGATCTTATTGAGTGCTGTACCCAGGCGTGAAACATCACGCATACGGTGATTGACCGTGCGCCAAAGCGCTTCGCCCCCCTTCGGGGAAGCTGGCCGTCCAGAAGGACAGCCATTATCGAGCTGGAGATCCTTCACGCTTTCGCTGAAGACGAGCCTCACTCGTGGCAGAGCAAGAAAAACACCAGCTCTGCCTATGCCCGCAGTATAACCCGAACGAATATCCACAGCAATATCCACCGCGAACCAACCTTGAGGCGAGCATAACTTCCCTGCGTCGACTCCGGTAAGGTCTACTAGTGATCGTATGCCAGCACTCACTCAGCTATCCGCCGATGAAACATTGTTCCGGGATACAGTTCGCGACTTTGCCCGAATCGAAATCTCACCCCTCGTTCGCTCCATGGATGATAAGCAGCACTTCGACCCCACACTCCTCCGCAAGCTCTTTAATCTGGGTGTCATGGGGATCCAAGTTCCCGAAGCATACGGTGGTGCCGCCGGAACGCTATTTGAAGCCGTGCTGGCCGTTGAAGAAATCTCTGCGGTCGATCCTGCTGTTGGTGTTCTGGTCGATGTGCAGAACACGTTAGTGATCAGCGCAATCATGCGCTGGGCAACAGAGGTACAAAAGAAACGTTACCTGCCGCTTCTAGCGCAAAGCCTAACCGGCGCCTATGCGCTCTCTGAAGCGGCCAGCGGATCGGATGCGTTTGCATTGCAGTGCAAGGCTTCGCTCCAGCCGGACGGTAGCTACATCCTGAGTGGATCGAAGTTGTGGATCACCAACGCGGCGGAGGCGGGGCTGTTCCTGGTGTTTGCCACGCTCGATGCAACGCTTGGATACAAAGGTATTACCTGTTTTCTCGTCGAAAAAGGAACGCCTGGGTTCAGCCTCGGACGTAAGGAAGATAAGCTGGGAATTCGGGCAAGTAGCACCTGCGAGCTGATGTTTTCCAATTGCCATGTACCTGCCAATAACGTTCTTGGTGAGCCCGGCAAGGGCTACAAGATTGCCATCGAGACGCTGAATGAGGGTCGGATCGGGATCGGCGCGCAGTTGGTGGGACTAGCCGCCGGTGCATGGCTGCATGCAGCACGCTATGCTCGCGAACGAAAGCAATTCGGAAAGCCCCTATCTGAGTTTCAGGCAATGCAGTTTCAGCTTGCACGCATGGCGATGGAGGTCGAAGCAGCGAGACTGATGGTTTATAATGCGGCGAGACTGAAAGACTCCGGCGCAGACTACCTCAAGGAAGCCGCAATGGCAAAACTATTCGCCAGCGAAGTTGCCGAGCGCACCGCCTCGCTCGCAGTTGAAGTATTCGGTGGAGCAGGGTTTGTAAAAGACTACCCAGTAGAAAAACTCTATCGCGACGCCAAGATTGGAAAGATTTACGAGGGCACGAGTTTCATGCAACTCGCCACAATAGCCAAGTTGACGATCCCGAACGCCTGACCACCCGTTCATGAGATCACAGTGCGTTTAATCACCCACCCGCGCACACACCCCTACAACAAGCTATTCTTTTAAGTAGAAGTGTCTACCGCTGCCACATCCTCGGCTGTTCGTGCGCGGACCGCGAATCACTCGCGGCTCAGCGACTACGTACTCCTGTTCAAACCACGCATCTCTCTGATGGTAATCATCACAGCCGGTGCTGGTTTTTACCTGGGCTCGCTCGCTTCCGGCATCTCACCATTTCAATTTGAACTAATGAAGGCGCTGCTGGGCATCGCACTGGTCACGGCCGGCTCAAGCGCCCTCAATCAGGCGATGGAACGTGGAATCGATAGGTTGATGCCGCGAACTGCTTCTCGGCCGATGGCACAGCATCGCATTGGTCTCGCCCATGGGTTGATCGTCGGCTTCCTTCTGGTCTTCGGCGGCTCGATCTATTTGGCCTGGGCGACAAATCCGCTCACAGGCATGCTAACGCTACTCACGGCCGTGGGATATGTCGCCATCTATACACCCCTCAAGCGAATCACGCCCCTCAACACCTTCATCGGCGCCTTCCCCGGCGCGCTGCCGCCTTTGATCGGGTGGACAGCAGCCCGCGGTATCATCGAATGGCCAGCAGTTGCGCTCTTCGCGATCCTCTTCGTCTGGCAGTTCCCGCATTTCATGGCCATCGGATGGATGTACCGGGCCGACTACTCGAATGCGGGCATCCGTCTAGCAGCCACCCAGCAGCCAATCCATGAGGCCGCACGGTCTACGGCCTACCAGGCACTCTTTTATGCACTCTTAATGATTCCAGTAAGCCTTTGGCCGACGTGGCTCAACGTGACGGGAGCACCCTACGCTGTAGCCGCAGTCATTCTCGACGGCTTCTATCTCGTAGCAACGATCCGATTTTTAAAGATACTGCGCAACCCCGAAGACCCTCAAAATCGCGTGATTGCCCGCCAACTTTTAAAGATTTCGGTTATCTATCTACCTCTCTTGCTGGCCGCTATGATGCTGGATGCGAAAGGGCGGCTATTATTTTGAGCCGCTGAGATGGATCTAAAGCGATCAGTTTACCGCCGAATGCAATCGTTACAATGAAAGCGACATGACTGCTGTTACCGCACCTAATCCGAACTACCGCACACCGCCGTCCATCATTGCTCTGATTATCGGAATCAGTGCAATCGCTTCGCTTTTCCTCGCCTGGCTGGTTTACTACCATCCACCTGTAGATGCTGCAGGAACCCACCTCACGTTCCTCCCCGCACTGGATGCAGTGCTGAATGGTCTCTGCGCCGTATTTCTGATCATCGGCTTTCGCTACATCAAGCGCCGAAATATTATGGCCCACCGTAACAGCATGTTTGCGGCTTTCATCGTCTCCAGCGCGTTTCTTGTAGCTTACGTGGCAAACCACGTTCTGCACGGCGACATGCTCTTCCCGACCACACATCCCACCGCCCGCCTGATTTATCTATGGGCACTTCTACTACCGCACATCTTTCTGGCTGTAGTTGCGCTGCCGATGATTCTCATCACGTTTTTCCTGTCGCTCACAGGCCGTTTTCCAGCACATCGCAAGCTCGCTCACTGGACCTTTCCCATCTGGCTCTACGTCTCTGTGAGCGGTGTTGTGGTGTACGCGATGCTGGCGGCGTACCGCTGACATGAAACCAGATACGCGAAAATTATTGATCACGGGCGCTCTTATTTTCCTTGTAGGAGCAATCGCTGCGCTGTTGATGTTCACCGTATTCGGCGGCGTTACGAAGCAGGGTCCACACACCAACGGGGGCTGGCTTTCGCTCATCATCGTGATGGGCTGCCTTCCGACCGGTGTGCTAACGTTGCTTTTAGGATCGACGAAGCTTATCGGTGACCTCCGCCATCCCGTGGAACACTAACAATCTCGGACGGCGTATGGGAGAGTTGCCGATATCCTCCGCTCAATCTCTGCTATCCTCAACAGCGAAACGGAGCATATTCATGGCAAAAGGCGTCAACAAAGTTTTCTTGCTCGGCAACGTCGGAAAAGATCCGGAGATCCGCACATCAGCAGGCGGTATGACCGTAGCCACGTTCTCCCTCGCGACCGCGGATCGCGCGAAAGATCCGTCGGGAGCATGGGTGGATAAGCCTGAGTGGCACAATCTCGTGTGCTTTGACAAACTCGCAGACACTGCAAGGAACTACATAAAAAAAGGCTCTTCAATATTTGTGGAAGGAAAGATCACAAATCGCTCTTGGGATGACAAAGAGAGTGGACAGAAGAGATATCGCACCGAGATCATCGTTAATGACTTCACATTCGTCGGAGGTAAGGCTGAGGGTGGAGAGCGAAGCGGTTCCTCCGGTGGCTACAGCAGTTCGCGAGCATCATCACCGTCAAGCACGCCCTCGGCTCCGTCCAACGATTACGCCGACCAGGGCATCACTGATGAGGATATCCCGTTCTAAAATCAACACTTCCGTTCGACCCGGATTGAAATTTCAATAGAACTTTCCGCCATGCGCCATTCACTTTTCGTGCGTCTCTTGAATCGGTGTCCCGCTTCGCAACCATGTACTTTTTTAGATCATTCACCGTGCTGTTTATCCCGCTTGTTTGCGTCATTGGCACGGTCGGAGCTCAGCGCCACGATGCTGGATCGTCTCCACCGACCGCCCCGCCGCCCAAGCAGGTAGCTGTTCCTCCGATCATTGTTCCCGATCCACTGAACTCCGGCCTCGGAGCCCTACAATTCTTCACAACGGATGCAACAGTCTCTGCGCCAGAACTTCTTGCAGTACAGTTGCAATCCTCCAATGATCGCGTTCGAACGGCGGCGTTATCTGCGATTGGGGCTCCGGGACGCTACCTCACACCGCAACACATAGCGTTTCCCCACTCCGTTCGTCTGGACTTCCTCACACTGGGAGATACGTACGAACTCGACGCAATTTTAACTGTTGAGCTCGACCAGCACATCGTCAGCGCAATTCTGGCACCGGAAGATCAAGAGTGGCACCGCCTCGCCACGGCATCCTACTCAACCCCATTCAGCGACCCTGCGACGACGCCCGCGACTTTCCTTCGGGCCAATCGATCCTTACGTGCGCCGCAGTTCTATACTGCCGTATTTCATACCACCACACCAGGTCCCGAAGGCGACTTCTCTGAAATGGAGGTTCATCTTCGCATCCTGAACAAACGCGCAGCAATCACCATGAGCTTTGTGTCCGCCCAACGCACGTGTGACCCAACACACCAGAAGCCGTGTGACTTTACCGAACAATGGCTCCAACCTGAGCCTACGGACCCAAAAGACGAAGTCATGCTCGTAAGCGCGACCGGCCACGTTCGCTCGGGTGATTCAGGTGATCCGATCGCACATGCAGAAAGCTACGATGCAGCCCACGTTCGGACCTTTACCTGCCAGCCGTTCCTGTTCTCAGACGTCACGTTGCACTTCGATGCTGTCTCCGACGCGGTACCCTGCTTCGCTTCGCACGACTCACAGCATGAGACGCAACGGGATCAGCCGCGCGACATTCCTCGCGATCAGCCGTTACACTAATACTTGCCATGATCGATGAAATTACGTTTCGCAAAGAATCCGACCAAGCTCTGGAAGCACTGAAGCAAGCGCTTTTCCGAGCTGAAGAAGAAGGCAGCTTCGAGGCCGAAGAGAAGAACGGCGTTCTGAACGTACTCTTCGATGATGGCGCTGCGAAGTTTGTCTTCACGCCAAATACTCCAGTTCGACAGGTCTGGATCTCAGCGCTGTCAACCTCCTACAAGTTGGAGTGGAACGCAGCGACACATTCATTTGTACTTCCCAGAACGAGCGAAGACCTCCTCACATTAACTGAGCGCCTCCTTCGCGAGCAACTCGAAGATCCAACGATTACGCTGACGGCATAGCGGCTATGACCCTATCCGTTGCGATGATCACGATGAATGAGGAGGCAAATCTTCCGCGCACGCTGGACTCGGTGCGTTTCGCCGCTGAGATCGTCATCGTTGACTCTTTCTCTACAGATCGAACGCTTGATATCGCTCGCACCTACAACGCGAAGATCTTCGTTGAGCCATTCAAAGGGCACGGAGGCCAGAAAAACTCCGCCATCGATAAATGCACCAGCGATTGGATCCTACTACTTGACGCCGACGAGGTCCTTTCCGAAGCTCTACAGCAGTCAATTCTTACGTTGCTGCACAGCGCACCACCCCACAATGCGTATTGGGTGAATCGCAGCAACAATATCTTCGGCCGATGGATGAAGTATGGCGGTCTCTATCCGGATCGTAAACTTCGTCTGTTTCGTCGCGGGGCGGCGCGCATGACCAATGAAGCCAGCCCACACAGCACACCGTCTCACGATGGGTCGACGGGGAAGCTTAGCGGCGACCTGCTGCACTATGCTTATCCGACGCTTCAAGTGTATCTGGAACATATGTCCCGATACAGCAATGAGATGGCACACCTTGCCGTTGAGCGCGGCAAAACCAGCCGCAGTCCATTTAGTTTTTGTAGGAACGTTGTGCTCAATCCCATTGCTACATTCTGCTACAACTACATCGTTCGACTTGGCTTTCTCGACGGCCGCGAGGGGCTGCTCCTGCATATCTACCACTCGATCTACGTGAGCTGGAAGTATGCCAAAGCCTGGGAGATGGCCCGCAACCAGCAGATGAACGGCTAGAGCTGATTAGCCAAAGGTATATAGCTTGATTCTTTGCAGCGGCTTTTGCGTGGTT
>JABBOG010000054.1 GCA_019351975.1 Acidobacteriota bacterium
ACCAATGCTGGGCCACGCCCGTGGCACATCCAGCACGAGGGGCCGGTCGTCGGGCGCTCTGCATCCAATGGAGCGTGTCCGGCTATCTGACCAAAGGAGCTTCACGCTTTGTCTAACAACACCGATCGTTTCCTCTTCACCAGTGAGTCCGTCACCGAAGGTCATCCCGACAAGATCGCCGACCAGATCTCCGACGCCATCCTCGACGCCTGCCTCGCCGAAGACCCCTACAGCCGCGTCGCCTGCGAGACCCTCACCTGCACCGGCCTCGTCGTCGTCGCCGGAGAGATCACCACCAAGGCCTACGTCGACTTCCAGACCCTCGTCCGCGACACCGTCATCAAGATCGGTTACGACGACGCCCTCAAAGGCTTCGACTCCAAGACCTGCGCCGTCGTCTCCACCATCAACCGCCAGTCCCCCGACATCGCGCAAGGCGTTGACACCGGCGGCGCTGGCGACCAGGGCATGATGTTCGGCTACGCCACCAACGAGACCCCCGAGCTGATGCCCACACCCATCTCGCTGGCCCACAAGCTCGCCCACAAGCTCACCGAAGTCCGCAAGTCCGGCAAGCTCCCCTACCTCCGTCCCGACGGCAAATCGCAGGTCACCGTCGAATACGACTCCAACCACAAGCCCATCCGCGTCGACGCCGTCGTCATCTCCACCCAGCACGCCGAGTTCTCCGACAAGGACGCCAGCAGCACCCTCACCAACGATCAGCTCCGCGCCGAGATCCTCGAGCACGTCATCCAGGCCGTCATCCCCGCCAACCTCCTCGACGCCGACACCAAGTACCACATCAACCCCACCGGCCGCTTCGTCATCGGCGGTCCCATGGGCGACACCGGCCTCACCGGACGCAAGATCATCGTCGACACCTACGGCGGCATGGGCCGTCACGGCGGCGGCGCTTTCTCCGGCAAGGACGCCACCAAGGTTGATCGCTCAGCCGCCTACATGGCGCGTTACGTAGCCAAGAACATCGTCGCCGCCGGCCTCGCCAGCCGCGTCGAAGTTCAGCTCGCCTACGCCATCGGCGTCGCCGAGCCGGTCTCCATCCGCGTCGATACCTTCGGCACCGGAAAGGTCTCCGAGCCGCGCCTCATCGAGCTCGTTCGCGAGAACTTCCAGCTCACCCCCAAAGGCATCATCGAGAGCCTCAACCTGCGCCGCCCCATCTTCCAGCAGACCGCAGCCTACGGTCACTTCGGCCGCACCGGCGATTCCTTCACGTGGGAAGCCACCGACAAAGCCGAAGCCCTCAAGGCTGGCGCCGCGAAAGCCGGTGCCACCGCAGAGCTCGCAGCCAAGTAACTTCACGCACCAACAACATCCAACGTACGACTAGCAAAGGGCGAGCCATCACGGCTTGCCCTTTCAGTTTCACCTCCCCTTTGCACAACCTTTGCTTCGTCATTCCCGCAGGAACCTGCCTCTTCAGCCACCCGCCACACGATCCATCGTGTACCTTACATCCAGCACCACGTCTATCCTTCCAAGGAGACCCGCCTGATGCGTCGCACCCGATCTGCCCCCATCTGGCTGATGGGCATGTCCAATCTCTCCTTCGGATTCTTCGCCGGCTTCATCACCGTCCCTCTGCCTCAACTCCTCGCCGCGCAGCATGTCCCCGAAGCCCGCATCGCAACCCTCACCGCCACCGTCTTCTCCGGCGGCATCTGGGTCTTTCTCCTGGGCCCCATGCTCGACGTACGCTTCAGCCGCCGCTGGTACGCCACCGCCTTCGCTGCCATCGCCGCGCTCTGCCTCACCTTCGGTCTGCTCAACCGCACGCACCTCGAACTCTTCGAAGTCCTCATGCTCCTCGGCTTCGCCTCCGCGCAGCTCTGCACCAACGCCCTCGGCGGCTGGCTCGCCACCATCGTCCATCACGACGACGAAGCTCGACTCAGCTCCTGGATCTGGGCGTCCAGCTTTGCAGGCAACGGCATCATGGCCGTTCTCGCAGGCGAGTTCGTCCGCACGCTCCCGCTCCCCATCGCCGCCGTTCTCCTCGGCCTCGTCGTCTTCGTTCCTACCGCGATCTTCCTCCTCATGCCATCACCCGCGCCCGACCGCCGCCTCGCCCGCGAGAGCTTCAGCAGATTCTTCGCCGAAGTCTTCGCCGTCGTCCGCCGTCGCGAAGTCCTCATCGCACTCGCACTCTTCGCCTCGCCCTGCGCCTCCTTCGCGCTTACCAACACCCTCGGTGGCTTCGGCAACAACTTCCATGCCTCCGCACGCTTCGTCAGCCTCATCGGCGGCGCTGGCCTCTCACTCGCCGGCATCTTCGGCAGCCTCGTCTTTACACCCTTCGCCAAGCTCCTCCCGCTGCGCCCGCTCTATCTTTGTATCGGCATCGCTGGAGCAATCTTTACAGCGGCACTTCTCTTGCTCCACAACACGCCCGCCACCTTCGGCCTCGCCATGGTCGGCGAAAACGTCTTCCAGGCCCTCGCGTACACCGGCATCACCGCCATCGCCTTCGAGACCATCGGTCGCAACAACCCCCTCGCCGCCACCCAGTACAGCCTCTTCAACGCTGCCTCGCTCGTCCCCATCATTTACATGCAGGTCATCGACGGCCGCGCCTACACCCACCACGGCGTCACCGGCTCCTTCCTCGCCGACGCCTCCCTCGGCATCCTCGCCAGCGCTCTCCTCGGCCTCATGCTCTTTCTTCTCCGTCGTCCCCGTTCCACGGCGCTCCAAACCATCGCATAAGGTACATTCAGAGCAGCCCCACGCCCCATTCGCCGCATCTAGTCTAGTAGCTTCTCCAAATCCTGCTCTCGGTAGACGCGTAAATACCGTCTCGAAAGGCCACCTTTGCTCATCGCATCCGAGTTCGACATCCAATTCAACCTCCCGCAGTCCACGCCCATGGTCGCGCTTCTCCACCTCCACCCAAGCGTCGACCCCCAACTCGCCGCACCCGACCACATCTCCATCGATCACCTCGAATCCGGCGTCAGCACCCCCCTCCCCGTCACCAACTACCTCGATAGCTTCGGCAACCGCTGCACCCGCTTCGTCGCTCCCGCCGGCGCCCTGCGCCTCTCCGGCACCAACACCATCCACGCCGACGACCAGCCCGAACCGCAGCCCTTCAACGCACCCCAGACCCTCGTCGAAAACCTTCCCCCCGAGACCCTCCAGTTCCTCCTCGCCAGCCGCTACTGCGAGGTCGATCGCTTCAACGGCATCGCCCACGACCTCTTCAGCCACATGGGCTCCGGCTTCGCTCTCGCCGCCGCCATCCGTGACTGGGTCCACGACAAAGTCGCCTTCGACTACAAGACCGCCCGCCCCACCAAAACCGCCCTCGACATCTTCACCGAGCGCATCGGCGTCTGCCGCGACTACCAGCACCTCGCCATCACCCTCACTCGCGCCATGAACATCCCCGCCCGCTACGTCACAGGTCACATCGGCGACATCCGCATCCCCTACTCCGGCCCCGGCGACTTCAGCGCCTGGTACCAGATCTTCATCGACGGCAAATGGTGGAACATGGACGCCCGCCACAACCATCCCCGCCTCGGCCGTATCCTCATGGCCACCGGCCGCGACGCCGCCGACGTCGCCATCACCACCAGCTTCGGCGTCGCCAACCTCACCCACTTCCGCGTCGAATCCAACGAGATCGACGCCAGCGGCAAACCCGTCCCCCTGCCACCGAAAATTGCCTCCTAAGCACTCAATCACGAAACAATTCAGACCCTTATCTTGAGCGATCGCTGCTACCAAACACTGGGCATCGCCCGAAACACCCTTATCCTGTCATCCTGAGCGAAGCGTAGCGTAGCCGAAGGACCTGCAAGCCTTCCGTCACACCCCAATCCCTCACACCTTCCGACCCCCAATGACCAGTCTTCTTTTGTCATTCCCGAAGAGAATCCGTGTCTTCCTTGCCGCCTCTCCGCGCCAACAATCAAGCGGAAGTCTTCCGCCAGGTCGCACCCATCAGCGAGCGCATCGCCGTCGTCGAAGCCCGCGCCAAGTAATCCCCTCCTACCGCTGCGCCACGAACACCGGCGGCTTCTCCCCGGCCGTAAACGTCGTCCACGGCCCAGCCTTCATGTCATGCAAGATTGGCTTCTCCCACGCGAACTGCGGATGCGCCGCAAAAAACGGCCCCGCCAGAAAATTCTCCCCGCACGGATGCCCCGCCCGCCCGATAAAGCTCATCTTCGCCGCCATCGCTGAGTCCATCACCTTCCCCGTCACCGCCCCGCCCGGCGTATACGGTGCATCGCCCCACACCGGCTCCCCGCGCGCCGACATCTCCTCATGCCCGCATAAACTCCTCATCCCCGCCTCAATCTTCTTGTCATACGAGTCATAGTGGTCCGACAAATACGCCTCCGCCAGCGCCGTATCCAGCTTCCCGTAGTGCTTCTGCATAAACGCCACAGCCGTAATCCGCCGCGCATTCATCGAGCTCTGCGGGTCCTTCGGATCGAACCCCGGCGTATCATCCCGAATCACCATCGGATCCTTGGTGAAGTTCGAGCTCACAAAGTAGCCGTCCTTCTTCTTCTCCAGCGGCGTGTGATGCAGCCCCAGCTCCAGGTACGCAATCTCGTTCGTCTTCCGGTCGCCCACCAGCCATGAGTTCGCATAGCCGCCGTTATTCCCCTTGCGCATGATCGCCGCATACTCGTCGATCGACGTCGCATACTGCATCGCCTTCCGCGACCGCTGAAACTCCGGCGTCCCGCCTACATCGAACCCCTTCGCCATCGGCAGTGTCGTCTCCGTGATCATCAGGCCACTCGCATTCACGCCAAAATCATCCTGGCTCGTGATCACGCCCGGCGTTCCATCCATCAAAAAGTGCTGCCCATGCTGCGGCACAACATCGAAGACCACCGTCCACCGCTCACCCTCCGCATACGGCGACCAGTTACTGTGCGCGATCACGATCTTCCCGTCCTTGGTCGCCGATCCCGTCGCGATAAACGCGCTGCACTTGCCCGGCGCCACCGCCGCCTTCGGATTCGGCTTGCCCTCCTTCGCGTTGATCATCGGAAGATAGTACCCGGTCAGCTCCTGGTCGCCATTCATCGCCACAATGTCCCATAGGTCCACCTTGGATCCCTTTGCCTTCAGCCCATCCGCGATCCCCTGCAGCTCCGCTTGATACTCCGGCTCCAGCTTCGGCCACAGCACCGTCTTACCCGCCTGCCGAAAGAACTCCCACGGCCGCTTGTCCAGATGCACCGCCTCCAGCGAGTACACACTCAGGTTGTCCTCAATCTCACGCGCCAGCAGATACCCATGCTGAAACCCCACCTGCTCCGGCGTCCCCGCCAGATGCACATACGTCCACCCTCCCTGATTGAACTTGTATGCCCCTTGCAGCCGCACGTCCGGCGCAGCAGCATCACGCGCCGCAGCAGCATCGCGCACCGCAGCAGCATCACGCTCGGCAGCAGCATCGCGCGTCACCGCAACGGCCACCGGCGCAGTCCCCACGCGCTCCGCAGCCAAAGCCGTTGCACCGCCCACACCACCAACAGCCATCATCGCAAGAAGAGACACAGCGGCAACACGCATCACGTTTGCTCCTGAATACCATCACCTACGGAATAGATATGAGTGTAGCCCAAAAAACAGATCGGCCCGGCGAAACTTCTCGCCGGGCCAATCCGCCATTCATTCGGTTTACATCGTCGTTGGCGTGCACGTGCTGCGGCCCAGCATCTGGTCCGTCACCGGTGCAGGCGGCGTCGGCGGCGTTGCCCATGGAACATTCGTGAAGTCGAAAAAGTCCAGCAGGTTCGGCTGCGCCGCATCACGCGCCGTCAGGTGCGCATTCGGCCCGATGAACCGGTTCTCCACGAACTTGATGATCGCCGTATGATCCATCGGTATATGCGAAACATAGTGCTTCCGCGTGAACGGTGAGATCACCATATTCGGCAAACGGAATCCAAGCTGCGCCGCAAAACCATACTTGGCCGTTGCGTCGGTAGGCTGCGCACCCGGATCACTGCTGTTCAGATCGCAATGCGTCGTCGGCGTTCCACCGCTCGGCAAGCACGGATTGTACCCATCCGGATTCACCGCAATCGATGAGATATCAGGAATCGTCCCCAGCGACGCATCCGTATTCTTGTTCGACGACCCCGGAACCGGCGGCACGTGGTCATACGGTCCGCCGCCCTCGTCATAGCTCAGGAAGAACACCGAACTGCTCCACTCCGGGCTGCTCATGAACGCATTCACAACCTTCGCAACCTCAGCCTGTCCCGACAGAACCTCCTGCCCGGAACCAGGATGCTCATCATTGTTACCATACCCTGCCTCGATAAACGAAAAGCTCGGCAGCGTCCCCTTCGTCAGATCCGTATAGTACTGCGACAGCGGCGCAATATGGTTCGGATCGATGCAGAACGAGTTTGACGTATCGCCCACCACACTCGACGGCTGCGTCGTTCCCGTGCACGCCGCTCCCGTCGGGTTCTCATACAGATACCGATACGAATCCTGCAGATAATCGAAGTCCGTCCCCGGATACTGCGAAGATCCAGCCGTGCACTCATCCGCTCCCAGGCACTGTCCCTGCGTCACCGTGTAGTAGATCTTCCACGAGACATTCGCATTCTGCAGCTCCTGGAAGATCGTAGGAATTGCCAGCTGCGGCAGATGATCATCGGTCCCAGGATCGAACACCAGGCCCTGCGTCGTCCCACCCGTGAACGTCGCTATCCTGTTGTCGATGCTCTTGCTCGACACCGGCGAGAACCACCGGTCCGACAGCGCGAACTGCGATGCCATGTAGTAGTAGTAGTTCAGGAAGCCCTGATCGTAGTACCCCATCGCGCGCTTGCCCGTCAGGTCCGTGAACGATCCAGAGCACGTCCCCGAAGCCTTGCAGTTGTTCGCAAAGCCCTCTGCCGTGTGGACAAACCCATCCATATTGATCGCTCGCGTCGCGCTGAAGTCCCAGCGATTCACGTCGCCATAGCTCTCCAGAAACGCCGACGTCTCATCGTCAATGCACGTAGTCGCGAACTTGAACGGGTTATACGCCGTCCCCTGGTCATCCTCATTGCTGATCGTCGTCAGCTTGTCGTCGATGCCATCCACGTTGTACGTGTTCCCGTCCTCGCCAACGTTCCATCCGTTCTGTTCACGGTACGGGTTCAACATACCAAAGTAGTTGTCGAACGTGTGATTCTCCTGCAGCATGAACACCACATGCTGGATCGGATTCGCGCTTCCCGCCGCCGCCACCGTCACCGTCACACTCGACGTCGAGTTTAGACTTCCCGAAGTCGCCGTCGCCGTATACGTCGTATTCGCCGTCGGCGTCACAACCTGCGTTCCACCCGTCGAAGTCAACGTGTACTTGCTTCCGTCGCTCCCACTCACCGTCACGCCCGTAGCATTGCTCGCCGTCACACTCAGCGTCGACGAAGCTCCCGCAGAGATCGACACCGGACTCGCCGTCACGCTCACCGTCGGTCCCGACGACACCGTCACACTCACCGGCGTCGCCAGCGACCCACCGCAGTTGTCCCACTCCTGCACCACCGTGTTATGCGCTCCGGCACTCATCGTCACCGGCGTATTCAAGCTCGTCGCATTCACCGAGTACGCCAGCTTGCTGTCCACATAAATGCCCATCGCCGCTACGCCGCTCGCGCACGTCGTCGATCCCGCCGTCGCCACATACGTCACCGGCGAGCTCACCGTGCTCCCGCTTACTGGCGCACTCACCGTAACGCCATTCTGCGTGTTCGGGCTGCCTCCTGAAACCGTAAACCTCACCGGCGTATTTGCCGCTCCGCCGCAGTTGTCCCACTCCTGCACCGCCGCCGAATACCCGCCCGGGCTCAGCGTCAGCTTCGTGCTCAGGCTGCTTCCGTTCACCTTGTAGGCCAGGCTGCTGCCCACATAAATTCCCATCGCCGCAACGCCGCTCGCGCAGCTCGATGTCGCCGACGCCACAAAGCTCACCGGTGATGCTACCGTGCTGTTACTCGCAGGCGACTGCACCGTCACCGCCGTCGCTGTCGGCGTTCCCCCACCCACCGTGATCTTGACAGGCGTAGCGGTCGATCCGCCGCAGTTGTCCCACTCCTGCACCACCGTGTAGTACCCACCCGGGCTCAGCGTGAGCTGTGTGCTCAGGCTGCCCCCACTCACCTTGTACGCCAGGTTGTTGTTCACATAAATTCCCATCGCCGCAACGCCGCTCGCGCACGCGGAACTCGCAGACGCTACATAACTCACCGGAGAACTCACCGTCGATCCGTTCACCGGACTGCTGACCGTTACCGTCGCAAACGCAGGGCTGACCGCAGCCACCAGCATCGAAGCCAACAACAACATCTTCTTCATGGCACAAACCTTCTACAGCAAATTCGACGCAGCTCCACACAGACGCTGCGGCGTAAATAAACTTCGATCTCTCTGTCCTGACCTTTCGCCTCTCAACCTGGAGCGAAACGCAAGCAGAAATCGTTCAATAGGGATCGTTACAGCCGTATGATGCCGATTCCCCCATAGAGATTGCCTTGCTCCAGCGAGATTCCTCATACCATCAACAATCCCCACAAACTTGTCATTCCTGGCAAAGCCATCCACCCGCCTCACCCCCACCACCAACCCCTAAAGCTCCCGCCAAACCGGCAGCAGCTCCGGCTGCGGCCGCCGCAGCTCCACCAGCCGCTCATGCTCCGGGCTGTACACGCACACCGGATCCATCGCCGCCGCGTCCCCCGTCAGCAGAAACGCCTGGCACCGGCACCCGCTAAAATCCTGCTCCTTCCGCGGACACGCCAGACACGTATCCGACATCCACTCATCCCCCCGAAACCGCTCAAACGCCGCCGACTCCCTCCATATCCACCCCAGCCCGCGCTCCCGCACGCTATCGAACACCATCCCCGGAATCACCCCCGCCGCATGGCACGGCAGCGCCTGCCCCACTGGATCAATCAGCATCGTCCGCCGCCCCCACCCGCCCATGCACGCCTTCGGGAAGCTCCCAAAGTAATCCGGAAACACCGCCTCCACATGGATCCGCCCCTTCAGCCGCGCCTTCGCCGCCTCAATCACCGGCAGCGACCGGCGCACCTGCTCCTCGGTCGGCATCAGCAGCGCCCGGTTCTTCAGCGCCCACCCGTAGTACTGCACATGCGCAATCTCCAACCGGTCCGGCCCCAGCGCCTCCGCATACGCCAGAAACTCCTCCAGCCGGTCCAGGTTCATCCTGTGCACCACCAGGTTGATCGTGAACGCCACCCCGCTCCGCCGAATCACCGGCACCAGCGCCTCCTTCAGCGCATGCGCCCGCGTCCCCGCAATATAGTTCGCCGACGTCTCCTCCACATCCTGAAAGCTCAACTGCAGATGTTCCAGCCCCGCATCCACCAACCCCGCCAGCCGATCCTCCGTCATCCCCACGCCCGACGTAATCATATTCACATACAGCCCCGCCGCTCGCCCGCTCCGAATCAACTCCGGCAAGTCCTTCCGCGCCAGCGGTTCACCCCCTGTCAGGTGCAGATGCAGCGCCCCCATCGCCGCCGCCTCACCAAACACCCGCGCCCATTCCTCCGTCCCCAGCTCCGCCTCCGCCCGCTGCATCTCCACCGGGTTCGAGCAATAAAGACAATGCAGCGGGCACCGATGCGTCACCTCCGCAATCAGCGACAGCGGCCCCGCTGCCACCGCCGACCCCCTCACGCCCGCACCACGCCGCGCTCTTCCAGCCGCCGCAGCAGACCCAGCACATCCGCCTGCATCTCCCGCGCATCCACTCCTTCATACTCCTGCAGCAACTCCGCCACCACCCTCTCCACACTCTTCTCCCCATCCACGCGCAACAAAATCTCTCGTGCCGACCCCGTCAGGTTCAACGTACCTTCCGGTATCAACAGCACATCCTGCGTCGCATGCACCCTGCACCCCGCCGCCATCCGCGGCACTGAACTCAGCTCCATCGCCACCTCACGCACACCCCGGCACAAACGCTCCCGGCGGTATATTTCTCGGCACCACATACGCATAATCGATCGCATCCAGCTGCGCCCACAGGATCGCGCACTTCGCCTGCAGCGCCGCCACCACCTGCTCCTGTTCCTCGCGCGTCCTCGCGTGCGTCATTACATAGTCGAACGCAAACGTCGCATCCTCCGGCGCCTGCGTCAACCGCCCCGTAAAGTACGCCAGCCCCGGCGTCAGGTACGGATAATACATCTGCATCCGGTCCATCCGCAGCGAGATCAAATCCCTCGAAAACAGCTCCGTCAGCGACGACGCCACCGCCACCAGCAGTGAGCTCTCCCGCACCAGCGCCACATACCCATCCACCGCGTACCGCACGCCCGGCAAAATCGCATCGCACCGGATCACCTGCTCCCGCGATAACCCCGTCGCCTCCGCCAGTTGCAGCCACTTCTCCACGCCGCCATACCCATCCTCATCCCCGTCGTGGTCCAGAATCCGCTTCCGCCACGCCCTCCGAAACGCCGGATCGTCACTCTTGGCCAACAGCAGCGCATCCTTAATCGGTATCCGGCTCTGATAGTAAAAACGGTTCAGCGCCCACGCCTGCAACTGCCCCCGCGTCAAATGCCCGCGGTGCATCTTCTGGTGAAACGGATGGTTGTGGTGATACTGACTTGCTCCCACAGCATCCAGCCGCGCCCGCAACTCCTCCCGCGTCATCATCTTGCCCGCCGCGTGCTCCGCTTCCATCACAACGCCCTCTGATTCAGTTCCCATCCGTCCACTCCAATCTCCCATCCCGCCTCCACCGCCGCGCGCCGCTCCGCGCTCTCCGGGTCCAGGATCGGGTTCGTATTATTGATGTGCACCAGCACCTTCCGCTCCACATCCAGTCCTGCCAGCAACGCCAGCGTTCCGTCCGCCCCGCTCAGCGGCACATGCCCAATCGCCCGCGCGCTAGGCGTTCCAGCCTGCGTCCGCGTCAGCTCCGCATCGCTCCAGAACGTCCCATCCACCAGCACCGCCTCGCAGCTCGCATACGCCGCCCGCAGCTCCTCACTGATCTCCGGCACCGACGGCGTATACGCCACCCGCCGCCCATCCGCCTCCACCACCAGCCCCACGCTCGCCTGTCCGGCCACGCCCGTTTCCTTCTCCCGCGCATAAAACGGCAGCCCACCCGCCAGCACAACCGGCGTGCACTTTATCCCCGACTCCCCAAGCTGAAACCCTTCGCCCGCTCGTATCTCCACCCACCGCAACTGCTCCGGCACCCGATGCATCATCCTGAAAAAGCTGTTCGCCTCCAGCGTCTCCCGCACCAGCGCCGTCGCATACACCACCAGCGGCTGAAACTCCCGCAACAGCAACAACCCCAGCACCTGATCCAGATCGGCACACGTCAGAACCACCCCCGCAATCGGAGTATTCCTCAGCCCGCCACCCAGCCTCGGCCATAACGCAGCATTCGCCTCAAGCTGCACCCGCAGATCCGGCGAAGCATTCAGCAGAAACCACCGCTCGTTGTCATCCGATACCGCAGCCTGCAACTGCAGCCGCGGCACCAACCCATCCACCCCGGCTCTGCACCGCGCGCACTGCGCGCAGCTACAGTTCCACTGCGGAAAGCCGCCACCGGCGGCCGTCCCCAGCATCTTGAACTGAAACATCCTTTAAGCTTCTGCAGGAGCGTAGCAGTTAATCTCGCAACCAAGGCTAACTTCCTGAAAATCCGGGCGCATCCAAATACTCTTCTTCATCGGGCAATCTCCATTTCAGCAAACTACATCCATAGGATGCCATACGCAGCCCCCGCGTTACTATTGCGCTCTCCCTCAGCTCCGCCTCTCATCCTTCAGCTCCGCCTACTGCGGCGTCGGCCCATCCTCCTGCGGAATCTCCTTCCCCTCACCCGGGAACGGCCAGTTCCGGTTCATCGGCTGCATCTCCTCCCGCACCGCCTTCGGAACTTTGTTAATCTTCAGATTCTCCAGAAAGTGAACCCCAAGCTTGCCCGCCGTCGCCAGATCCATATCCCCGTCATGATCCAGATCCGCTGAGATAATCTGCGTCCCTATCTCCGCCGTCCCGTTCACCGACAGCCCCGTCCGCTCAAACAGCGGGTCCGCCGCCGGATTCGCAATCACCATCGTCCCCGATCCACCCGTCGTCGCCTCTCCCGCATGCGCCGCCGCCGCATCCAGCTGCGCCTTCGTCGGCAACCGGTACGCATACACCACCACCGGGTCATACGATCCCGGATCATCCCCCGAGTGCCCCCTGTAACGTTTCCCCGTAATCAGCTCCGGCGTTCCCGTCCCCTCGATATCCACCAGCGCCAGCGCATGCGACTGCGAAAACGACTCATCGATCGCATGCCGCACCCACTTCGGACGGCTCGCCGTTCCCGCCTGCTCCAGCCAGTACAGCCCATACCCATGCCCCTGCCCATAGATCAGATCCATCTTCCCATCGTGGTTTACGTCGTACCCCAAAATCGGAAACCCCGCATCCCCCAGATCCCAATCCCCATGCCACTTCCACTGGTCCTTGTTCGCGTCAATCTGCTCGAACCACCCGTGCGTCGTCAGCACGTCGGCCTTGCCATCGCCGTTCACATCCGCCACTCCGATCCCATGCCCATCCTGCTCCTTGCCGCCCAGATGATGCACCTTCGGTTGCCCGCTGCTGAAGTCCACCCAGAGGATCCCGCTGCGGTTGTAGTGCGCCAGCGCCACATCCGGCTTCCCATCCCCATTGATGTCCGCAAACGCCCCACCCTCCGTGTCATAGCTGTCGGTGATCTTCTGCGGTTGCCACATCGTCCCCGCCAACGTCGCCTTCACCCCCGGATTCTTGTACCACCACAGCCCGTTCGCAATCCATCCCGTCGTCACCACATCCGGCAGCCCATCGTGGTCCACATCCACAATCCACTCGCCGCAGTCATTCACAAACTCGTTGTGGATCCCCACCGTCCGAAACTGATGCTGCTTCCACTCTCCGCCCTTCGCCCCAGGATTCTCATACCAGTACGCCCCGCTTAGCAGGTCCGCAAACCCATCCCCATTCATATCCAGCAGCGAAATCCCCTCCGCATGGTCCGTCCCCAACCGATGCGCCAGAAACGCCACCCGCGGTTCCCCACCCGGCCCATTGCCCGGATGCTGCATCCGAAACTCCGTCGCATGCGCCGGATCCTGCGCCATCGCCGTCACTGCGCCACACAGCGCCAGAACTACCGGCGCCACCACTGCCATCCGCCCAACGAACCTCATCGCAATCTTCACCTGCATCTCCAGTCCTCAAGCTCTTCAAGTCCAACCCAGTCCTCAAGCTCTTCACTCCAAACCAGTCCTCACACTCTTTGTTTGTCATTCCCGAAGGGAATCTGCGTTTTGCACTTGCAGTTGCTCTTGCCTTTCTTTCTGTCATTCCTGCGTTTGCACTTTCCTTACACCAACAGTGAATTTGCCTTCTAAAGAGCGCTGAAAACCGGCTTTGAAGGGTACGAGCTTCAGCTCGTACGTTAATCCCTCTCCTACAAAGGGGCTTTAGCCCCGGAGGGACACCCTGGCCGGAAGCACCCACTCACTACGCCAGCTCCATCGTCTCCGGCTTCCAATGCACCACATTGCCCTTCTCCACGCTCAAATTCGCCAGCAGCGCCGCTCCAGCCGCCCTGAACCCGAACACCGGATCCTCAACCACCGGCTTCCGTGTCCGCACAGAGTTAAAGAAGTTCTTGAAGTGGTCGTAACTATCCGAATACCCCCTCGCCGCCGCAAACGTCTCCACCTCCTCCGGCGGTGCTCCACTCGGATGCATCACCGGATACTTCTTCCTGTACTGCGCCACATACTCCTTCTGCATCGCATCCGTAAACGTCGACACCGTATACCCCGGCTCCGTCTCCAGCGGCGTCCGCGTCACCGTCACCTTGTTCCCCGCAATCTCCATCAGCCCCTCCGACCCGGTAAACAGAAACCCCTCGCTCTCCTCCCCACCATCCACAAAGTTCACATGCAGGCTCAGATTGAACCCCTCCGGATAATCAAACAGCGCCAGCAGCACATCATCCGCATCGCGACCATCCTTCCAGAACCGGATCGCTCCCGTAGCCATCGCCCGCGTTGGCCCATGCGATCCCGTAATGAAGTGCGTCCCGCTGAACAGGTGTACAAACAAATCCCCCGCCACGCCCGACCCGTAATCCTTCCACTTCCTCCACTGGAAGAACCTCTCCGCCGAAAAGTCCATCTTCGGTGCCGTCCCCTCAAACCTCATCCAGTCGCACGTCGTCGTCGACGCATCCAGCGGGATCGAATAATTCCACGCCCCAATCGACGAGTTCCTGTCCCACCGCGCCGTCACCATATTCAGCTTCCCAATCGCTCCCGAATCCAGCAACTCCTTCGCCTTCGCATACACCACCGAGCTCACCCTCTGGCTCCCCACCTGCAAAATCCGGTTCGTCGACTTCCATGTCTCGATAATCTCCGGCCCATCCGAGTACAGATGGATCATCGGCTTCTCCAGGTACACGTCCTTGCCCGCCTTCATCGCATCGCACGCCGCCTGCTTGTGCCAGTGGTCCGGCGTCGCAATCAGCACCGCATCCACGTCCTTCCGCGCCAGAATCTCCCTGTAATCCCGTGTCGTAAACACGTCCGCGCCCCACATCTCCTTGGTGTGCGCCAGGCGTCCGTCATAGCAGTCCGCGACGGCCACCAGCTTCACCCCCGGAACCTGCAACGCCGTATGCGTGTCCCCCTGCCCCTGAATCCCCGCCCCAATCAGCGCCAGCCGTATCGTGTCACTCCCCGACACCGAACCCTGCCCCGACTGGTCCGCCTCCGGCTCCTGCCCCACCAGCCGCGTCATCTTCGTCGCCGTCGCCGCCAACGCCGCCGTCTTCCCAGCCGTCTGCAAAAACACTCTGCGATCCATCATAGAAACCCCATCCCTCCCTCGTTCGCACCAAAAAAAAGTCCACCCAGCAATCGCTGAGCAGACTAAGCCCGCCACACCCTCCATGTCCAGCCCGGCCCGCACCCGGCCATGCCCCACACCGTCAGCGCCGACCCGCGGCACGCACGGCCACCCTCCCTACGCGTCGCCCGAAATCAGCGTCACAATCTTGGCCCAATCGATGCTTCCATCTGCCCTGCAAAACTTCTCCAGAAACTCCCTCTCCATCCGGTTCATCGCATGCGCACGCTTCGCGTGAAATTCATCATTGAACTCCTTCGCCCGGTATCCTAGCGGCTCAATAAGATCCCTATAAAGTTCTGGCTCAGCCGAGATCAGCTCCCAGAAGCTCTGCCCACCAATGTGCAGAAACTTTCCATTGTTCACCGTCTTGAACCGTCCATAGCAAATACCCAGCGTCGGCTGCACCTCTCCGACGCCTTTGTTCTGGCGCAACACCTTCACCGCAGTTTGAAAATTGTCCCGCAGCTTGTCCTGTTGGGACTTGTTTCCCCAGTTCTTCCCCGACTTCACCGCGATCAAATACCGCACCCCGTCCCGTTCCATCTCAATGTCGATCCCCGTTACGGCAGATTTCCTCCCACCACACCTCTGCTCCGACACAAACACCGCCAAAGCTTCCATAAATCCACCAAACATGCCCTCCTCAGACGAGGAAAGCCTTGCACCAAGCAAGGCTTCAACCATCTCGGAGGCAGACTGAATGTTCTTCGCACGGAACAAATAGGGATTTTTCGCGCGCAGAACAGTCATCAACTGCAAAGCATCTACATTGGCTGCTCGTTGTTTATGAAACTCCGCGATCTTGTCCTCGACAAACCGCTCAACTTGCTCGCTGAAACTTCGATCTAAACTCACACACACTCTCCGTCCACAACATCAAACAGCCCGGGCGATGCGTTCGGCTTCACCGCGCCAATCCAAGACGCTTCATCTGTATTGACATATCTGCTGAGGCGGGCAGACTTCTCTCCGCCAACATTCTGTCCGGCATCAAATCGCAGAAGATGTTGCCCGATTTGATACGCAAAATGACAGGGCACCGCGTTTCCGATCTGCCTGTATTGATCGTCGAGACGTCCACTGAATCTATATGTCGCGGGAAAGGTCTGAATAGCTGCATACTCTTCGATTGACAGTGGCCGCAGCTCCTTCGGATGGCACAAGTCCGTTGCCTTCATATTTGGCCTTGTTACCAACGTAGGGGAGGGCTTATCCCATGCCAACCGGCGATAAAACCCAGTTTTCCCACCGCCTGACTTGAAACTGTCACCCATCGCCACTGATTGGATGTCTTCAGGAAGATTGCGCCAATTTTGACCCGCCTTGAGGAGTTTGTAATACTCCATCCGTTTCAGTGGAAACGAGGCAAAGTGATGTTCCACACCTTTCAGAGGCTCGACTGCCTCACGAAAACTAACCCACGGAAGGAGGCCATTCGCAGCCTTCGCGTCATGCGTTGGCGAAAGATGTGGGACACGCTCTCCGTCGCGGCTAGCAATAAACACTAACCGCTCTCGGCTTTGCGGAACGCCAAAGTTGGCCGTGTTATAGAGAGTGAATGTCACCTCATATCCGGAGCGCCGCAAAAGGGAAAGAATTAGCTTCAGCGCGCCGCCAGGCTGTTCATCATCTTCAAGTGCTGGTGCATCAATGCCACGTTTCAAATGCGGTCGATGGTGGAGGGGAGCAGAAAGAAGTCCGCGGACGTTCTCAAAAACTGCATATTTAGGCCTGAGTTCATGGATTAAATCCAGAAAATGCAGAAATACATTTCCTCGGTGATCGTTCAGTCCAAGGCGCCGACCGGCGGTCGAGAAGGCTTGACAGGGCGGCCCGCCTACCACCGCAAACAATTCTCCAACCTTCACATCCAAATCTGCCAATAACCGCTCTGCCGTAACAGCACGAACATCCTCTGAGTAAAGCTTCAGTTGCGGCTCATTCGTTCGAATGGTGTCGCACGCAGAGGGATCAATCTCGTTAGCCGCGATACATTTTAAGCCGGCTTTCTCCAAGCCTATATCCAGGCCTCTAGCACCAGCGAAGAACGAAATAAACTTTGGTCGAGAGCGCATCTATCTCAAGAGTAAACGTCGATATGGAAAGACTGTTGAAATCTCAACTGAAAGACGGAAGGTTCGTCGTCTCGCCTGAGCGCTCGCGCAACATGGCGGCAGTTCGCTGCAACGGCAACAAAACGACAGAGCTGAGGCTGCGGATGGCATTCGTTCGCGCTGGCATCAGGGGATGGTCGTTCCAACGGACAGACCTGCCGGGAAAGCCAGATTTCTTCTTCCCTTCCTCGAAGCTCGCCGTCTTCGTGGACGGCTGCTTTTGGCATGGCTGCTCGCGCTGTGGTCACGTACCCAAAACCAACACGAGCTTTTGGGCTATGAAGATTGACCGCAACCGCAAACGGCACCGCAAAGTAGCAAATTTGCTCAACCGCCGTGGAATTTCAACGGTACGATTCTGGGAGCATCAGCTACGCGATCATCTTGACCGCTGCGTTTTACGCATTGAGGGTCAGCTCAGTAGGCAAAACCCAACCCCCTAACGATTCAGCCCCAACCCCACCACGGCGCACGATACCTTGCAGGACGCCCCCATCATCCCGCGCTCATGTTGGAAACCACAGCAAACCGCTGTAATGCCACCTCAATCCCTGTAGCCGCCCCACCGCACTCATCACGCCGCACCGCTCACCGGGCCCAACCTCCCGGCGAACATCCCGCAGCCTCCCTACGCCGACGCCCCCACAGCCTCCAACGCCGGATAATCCGTATATCCGTGCTCGCCCCCGCCATAAAACGTCGACCGGTCATACGCATTCAGCGGAGCCTTCTTCTTCAGCCGCTCCGGCAAGTCCGGGTTCGAGATAAACAGCCGCCCAAACGCAATCGCATCCGCGCGCCCCGTCTCAATCGCCTCCTCCGCCGACGCCGCATCATACCCGCCCGCCGAAATAAACACGCCGTCAAACATCCCCCGGAACGTCTCCGCCGTACTCACAACATCCGCGCTCACCGGCTCATCCGCTCCCGCATTCCCCACCCGCGGCTCAACCATGTGCACATACGCAATCCCGCGCCGCGACAGCTCCTTCACCACATACCCGAACAACGCCACCGGGTCCGAGTCCCCCATATCCAGGAACGTCCCAAACGGCGATAGCCTCACGCCCACGCGCCCTTTTCCCCACACCCCAACCACCGCATCGACCACCTCCAGCAGCAGCCGCGCCCGGTTCTCAATCGACCCGCCATACGCATCCGTCCGCTTGTTCGACGAGTCCTCCAGGAACTGGTCCAGCAGATATCCATTCGCTCCATGCACCTCAACGCCGTCAAACCCCGCCGCCTTCGCATGCTCCGCCGCCTGCCTGTACTGCGTCACAATCCCCGGAATCTCCCCCAGCTCCAGCGCCCGCGGCGTCTCGAACTCCACCTGCTCAAACCCCGCCGTCATCGCCTTCGACCCATCCTTCGGCGCAATCGCCGACGGCGCCACCGGCAACCCAGCCTCCGGATGCAGCGAGCTGTGCGACATCCGCCCCACATGCCACAGCTGCAAAAAGATCAGCCCACCCTTCGCATGCACCGCCTGCGTCACCAGCTTCCACCCCTCCACCTGCTCCGCCGAGTGGATCCCCGGCGCCGCCGGATACCCCTTCCCCTGCAACGAAATCTGCGTCGCCTCCGAGATCAGCAACCCTCCCTTGCTCGCCCGCTGCGCATAGTACGTCGCATTCATCGCATTCGGCACATCCCCCGGCTGCGTCGACCGCAACCGCGTCAACGGAGCCATCACCACCCGATGCGACAACTCCACATCACCAACCCGCAACCCATCCATCAACCCAATTCGCTTATCCATACCCATCAGATGCCCCACCCCACCCAAAGTCGCACTCTCTCTCGCTTCATGCCCGCTTCCTGATTCACCTCTTCAAAGGAGCTTCCACCCCAAAAGGAAGAGGTCTGTGACTTAATCAAGCTCTCCCTATTACAATCTGTCCAACTCAAGAAACCGCCTTGCCAAATCCAGCCCGACGGAACGATCGATGACCGCAGCAAGTTCGCCCAAGAGACTCTCGCATCGCCTGCGCCGGTTCGCCGCGCTATCCCTGACAGCCCTTGTAGCACTCAACATCGGCTGCAGCAGCAGTGGCAGCAACTCTGGCGGTACCGGAAGCACCAACGGAACTCCGCCGGTTCCCCCTGCCGCCGTCAAAGGCTGGGCCTGGGTTGGCGGCAGCAATGTGCGATCCGGTGCCACCTCCAGCGTCTTCGGCACCGAAGGCGCTCCCTCCACAGCAAATATTCCCGGCGGCAGAGACTCCAGCGTCTCTTGGACCGACAGCTCCGGCAATCTCTGGCTCTTCGGCGGCGGGCGGATCGATCCACTCGGAGCCAACGGCCCGCGCAACGACCTATGGGAGTTCGACCCGACCTCGAAGGAATGGACCTGGGTAAGCGGCAGCAGCACCGTGCCCGGCAATAAAATGGGCGTCTACGGAACCGAGGGCTCCGCCGCGGCCGCCAACGTTCCCGGCGGACGCACCGGTTCGTCTTCCTGGATCGACAGCAGCAACAATCTCTGGCTCTTCGGCGGCGCTGGCTTCGATTCCGCCGGCAGCGACGGCGCCTTGAATGATCTATGGGAGTTCAACCCCTCAACCAAGCAATGGACATGGATCAGCGGCAGTAACACCGTCAACGCTGCGTCTGTCTTCGGAACCCTCGGCGTCCCTGCCGCAGCGAATGTGCCGGGTGCCAGGAACTCGGCCGTCTCCTGGACCGACCACAGCGGCAACTTCTGGCTTATGGGCGGAGCCGGTGCCGATAACAGCGGCACCACCGGCAGTCTTAACGATCTCTGGGAGTTCAATCCTTCCACCAGGCAATGGACATGGATCAGCGGCAGCGATAAGGCAAATGCCGCAGGCGTGTACGGCACCGTAGCCACCGCTGCCGCCACAAACACACCGGGTGCTCGCCAAAGGGCTCTCTCCTGGACCGATAGCAGCGGCAACTTCTGGCTCTTTGGCGGCCTCGGTTACGACTCCACCGGCTCCGAAAACGATCTCAACGACCTCTGGCAGTACAGCCCATCCACCAAACAATGGACGTGGATCAGCGGCAGTAGCGCCGTTACTGGCGTAACCCCCGGTGCAACCTGCCTCCCCGGTGTATACGGTACTCAGGGGACCGCCGCAGCAGCCAACGTCCCAGGTGGACGCAACGCCGCCTCCGCCTGGATCGACGCCAGCAACAACCTCTGGCTCTTCGGCGGCCTCGGTTGTGACAGCAGCGGCACACAAGGCTCCTTGAACGATCTCTGGGAGTTCAGCGCAGCCACCAGGACCTGGACATGGCAAACCGGCAGCAACTCCGTCGGCGCTCCCCACGGAGGAACTGGTGGCCAGCCCGGAATCTACGGCACCGAAGGAACTGCGGCAGCAGCCAATACTCCAGGTGGACGCGACGGCGCATTTTCCTGGACCGATCCCAGCGGCACGCTCTGGCTCTTCGGCGGCTCAGGACTCGATTCAGCCGACGCACAAGGTCTCCTGAACGACCTCTGGAGCTACACGCCACAGTAAAGCGACCTTCGCTGCAACATCAGGCCACTCAGCCCCAACCGCCGGAGACACCGTCACCGCGCAATAGGCATCCCGCTTGCACAGCAAGGGCCAGCGTTCCGGAATGCATCACCCAACCCACGCTGCAGATCTCTGCCGCCACCGCACAGAACGCCAACCCACGCACGCACATAGCAAGGTTCCTGAGCCTGACCTACTGGTTCGGATACTGTTGCTTGATCTGTGTCGCCCACGCGGCGAGCTGCGTCTGCGTGAGAGGTGCCGCACCACCTTTAACCGCAGTAGTATCCCACACCTCAATTTCAGTGGGATCATACGTGGATATGGCGTACGGAATCACGGTGTTCCAGTCCACAGTCGGTCCGTCGGTCTGAAACTCAAGCGGCGAGATCGTCTTTGCGGCGACCGCCTGCGTGTACAGTGTCTCGAAGTTGTTGTAGATGGGAATGGCACCCGCAGCGGGCGGGTCGTTGAGGCCGTGGTTTGCGATCACACCCCGCGTGCCCAACGCCGTGCGAAATGCGTCCATCACCTGAATGGGGAAGGCGGTGTTGATCCCCACGTTGCCAGCGTCGGTGTCCGCGATCTGGTTAAACGTATAGTCAATCGGCGTGGTCTTCCAGGCCGCGTAGTCCTGCGGAGCGTTGCTGAGGCAACTCTGCTGCAGCGCGTCGGTATAGCCGGCTGCGTGGAGCCCTGCCACGTCAGCCTGGTTCTGGGGCACAATGAACGGTTCGCCCGTGAGCGAAGAGCAGGACGTGATCGCGACCTCGCCGATCATCGGGTTCGTGTCGTACTCGCTCGCGAGGTGGTTCTGAAGTCCCTGCCACAACGCGTCGTACTGCGGGGTCCACCAGGAGCCGGCCGTCGCCGAGCCAAAGCTGTCGGAGATCGTGACGGCGCCCGTCGCGCTGATGACCCATGCAGGCGTTCCGACGCCCATAAAAACACGCAGCTTGCCCACAACAGGGGTGGACGGATGTGCAGCGTTATAGGCTGTCAGTTCAGCCAGTGCGGATACAAGAGCAGAGTCGTCGAAGACGCCGTTAGAGGGTTCCAGTTGCGACCAGAAGAGCTGAATCACAGCCGCGGAATAAACGCCCGGATGGGCATTAAGCTCGGCGAAGGTGTTCGTGGGAGCAGTCGAGATCGTGCCCGGCCCTTGCGTCACTAGCCCCACAAGAACAGGCTTTGCCGTCATGATGCTGGGAGGACTGATCGGAGGAGGAGTCGTAGAGGAAACGGCTCCACCGCCGCCGCACCCCACGGTCAACGCAACGATACAGGCGGGAAGGAACGCGAGCCCTGGAAACACACGATTGAGGCGGGAAGCAGCAGAGTTCATTGGAGTCTCCGTTGTGCAGCGAGGCCAGAGGCTCTCTCTACCCCAGCCCATGCGATTGACTGATACACGTGTTTACACTCCATCCAGCAAGAAGTTGCGCAGGCGGCTCACGATTCTCTGCGACGCCGATCCACCCCGCACTTCTCCCGCAACCACCGGAGTGCAACACACCTCCCCACAATGCACGATACTGGTTATGGCGACCTCACCATCCCCCACCGCAGGTATCGACACCATGGCACCCCGCTCGAAGCAAACACCAACCCGCACCGCAACCCAGCCCGCAGCACCGGCCGCACCGCCCATCTTCGCCGGCCGCGCCTGGCAGCAGGTCCTTGCCCGCGACCCCGCCGCCGACGGCCAGTTCGTCTACGCCGTCAAATCCACCGGCATCTTCTGCCGCCCCACCTGCCCCAGCCGCCGCCCCGAGCGCAAAAACGTCAGCTTCTTCCCCAACCCCGCCCTCGCCGAGGCCGCCGGCTTCCGCCCCTGCCTGCGCTGC
>JABBOG010000055.1 GCA_019351975.1 Acidobacteriota bacterium
TCATAGCCCAGGGTCGATTCCGCGCGTTCACTCATGCCCGCGCCGCAAAGGGACCCTGCGCCGTGTCCCGGATAGACCTGAACGCTATCGGGAAGGGCTTCGAGGCGAAGATGCAGGCTTTGAAACAGCTCATGGGCCAGCCCCCGTTTGGCTTCCTCACCGAGCAGGTCCGGCCGGCCTACAGAGCCGACAAAAAGGAAGTCGCCGGAGAAGATGGCAAGCGGCTCCGTTTCGCTGCGCTGCGTGTCATACGCGACAAAGGAGAGATGTTCCGGCGTGTGTCCGGGGGTGTGGAGCGCCTCCAAACGAACAGCCCCCACTTTTAAGATATCTCCATTGCGGAGCGACCGGTGCGGCATGCCGTACCGATAGTGTTCGCCCTGGTCGTATCCGCTTAGCGCGAGCTCTGCTCCGGTCGCTTCTGCCAGAGCTTTGGCTCCTGAAGCGAAGTCAGCGTGGATGTGCGTCTCCACGATCACTGAAAGAGCGAGACCGCGTTTTTCGAGAAAATGCAGATAGCGGTCTGTATCTCTGCTTGGATCGACTATGATGCCTTGGCCTTGCGAAGAGACGATGTAGGAGTATTGCGCTAGTCCGGGAACCTCAAAACGGTCGATCATCATGTGCTTTTCCTTTCCTTCAGACTTGCGCGGAGATCCGTGAAGTCGCGTTCGCTGTGATAGACCTTGTGTTTGCAAACCAAATCGCAAAGCTCCGAGACCACGAACCGTTGATGCAGACGAGGACATTCAATTCAAATGTCCAGCAGCTCTTGCCTGCAATGCGAGAGCTAGCCCTTCGCTTGGAAACTACCGAATAGCCGCTTCACGCTGTTTTCTGACGCTTGGCCCCGTATCGGCACAAATTCAATTCTGGCGTCGCCAGGCCCTTTCCCCATCGTGGCAATCTGGTGTTCGTTTGTTTCGGCAACGATGCGGAGTATCTCCTGCGCGATGTCATCACCGGAGATGTATTCCTTGGGCAAAGTCTGAAGAGAGCGTGTTCGCACAAGAGAATCAATGACAAGTTCAGTAATCCAGGGGGTCGATTCGGTAGCTTCTGCGATGAGCGATCTGGTCCAGGCCATTTGCGCCGTCGCCGACACACCAAAGGCCGAAACATGAGGAACTGCCTGCAAGGAAAGGATCCCATTCAATTTGATGAAATGGGTGTCAGGCCCTAATGCTGGAATAAGCGCCTGGGTCAAACCAACATAAGGAAAGAAGGTTTCGTCAAAGACTCGGCGAACTTCACCGACCGGCACTTCCAGGGCGCTTGGACCCTGCCAGAATGTTCCGACTGAGCTCACAGCTGCCCGCAAAACACCTGCTTTGCTTATGGCCGCAGTAAGAGCAGCCAGACCTTGAGCGGTGCTCACGTCAGTCTCCAAAGGAATGAGTTCACCCGTGGAGATGTCTGTAAGAGAATCGCCCAGGGCATTCAACTTCGCTTTGGAACGCGAAGGAACGAGCACACGTGCACCCTGCTGCAGAAACATGCGCGTAATCCGCTCACCGATTTCACCGGCTCCGCCCGCAACAACGACAAGCTTGTTTTCTAATTCATTTTGGTTTTGCGTCATGACATCCTCTTTGTGCAACTCGTTATATTCACGCAAGACAGTCCGCCCGGTAGTTCATCTTCCCGGACGGACCACAACTCAGAGTTGAGACCATCCACCGTCGACTGGAAGTTCGAATCCTGTCGTGAAGGTTGCGTCAATGGCCAGGAATGCCACGGCTTTGGCAATTTCGCCAGGTGTGCCCAGACGTTTCATCGGAACGCTTTGCGCCATCTGAACGTAGACCTGATCTTTTGCTTCCTCCGGCATGCCTACTTTCTGGAGGATGTCGGTCTCTCCAATCGGACCGGGGTTCACCGCATTCACGCGGATTCCACGGGGCAACAGCTCACTGGCAAGGCTGCGCGTCATGGAACGGAGCGCCGCCTTCGCGGCTCCGTACGCGCTCAGGGCGGGCACCGCCTTCATGTTGGCCAGCGAGGTGGTGAAGATCACCGAGCTTCCTTCCGACATGAACGGCACCAGTTTCTGGACGATGAAATACGGGCCCTTCGCGTTCAGGTTGAGCATCTCATCGTAGATCGCCTCCGTCATCGCCTCGAATGGAACAAATTGACCATATCCAGCGTTGACGAACAGCACGTCGAGCTTGCCGAACGTCTCCTTGACCTTTGCCGCCAGGGCATCCATATCGGGAAGCGAAGTCGCGTCACTGCGGACTACGATCGCGTTCTCGCCAAGCTCAGCCTGAGCCGCCTTCATGGTCTCAGCGTTGCGGCCCGTCACGATCACGCGGGCACCTTCGTGGATAAAGAGTCTTGCAGTCGCCAGGCCGATGCCGGCGGTGCCGCCTGTGATGAGTGCTGTTTTTCCTTCGAAGCGATTCATGATGTTCTCCTGAGTACGACTGTACTGCATTTACATACTTAAGAGTACGGTAATTGTCCCAACGATGCAAAGTTTTCGAACTTTCGGGTAATTATTTGTTCGCAGCCTCCCAGAGATGTTCAGGGAGAGACCGTAAACCTGTTCTCTCCTGCGAACCTATCCATGCTGTATACAGACATCTTCCGTCTTGCAGTATTACAAACTTATGAGTACGATAATCAAAGGGGCAATGCAAGGAGAGCCCACCCGCTATGGATACTGTCGAGAAGCGCCCCCGAGGACGTCCAAAAGGCTTCATCCCGGACGAAGCACTAGATCGTGCCGTTGAGATGTTTTGGCAGGATGGCTATGAAGGCGTTGACGTGGACCGGATAGCACGCTCCGTGAACGTCACCAAACCCGCGCTATACAGGGCCTTCGGAGACAAATCGACCCTACTGCTCAAGGCAGTCGAGCGCTATAGCCAGACCTATGTAGCCCCTAGAATGGCGGCATTTCAAGCAGAGCCGGATATCCACAAAGCCGTGACGGCCTTCTGCGAGGCTACCGTCGACGCCGCTTCCCATGACGCTCGCGGCGGCTGCATGATGGCCGCCGCTGCGTCGGGTGAGCCTGAGCGCGTTACTGAGATCCGTTCGTACGTTGCGAGGGGCCTAACCGCAACCGCTGATCTTTTCGCCAAACGGTTTGAGAAGGAGATGAGGGCCGGGCGTCTAAGCCGGACACCCTCCGCCAAGGTAAGAGGCCGTTTGCTCGTTGACTTGTTGCAGGGTTTACAGCTTCGTGGCAAAGTCGGCATTAGCCGCGAACAACTGCTGCAAGAAGCCCGGAGCTATGTACCTTTGATTCTTGGGAAGCAGATGTAAAGCCACTTTCAGGGCTAGACTCCTTGACGAGTGCAAAATCGTCTGTGCGCTATCTCCAGCCGACCGACCCTGAGTTCTTGGCAGGCGCATAGAGTGTTGGACATGGTAGCGTCACTTGAGAACCGCCCCAGCGGATTACTCCCGGGAATGCGACTTCACATTACCTACTCCCTGGACCAACCGGCTCCCGACACTTCCCGGAAACCGGTCTGCAGTAAGGCTTCTGCTACGAAACGTTCAGCACAATCGAACCAATTCCACTCCCTCGTGCGTACATGCGATGCGCCTCCTGTATTTCAGTCAACGGATAGACCGCTTTGATCGGTACCTGGATGCGCCCCTCGGCAAGCCACTGAAAGAGGAGAGCAAGATCTGGAGCAAAGTGCTGCGATCCCCGGAACAAGCCGAAGAAGGTGGTCCGTTTTCCTTTCCAGAACGCCAGGTTCCTGGCAAACAGCTTCAGGATCATCGGAAGCGGCGAGGGCCTTGGACCGTTGGTCAAGGCCGGCAGGTTCTGACCGTAGCCCACCAGGAGGCCGCCTCTTCGCAGAATGGAATAGCTCTCATCAAAGCTTTGATAGCCAAGCGGATCGAACACGGCATCCACGCCACCAAGCCGCCGCATCTCCCCAATCCATTCCTTTTCCCTGTAGTCAAACACGACGGCTCCGTTTGCCGCCAGCTCTGCATGCTTGCTCGACGATGCAGTCCCGAACACTTCCGCTCCCCGCAGCCGTCCGAGATGGAGAAGCCCCGTACCAACCGAACCGCTCAGACCATGAACGAAGATTCGCTGGCCGCGCCTTATCTGGGCGCTGCGCTCCAGCATTTCGTAGGCAGTCATCCAGTCCAGGATGAGTGCCGTAGCCTGCCGTAGGTCTACGTGTTCTGGTACAGGTACTACAAACCTCGCCGGCACGTTCATCCGTTCTGCCTGCGCTCCGTAAATCGTGAGGCAAGCGACCAAAGCCCCTGGCCGAAAAGCTGTGACGCCGGGGCCATTCTCGAGGACCCTGCCGATCATGCTGTAACCCGGCGTCAAAGGAGCCTTTTTCTGCAAGGGATACATGCCGCGCCGCATGTTGACGTCCGAACCCGCGACCACGGAATGCAGCACCTGAACCTGCATTTCACCCGCCTGCGGACTCGCGATTTTCGCTTCGATAACCTCGAGAACACTTTCGTCTCCAAAACGCGGGACAAGTACTTGTTTGATTGTGGCTTCCATGTCTTCTCCTCACGGAGCATGTGCGAGCAGCGCCACACTCCATGACTTACACTGTAAGTCTAGCTGGGTAAGCTGTCAAGGCTTACAATGTAAGCAATGGCCTACCCAAAGTTTCTTTCGCCGGAAGAGATCCTGAAGACTGCGGTGCACCTTGTAGAGCATGGGAACATCGATGGTCTCTCGCTACGGGCCGTTGCCGCAGAGCTTGGGGTCAAGGCACCAAGCTTGTATCGGTACTTCGCAGACAAGGGAGCGCTGGAAAACGCCGTCGCCGAGGCTATCCTCCATCTCATGTTGGTCGAGTTTCAGACGACCTCTGCGTCTAGATCTCCAGAGGCGAGATTCCGCAGGATGGTGGAGGTCTATCTGCGTTTCGCGCGGGAACGGTTTCCGCTCTACACGTTCGTCGTCCAGCACAACTATCCTGAGCGGTATGCATCGGGCAAGGGCAAGGCCGTCTGGGATCTCATCGTGGACACGGCAAGCGCCGTCTCCGGACAGCCGGATGATACTGCGGCGGCGGTGGCGACGTGGGCGTTCCTGCATGGCTATGCCACGCTGGAGCATTGCGGCGCGTTCGGGCCTTCCGGACCGAAGGGCGGCTTGGAGCGAGGCATGGAGGCCTTTCTTAGCAGCTTTCGCAGCGGCGTCCCCTCGCCCCGACAGAGAACTGCGGTACGCACGTCCGCTGTTCAACACCGCTAGTCCAGCCGCAGATCAGGGTAAGCGCGGTCATTTAAAGCGAACTTGAAGGATAGGTTTTACGGCGCCGCTCAAGTGAGTCTCGGTCCTCCACGATTTACAGAACCAAGTCTCTTCGCAACAGTCTTTCGGCATGATGCTGCGGCTTAGTCTTGAGAAACGCCGTTCTCTTCAGCGATGATTCTCGACGAGTGCATCATCGCCAATGCGCTCATTGAGGATGGGAGTTGGTCTTTATAACGTCTGGTCCTCCTGATTGACCCAGGATTGATGCAGCCACGCCTGTCTCATAGCGCGCGATTTTCTGCCTCGCCTCCGCCAGGCTCATCTTAACATCCCAACCCACTTCAGCGAGTACAGTTAACCTGTGCACGCGAACGACTCCAAGCTGATTCTCATCACGCTGCTCATCGAGCTCGGCGTTGCTGCCGCGGTGGCCAGCTCGCTTGCGCGCTCCAACCGCTTTCAGCGGCTGCTGCTGCTCAAGCAGCGCACCACGCGCGAAACGCTCCATCTGCTTGCATGGATCTGCATTCCGCTCATGCTTGGCGTGCTCGTCCGCGTCCGCGTGCCCAACTTCCTTGCCGCGGACATCTCCTTTGAAGCCACTGCTATCCTCGGCCTTCTGCTTGGGCCGTGGTTCGCCATGATCGGAGGTGCGGCGCTGGCGCTGCCTGCGATCGGCCATCACGAGTTTCTTGCCTTGCCTGTGAACCTCGCCGTCGCGGCCATCTTCGGTGCCTACCGCCGGGTCGCCGGCGAAGAAAATATCTGGTCGTTCTCCCCGCTGATCGATCTCAGCCTCTATCGCTGGATTCGCCGCACCGTCAGCTGGCCGCACCTCGACCGCCAGATCTTTCTTCTGCTGCTCATCATGGCAACGCAGTTCGCCACCAGCGAGCTCTCGCGTTTCTATCCGCGCCGCTTCTTCGAGCTGCACTCGCGTTTCTGGCTCATCGAACTTGCCATCTGCGCCTGCGCACCGGTCGTCGTGGGTATACCGCTCAAGATCTGGAACGCCGTTCGCATCGAGCACAAGCTTGAGGAGCAGTCGCGCCTGCTGCTCGAAGCACGCTTCGACGCGCTACAGCGTCAGATCAATCCCCACTTCCTCTTCAACACGCTGAACTCTATCGCGTCCCTCGTTCGCTCGAAACCCGACCTCGCCCGCGAGATGATCATCAAGCTCAGCAACATCCTTCGCGTCCTGCTCCGCGACCGCGACGCCTTTGTTCCGCTCGGCGAAGAGCTCGCCTTCACCGACGACTATCTGGACATCGAGGTGGTGCGCTTCGGTGAAAAACTTCGCGTGGTCAAGGAGATCGCGCCGGAGACTCTCGAGATCGTCGTCCCGAGCATGCTGCTCCAGCCGCTTATTGAAAACAGCATCAAGCATGGCCTTGAGCCGCGCATCTCCGGCGGCACGGTCACCCTCCGGAGCCGCATCATCGAACGCCAGCTGCTGCTGGAGATCGAAGATGACGGTGTCGGCATCGAGCCTGGCGGCGCTACCGCAGCGCCGGTGAGCGGGCTGGTCCGCGAAGGCTCGGGCATCGGCATGCGCAACGTGCGCGAGCGCATGCAGGTTCTGTACGGCGACGAGGCCAGCGTGGAGATCGTCAGCCGCCCCGGCCGCGGCACCAAGGTGCGCCTTCTGATGCCGCTCGCTAGCCGCGAAGAGGGCGACGAATTACTGACCATGCTGTCGGATACTGTGCGGCAATCGCTCATCACGCTCGATCAACAGCGTCACCGCTTTGCTAAAATGAGCGCGGTGGGACGACGCAATGAGTGAGCTGGTCAACATGATCTCTGGCACGACCGGCAGCCCAATCGCCGTCGACCGCAGACCCAGCCTGCACGACCGGCTGCACCACCGCGTCGTACGATTCACGAGCACCCAACAGCAGCACAGACCGAGGAGAGACATGACCGAAATTGTAGCCATTCACGCACGCGAGATTCTCGACAGCCGAGGCAATCCCACCGTTGAAGCCGACGTCATCCTTACGGACGGCATCCGCGGCCGCGCCGCCGTTCCCAGCGGTGCCTCCACCGGCGAGCACGAGGCCGTCGAGCTGCGCGATGGCGACAAGGAGCACTACCTCGGCAAGGGCGTCCTTCAGGCCGTTGAGAACGTCGAGTCTGTCATCGCGCCCGAGCTCTCCGGCATGGATGCCAGCAACCAGAAGCTTATCGACGCAACGATGCTGGCGCTCGACGGTACGGAGAACAAGGGCAATCTCGGAGCGAACGCGATCCTCGCCGTCTCCATGGCGTGCGCCCGCGCCTCCGCCGAAGCGCTCGGCCTGCCGCTCTATCGCTATCTCGGCGGCGTCAACGCCAACATTCTTCCCACGCCCATGATGAACATCCTCAACGGCGGCGCGCATGCCGACAACAACGTCGACTTCCAGGAGTTCATGGTCATGCCGGTCGGCGCGGAGACCTTCGCCGACGCCTTGCGCTGGGGTGCCGAGGTCTTCCACACACTCAAAGGCGTACTGAAGAAGAAGGGCTACAACACCGCTGTCGGCGACGAAGGCGGCTTCGCTCCCTCGCTCAAATCCAACGTCGAAGCCATCGACCTCATCCTCGAAGCCATCCAGCTCGCCGGCTACACCCCCGGCGACGACATCGCCATCGCGCTCGACCCTGCCGCCAGCGAGTTCTACAACAAGCAGCTTGGCAAGTACGTCTTCAAGAAGTCCGACAAGTCTGAGAAGACCTCCGAGCAGCTTGCCGAGTTCTGGGCCGACTGGGTCCGCCAATATCCCATCGTCTCGCTCGAGGACGGCCTCGACGAAAACGACTGGGACGGCTGGCGCATCCTCACCGACAAGCTCGGCGACAAGATTCAGCTCGTCGGCGACGACCTGTTTGTCACCAACACAAGCATATTGCAACGGGGCATCGAGGCTGGCGTCGCCAACTCCATCCTTATCAAGGTCAACCAGATCGGCACTGTCTCCGAGACCCTCGACGCCATCGAGCTCGCCCGCCGCAATGGCTATACCTCGATCATCTCGCACCGCTCCGGCGAGACCGAAGACACCTTCATCGCCGACCTTGCCGTCGCCACCGGCGCAGGCCAGATCAAGACCGGCTCCGCCTCGCGCACCGACCGCATCGCCAAGTACAACCAACTCCTGCGCATCGAAGAAGAGCTCGGGCAGACCGCCCGCTTCCTCGGCCGCGCCTCCATCAACCGCGCTTAGCTAAAGGAGATCGAAGGCACCTAGAAATCGAAGTTGCCGAAAACGCCGTTTTTCGAGACATGACAGACGTGGAACTATTCGCCCGCTGCAGCCATGATCCAGAAGGCCAGCGTGCCTAACGCACAGGCGGGCGCATACCAGCGAAGTGCGTTTGGTCTCAAAAGGCCAACGAGGGAAATAAGCAGAGAGATGCAGGACAAGGCTATACCGCACCCGTAGATTCTCATCAATACAGGATCGTAGAAACTAAAATGATGGACCTGCGCTACGCCGAGCGTGGCCAAACCTAAAGCTGCCGAGCATGAAGCAGAAGCGAAAGACACAAAAGACAAAGTTACGGTTCGCCCTCCCGAATCCGTCCGCTTTGACCATCGAACCCACCCCAAGGTGAGGAACGTTGGAGTGACTAAGTAGGCCAGGACAAGAAGCGTGTAGACAATCAATGTGTTCCCTATGCTCATGATTAGGCACTCGTGTAACTGATCATCCTAAAAAGTCACATCATCGGCAACTACGAAAGACGCCGCAGGAGATCGTCCTGTAGGGATCTAGTTGGGGCTGCTTCGCTTCGCAGCTCTGCAAGGAAATTTGCGGCCAGTTTCGGTTCCCCTTCTGCGTTCGGCTTTCCCGCTCCGCAGAGTGCAAGGAAACGTTCTGCTAGTGGATTCTTTTCCCCAAACGTGGATCGTGCTGCTCGAATGTCAGCGGCAAGCTCTCTGAGCTTTTTTGCCTCTGGCCATGTCAAATATCGGTCCTCGGGATCAGCGATGGCGTTCTGTCCAAATAGTCCCCACCGACCTCCCGCACATTCCGTCAATCTCAAGGGCAGCAACTCAGCGAACTCCCTTTCCATTGCATCGAGCTTAGCTTGCTGAATCCGTGCGTTCTTGCTCATCGCTCTCACCGCCCAGTCTTATAGAAAGTGTAATTTCCCGGCGTACTCCCTGAAGGTCGGGTTTTCGGCAACTTCGAGCGACAGCTACCCATGTCTTCCCAAATACGTCCATTAGCTCCAACCAGATAAAATAGCTTCATGAGAACTACACCACCGGTCATCCTCACCATTCTTGACGGCTGGGGATACCGGCCCGAGACCCACGGCAATGCCATTGCGCTGGCCCGGAAGCCTACCTACGACAAGCTGCTGCGCGAGTATCCCAATACCCTTATCCAGGCCAGCAACCGCTTCGTAGGCCTGCCCGACGGCCAGATGGGGAACAGCGAGGTCGGCCACCTCAACCTCGGTGCGGGCCGCGTCGTCCACATGGATCTCACGCGCATCGATACCGCCATCATGACCGGGAATTTTTTCAAAGATCCTACCCTTGTCAGCGCGATGCAGGTCGCAGGCCAGCAGGGAAAGGCCCTGCATCTCATCGGTCTGGTCTCGGACGGCGGTGTTCACTCGCAGGCGCGTCATCTCTACGCGCTTCTGCGCATGGCGGCGCAGCACCATCTCCAGAGCGTCTTCGTGCACGCCTTCCTCGATGGCCGGGACACACTCCCCACCAGCGGAGCCGGGTACATCGCAGAGCTGCAGCAGAAGTTCGCGGAGTACGGCGTCGGCAAACTCGCCAGCGTCAGCGGGCGCTACTTCGCCATGGATCGAGACTACCGCTGGGAGAAAGAAGCCAAGGCCTTTCGCGCCATGGTCACCGGCGATGCCGAAGGAGGGAAGTTCCGCGACCCGCATGCCCGCATCCTGGAGAGCTACCACAACGGTGTCACCGACGAGTTCGTCGAACCCTTCACCTGTGTCGACGAGAACAATCAGCCCGTAGGCCTGATCAGCAGCGGCGACACCGTCCTCTGTTTCAACTATCGCGCCGACCGCGTTCGCCAGATCACCCGCGTCCTCACGCGCACCAGTGCCGCCCGCCAGCTTGTAGAAGGTGAGTTGTGCGTCGTGCGCCATCTCGCACTCGGTGGCGACGGCGGTCGCTCGTTACCGAAAGCCGAAGAGCTCGACGCCGCGATCCCGCGCAGCCTCGTTCCGGATATCTATTACGTGACGATGACGCAGTACGACCCCAAGTTCAAGCTTCCGACGGTCATTCCTCCCGAAAGCATGGATAACCTGCTGGCGAATGTTATGGCAGTCGCCAACCTGCGCAACCTGCGCGTCGCCGAGACCGAGAAGTACGCGCACGTCACCTACTTCTTCAACGGCGGCATCGAAAAGCCATTCCCCGGCGAAGACCGCGAGCTTGTGCAGTCGCAGAAGGTCGCCACCTACGATCTCGCCCCCGAGATGTCCGCTGAAGGTATCGCCGACGTCGTCATTCGCTCGATCACCGACACGGCCTTCGACGTAATCATCGTCAACTTCGCCAACGCCGACATGGTGGGCCACTCGGGCAAGATTGAGCCTACCGTCAAGGCCGTCGAGACGATCGATACGCAGCTTGGCCGAATCTACCAGGCCGTCAGACAGCATGGCGCGCACTGGATCATCACCGCCGACCACGGCAACGCTGAGATGCTCATCGATCCCGTCAGCGGCGGCCCCCACACCTCGCACACGACGAATCCCGTGCCGTTTCTTCTCATCACCGATCAGGGCAAGAAGATTGGTGTGCGTGAAGGAGGCTCGTTGCGCGATATTTCGCCGACGATTCTGGGACTGCTTGGGCTGGATCTGCCGTCGCAGATGACCGGCGGGGATATGCGGATGGTGGGTGGAGCTTAAGGAACTCGAGCTGAGCGAGGAAAGCCGCATGTGATCTACATGCGGCGGCTTGTCACATCAATCCCGGCGAATGGTGCGCTAACAGCACCGGAGTTACATCTCGCGGCGGTTTTCGAGCGAGCGCGTCATGGTCACTTCGTCGGCGTATTCGATATCGCTGCCGGCTGGGACGCCGGTGGCTATGCGGCTGATTCTGAGCGAGTTACTGCGGCGGTGCAGCTCGTCTGCGATGTAGCGTGCGGTAGCCTCACCCTCCACGGTCGGCGACGTCGCAAGAATCACCTCTACGGCGTCCGCGAGACGGCTCCACAGGTTCTGCAGGCGCAGATGCTCCGGACCAACGCCGTGTATGGGTGAAAGTGTTCCATGCAGAACATGGTATAAGCCATTGAAAGAACGTGTCTTCTCGATGGAGGTAATGTTTGTCGGCTCTTCAACGACACACAGGAGATGTGGATTGCGCGTGGCGTTCGAGCAGTAGGAGCAAGGGTCTATGTCCGTGACGTTATTGCAGATAGAGCACAGCCGCAGGTGCTGACGGAGGTTGCGGATGGCGCTGGAGAGCGACTCTGCATCTTGATCGGAGGCTCTAAGTATGTGAAATGCAAAGCGTTGCGCGGACTTCGTACCGACGCCGGGAAGCTTCCGCAGCTCGTCGATCAGGCGCTCCATCGGTTCTGCGAATCGGTTTGCCACGTCAGAAGCCGGGGAGGCCCAAGCCCCCTAACATGCTGGAGGCGTTGGAGTTACTGGCTTCATCGGCTTTGCGCGCAGCGGAGTTGACGGCGGCGACGATGAGATCTTCCAACAAGCTAAGGTCGGTGGCTGCAGCGGAGGCTGCAGATGGTGCAATGGTTACACTTAGCAGCTCTTTTTTGCCGCTCATGCGCACGGAGACGGCGCCTCCGCCGGCATCGGCTTCGACGACAATCTGTGCGAGGCGTTCCTCCATTTGCTGCTGCATCTCTTGTGCCTGAGCGAGCATTTCGCCCATCTTGTTCATGTCGAAGTCCATCGTTATTGTCACCTTTCGTGCGTTTGCGGACGGTGTTAGTGGATATGGGGATGGGTTTGGTGGTTTTGCTAGCGGCTGTCGCGGAGGTCGATGACGTTGCTGATCTCGGCGGAGAAGAGCCGGCGAGCTTCCTGAACGATAGGATGCTTTTCGGCGAGCTCGGCGGCCGACCCGCTGGCAGCCTGGCGTGGCTTCCTGGGAGTGCCGGATGGAGGCGGGGTGCCGGGAAGGAGCCTTAGGGTGAGGGTGCCGGTGTAGGCTTCGCGGAGGGCGGCTTTGAGGATGCGCTCGGCGTCGGCGTTGAGGATGACGGGGAGCATGGTTTTGGAGAGGTTGGTCTGGATCTCCAGCGTGGAGCCGGTGATGTTGAGGGTTGCGTCCTCGATCTGTTCGGAGGCGGACTGCTGGCCTTTGACGGCGGCAAGGGCGGCGACGAGGGCGGCGTGGATGCGGGCCTGATCGGGTGCAGCGGGATCGGTTGCGCCGAGGATGGGTGTGGCGCTGATGGGCTCGGCGTGGATGGCGGCGGCGTGGATGGGTCCGGGAGATGTGGGCTGCAGGAAGGGCTCGGCAGCGGGAGATGCGGGCGAGACGAGCTGCGGGCCTGCCGTGGGCTGCGGCGATGGGTTGGGTTGAGGGGCCGTCGCCAGCCTCGTGCACGATGCCGAGCGTGCTTCAGGGCGAGCGAGCGGACGGGCCTCCGGGTGATCCGCGAGAGCGAGCGAGCCATCCGTGGTCAGGGCGGCGGGGGCGGTGCTTGTGGAGGCGGTGGGGAGCTTACGGCTGCGGTCGGATTCGAAGGGGGAGGGTGGAGGTGAGGACGGACGGGCGGGCGCCGGAACGAAGGGTGACTCCGCAGCTCCGTAACCTGCGATTGGCGAGGACGAGACGATCGAGGACGAGAGGGGATTCGATGGAGGGGCTGAGGAGGTTCTCGGCGTCGTCGCTGCGGGCGAGGGTTGGGCGGAAGTGAGCGCGCGTCCAGTGGGCGTGGTTGAGGGCGTGGGAGTGGGCTTGGTGCCGAGCTGGCTGAGAAGATCCTCGATGGGGATGAGGCGCTGCACGTGAACGAGCTTGAGCAGACCGAGTTCGAGATGGAAGCGCTGCTCCTGGCGGTAGCCGAGCTCGTCGAAAGTCCGGAGGACGATGGCGAGGAAGCGGGAGAGCTCTTCTTCGGTGAAGAGGGAGGCGGAACGGGCGGCTCGGTTTCGTTCCTCGGGTGAGATCTGTAGGAGATCGGCGGCGATGCCGGTGGCGTCGGTGCCGGGTGCGAGGTTGGTGACCTTGGCGACGATGGTGTTGCGGAGGTAGCGGACGAACTGGCGGGCGAGTTGGGGAGCTCCGTTGCCGGCGTCGAGGAGACGTCCGACGATGGTGAGGACGTCGGCGGAGTTGTTGGCGTGGACGGCTTCGAGGATGTGCTCGTAGACGACGTTGGAGACGGAGCCCATGAGCTCGCGGACCTGGGTGATCTCGAGGTGGGGGCGGCCGTCGACGAGCGGTGCGGAGGCGATGGCCTGGTCCATGATGGAGAGGGCGTCGCGCATGGAGCCGTCGCCGGCTTCGGCGAGGAGGGTGAGGGTGGCGTCGTCGACGGTGATGGCTTCTTTGGTGGCGATGAAGCGGAGCTGACCGAGGATGTCGTCGAGCTTGACGGCGTGGAAGCTGAAGTGCTGGCAGCGCGAGCGGATGGTCTGGGGGATGTCCTCGGGCTGGGTGGTGGCGAACATGAAGACGGCCCACTCGGGCGGCTCTTCGAGGGTCTTGAGGAGGGCGTTCCAGGCGGCGTCGGTGATCTGGTGCGCCTCGTCGAGGATGATGATCTTGTACTTGCTTTTGTTGGTGGGGCGGGTCTGGATTTTGGCGGTGAGGAGGCGTGCGTCGTCGATACCGCGGTTGGTGGCGGCGTCGATCTCTTCGACGTCGAAGGAGTGGGACTCCTCGAAGATGGAGTTTTCCTGGCGGGAGGCGGAGGAGATTTCTCGGCAGTTGACGCAGACGCGGCAGGGTTCTTCAGTGGGCCGCTCGGGGGTGCCGACGGGTGTGGAGCAGTTGAGGGCGGCGGCGAGGATGCGCGCAATGGTGGTCTTGCCGATGCCGCGGTGGCCGGAGAAGATGTAGCCGTGGGCGATGCGGTTCTGGGCGAGGGCGTTGAGGAGCGTGCGGGTGACGTGGTCTTGTCCGATGACGTCGGAGAAGAGCTGGGGGCGGTATTTGCGGGCTAGGACCTGGTATGCCATCGACTGGGTTGATTGTAGCGGTTGGAGGTGTGGAGTGCGTACATCCCATGTCTCAGAAGCGAGACATGGGGCACCCGGCTGCTTCCATGTCTTAGAAGCGAGCGATGGGGCGCCCAAGGGAGCGGTGGCGGCAGAACAGCAGATTCCCTGCGGGAATGACAGAAAGAAAGGCAAAGGCACGTGCAAGGCAAAGGGCAGAAGCGAGTGCGATGAGTGGAAGAAAGGTAAGTGGGATGAGAGAGAGAATGGCGAAGGTGGAGGGTTATTTGGTGGCGGCGCGGGATTTCTTGCGAGCGGCTTTGCGGGCGCGGCGTTTGAGTTCGTCGTTGGAGAACATGGTGCCGCGGCAGTTGGGAGCGCCGCAGTGGCAATCGGCGTCGTCTTCGTCGGAGTCGTAGAGGTTGTACTCGTAGACGAGCTCTTCGTTGGCGGCGATGTTGCGGATGGCGCGGATGTAGACGCGGCCGTTTTCTTCTTCGGTCTCGCAGTTGGGGTCGCAGGAGTGGTTGAGGAACATGGCGGTGCCGAAGCCGTCGATGACGTCGGTGGTGTTGCCGAAGCCGAAGAGATAGGTGACGGGGCGGTCGGCGTAGCGCTCGTCGGCGACGGCTTTGGAGATGCGCGCGCCGTCGTACTCGAGGACGCGGCGGCCGCGAGGGATGGAGTCGAGGGTGTAGCAGCCGGCGGCGTGGATGTTGGAGGAGCGGATGAGGAGGCGCGGGGTGTTGGGCTTGGTGGTGCGTGCGGAGCGCGGCATGGGGTGGAGTATAGCAAGATTAGGGATTGGGGACTAGGGATTGGGGACTATCGCGTTGCGGCGGTGTGGCGTTTAATGGAGGGATGCGGTTGACGATGGTTGGGATGCGGCGAGTGGTGTTGGCGAGTGTGGGTGCTGGCGTGGTGTTGGCTGCGCAGGCTGCGCGGGCGCAGGGAAGCTGCACGTTTACGGACGATAGTGGGAAGACGGTGACGTGGCCGAACTGTAAGCCTCCGGCGGATGCGCCGGGGCCTGGTGCTGCTGGAGCGGCGGGGACACCGGGTGCGATGGCTCCTGCGACGACGGCACCGGCTGGGCCGAAGAGTTTCCCGTATCCGGGAGATAGCTCGGCGGGGAAGGTGCCGAATGCTCCGGGTGCGGCGGGATCAGGTGGGGCGGGATCAGGGGCGGCGAAGGCTGCGGGGGATGGATCGCAGCCTGCGTCGTCGTCCAGCGGTCAGTCGCCGTTGAAGGATGCGGGGAGCTCGGGGTCGAGCAGCTCGGATGCGGATGGGGATCCTTCGGCAGGGCCGCTGGGGGATGATGATCCGGCGGCGCAGGCGGCGGCGGCACGGCATGCAAAGGCGCAGCGGCACGGGATTGCGTTCCACCAGACGGCGGACCAGCGCGAAGAGGAGGACCTGAAGGTAGCGTCGTTCTATCAGAACGATGGCAACTACAGGGGAGCATATGAGCGCGCGACGGATGCGGTATCGATCGCGGACGACGATGCGGAGGCGCATCTGGCGCTGGCGGATGCGGCGCGGCACCTGGGCAAGCTGGACGAGGCGGAGAAGAACTACAAGAAGTGCCTGGCGCTGGATCCGGTGCCGAAGACGGCGAATGCGGCGAAGAGGGCGTTGAAGGAGATGTCGGGCGGCGGGTAAAGGCCCGTTGCGCCCGACGATGCTGGGTTACTGGTTAGGTGGGGCTCCGGGGATGGCGATGTCGAGAGTGGTGACTTTGCCGAGGCCAGTGAGGGGCGGCTGGATCTCGGGGGCGTTGCCGACGACGATGATGGCGAGCTTCTGGGGCTGGACGTACTTCTGGGCGACGCGGGCGACGTCGGCGGAGGTGACGCGCTCGATGCCGGCGCGGTAGCGGTCGAGGAAGTCGGAGGGGTAGTTGTAGACGGCGAGGGTGACTTGTTCGGCGAGGACTTTCTCGGGGGAGTCGTAGCGAAAGATGAAGGAGTTGAGGAGGGCGTCTTTGGCGCGGCGGAGCTCGGCTTCGGTGGGCGGATCGGTGCGTAGATTGGCGACGACGTCGAGGGTGGCTTTGGCGGCGGGGACGGTGCTGGTGCTCTTGGTGCCGAGGCCGACGGCGAAGAGGCCGGGGTGGTCATAGGCAGCGCCGAAGCTGCCGCCGACGGAGTAGGCGAGGCCGAGCTTGGTGCGGACATCCTGGATGACGCGGGAGCCGAAGCCGCCGGAGAAGACCTCGTTCATGACGGAGAGGGCGTAGAAGTCGGGGTTATCTTCTTCGGTGCCGAGGCCGACCATGTAGATGTTGGTCTGGTCGACGTCGGATTTATTGGCGAAGTAGACGCCGGGGGTGGGCTCGTTGAAGGTGATCTTTGGGGTGATGAGCTTTGTGCCGGTGGGGATGGGGGTGAAGGCGGTGCGGAGCTTCTGTTCCATCACCTTGGCGTCGAAGTCGCCGATGACGCCGACGATGAGATTGGCGCCGACGACGGTTTTGGTGTGCCAGGCGGTGAGGTCGCTGAGGGTGACGGCAGAGACGGTGGCGATCTCGGGCTCGCGACCGTAGGGGTTGGACTTGCCGTAGGCGATCTCGACGGCCTCGCGTGCGGCGATGGAGCTGGCGTCGTCGTTACGGCGGAGGATGGAGGAGATTTCGCTGCGCCTGGCGAGGTCGAGCTTGTTCTGCTGGAAGGCGGGGTGGAGCAGGAGCTCCATGGTGGAGGCGAAGACGCTGTCGAAGTCGGTGGCGAAGCTGGACCAGGAGACGCTGGTAGCGCCGCCGCCGCCCTCGGTTTCGATGCTGGCGGCCTTGGCGGCGAGGGAGTCATCGAGGGAGTCGCCGGAGGCCTGAACGGAGCCGCTGGTGCGCCAGGCGTCGCCGTAGATGGAGACGAGGCCGACTTTGTCGGCGGGTTCGTCACGGCTGCCGCCGCGGATGCGGATGAAGCCGCTGATGAAGGGGAGCTCGTGGTCTTCTTCGAGGAAGATGGTGACGCCGTTGGGGAGCGTGATTTTGGTGGGTTGGATGGGCTTGAAGGCGGGCAGGGTGGGGATGGGGATGGACTTCCAGGGCTGGGATTGCTGGGTGGTGGCGGGTGCGGCGGATTGGGTCTGCGCAACGCAGAGCGGGGTGGTGGCGAGGGCGAGCGTGATGGCGGTGGTGAGGGCACGGGCGGAGAAGGGAAAAGCAGATTCCCTGCGGGAAGGACGGAAAGAAAGGCAAGAACGAAGCTCTGAGCGCAGGCTGTTGCGGTTCACTGGGCACCTCCTTTGCTGGCCGGGGCAGGTGTTGCGGTGGCCGGGGGTGCGGGTGGAGCGGTGGGTGCCTGGAACTCGATGCGGGCGACGGTGCGGTTGGTTTCGACGAAGGTCTTCTGGGCGACGCGGCGGATGTCGGCTTTGGTGACGGCGTCGATCTGGTCGAGTTCGCGGAAGATCTGGCGATAGTCACCGTACTTGGTCTGGTAGTCGGCGAGTTCGGAGGCGAGGGAGTCGTTGTCGCCGAGGGATTCGAGGAGGGCGGCGCGGGAGCGTGCTTTGAAGCGCTGGAGTTCAGCGTCGGAGACGTCTTCGGTCTTCAATTTTTCGAGTTCCTTATGGATGGCGGGGGCCATCTCTTCGGCGGTGTGGCCGGACATGGGGACGGCGACGAAGGCGAAGAGGCCGGGATATTTTTCGCCGGGAAAGCCACTGAAGCCTTCGGCTTCAAGGGCGATGCGTTGATCGCGGACGAGAGAGCGGTAGAGGCGTGAGGTGCGGCCCGAGGAGAAGATGTCGGTGATGGCTTCGTAGACGGCGTTATCGGGGTCGCGGTAGTCGGGGCGGTGGTAGCCCTCGATGTAGATGGGCTGCGAGGGTTCGTGGAGAACGACGGTGCGGAGGGCGTGCTGGGGCGGCTCGACGGTGATGGGGCCTTCGGGTCGGGGAGCGGCGGGGATGCGTCCGAAGTATTCTTCGAGCATGGGAAGGGCGGTGGTGGTGTCGATGTCGCCGACGATGGCGACGACGATGTTGGAGGGGACGTAGTATTTTTTGTGGAAGGCTTCGGCTTCGGTGGCGGAGACCTGGGTGATGTCGGACTCCCAGCCTACGCCGGGGACGCCGTAGTGCTGGGCGATGTAGGCACCGGCGAGGAACTCTTCGATGAGGCGGCCCTGCGGCGATGAGTCGATGCGCATGCGGCGCTCTTCGTTGACGACGTCGCGCTCTTTGTAGAACTCGCGGGCGACGGGCCAGCCGATGCGGGAGCTTTCCATGTACGCCCAGAGCTGAAGGCGGTTGGAGGGCATGGACCAAAAGTACTGCGTGGAGTCTTCGGAGGTGGAGGCGTTGAGGTCAACGGCACCGTTGGCCTCGGCGATCTCGGAGAACTGGTTGGGGATGACGTAGACCTGCGCGGCTTTGACGGCGTCTTCGAACTTCTGGTGGAGGGAGGCGAGGAGCGCGGGATTCTGGCCGACGCGCTTGCGGAACTCGGCGTCGTAGGTGGCGTAGGCAGACTCTACTTTAGCGAGGGCGACCTTTTCGGCAGGATAGTCGGTGGTGCCGATCTGCTCGGTGCCTTTGAAGGCGATGTGCTCGAACATGTGGGCGAGGCCGGACTCGCCTTGAGGGTCGTCGACGGAGCCTGCGTTGACGAGGGTGTAGAAGCTGAAGACGGGGGCCTCGTGGCGCTCGCTGATGATGAGGGTGAGGCCGTTGGGGAGGACTTTGACGGTGGTGCGGTGCTCAAGACCGGCCTGGTATTTGCTCTCGGTCTGCGCTTGCGTCTGGGTTTGTTTCTGCGCGTGTGCGAGGGGAGCGAAGGGCGCGAACGCGAGGGCTGCGGCGAGAGTTACCGTGATACAACTGCGAACGGCGGAGTGGCATCTGGAGGGGAGGGATGCGGGTTGATGCTGAGGCACGCGATAGTCCTTTGCGGATGGTTGTGCGGCGGGAAGTGCATGTGGATTCGCGGTGGGCTGCGAAGGCTGTCTCAAGCGTATCTTATCTGACGTGACGGGTGGGAGACCGAGTGCGCGGGTGTTTGAGGATTTGTAGCGGAGGGCGGCGCGGGTTAAAGGCCGGACTGGTCTTTGGAGAGATTGGAGGCGGCCTCGTCGGCGGGTGTGATCTCTGGCTCGGTGAGGGATGCGGCGGCGGGGGCAGTGGGACCGAGCTGCTTTGCGGGGTCGCGGGAGAGCTGCATGAGCCAGTCCTGCGCGCTGAGGCCGGGGCCGCGTTTGGGAGCGCGCTTGTAGGTGCCGTCGGGGCAGAGGAGGCGGGCTTTGACGGTGTCGCGGAGGTAGGCTTCGAGGATCTCGGAGCGCAGGCGGGTCTTTGCGGAGGGATCGACGACGGGGAAGACGACCTCGCACCGCTCGTAGATGTTGCGCGGCATCCAGTCGGGGCTGCCGCAGAAGATTTCGGCTTGCGGGCCGTCGTCGGGACTACCGTTGGCGAAGAAAAAGATGCGGCTGTGTTCGAGGAAGCGGCCGATGATGGAGCGGACGCGGATGCGGTCGCTGAGGTTGGGGACGCCGGGGCGGAGGGCGCACATGCCGCGAATGATGAGGTCGATTTCGACGCCGGATTGTGAGGCGGTGTAGAGGGCTTCGATGGTGGGGACGTCGAGTAGGGCGTTCATCTTGGCGATGATGTGCGCGGGTCGACCGGCCCTGGCGTGGGCGGATTCGCGGTCGATGAGCGCGAGGATGTCTTTGTGCAGGGTGAGTGGAGCGACCTGCAGGGGGCGGTAGGCGTCGGGTGCTGCCTGCCAGTCGGCGGTGAGGTAGCGGAAGACGCGGAGGACGGCCTCGGTGATGTCGGGGCGCGCGGTGAGGAGGCTGATGTCGGTGTAGAAGCGGGCGGTGACGGGGTTGTAGTTGCCGGTGCCGAGATGGGCGTAGCCGCGGATGACGCCGTCGGCGTCGCGGCGAACGATGAGGGCGAGCTTGCAGTGGGTTTTGAAGCCGAAGATGCCGTGGAAGACCTGTACGCCGGCGTCTTCGAGCTCGCGCGCCCAGCGGATGTTGGAGGCTTCGTCGAAGCTGGCCATGAGCTCGACGACAACGGTGACGTCTTTGGTCTGGGCGGCGGATTTGAGGGCACCGAAGATAGGGGAGTCGGCGCTGGTGCGGTAGAGGGTCTGCTTGATGGAGATGACCTGGGGATCGGTGGCGGCGGCTTCGATGAACTCTTCGACGGTGTTGTAGCTGTCGAAGGGGTGGTGGAGGAGCATGTCGGCGCTGCGGATCTCATCGAAGATGGTGATGGGCGGGGAGGTGGCGCGCGTGAGTTTGAGGCGGCGACCGTGGAAGTCGGGGAATTTGAGCTCGGGGATTTTGAGCGCGCTGTAGAGACCCATGAGGCGTGAGAGGTTGACGGGGGCTTCGGTGCGGAAGACCTGCCAGGGTTCGAGCTCGAAGTTGGTGCGGAGGCGCTCGGCGAGGTCTTCGGAGGCAAAGGCGTCGAGTTCGAGGCGCACGGCGTCGCCTTTGCGGCGATTGTGGAGCTCTTCGGCGACGCTTTCGAGGATGGAGCGCGATTCCTCCTCCTGCATGTAGAGGTTGCTGTTGCGGGTGACGCGGAAGGCGGTGTGATCGAGGATGCTGTAACCGCGAAACATGGACTGGATGTGCGCTTCGATGAGCTCTTCGAGGAGCAGGAAGGAACGGCGGCCGGAGCGCTCGGGCAGCGGGATGAGCGCGGGGAGCGAGCGGGGAATGGTGATGACGCCGAGGACTTTGGGGCTGTGGCCGGATTTGAGCTTGCGCTTGAGGCGCAGCAGCAGCGCGAGGCAAAGGGCTTTGTTCAGGACGCGCGGGAAGGGATGCGCGGGGTCGAGCGTGACGGGGGTGAGGAGAGGATCGACCTGCTCGTTGAAGAATTGGGTGGCGAAGTCGCGGTCGGGCTTGCGGAGGTCTTTCCAGGTGACGACGCGGATGTTGGCGCGCTTGAGCTCGGGAGCGAGGCTTTGCTGCCAGCAGGCGGTCTGATCGGCGGTGAAGTTGTGGAGGCGGTCGCGGAGACGGTCGACGCGCTGGTCTTGCGTGTAGCCGTCATCATCCGGCTGCTGAGGGAGGCCGAGGCGCTCTTCGATCTGCTGGAGGACGCCGGCGACGCGGATCTCGACGAACTCGTCGAGATTGCTGGCGGTGATGGCGAGGAATTTGACGCGTTCGAGGAGTGGATTGGTGGGGTCGTTGGCCTCTTCGAGGACGCGGCGGTTGAACTGCAGCCAGCTCTCGTCACGGTCGATGAGGCGGCCGCCGGGGATGTGTTTGGAGGAGCGCTGCGCGCGGGAGGAGGAGGGAGCGGGAGACTTTTTTGCGGCGGGTTGTTTCCGGGCGACCATGCGTCTTATGAGACTAAATCAGGGTGATGAGAGGCGTGTTAAGACCTCGCACCACCCTGATGGTATCTGCGTCGCGGGTTACTCGTGGCGGTGCATGGACCAGCCGAGGTAGTTGGAGGCAGCCTCGTAGACGGGGTTGGCTACGGAGGCGAAGTTGGCGGCGACGTGGTGCTCGAAGCCGTTTTCGCAGATGTAGCGGAGGAGCTTCTGCATGAGGGGGATTTCGACGACGCCGGCGCCGCCGAAGGTGTTGAGCGGGTCGTCGGTGAAGCGGCCCTGGCCGACGTAGCCGGTGATCCTGCCTGTGAAGTCGTCGGTGGAGAAGCGCGCGAAGCTCATGTCGCCGGCCTTGACGGTGCCGTCGAGGGTGCCGTGGGTGTTTTCCTTGCCGACGGTTCCGGCGATGATGAGCTGGTAGTCCATCTTTACGCCTTCGCGGAAGAAGTGCTTGGGCAGGTTCGAGCAGTGGAAGCAGACGGCCTTGTCGGGGTTGTCGCCGTAGTTGTTGTTCCAGT
>JABBOG010000114.1:0-390 GCA_019351975.1 Acidobacteriota bacterium
TGACGAAAGAGCAGTCGATGAAGCTGGGCTGGCTCGAAGCGCTTCATCCGGATGACGTGAAACGGACGTTGCATCACCTGGTGGAGTCGGTCGAGGCGCAACAACCGATGGACGTGGAGTATCGCATATGGGATGTGGAGAAGGGCTGGCGATGGATGCATGCGCGCGGGGCACCTCGAGTGGATGCTCAGGGCTCGATTCGCTACTGGTATGGAACTCTCGAAGATATCGACGAGCGCAAGCTGATGGAAGCGAAGTTGCTCGAGATGTCGAGGCTCCAGTAGATTGAGGTGCGCTGCAAGCGTTTTGAATTTGCCGCAGAAGGTGGCACTTCTGGCGGCGATCCGCGCGGGGCTTTGGCCTGAAGCAGACTAGGCTCATCCCAAGATC
>JABBOG010000114.1:400-3851 GCA_019351975.1 Acidobacteriota bacterium
ATCCCAGCGACGGGTGATCGTCGCTGGGATGAGCCTAGTCTGCTTCTTGTTCTTGGTCGTTTGCTGGAACGGAAACGGTTTACTTTTCCATTCGAGCAGGTCGTTGTGGATTAGTTTGAGGGTGACTTGGGCGGTGTCATCGTCTTCCAATTCTTCGCGATGACGAAGTATCTTGAGACCGTGTGAATGAAGTGGCGTGCGTCGGGAGGTGTGGGGACCGCACCATGGAGGACAGCGTCTTCGGTCACCTTGGTTCCGTACTCTGCCTGGAAGTCGCCGGTGTTCGCGTCGAGGAGATCGCCGCTCAGGTCGACGCCAGCAAAGAGACCTTTAGCGCGCGAATAGGTGAGGAACTCTGCATTGAGGAGGAGATCGGTCGAGGCCTGGGCGTTACGGCCGACCGGGCCGGCTGCTGCTGAGGCGTCGGCACCGAGCTTGACCTTGCTGTGCAGGACATCCTGAACGCTCTTGTCATTCATGCCGATCAGCACCAGATCCGTCTCCTGACCGCCGATCTGAAAGCCGAAGCTGACACCGCCGAGCTTGACGAAGACGGGCGCACTCCAGCCCTTGGCGGTGCGGCACGTCGCTACACCCTGGCCGTACTGTGCGCCGATGCCGAAGGCGGCTTTCTTTTCCGACGGGATGACGATGACGCAGTGCGCGCCGCCGAGAACGGTCTCGGGGATTGCGTGGTCGGGAGCACCCATCACCGACTCGATGATCGTGGCTGATGCGTTCAGGCGCTCGTCTGCCTTTGTCTTATCCTGCGCCTGCAGCGCTGGAAGTACCGTGACTGCTGCGAGAGCAACGCTGCTTGCCATGCCAATCCATTTCGTGTTCATTGAAACTCCTTTGTCTGATTAGTTAGGATGCCGACTTTCGGCCAAAGACTAGCCTTTGGATGCGAAAGACCGGTAAATCCTCCTGGTGTTGGCTGGCGTGTGCGCCGGCATTTCTGTCAGCCTCTCGCGAACGGACGCTCTGGACGATCGCTGACAAGGCATCTGTGGTGAAGGGATATACGACATCGGCCTTGTGCTTCGGGCGAGGGGTTCAGGACGAACAGGTTGTGCTGCAGGAGGGTCGGCTGTCCAGGGGGGCTCTGGTAGTGGTACTTTTCTAGGATGCGAACCTTTGGATGGGTCTCCCCGATTGTGGCTGCGGCGCTCTCGTTTGCCTTTGTAGGTATGAGTCTGGCGCAGAAGACGCCGGACGCAACGGTTGAGCTGCTACAGAAGCTGGCTGATGCGCCTGGGCCTCCTGGAGCAGAAGAGCCGGTGCGGGCGATCATGGTGAAAGAGATGAAGCCGTATGCGACTTCGATCAAGTATGACGGGGTCGGATCGGTGATTGCGGCGCAGGGCTCGACCGGGCCGCGCATCATGATCGACGCGCATATGGATGAGCTTGGCGGCATGGTGCGGAGGATTGCGCCGGACGGGCTGCTGACGATGCAGATGCTGGGCGGATGGCTGGACCAGGCGCTTGTCGACCAGCGCTGGATCATCATCGGCAGCAAGGGGCCGATCCATGCGGTGACGGGGATTCGTGATATTCACGTGGTGCCGCTCGATGAGCGGAGCAAGGTGTATCCGCGGGATTCGCTGTATCTGGATATTGGCGCGAAGAACAAGGAAGACGCGGCGGCGATGGGTATCGAGCCGGGTGACCCGGTAGTGCCGGACTCTCCGTTTCTGGTGATGAACGGGTCGGGAAACTATCTTGGCAAGGCGTGGGACGACCGGATCGGCTGCGCAGTGGTGCTCGAGGCGATGCAGCGGACGGCGAAGATGGCGCACCCGAACCAGCTCTTCTACGTGGCGACGGTGCAGGAGGAGATCGGGCTGCGCGGTGCTCGGACGGCGTCGCAGGTAGTGAAGCCGGAGATTGGGCTGGCGATCGAAGGAGGCATCGCAGGCGATGGCTATGTGAACCGCCCGGATGAGACGCAGGCGCATCTCGGCGCGGGGCCGGGGATCTTTCTGTATGACTCGAGCACGCTGCCGAGCCGCAAGCTGGTGGACCTGGTGAAGGCGACGGCGGCGGCGAACAAGATTCCGCTGCAGCTTGATCTGGTGCAGGGCTATGGCGATGATTCGGCCGAGATGCAGGCCTCGAACGGCGGCACACCCACTTTGAACTTCGTTGTGCCGGTGCGGTATACGCATGCTCATAACGGCATCGTCAATCGTCAGGACTTCGATGGGATGGTCGATCTGGTGGTCGATGTGCTGATGCATCTGGATCAGAAGACGGTCGATCAGCTCAGGGACTTTACTCCAGCTGAGTAGCTTGTGGGCGTAAGCGCGCGTCCAACCTTGACGATGGTGTCATATGCCTCGCGATGCGAGAGAATGCCTTCGGGGAGGTTGGGCGCGATGGAGATATTGACGGCTGCGGAGATGGCGGAGACGGACCGGCGAACGATTGCAGAAGCCGGCGTAGCGATGGCCGAGCTGATGGAGAACGCCGGTGGGGCGGTGGCCCAGTTTGTGCTGCGGCAGTATCCTGCTGCGACTCGTGTGTTGGTGCTGTGCGGCAAGGGCAACAACGGCGGCGATGGGCTGGTCGCAGCGCGGCGCCTTGCCGAGGCTGGGCGGCAGGTGATGGTGGGGCTGCTGTCGGCTGAGGCGGAGTATCGCGGCGAGGCTGGGCGGGTGCTGGCGGCGTATCTCTCGGGCGAAGGGGCTGCGCGGCAGTGCGCGGTAGCTGCCGATGCGGCGGCGGTGGCTTCGCTTGGGTTTGACGCGTTCGATCTGGTGGTTGATGCGGTGGTGGGCACGGGGTTCAAGCCGCCGCTGCGCGGGATTGCGTTGGCGCTTCGCGAGCGGCTGGCTTCGCTTGCGGTGCCGGTGGTGGCGGTCGATCTGCCCTCGGGCTGGGATGCGGATTCGCTGGAGGAGAGTTCGGCTGAGGCGTTTCGCGCTTCTGCGGTGGTGACCTTCACGCGGCCGAAGCTGGCGCATGTCTTCGGGCATATGACTCCCGGCACGACGTTCGGGCCGGTGGTGGTGGCGGAGATCGGTTCGCCGGAGACGGCGGTGCAGGCGGCGATCGCAGGTGTGAGTCCGGATGGAGCGGGGCCAAATAAGACACTGTGCTGGAGTGGCAGCTCGAAGGCGATTGCCGAGGTGCCGCGCCCGATCCAGTCGAATAAAGGGGTGTACGGGCATGTGCTGCTGATTGCGGGCTCGTATGGGACGGCGGGTGCCCCTTCGATGGCGTCGCTCGCGGCGCTGCGGACTGGCGCTGGATTGGTGACGGCGGCGGTGCCGAAATCGATTTTGAACCTGGTGGCGATGGTGGCGCCGGAGCTGATGATGACTCCGCTGGAGGAAGGCGCTGAGGGCGCGGTGTCGCTGGAGAATCTCGCTCCAGAACGGTTGGCAATGTTGCTGAAGCGGAAGACGGTGATTGCGGTGGGGCCGGGGCTTTCGACGCGGGGTGA
>JABBOG010000115.1 GCA_019351975.1 Acidobacteriota bacterium
GGAGCATGGGTCCACCCCACATGTAGTGGGTGTCTGACTTAACCGGATAGGCACGGGTCATTGTTTGGCCGGAGCCATGATGCGCAACACACCTTTGCCGCCGATGTTTTGAAGCGGGAAATAGACTTCGTGCGTTTGTGGATCGACAGCGACGGAATGCGCTTCGTCGGCAAGGTAACTGCGGCCAAGCAGATTCAATATGTTGCCCTTAAGGTGAAACACAGCCACGACGCCGCTTTCACTGGCGACATAAAGTCGCTGCAATCCAGCATCGAAGGCGAGCACGTCAGGGCCGCTGCCGGTTTTGTGGATGGACAAGACATGCATGGTGTTCATGTCCAAGAGCAGGAGCTTGCCATTGCCATCGCAAGCGACGAACCCTAGCCGAGCCGGTGCATCGAACAACAAACTATGATCATCATTGCACGTCGCTGGAAGGCGATACCGATGCACTATCTTGTTGGTGCGAGGGTCGAGCTCGACAATCTCGTCGCGCGTCTGCACGTCAACAAAAACCTGATGGGTGACCGGATCATATTGCGAGTTACCGACTTCACCACCCATCTCAATCGTCGCGACCCGCTTGTTCGTCCGAGTATCGACGACAGTCTCGGTTTGCCCGGCTTCGTCGGAAATAAACAGCTCATGCTCGCGGGGCGCATAGGTCATGCCATCCGGGTACACGCCAGCCGGCGCATGGCCGATGATATGAAAATCAGTCTCAGAAATGACATCGACCCGGTTCTGGTCGGTGGCCGTCGCGAACACTTCATTGAGCGACGGAACCGCAAGCACGCCGTGGACACCAGAAACGCCCTTGATGTTGGTGACAACGCTGTTGGTTTGAAGATTTAGGACGGTTACGATCCCTGATCCAAGATGTGCGATGAATAGGAGTCGATGCTGCGGATCGACCGTCTCATAGTCAAAGCGGTTAGGACCTCCAGCCAGAGGAATGTCGGGATGCGCGATTTTCAGATGCAACGAGCCTGTAGTCGCTGCATCTGCGCCTACGGTTAAAGTGAAAGCCAACGCGAGCGCACTTAGCGCCCGCCTTGCGACATAACAAATAGACGGCTTCATTTCCCGGGCATCTCCAGCATCCGCTTCGCCGCCTGCGGTGTCTGCGTATAGATCTGCGCTGGCAGGTAGCGGGGCGCCGGGAAGACGATGAGGTCGGTTCTCATGGCAATGACTTTCCTCCGGCCACGGGTGCTGGAGCGGCAGAAGCGCCATCGTCCGGGGCAGGCTCGCGGGTACAGCCCTCAATGTCGTATTCGTCGAACACCGCTTCAGCGACCCCGTACGGTGGCCCGTTGTACCAGCTTGGGTCGTCTTCACGATCGAGTTTGATCGCCGTGATGACACGGCTGCCAATGTCCGTGCAGCGCCAGTTGTAGCCGCTGCACCAGAATATCCCGCCGACCGCAAACTCATCGTGGCGTATGTACCCGGCCGCGGCGGACACCGGATTGCTGCGTAAGTCGGCCACAGCTTTGCCGATCTTATCTATGGCATCGCAGGTCATGAAACCTGCCAGGGGTTCACAAACGGGACTCCGCAGCCCTCAAATCCTTTGGTGTCGCGCGTGACGACCGATGCGTTGTGAGACAGGGCGACCGCAGCAATCATGAGGTCAAGCGGCGCAGTCGCGCGGCCCGTGCGTCGGCGCAATGCGACTATCTTGGCGTAGGCCGCAGTCGCATCTGTGTCGAAGGGAAGGATGCGGCCCTCAAAATCCTCAGTGAAAATGCCGCGTGCGGCAGCTTCAAGTTCGCTGCGTCTGCGCCCTTCCGCCATAATCGCCAGGCCAGAAAGAATCTCCGCCTGGGAGATTGCGGTTGTAAACAGCAGATCGTCGGGCTGGCGCGCCAGCCATGCAGCTACTTCGGGCGCGGGACGCGGCCCCATGATCTCCGACAGGACGTTGGTGTCCAGAATCAGCATCAGTCGAACTGGGGTGGATCGCGGTCCAATTCTCGCGGCAGCAGTTCCAGCTCAATGCCGCCCAGAGGCTCAACACGGGCACGGATACGCTCATACAAATTGCGCTTAGGACGCTGCTCCGGCTCTTTCAGGGTCCTCTGCAGGATGCTGCGGACTTCCGCCTCCATCGAGTGGCCATGTTGGGCGGCACGCACCCGCAGCCGCTCCTTGACTGCGGGATCGAGGTTGCGGATCGTGATGCTGCTCATGGCTGGTGAGGCTTCGTTTATCTGCATAGCAGCTCTTTGTAGCACTACCATCAATGATGTCAATGATTTCGACGATTGCAGGCTCGCGGCTTCTCGCTTCGAATTGCCGTTGAAAACGTTATCACACTCCTATGGACTCCCAAAATTCCGGTCGCGAATTTGGTTGTGGTTGGGAATGATGAGTACATGCATGGCAAAACCGCGGTGTATAGCCACAGTTCATCATCCACCGCCTCCATGATAGGACCCTTTTCCGGACGGCATGAGAACGGGTGTTATGGAAAGCCGCCGTGCCCGCTTACAACTTTGGGTTACTACCGCATTTCGAGAATTTCGCACCAGCCCAGATCATCCAACTCGGCCTCCAACAGGCCCATTACCGGTCACGAACCCATTCTCACGGATGCGGCGCGGCGGGTCAGTCTCTGGTGCTGCTTACTTGACCGGCGTAGCGGCTGAAGCCACGGAGGCCGCAAGTAACTTTGGCTGCTGATCTTCGCGCTCTCGATAGGTTTCCGCAACAAAGTCAACAAAGGCGATTGACGCTGCGACCGCAAGGCGAGCATGGCGTGGTTGAAGACCACGATGCTTGCCATCCCGGCCATGCCCGGTTCCATAGAGCCCTCGCAACTCTGCGAGTCCTTGTGTCATCGTGGCCAAGCTGCGAAGAATCATGCGGATGACATCCGCGCCTTTTGCAGCGTCTGGGATGCCATCAGGAATGAGATTGAGTTCCTTCGCGGTGAGTTTCACGAGCATCGGGATATCGGCACCCTTTGGTGGTACCTGTCCACGGCGGGTTAAAATCGTTTTGCAGCAGGTTTCCACAACCTCCTTCGCTGTGCCGATCGCTAAGCTGGGATCGGTATGGATGGCCTTCTCCATCCGCGTGATCTCGTGTTTCATCCATCCAGCTTCCAGAACGTCTGCCGCGACACGGGCACGCGTGACCGCCATCACCGCGCCTGAACGTACACGTTGCGCGGCATAGCAGGGGCGACCAGAGATCGTTTCTGCCTCAGCAAGCTCCCAGCCGTCGAGCTGCAATCTTTTGTTTAATTCCCCCACGAGTATTGCGACCTTCTGTGGGTCGCGCTGAACAACCGGATGCAAAGTCTCAGCAAGAAAACGAAGTAATTTCTCATCAGAATGGTGCAGCTCAAATCGATTGTCATAGAACACCCAGTCGTCCGGCCAGTCGAAGTTATTGACGCGGTGCTGATGGATGTCTCCTCCTACTGTTTCGAAGCGGCGATCGGTGGAAGGTATTTTCTCCACAGGGCTGTTCAACCCTCTGAACTGATGGTTCACTGAGTCCGATATGCAACAGGACGTCGGAAATTGAGGCGTCGGGCATTTTGCGGATTCCCGCCGGGATCGATCTGGGATTCGTGGGGAGGTAACCGATTCGGAGGTTACCATGGCCACG
>JABBOG010000056.1:0-10307 GCA_019351975.1 Acidobacteriota bacterium
CTTTGAGCGAAAACAGGGGGAGGGGTGGGATGTCGGGGACGAGGAGTGATGCGGACGAGGCGGAGTGCAGGGCGGCGAAGATGGCGGCGACGGCGTGGTGGAGGGTGATGCAGTAGCGCGTGGCGTCGGGGTGAGTGACGGTGAGCGGTTGGTTATGGGCGAGTTGGCCGAGGAAGAGGGGAAGGACGCTGCCCTGGGAGCCGATGACGTTGCAGAGGCGGACGGCGGACATGCGGGTGGCGGGGGTGCCGTGGGTGAGGAGGATGAGCTCGGCGATGCGCTTGGAGGCGCCCATGATGCTGTGGGGTGCGACGGATTTGTCGGTGGAGACGAGGATGAGGTGCTCGGCGTGGTGGGCGAGCGCGGCGTGGGTGAGGGTGAGGGTGCCGAGGGCGTTGGTGGCGATGGCGGCGAGGGGGTTCTGCTCCATGAGGGGGACGTGCTTGAGAGCGGCGGCGTGGAGGATGATTTCGGGGCGGTGGATGGTGAAGATGTGGGCGAGGAGGTGGTCGTCGGTGACGCTGCCGAGGATGGGCGTGTGGTGGAGGGAGCCGGAGGTGCGGAGGGAGCGGTTGAGGTGGTAGAGGGCGGCCTCTGAGGTGTCGAGGAGGGTGAGGCTGGAGGGGGATGAGGCGTGGGTGGCGAGGGTAAGGGCGGAGCCGATGGAGCCGGCGGCTCCGGTGATGAGGACGCGTTTGCCGGCGAGGGCGGCGGTGGGTGATGGAGCGGCGACCGATGGTGCGAGAAGGTCATCCCAGATGCCGCATAGGGGCTCGAGGTTAGGCATGGCAAGATCCAGTGTAGAGGGTGAGGGGATTATGAGGGCGGCAAGTTGTATGGAGCGCAAACGTTGCTGGCGGTGACTTGATGGAATGAACCATTGAGGGGGAAGACGGATGCCGCATCTGGCGAGCAATGAGGTAGTATCTCTAAGGCATATCAATGAGTTGGAAGATTGGAATGCGAACATCTTCGTATTCCGTGGATTGAGGTCGCGCACAAAGATGCTTGTACTCAAAAAAATAATTGACAAGTGTTGTGCGCGGTGTGTAAAGAATTGATCGCAGCTAAATCGAATTAGTCTGCGTGCCGAAACGCACTTTACGTCTCCTGACGATCCATTCGATTGCTCGAGCTGTACAAATTTTGGAGGTAGTATGCAACAAGGTAAGATTCAGAAGGGACGCGGCTTGACCGGGGTGCGACATATACCCGGGACGTCGTGGGGAACAAAGAGGCATCTCGATAGATTGCTCCGGTTTGGAGTGGGACTGATCGCGATGATGGCGCTTTTGCTGGTACTGCCGAAGGCGTATGCACAGACGACGGCACAGATCTCCGGTACGGTTACGGATACGACCGGTGCAGACATTCCGGGAGCGACGGTAACGCTGGTCAACGATGCAACGCAGGACAAGCGCGTTGTGACGACCGATGGCGTTGGCTTGTACTCGTTTCCGGCATTGTTGCCTTCGACGTACACGATCAAGGTAACGGCGAAGGGCTTCCAGCCGAGCAATCTGGCTGGTTTGGATCTGCATGCCGGTGATCAGCGGGCGATTCCTGCGATTCAGCTTGCTGTTGGATCGTCTTCGCAGACGGTGACGGTGCAGGCTGCGGGAGAGATGATTCCTGAAGATAACGGACAGCGTGAAGATGTGCTGACCGCGAAGGACATTGAAAACCTGGCGCTGGTTGGACGCGATACGACGGAGCTGTTGAAGGTTCTGCCGGGCGCGACGACGGTATCTGGCGGTCTCACGCAGACAAATTCTTCGTTCAGCGATCTTAACGTCTCGGCGAATGAGAGCGCGATCGGTAACGGTATCAACTTGAACGGCGCACCCAACAGGGGCGGAACGGCGCTGCTGTCGGATGGTGTCAGCATCCTCGATCCAGGCGACATGGCGAGCTCGATCGGCACGATCAACCCTGAGATGACGCAGGAAGTCAGTGTGCAGACGTCGAACTTCGGAGCGTATGTACAAAACGGCCCAGTCGTTGTGAGCGCTATCAGTAAGTCGGGCGGATCGCACTATCATGGCGAGGCTTATTTTGACGCTCGTAACGACGTGTTGAATGCGAACGACTGGCAGGACAACCACAATGGCGTGCCAAAGGGTGGCGGCAAGTTCTACTATCCCGGCGGCAACTTTGGCGGACCTGTGCCGAAGACTCGTGGCAAGCTGTTCTTCTGGGGCGGCTATGAGCGCGAACTGCAGAATCCTGGCAACGGTAACCACCTTGAGTCGTATATCCCCTCGCCAGAGATGATGAAGGGCGATTTCAGCTCTGATAATGCGGACAACGTAGCGCTTTGCCCGAAGGGCTTCAGCGCGACGGAGACGGGCAACTGGTGTAACAACCTGGAAGGCACGACGCTGCCCGACGGCACATCGGTTACACCCACGGCATCGGGCGGAATCATTCCGGCTCAATACCTGGATCCTGGAGCGGCAGCACTGGCCAGCTTCTGGCCGAAGGCGAACGCGAACCCCGCGACAATCTCGGGTGGCTACAATTACTTCCAGCCGATCGTTGCAACCAACAATGGTTGGGTGTACCGCGCACGTATGGACTACAACCTGAACGACGCGAACAAGTTCTACGTTGCATACCAGCAGGCGTACAGCTCGACCCTGGCGCAGGGAAATGGCGCTCACATCTACTGGACGCCGGGTAACTCCATTCCCTATCCTGGCGGCGGCATTGTGGGCAAGGTGTACACGAAGTCGATCTCCGGTCACTTTGTGCACATGTTCAATGCAACGTCGACGAACGAGTTCATCGCGGCATGGGGCTTTGGTAGCTTCCCGTTCGGACCACCGAGCCAGACAGCTGCTGACAAGAGCACGCTCGGCTACACGTATGGATCGGTCTTCGGAGCTTCGAAGCTGATTCCGTCGTATAGCTCGGCTGGTAACCAGACGTTCCCCGACTTCTCGCAGGGCGACTGGTTTGAGCCGAACGGGTACTACCTTGTTCGCAAGGAGATCCCCAGCTTTACGGATAACTTCACGAAGGTATGGGGCGCGCACACGATCAAGGTCGGTGCTTATACCCAGAACACAGGCAACCTACAGGGAAATGATGGTGTGAATCCGAGCGGAGCGATCAACAGCTTTGCCGGTCAGGCCAACAACGCTCTGACTGGGATCCTGACGGGTTCGCCCAATAACCCCACGGCCAACTTCGTGATGGGAAACGTTACGAGCTACTCGGAGAGCAACAGTGCTCCCGTGAGCAACATGGCGTACCAGAACACGGCGGTCTACATCGACGATTCGTGGAAGGTGAACAAGCGGTTGAGCGTAGAAGCGGGTGCCCGTATCGAACACGTCGGCCACTGGTATGACCGCAACGGCGTAGGTATGGCTGTCTTCGTCCCAAGCAAGGTGTTTTCCGACTACTACTCAGGAAAGGTCGATCCAGGCTTCTATTGGCATGGCATCGATCCTTCGATTCCTCTGAGCGGACAGCCCAACCGTCTGGCATTCGTTTCGCCTCGCTTCGGCGTGTCGTATGATGCAACGGGTTCGGGTAACACGATCCTGCGCGGTGGATGGGGCGTGTATCGCTTCTCGGGTCAGTACAACGACTACGCGTCTGCTTTGACGACAGCTCAGGCCGTGGTGAACTACAGTCTGCCGGGCCAGAAGAGTGTTTTGTTGAGCCAGATTTCGCAGCTAGCGGCACCAGCCTGCATGAAGCCTCCTTGCGGTATCACGGGTGGCCAAAACGGATTGGACGGCAGCGACTATGGCGTGCCAATTACGTATGCCTGGAACTTCACGATCGATCAACGGCTGAAGTGGAACACACTGCTTGATGTTGCGTATGTTGGCAGCACGAGCAGCCAGATCCTGGATAACGGTGAGACGCTGGAAGGCAGCGATTTCACAGCGTTGGCTGACCAGAATAAGACTCCAATCGGAGCCTTCTTCAAGCCAGATCCACGGACAGGTGTAACTTCTACCAATCCGGAGAATCTGTCGACAAATCCGAATGGAGTGACGGGAACAGCTACGGGTAACCAAGCTGCTGATTATCATCCATATGGTTATGCGTACGGGACGAACACCGTCGTTCAGGCGGAGAGTAATCAATACTCTAACTACAACGGATTGCAGGTTTCCTACATCAAGGAAGCAGGCAGGCTGACGTACGACTTCAACTTCACCTGGTCGAAGACGTTGGCAACCGGACTACAGGCGAATCCGTTTGTGGTACGTGGTGCGAACTACGGACCTGCTGCGATTGACCGTCCGTTTGTGTTCAATTCGTCCTACACGTACTCAGTTGGCGAGTTCCATCACGGCGATGCAATCGTGAAGGGAGCGCTCGGCGGATGGGTCATTTCTGGTATTTCTACGTGGCAGGCCGGCGGCAGCTTGACCGCTGAGCTTGGCAACGGCGTACCGAACTTTGGTTTGTCGGAGTCGTATACCAATCTTCCAGCGAATGCGAAGCTTGAGGGCATCAGCAATGGTATTGGGTCGGCGACATACTACGGAACGGACACTGCGCTTGCCATTCAACCAGTTCTTACCTGCAATCCGAACCATGGACTTGCAAAGTATCAACGGCTGAATGTGAACTGCTTTGCGGCACCAGCGATTGGCGGCGTGGATCAGATCGGCCAGTTTGGCGGTCAGAAGTATCCGTACATGAGCATGGGATCGTACTTCGACAACGATTTGGCACTCTACAAGTCGTTCCATCTGAAGGGAACGCAGGCGATCCAGTTCCGCGCTTCGGCGTTTGACTGGCTGAATCATGCGTTGCCTGAGTTCAGCGGAGCCAATCAGATTGGCCTCCACTATCTCACTGACTACAACACGAAGGCCATCACCCTCAACCGGGGTAATGGCGGGACGGTCAACCAGGGCAACCAGGAGACAGTCAGCAACTTCGGCTTTATGGATACGAAGACGGGCTTCCCGTATTCGCGCATCATTGAGCTGAACGTCAAGTACACGTTCTAACCCTGTATGGTTACAGCCGGGGCGGTATCCTCCATCACCCCGGCTTCCTTTTTCAGGTGTGACAACGTTCGAATGAGAGAAGGCGGCTCTGTGAGCCGCCTTCTTTTTTTTGTGGCTCTTGATGTAGCGTTGGTAGAGGTGGTGCGGTGTTTCTGATGGGCGGGATGGGCAAGAGCAGGACCTTTGGCATGCGTGCGGGAGCGTGGGTGGCGGGATGCTGCCTGGCGGGCGGCGTTCTCTACGGGCAGACGAGTGCTGTTGCGCCGGGAGGAACGGATCTACAACAGCGATACGACGCAGCGCAGCGATATCAGTCTGAGAAGGACCTCGCGAATGCGGCGGTGCAGTACCGTTTCTTTCTGGCGGATGCGCTGGGTGAGTTGGCGGTAGAGCGAGTCGCGGCGGGCGAATATGAGCGAGGAGCGAACCACTTTGATGAAGCTCTGAAACTGGAGCCGAATTCACCGGAGCTGGAGCTTGAGTACGCGGGAGCGTCGCTGGACAGCGGAAGCGTGGAGCGTGCGAAGTTGCTTGCAACACGGGCGCTGGCGAGTGCTGGAAGTGACGCGGGTTTGGCTGCGAATGCGCACGCGATGCTGGGGCGAACGCTGCTGAAGATGAATCAGGCTGCGGCGGCGAAGCAGGAGATGGAAGCGTCGGTTGAGCTGGACCCGACGTTTGAGCACGGGTATGAGCTGGCGATTGCGGACCTGGATATGGGGGATGGAGATGGCGCAGCGAAGATCTTCGCGGAGATGGAGGCGTCGTTTGGTTATACGGCCGAGCTTCATCTGAAGTTTGGACAGGCGTATCTGAACTCTGACTTTCAGGCGAATGCGGTGGGGGAGTTTCAGAAAGCGATTGCGGAGAATAACAAACTGCCAGGCCTGCATTATGCTCTGGCGGCGGCGTATCTGGCGACGGAGGGTGGGTCGAAGCTTGAGGAGGCGAAGGAGGAGTTGCGGAAGGAGATTGAGATTTCTCCGAAGGATGCGGCGGCCTATGCGGCGTTGGGACATCTGTTGGCGGGGCAACATCCTGATGCTGTGCAGGCTGCGGAGGCGGAGAAGGATCTGAAGCGCGCGACAGCGCTTGATGCGAAGAGCCCGGATGGGTTTTTGTATCTCGGACAGCTGTATGCGGACATGAAGCGGCCAGCGGAGGCGGAGGCTGCGCTGCGACAGGCGATCGCGCTGACAACGAATGTTTCGCGGAACGCGTATCAGGTGCAGCAGGCGCATTATCTGCTGGGTCGGCTGCTGATGCAGACGGGGGAGGTGGATGCAGGCAAGCAGGAGATCGCGGCTTCGCAGGCGCTGATGCAGCAGAAGTTGAAGCGCGATCAGAGTCAGATGTCGGATTATCTGCAGCAGCAGAAGGATGCGGGTGCGGATGCAGCAGCGTTGGCGATTGCGCCCGTGCAGAAGGCTGAGGACAGGGAGGCTGCGGTGCGCGCCGATGCTCTGGAGAAGCGACTGGGACCGGCGATGGCGGACAGCTACAACAACCTGGGCGCGATTACGGCGAGCGAAGGTGATAGCCGAGGTGCGGTGCCGTTCTTCGAGCAGGCAGCAGAGTGGAATCCGGAGCTGCCGGGGTTGGATTTCAACTGGGGCCGAGCGGCGTTTGCGGAGGGCAATTATGCGGAGGCTGTGGGCCCGCTGGAGCGATATGTGGCGACTCACCCGTCGGAGGAAGGTGCGCGGGCGGTGCTGGGATTAAGCCAGTTTATGGTGAAGGATTTTGCGGCGACGCGCAAGACGCTGGAGCCTCTGGATGCGAAGGTAGGAGCTGCACTGCAGTTGCAGTATGCGTATGCGAAGTCGCTGATTGAGACGGGGGATTTGAGTGGGGGAGTGAAGCGGATGGTGGCGCTGGAGAAGGCGAATCCAAATGTGGCGGACGTTCACCGGACGCTGGGAGAGGTGTATGCGGCCGAGAAGGCTCCGGGTGCGGCTGCGGAGTTGGAGGCGGCGATCCGGCTGAAGCCGGGCGATGGTGAGGCTTACGCTGCGCTGGGGAGGCTACAGATCACGCAGGGAGATGCGAAGGCGGGGATTGCGAGCCTGGAGACGGCGGCGCGACTGGAACCGGGGAATGCGGCGTTGCAGCAGGAGGTAACGGCGGCAAAGGGGAAGATCGGGCCGCAGTAGCTACGCAGGTTGTACAGCCTGCTGCGGACGAGGTTTGGGGCGGCTGACCTGGCTTAGACGAGGACGGGGAGTTCGGGCAGGATGGGGCTATTGAAGACGCGGCCATAGCGGGAGATGGCGTCGGCGGGGCCGGTGGATTTGCGGGGGTTGTCGGAGAGTTTGACGGTGGGGATGCCGTCGGCGCTGGTGAGTTTGCAGACGAGGGAGATGGGATCGAAGGTGTCTTGTCCTGCGCCGGGGCCGCGGGGATGGCAGTCGCGGAAGTCGTTGGTGAGGAGGGTGCCCCAGCCGGCGGAGAAGCGAATGCGGTGGTGGAAGTGATGGTGCAGGTCGACGATGGTGGAGGCGTCGAGACCGTCGGATGCGATGAGGCGCTTGGTGCGGGGGTCCTGGCCGTGTTGCAGGAGCCAGGCGATGTACTCGTCGCCGGCGATGAAGGGGTCTTTGGAGTCGACGCGTTCGCCGGTCCAGCGGGCGACCCAGTCGGGGGCGTTCTGGAGGAACTGGGTGGTGCCGAAGGTGTCGGGAAGGAGAATAAGAAGCTCGTTGTTGTAGGACTGACGCCAGAGCTCCAGGACGCGATATTGGGAGGAGCGGAGGTCGTCGTCGGAGCCCTGGGAGGCGAGCGCGGCGAGAGCCATGGGGAGCTCGTGGGCGTTGGTGCCGATGGCTTCGAGGTCGTGCTTGTAGGCGAGAGCGGTGTTGGAGGTACCGGTAAAACGGGCTTCGGATGCGGGGTTGCGCGGGTCTCCGTTGAGGGCGGTGGCGAGGGCCTGAACGCAGTACTCCTGCCAGAGGAAGCTGTGGCGGCGGCGGGTGCCGAAGTCGGAGAGGCGGAGGTCGGGGACCTGGCGCAGCAGCTCGATTTTGTCCCAAAGGCGGGTTTTGGCGCGTGCGTAGAGGACGTCGAGCTCGAGCTCGTTGAGGGTGGAGAGTGCGGAGCGGGTCTTCATCTCGCTGACGATGGCGAGGGAGTAGACCTCCCACATGGTGACCTCGGTCCAGAGGCCGGAGAAGCGGATGATGAGCTGGCCGACGTTGGGGCCTTGCTGCGGCTCGATGATCTCGTAGTCGGAGAGGCGGAAGTCGTGTTCGAGCCAGTGGAGGAAGTCGGGGTGGAAGATCTGCTTGGTGCCGTAGAAGGTGTTGCCGGTGAGCCAGACGAGCTCGGAGCGGCGGAGGCGGAGGTTGCGGACGTGGTCGAGTTGGTCGCGGAGGGCTGCGGCGGAGATGCGGTCGGCGAGGCGGACGGTGAGGGTGCGGTTGTGGATCTCGCTGGTGACGTGGGTCTTAGGGAAGTTCTTCCAGATGAACTGGAGCATGAGGAGCTTGTAGAAGTCGGTGTCGAGGAGGGAGCGCACGATGGGGTCGAGCTTCCAGTTGTGGTTGTGGGCGCGCTCGGCGAAGTTGACGTTCATGGTGAGTATTAGGGTACTTCAGGTTGGGTCTGGTGCGTTTGCGGTAGGGATTAGCGGATTGTGTGCTGCGGAGTGAGAGGCCGTGAGGGATGAAAATAATTTGACAAGGAGGCTTGACATGACAAGGGTGCTTTACGTAAAGTGAGCTTGACACTGAGATGTGGGGATCTGGAGGTTTGCGATGGCCTGGAGCTGGAAGAAGTTGAATGCGGCAAAGAAGGCGCTAATACGACGTGGAGCGGTAGTGCTGGTGGCCTATGAGGCGGTGTGGTCGGGAGCCTTTTACTGGGTGTATAAAGCCAAGCCTGACGGGAGAATGCTGCTGCTTATCGCAATTCTTCCGACGCTGACGGTGTTGGCGTTCATTGGAGTGATTGCGCGCTACCTGGTAGAAGAGGTGGATGAGTATCACCGGCAGTTGGTGGTGCGATGCATGCTGTGGGGCGCTGCGGCGGTGATGACTTCGGTTTGCTTCCACGGTTTTCTGCAACTGTTTGGATGGAAGGGGAACTGGCCGTCGGCGGTGGAGTTGGTGATGTTCTTCGTGGCTGCGGGGGTGGCGAAGGTGACGTATTACAGGGCAAACAGGGTGCCGGTGGATGCGTAATCAGTTGAGGATGCTGCGGGGGGAGCGGGGGTGGTCGCAGGCGGATCTGGCGGAGAAGCTGGAGGTGAGCCGGCAGAGTGTGAATGCGATTGAGACAGGGAAGTATGATCCGTCGCTGCCGCTGGCGTTCAAGATTGCGCGGCTGTTCGGGGCGAGGATCGAAGAGATTTTTGAGGATGAGAGAGGAGACGGGACGGTATGAGGAAGATGAGTGTGCAGCGGCGGAAGGTGGTGTTGATGGCGGCGGGCGTGTCGGTGATGGCTTCGATGGAGACGCTGGTGCCGCGCCACTTGTCGGCCCATTGGGAGTGGGTGCGGTGGGCGTGGCTGGGGCTGGTGGTGGTGTTGCTGGTGGTGGTGGGGATTGAGATGAAGAAGTTGCAGCGGGATGAGTGCTGAGGCGTCGGACGGAAGTGATGGAGGAGACGGGCGTATGGCGAAGATGAGTGTTGAGGTGAGGTTGTTGACGGTGGCTTGCCTGTGTTTCATCGCTGCGGGTTGGATGGTGGATGAGCATCCTCTGGATCATGCATTCGCAAGCATCGCGGCGGTGTTTCGGATTGTGGCGCTGCTGGCATTTATTGCGGGGCAGTGGGTTGGGCTGCGGACACGAAGGCGCAGCGCAAGTGTGACGACGGGACGCAGATAACAGGCGTGGAATTGGGAGAAAGCACGATGTGTGTTCGCAGCAGGAAGATGCCGATGTGGCAGCGGTTGTGCGGCGTGGTGCCGCTCTTGAGTTTTGTGGCAATTGAGTTTCTCAAGCCGGGGATCTGGCGGCATGTGTGTTTGGTGGTGGAGATGGTTTTGCTGGGCGTGGTGATGGCGATGATGTTTTCGGAGCGTCGGCGGGGAAGTGGCGGGTAAAGGTGCTTGCTAACCAAACCCGTGAGGATGAAGCTGCGCTCTATGGGGCCACAGGGGTTTGAGAAGGGTGAAGCAGATTCGCTGCGGGAAGGACAGAAGGAACGGCAACGGCAAAGGTCAGGGGCGCGCTGTTGTTTGGTTGGGGGTACAATTCGGGGGATTGTTCGAGGCGCTGGGAGGCGGGGATGAAGATTTCGCGGAGGGAGTTTTCGAGGTTGGTGTCGCAGATGGGTGCGGCGGGTGTGGTGGCTGGGATGCTGCCGGGTGGACGGGTTCT
>JABBOG010000056.1:10317-14478 GCA_019351975.1 Acidobacteriota bacterium
TGCCGAAGCCGGTGTGGCCGCCGGCAAGCATGGACACTTCGGTCGGGTGTGGTGGCTGGGATGCTGCCGGGTGGACGGGTTCTGGGGGAGGGTTTGGACCCATGTCTCAGAAGCGAGACATGGGGCACCCAGGGTGGTGGCGGTGGGGCGATGGGGCAGGCGGAGCAGGCGGGGCATCCGGCGCAGCCTGGGCCGGAGGAGATGGCGCAGGGGAAGGTGGGGTATTGCGTGATTGGGCTGGGGAGGATTGCGGACCACTTCATGCGTGGGGTGCGGGAGAGTTCTACGTCGCAGATAACGGGGCTGGTGAGCGGGCACAGGGATAAGGCGGAGCGGCTGGCGGCGGAGTATGGGGTGCCGACGAGTTCGATTTACAGCTATGAGGACATGGACAGGATGCGCGAGAACAAGGCGATCCAGGCGGTGTATGTGGCGCTGCCGAACAGTATGCACTGCGAATATACGGTGCGGTCGGCGAAGGCGGGGAAGAATGTGCTGTGCGAGAAGCCGATGGCGACGTCGGTGAAAGAGGCGAAGGAGATGATTGCGGCGTGCAGGGAGAACCATGTGCTGCTGATGATTGCGTACCGGCTGCACTATGAGCCGACGACGAAGCGGGCGATCAAGCTGATTCGGGATGGGGCGCTGGGGCAGGTGCAGTCGATTGTGAGCGCGAATGGGTTCAACGAGAGCAAGGGGGAGTGGCGGCTGGATAAGAAGCTGGCGGGGGGTGGGCCGCTGATGGATGTGGGGATCTACTGCCTGAATGCGACGCGATACCTGACGGGCGAGGAGCCGGTGAAGTTTACGGCGGTGGTGTCGACGATTGACAAGGATGGGCGGTTCGATTCGGTGGAGGAGAATACGTCGTGGACGACGCTGTTTCCTTCGGGGATTGAGGCGACGTGTACGACGACGTATGGGGGGCAGATGCCGGGGTTTTATAAAGTGTATGGGTCGAAGGGGTGGATGGAGGTGGACAACTTCGGGTATGAGGGGCTGCGGCTGAAGGCGGAGTTCCGGGATGGAAAGAATGCTGTGGTGCAGCTGGATGAGCTGAACACGGAGAAGGACCCGACGCAGTTTGTGCGGCAGGTGGATCACTTTTCGGAGTGCATACGGACGGGGCGGCAGCCGGATACGGTGGGTGATGAGGGGTTGAAGGATATGGAGTCTATGAAGGCGATCTATAAGGCGGCGGGGGTGAAGGCGTTGTAGGGTGGATGGGAGCGTGGTGTACCCGCATCTGCGCGCCAAGGAGGCGGGTGGATGTGGGCGGCCGGAGTGGTGGTGGTGGGTGAGAAGCAGATTCCCTTCGGGAATGACAGAAAGAAAGGCAAAGGCAAAGGCAAGAAGCAGGTTCTCGGCCTGCGGCGAAGGATGGCAAGGGTTCGGGGTGGCGAAGGATGGGAATTGGTTTGGGGTGGGGCGAAGAAGCAGATTCCCTCCGGGAATGACAGAAAGAAAGGCAAAGGCAAGAGCAAGAGCAAAGGCAAAGGCAAGAGCAAGAGCAAAGGCAAAGGCAAAGGCAAAGGCAAAGGCAAGAAGCAGATTCCCTTCGGGAATGACAGAAAGGAAGGCAACGACAAGGGCACCGCCTACGGCGAAGGGGAGCAGGGTTGGTGCGGGGGAAAGGATGCAGGTCAGGAAATTAACGGAGGAGTAGGGTGCAGGTGGGTGGGACGCGATATTCTGGTAGAGACATGACAACGAAAAAAGAACTTCTCAAGGCGCAGATTCAACATATCGACATCAAGCAGCACAACGTGGTGGGGCTGGTGGATGCCATGGCATCGATGGCGTACAGCTCGCGGGACCTGGCGCGGGCGGCGCAGATCTACGAGATGATGCTGCGGGACACGGAGTGCGGGGTGATTCTGTGCCTGGCGGGGAGCTTGATTTCGGCGGGGCTGCAGAAGGTGATTGTGGACCTGGTGCGGAATAATATGGTGGACGCGATCGTGTCGACGGGCGCAAATATTGTGGACCAGGACTTCTTTGAGGCGCTGGGGTACAGGCACTATATCGCTGGCGAAGCGTACAAGTATGGCGCGGGGGATGCGGAGCTGCGCGAGTTGATGATTGACCGGATCTATGACACGTTCATCGACGAGGAAGAGCTGCGGCTGTGCGATGAGACGACGGAGAAGATTACGAACTCGCTGGAGCCGCGGGCGTACTCGTCGCGGGAGTTTATCCAGGAGATGGGGCGGTATTTGAAGCAGCATGGACGGACGCCGGAGAAGGGTGAGGCGGACTCGATTGTGCTGGCGTGCTATGAGAAGGACGTGCCGATCTTCTGCCCGGCATTCTCGGACTGCTCGGCTGGGTTTGGGCTGGTGGCGCACCAGCATGCGCGGCGGGGGAAGTCGGTGGTGTCGATTGATTCGGCGAAGGATTTTTATGAGCTGACGCAGCTGAAGATTGCGAATCCGACGACGGGGCTGCTGATGATTGGCGGGGGCGTGCCGAAGAACTTTGCGCAGGACATTGTGGTGGCGGCGGATATTCTGGGCGTTGAGGCGTCGATGCACAAGTATGCGGTGCAGATTACGGTGGCGGATGCGCGGGATGGAGCGCTGTCGGGGTCGACGCTGAAGGAGGCGTCGAGCTGGGGCAAGGTGGACCTGACGTATGAGCAGATGGTGTTTGCCGAGGCGACGATTGCGCTTCCGCTGATTGCCGGGTATGCGTTCCACAAGGATGCGTATAAGGAGCGGACGGAGAAGCGGTTTGCGCAGGTGTTGCTGGAGCCGGTGCAGGTGTAAGTTGCAGGGGTTAGGGATTAAGGGTTAGGGATTCGGGGAGATTCTGATGCCTTGCTTCACTGCGGGATCTGGTGGGTGGGTAAAAGCGCGGTTCGTTGCGTGAGTTACGGCGGGTGGGGAGCCTGACCGCAAGGAACTGTGTTGATCAGAGACGCTGCGGGGATGACAAACAGCGTTGTTGGGCCGGGGGCGGGCACGGTGGTAGGGCGCGCGCGTCGTAGCTGCGGTTGAAGCGGAGGACGGCGGCCCACTCGCCGTTGATGGAGTTCTGCCAGACGATGCGGCCGTTGAGGATGGCGGCGATCTCGGAGGGGGTGAGGTCGCGGGTGGCGGCGAACTGGCGGGCGCGGTAGGAGTCGGGGTGGGCGAGGAGATAGCGGCGCAGGGAGGGGGCGACGAAGTGGGTGGTGAAGACGATGGCGGTGTCGTAGCGGCCGGGCTCTTTGGCGGCTTTGCGGATGCTGGGGAGGGTGAAGTCTTCGATGGCGACGGGCGTCATGGATTGGGTGGCGTAGCCGAGTTCGGGGAGGAAGAGATAGGTGGTGACAGGCCAGGCGGTGAGAACTTTGGCGTGGGGATAATGCTGTTCAACGAAGTCGATCGCCTGCTGGTGGACGACGATCATGTCGCGGTAGGCGAGGCTGTCTTCGGGGGCGAAGGCGGTGGGCGGGTTGAGCCAGAGGGCGCTGATGAAGGCGGCGGCGGTGAGGGCGGCGAAGATGGGCCAGAGGCGAAGGTGGGAACGCCAGATGTCGATGCAGACGAGCAGGATGAGGGGGTAGACGGGGAGGAGATAGCGGGTGAGGAGGGCTCCGCCGAGGACGGAGAAGGCGAGCCAGTTGGCGAGGATGAGGACGGCGATGGCGCGCAGGGTTGCGGTGGAGAGGGTGTGCGATGAGGCTGTGTTGATGAATGGGGTACTGGCGATTGAGGCAACCGTGCGGGCGGGGGTAGAGCGATCCGGAGAGTGCTGCGCGGGCTGGATGTCTGGCAGATCCTTCGGCTGGGCGCTTTGCGCTGCGCTTAGGATGACGGGCTTTTGAGCGGCGAAGGGACGGCGTGGAAGGAAGAGGCAGGCGATGGCGAGGAGGATGGGGAGCCAGATGTTGCGCTGCCAGGTGAGGTGGATGAAGCGGTAGCGAAGAGCCTGGAGGATGTGGGCGGCGGTGAGGTTGGCGGTGGCGTTGTAACGGAGGTACTCGGGGTTGCCGAAGGTGAAGCCGGTGACGTGGTGGTGGTAGGCGAACCAGGCGATGAGCGGGAGGACGGGAAAGGCGAGAGCGGCGAGGCGTTGGAGGTGCTGGGAGCGCTGGGTGGAGGTGCGGTTCTGGGAGAGGAGATAGAGCTCGAGGGCGGCGAGGGCGGCGGGGTCGATGATGGAGGTTTCTTTGGC
>JABBOG010000056.1:14523-20903 GCA_019351975.1 Acidobacteriota bacterium
CGATAGCCGTCTCTTTGGCGAGGGCGGCGAGGGAGAAGAGGGTAGCGATGGCGAAGAGGTGTTGTGGGAGAGCGGGTTCTTCGTGGCACTCTGGAGGACAAGGACGGACGGAGGTGCGGGGTAGAGAAGCGGGTCCTCCGCCTTCGGCGAAGGATGACAAGACTTCGGGGGCGAAGGATGCTGAGGTTGGGGCGGCGGGAAGGTGAAGGTAGAGGGCGAAGGCCCAGAGGGTGAAGGCGGCGGCGAAGATGTCGGCCTGGGCGAGGGTGCTTTGGGCGAACCAGATGGGGTAGACGGCGGTGAGGAGGGTGGCGGCGAGGGCGGCGGGTGCGTCGAGGAGGCGCTGGGTGAGGCGGAAGATGGCGAGGAGGGAGGTGGCGGCGACGGCGGCGACGAAGAGGCGCGTGGCGAGGATGTGGTAGCCGACGATGTGCCAGAGGGTGCCGAGGAGGATGTTGGGGATGGGCGGGTGGGCGTTGGTGTAGTGCGGGATGATCTGGCCGTTGCGGTAGAAGTCGAGGGCCGCGGGGATGTAGTAGCCGCCCTCGTCCCAGTAGTAGGGGAGATGGAGGAGGGTGAGGTGGCTGAGGGCCACGGCGGCGAAGAGCAGGATGAAGAGGATGGGCGAGGGGAGAGCGGCGATGCGTGCTGAGACACTGCGCAGGGTGTTGGAGGAGTGGGCCACTCGAACTAGGGTAAATCGTTGGGGTGATGTGTGGTGGCACGCGAGATGCGGGTGGCTTGGGGACAGCCACCCGCGGGTTGATGCCGAGGGCTATTTGTGAGCGGAGTTCGCGGTGTGGGGTTGTTTGCCTAACTGGTGCCAGCTGGTCTCGGGCATATCGACGTCGAACTTTTTGGCGGCGGCCTTGATGCGGTGGAAGGCTTGTTCACGGTCCTGGTCGGAGACGTCTTTCACCTGGTCGAAGCGGGCGATGGCGTTGCGAACGTGGGAGGCATCTTCGAGCGGTTCTTTGCGTTGTTTGGGGAAGGCGTACTTGGAGTCGTCGATCTCTTTGCGGTCTTCTGTGGAGAGGGAGTGGGACGAGCTGTGGGAGTTGTGAGATGTGTGCGTGGTAGCCATGTGCGTTCCTCCTGAGGGATTGGATGATGGTTTCGGAGGAGGCGTTGGAAGACGGGATGGCGCGGAGCGCGGATGTACATCTAACTTGATGGACGCGTGATGTGGATGCGGTAGGATGAGTGCGCGGTGAGGGAGGTTTGCGATGAAGTTTGAGAGGCGGACGGAGAGTATTCCATCGTTTATGACACGGCATGAGAGCGTGGGCAAGTATCGGCGGCCGGTGGGTGATCCGGTGGCGGCGTTGAAGCAGAATACACGGTTTATACCGGTGCCGCAGGCTCCTCCGGCGCTGCTGAAGGTGCCGTTTTCGCTGTTCGATCCGGCGTCGAGTGCGGCGGCGGTGCAGGCGGGGAAGCTGGTGTTTCATTGCGTTGGAGATACGGGAGGGATCCATGGAACGGCGACCGAGGAGGCGATCGCGGAGGGGATGGAGCAGCAGATCCGCGCGGCGGCGGAGGGGTCGGTGCCGAGCTTTTATTTCAATCTTGGGGACGTGATTTATTTCAACGGACAGAGCACGCTGTACAAGTCAGAGTTCTACGAGCCGTATCAGTACTACCCCAAGCTGATCTTCGCGATACCGGGAAACCACGACGGTGACACGTATACGGAACGGGGCGATCTGCCTGATACCGAGCCGTCGCTGTATGGGTTTATGCAGAACTTCTGTGCGCCGCAGCCGATGACGGTGTCGCCGTACAGGATGACGATGACGCAGCCTTACTGCTATTGGGTGTTGGATGCGCCGTTTGTGACGATCATCGGGCTGTACTCGAATGTGGAGGGGAGTTTGGACGCGCGGGGGCGGATGGACCAGCAGCACTTCCTGAACACGCAGATGCAGGCGGCGGACCCGAAGAAAAAGTTGCTGGTGACGGTGCATCATCCGCCGCTGTCGCTGGACAGTGTGCACGGAGGGACGCCGGATATTTTGAACGCGATCGACCAGGCGGTGGAGATCTCGGGACGCACGCCGGACGCTGTGCTGAGCGGGCATGTGCACAACTATCAGAGGTTTTCGCGCAAGGTGGGGGCGCGAAAGATTCCGTATGTAGTGGCGGGAGCGGGCGGGTATGCGAACGATGCGCGCAGTATGCACAAGCTGCAGCCGGAGCTGACGACGCCTCCGGTGGCGCTGCCGTACCAGACGACGATGGCGGGGGTGATGCTGGAGGCGTATGAGCAGGAGGAGCCGGGGTTTCTGCGGGTGACGGTGGATGCGCACAAGCTGCTGTTTGAATACTTTCGGGTGCCGTTTGGAGGCACGCTGGAGGTGACGGCGTTCGATACGTTTACGGCGTAGGTCCTGCGCGGAGTCCTACGCGGACGGCGGGCGTGGGTCTCGGTTGCGAGGGGAATTATGGGATGACTTCGAGGAGGAAGGCGTCGCCGTTACGGACGAGGAGTTTGCGGGCTGAGGTGAAGGTGGTGGTGCCGGCGGAGGAGCGCAGGGTGGAGGTGTCGTCGAAGCCGTAGAGGCCCTGGGCGGTGGTGGAGAAGACGCCGAGGGAGTGCGGGATGGCGGCGATTCCGGTGGCACCGGCGGGCGGGTTGGCGTAGACGCCGTGGAAGGTGGCGAAGCCTACGGTCTGGAGCTTGCCGTTGGCGACGGGGCCGGACCATCCGGTGCGAAAGACTTCGTCGCCGCCGACGAGGCGGGTGGTCCAGCCGGAGGGGCCTCCGTCGCCGGCGGTGGCGTAGACGGCTGGGGAGTAGGTGGAGCCGACGTTGGTGACGTTGGCGACGGCGAGGGTTTCAGTGCGGATGGGTACGGTGATGCCGTGGTATTTGAGCTTGTTGAAGGCGAGGGTGAGGACGGCAGGATGGCCGGAGGCGGCGGCCCTGGAGGAGACGACGGTGCCGAAGACCTTTGTGCCGCGAGGGAGGTAGGTGTCGGAGCTGATGGGGACGCGCTGGATGATCTCGCCGACGATGCGCTGGTTGGGGGTGGCGATGCCGGCCTGGAGGTTGTGCAGGATTTCGATGGGCAGGGTGAGGCCGGCGGTGATGGTGAAGATTGTGGGCGCGGGCTGTAGCTTTTGCGCGCGGGCTTGTGGGGCGTTGGTGATGGCGAGGGCGAGGCAGGCGAGAGCGATGATGGATGGGCGTAGCATGGGTGGCTCCGTGCATGAGCGCGAGAGGTGGCGCTGATGCTGCATCTGTTTGGACGAGGGTGCGGATCGGGGAGGTTCGGTGGTGGTGGGTGTGGTGTGGCGGCGTGGCGAGGGAAGTCACTACAGAAGGTAGCGAACGCTGGCATGGGGCAAACTCGCGAGTCTGATGTGAGTTCCATGATCAGCGTTGCACAGATTCGGCGCGACCAAGCAGCAGGCAAGTTTCTTCATCTTCCTCAACGAAGGTGAGGATGGTGTCGTGTGCGGAGCGGAGCAATTCTTCTACTGGCGCTGTCGAGCAATTACCAAGACGGATCCAGATGATCTTCGGTGGGTCGATCTCAAGTACGCTACGCTCGGCAAAATCAGAATCCTTGGAGACGATGGTGAACCATGCTGTTTGGCATAGTCCCAGACTGCGCTATCCTCAGAGCCGCCTAGATTGATGTTCTGAACATGTTGCGAACCTGGGTACAAGCCCGACAGAACATCCATCAAACGAACCGACAGGTCCTCGTCGAGCAGTAGCTTCACGCCGCTAAGGTCTCAAGTTTACGCTCGCGATCTGCGGCGAATGCGAGGCTGGCGAGGATGTCCTCTTCGCGGAGGTATGGGAAGTCGCGGAGGATCTCCCCGTGGCTCATACCGGAGGCGAGGTATCCGAGCACGTCGGCAACGGTGATGCGCAGACCGCGTATGCAGGGATTGCCGCTGCGCTTTCCGGGCTCCATCGTGATGATCTGCGAGTAATGCATGCATGTAGCCTACGGGACAGATAAGAGACAGTAAATGAAAATGGTTTGCTAGAGGGATCTGAACCTTCGACTGAGTCCCCGCCCTTTCCCTCCGCGGCTAAAGCCGCTCTGTTGCGAGAGGTTTACGGACGGGCTAAAGCCCGTCCCCTTCAAAACCAGGGCTTGTTCAGAGGTTTCCTAGGCGAATGCTTGTGCAGAGGCTCTCTACGCGATGGCGGAGGTGACGAGGGTTTTGGCTTCGGTTTGGATTTGGGTGAGGTGGGTGGGGCCGTTGAAGCTTTCGGCGTAGATCTTGTAGACGTCTTCGGTGCCGGAGGGGCGGGCGGCGAACCAACCGTTTTCGGTGGTGACTTTGAGGCCGCCGATGGAGGCTTTGTTGCCGGGGGCTTCGGTGAGGATGGAGGTGATGGGTTCACCGGCGAGGGTTTGGGCGGTGACCTGCAAGGGAGAGAGTTTGGCGAGCTTGGCTTTCTGGTCGGGGGTGGCGGGGGCGTCGATGCGCTGGTAGGTGGGGTCGCCGTAGCGGGCGGTGAGGTCTTTGTAGAGGAGGCCGGGATCTTTGCCGGTGACGGCTGTCATTTCGGCTGCGAGGAGGCCGCAGATCAGGCCGTCTTTGTCGGTGGTCCAGACGGAGCCGTTGCGGCGGAGGAAGGTGGCGCCGGCGGACTCTTCGCCGACGAAGCCGAGGGAGCCGTCGATCAGGCCGTCTACAAACCACTTAAAACCCACTGGCACTTCCAGCATGGGGCGGTTGAGGCCCTTGGCGACGCGGTCGATGATGCTGGAGGAGACTAGCGTCTTGCCGATGCCGACGCTGGCGGACCACTCGGGTCGATGCGTGAAGAGGTATTGAATACACACAGCCAGGTAGTGGTTGGGGTTGAGCAGACCGGAGGTGCGGGTCACGATGCCGTGGCGGTCATGGTCGGTGTCGCAGGCCCAGGCGACGTCGTAGAGGTCTTTGTTGGCGATCATGCTGGCCATGGCGAAGGGGCTGGAGCAGTCCATGCGGATGCGGGAGTCCCAGTCGAGGGTCATGAAGCGGAAGGTGGGGTCGACGTAGGGGTTGAGGATGGTGAGGTTGAGCTTGTACTGCTCGGCGATGCGGGGCCAGTAGGCGACACCTGCGCCACCGAGTGGGTCGACGGCGAAGGTGAGGGTGGAGTTTCGGATGGCTTCCATGTCGACGATGTTGATGAGGTCGTTGACGTAGGCCGTCATGTAGTCGTGGCGTTTGGTGGTTTCGGCGGCAAGGGCTTTGGTGAAGCTGAGGCGTTTGACGCCCTGGAGCTTGGCGGCGATGAGCTCGTTGGCGCGGTCCTGGATCCACTTGGTGATGGTGGTGTCGGCGGGGCCGCCGTTGGGCGGGTTGTACTTGAAGCCGCCGTCGTCGGGGGGGTTGTGGGAGGGGGTGATGACGATGCCGTCGGCACGTTCCTTGGCGCCGGAGGAGTTGTGCTCGAGGATGGCGTGGGAGAGGACGGGGGTGGGGGTGTAGCCGAGGTCCTTGTCGATCATCACCGTCACTCCATTCGCCGCGAGGACTTCGAGGGCGGTGGAGAAGGCCGGAGCGGAGAGGGCGTGGGTGTCCTGAGCGAGGAAGAGTGGGCCGGTGGTGCCGGCGTTGGCGCGGAACTCGCAGATGGCCTGGGTGATGGCGAGGATGTGGGCGTAGTTGAAGCTGACGTCGAGCGAAGAGCCGCGGTGGCCGGAGGTGCCGAAGGCGACGCGCTGCGTGGGAATACTTGGGTCCGGATGATTAGCGTAGAACGCGGTGACGAGGCGCGGGAGGTTGACGAGGCGGTCGGGGCTGGAGAGATGGCCGGGGGTGTTGAGGAGGGCGTCGGTGGCGGTGGTGGTCATGGTAGAAAGCATACCGGGTTTTAGATGCGTCCTGCGGTCGTGGGCGGAGGGCGTGGGGTGAAGGGGCGAGGGACTGGGGGATGCTGTGGAACCTGTTTCGTGGATAGGCGGCTGGGAAGGGTGGGGTGAGAAAGGGCCAGGGGGGTATGGGTGCGGTGAAGGGTTTCGGGGTCCTTCGGCTACGCTGCGCTGCGCTCAGGATGACAGAGGTTTGTGGTGGGATTTGGTTCCGTGCGGGTCAGGAGGGTGGGATCTGGTTGCGTGTGGGTCAGGAGGGTGGGATCTGGTTGCGTGTGGGTCAGGAGGGTGGGATCTGGTTGGGGCGGGTGGAGCGGGAGCGGTAGAAGGCGTAGCCGAGGAGGTTGAGGAGGAGGGTGGTGCCGAGGATTTTGGCGGCGAAGGGGAGGGGGGCGGCGGCGGTGTCGAAGGGGTAGGCGTTGAGGGCGAAGGTGAAGAGGGTGGAGAGGAATCCGACGGCGCAGAGGAGGACGACCCAGGTGGGGATGCGGTTGCGGAGAAGCTTGAGGCCGAGGATGGGAATGGCGAACATGACGAGGTAGGCGA
>JABBOG010000116.1 GCA_019351975.1 Acidobacteriota bacterium
GCCGCCTGGTTCAGACTCCCCCTTCACCCTCTACACCAATAGATAATCAGCTCTAAAGGAAACATCCTGCCGCCGAACTCGCTCCGCCTGCCTACCCTGATCGTTGATTCGACTCACGGCTCACACCCTCCACCAAAAACAAAAGCGCAGGAATCGTTGATGAAACCATCAACCTCTCCCTGCGCCTGAACCTACTGACTTGAAATGCTTACGCTACGACTTCAATACCCATCGACCGCGCCGTACCGCGAATGCTCTTCGCCGCCGACTCCACCGAAGCCGCATTCATGTCCGGCAGCTTCTGCTTCGCGATCTCCATAATCTGCTTCTCCGTCACCTTGCCCAGCTTCTCCTTGTTCGGAGTCCCCGAGCCCTTCGGAATTCCAGCCGCCTTCAACAGCAGCACCGGAGCCGGAGGCGTCTTCGTGATAAACGAAAACGTGCGGTCCGCATACACCGTAATCACAACCGGAATCGTCAACCCAGCCATCGCCGGGTCTTTGCTCGTCCGCTCGTTGAACTGCTTGCAGAACTCCATGATGTTGACCTGCGCCTGTCCAAGCGCCGGTCCAACCGGCGGTGCCGGCGTTGCCTTCGCAGCCGTAATCTGCAGCTTCACATACCCAGTAATCTTCTTCGGTGCCATAGTCTCAATCCTTCTCGATAGTGCGGGCTACTGCATCGCAGCGCCTCGCCTGATTTTTTGCTACTCGGGGAGCTAGAAGGTCCGGGTGAAGCTTCCCAGGCTGTGTCTCCCAAACTTGTCGTCCTACAAAACACTGCCGCTTCCTGTCGCAAGCAGCTACTCTTCAGACTTCTCCACATTTGCGAACGAAACCTCGGTCGGAGTCGGTCTTCCAAAGATCGACACCATCACCTTCAGCGTCTGCTTGTCCTCGTTCACATCGTCCACTGCGCCATTGAAGTTGTTGAACGGCCCGTCCGTAATCCGGACCTGCTCGCCCTTCGTAAACTTGAGCTTGAGCTTGGGCTTTTCCTTGGTTGCATCGGAGCGATTCAGCATCGCATTGACCTCAGCCTCGCTCAAAGCATTTGGCTGGTCGCCTGTCTGCAAAAAGCCCGTAACCCGCGGCGTATTCTTCACCACGTGCCACATATCGTTGTCCAAAGCCATCTCGACAAACACATATCCAGGCAGAAACACACGATCAATCGTGTACTTCTTTCCGTTACGCATCTCCGTCGTCGGCTCCGTCGGAATCTCGATCCGTCCCACCCGATCCTCAAGGTGGTACGCCGCTACCCGGCTCATCAGCGATTCCTTCACCTTGCGCTCAAACCCCGAGTACGCATGAATGATGTACCACTTGAAGTTCTCATTCACCGGAGCTACGCCCTCTGCCGCAGCATTGCCACCAACAGCCTCGCCCGCAACCGCACTCTCAGGATCGCCGTCAGCCTCAACGCCTAACGCAACCGCATTCGTCGACGTGCTCTCGGACGCTTCAGCCTCGTGCCCGGTTTGTTCCAAATCTTCTGCCATGTTGTGCGTTCCTTCAATCCAACCCAAACTCTAATTCGTCATCCGCAGAGCTACTTAAACCTGCGCGTATTCGCCAACAATCTAGTGCCTCGTCAAGTGAATGAACATCTGATCGATCGCCCGTCCAAACACCAGATCGACCGCCTCAAAGTACGCAGCGAACAGAAACACCGTGATAATGACCACAATCGTCGTCGCCTGCACCTCAGCCCGCGTCGGCGAATGAACCTTCGTCATCTCCTGCCGCGTGTCGTGCAGAAACTGCATCAGCTTCGCCGGCCCAGTCAGCGCCCGCTCCACCGGCGTACCTTGTTCGTTCGTCTCTACTACGGCGGCTTTCGCCATGCGCTACTCCTGAACTACTCTTGCGTCTGTGTACTGTTGCTGCACGCTACGTTTCGATCCATATGTCTGGCAGGGGCGCTCGGATTCGAACCGAGAAGTTCGGTTTTGGAGACCGACAGTTTAACCGTTGAGCTTACGCCCCTGTGTACCGCCCATCCGAGCATCGCGCGCTGCGCTCACGCCCGGACGGCTAGTCCTACTTCGTCTCTTTATGATCCGTGTGCTTCCTGCACGTGTTGCAAAACTTCGAGAACTCCAGCCGACCCGTCGTCGTCTTCTTGTTCTTCGTCGTGGAATAGTTCCGGTTCTTGCACTCTGGGCATTGCAGTGTAATGATCTCGCGCATTTGTACTTCCTCTCTAGTTTGGCCAACCACCTCGGTTGGCAAGCAGCAGCCGTCTCAAATTCACCCTTGATCCGACACGCCGCGACGCAGGGTTAAGGTCCCTGCAACCTCTATTCCTGAAATTGTCCTACGGGATAGCAAAGCGGTCAGGCACACGCTCTTCCATCTCTATTATCCACGAAATCCAAAAAAATCGAAAGGGGCAATAACGTCAGCATCAACAGCCTTCCTCAAATCGTTCTCCTGCGCGAGGCGCGCAAAGACGACCACGCGTCAGGATGATGGCTGCAACAGCCACCAGCAGAAAAGCGAAGCCAAGCAGCAACACTTCAGATGGGTACTTGCGCACCGGCACCTTTGCCATAAATCCCGGAATGAACCTTGATGAAGCGTTGAACGCGGAATGCATCAGGATTGCGACCACCACTGCCTTGCCGGACGCATTGAATGCCAGAGCCATGATCGCCGCAAGGCCGAGCAAAATGAATAGAAAAGTAAATGGCGAGGCACTGCTCCATGCAACCACAAACAGCGGTAGGTGCCATGCCGCCCACATAATTGCTACACAGGTCGCTGCAATCCAAGGCGGCATTATCTCCTGTAGCCGCGCCTGAAGAAAACCCCGCCATCCGAACTCTTCAAACAGCGGTCCGCCGAACAGGTTGTAATTGAACATTGGCACCCAAATACCAACTAGAACCCCCCCATGCCAATGCCATGCCTCCGGCCCACCCTTCGAAAGCAGCGCGGGGTAGACGAAAAAGAAACAAAACAGTACAAGCAACGGGCCAAGCAAAAGCCAGATCATCTGCAAGCGGCTCCGCGGAAACAAGCGAACAGCTCGCCAGTTACCTGTTTGCACACGATGGCTGATAAAACAGCCTAGAAACGGACCCAAGGTCCCAATACAGGCGAAAATCGGAAGCGATACGGCGGTCTTTATCACCTTTAGGCCGTCTGGGCCGAGAACCAACGGTATCCAGACAATCCATGTGAATCCACAAGCAATTGCATAATATAGAGCAACGGCCTTCCATACTTGCTTTGTATGTCTTCCATTCCGACTACCAGAGGCCGGAAAAGTCGAAGGCTCGGACAATGATTCATCACCGATTTTACATGATTGCTCCACGGAGAGGTTGGCAGTCATCCGTCGTATTCCTTTCAGAAAGAGCATGCCACAACAATCTACCTGCTGCTTCAATCTACCTGCTACCTCCAGATGTCGCCGCAAAGAAAAGTGGCGGGCCGAAGCCCGCCGCCTTACCTTTGCTGTGCGCCTCCGAACGAGCAGCGCGAAGCGCCCCTCGCCGTCCGCGCAGGACCTACTTGATGATCTCGCTGATCGTGCCGGCGCCAACCGTTCTGCCGCCTTCACGAATCGCAAACCGCAGACCCT